>JAFEFU010000019.1 GCA_018240425.1 Pseudomonadota bacterium | reverse complement strand
CCGACCCCCAGATCATCTGCAACCTGACGCCGAGAAAGCCCGCTCGTCAGGGCGATACGCACCGCATCCTTGCGAAATTCACCCGTCCTGAATGTGCCCATAATTCATCTCCTTTGCCGCACATTACGTGTTCAAAGGAGCGGCACCAAACCGTGACAGGTCCACCATGCCGCCGCGCTGAAGCTCGACCCGCACGAGCGCCTGACCTGGGGCGAGGCGCGGGCACGCATCCGCGCCAATGTGCCGCCCGGCAGCCTCAAGACCCTCTGCCAGGGTTGCCAGTGGGAGCCGCTCGGCCTGTGCGAGGCCGCCCTCGCCCGCCTCCATGCCGGCGCGCCGGGGCGCTGAGCCCGGGCCGGCGCCTTTTCCCCTGGCGAAGCACTCCGGGGTGAATTTGGCCGCAGGCCAAAGGGGGGGCAGCGCCCCTTACCGCTGCGCCATCTGCCAGCGCGGATTGCTCCACGGCGCCGAGTTGGCGGGCGCCAGCATTCCCTTGCCCAGGATGTGGTCGGCCGCCTTCTCGCCGGTCATGATCGAGGGCGCGTTGAGGTTGCCGTTGGTGACGCGCGGGAAGATCGAGCTGTCGGCCACCCGCAGCCCCTCGACCCCGATCACCCGGCATTCGGGGTCGACCACGGCAAGGGGATCGTCGCGCCGCCCCATGCGCGCGGTGCCGCAGGGATGATAGGCGCTTTCGGCGTGCTCGCGGATGAAGGCGTCGATCTCCTCGTCGCTCCGGCAGCCCGGCCCCGGCTGGATCTCGGACTTCATGTAGGGCTCCATCGCCGCCTGGGCGAAGATCTCGCGGGTGAGCCGCACGCATTTGCGGAAGTCGGCCCAGTCGTCGGGATGCGACATGTAGTTGAAGAAGATGCGCGGCGGATCGGCGGGATCGGCCGAGCGAAGCGTGACCGCGCCCCGCGACTTCGAGCGCATCGGCCCGACATGGGCCTGGAAGCCGTGGCCCTCGGCTGCCGCCTTGCCGTCATAGCGCACCGCGATCGGCAGGAAATGGTACTGGATGTCGGGATAGTCCACGCCCTTGTCCGAACGGATGAAGGCGCAGCTTTCGAACTGGTTCGAGGCGCCGATCCCGGTGCCGGTGAACAGCCACTGCGCGCCGACGATCGCCTTGCCCCAGAGGTTCCAGTATTTGTAAAGCGTGACAGGCAGTTTCGAGGCGAACTGCATGTAGATTTCCATATGGTCCTGCAGGTTCGCGCCAACGCCGGGGCGGTTCGCCACCACCGCAATCCCGTGCCCCATCAGCTGTTCGGCCGCGCCGATCCCCGACAGCATCAGCAGCTTCGGAGTGTTGATCGACGAGGCGGCAAGGATCACCTCGGCCCCGGCCTTGACCACGTCGACGCGGCCCCCGCGCGCGATCTCGACGCCGATGGCCCGGCCGTTCTCGATCACCACCCGGCGGGCGAAGGCGCGCACAACGCGGCAGCGGCCGTTCTTCAGCGCCGGCTTCAGATAGGCATTGGCCGCCGACCAGCGCCGGCCCTTCCAGATCGTCGCCTCCATCGGCCCGAAGCCTTCCTGCTTTTCGCCGTTGTAGTCGGCGGTCGCCTCGTAGCCGGCCTGGCGGCCGGCCTCGACGAAGGCGTTGAACAAGGGGTTGCTGCGCGGGCCGCGGGTGACGTGCAGGGGGCCCGAGGTGCCGCGGAACTCGCTGCCCTCGCGGCCGGCATCCTTGCCGCCGTGCCAGGTCTCCATCCGCCGGAAATAGGGAAGGACATCGGCATAGGACCAGCCCGCCGCCCCCTCTTCTGCCCAGTGGTCGAAGTCGCGGGCATGGCCGCGCACGAACACCATGCCGTTGATCGAGGACGAGCCGCCCACCACCTTGCCGCGCGGGGTGGCGAGCGTGCGCCCGCCCAGGTGCGGCTCGGGCTCGGTGCGGAAGCCCCAGTCGTAGATCGGCATGTTCATCGGATAGGACAGCGCGCCGGGCATCTGGATGAAGGGGCCCGCGTCGCTGCCGCCATGTTCGATGACCAGCACCTTGCGGCCGGCCTCGCTCAGCCGGTAGGCCATCGCGCAGCCCGCCGAGCCCGCACCCACGATCACATAATCGGCTTCCATCGCCACCCCCATCAATCCCGCTCCGTCCCGGTCAGCGCGGTGAAATCCGCAAGCCCGACATTGCCGCCCGCCGCGGCCGGAAAGGGTGCTGGCCCGCGGATCGGCGCGCAGGCCCCGGCCCGTTCGGCAAAGGTTGCGACCCCGGCCATCAATAGGGCGCGTCCACGTCGCCCAGGTTCACATAGACCGACTTCACCTGCGTGTAGTGCTCGATCGCCGCCTTGGAATTCTCGCGCCCGACGCCCGACTGCTTTGATCCGCCGAACGGCGTCTCGACCGGCGTCAGGTTGTAGGCGTTGATCCAACAGGTGCCGGCCTCGAGCGCGGCCACCACCCGGTGCCCGCGGGCCAGATCGCCGGTGAATACCCCGGCTGACAGGCCGAATTCCGTGGCATTCGCCCGCCTTACGACATCTTCCTCATGTTCGAAGTCCAGCACTGCCATCACCGGGCCGAAGATCTCCTCGCGTGCGATCACCATCTCGTCGGTCACGTCGGCAAAGACGGTCGGCGCGATGAACCAGCCGCTGTTCGGTCCGGCGCGATGACCGCCCGTCACCAGCCGCGCGCCCTCGCGCTTGCCGGCCTCGATGTAGCCCAGAACCTTGTCGAGCTGCGCCGCCGACACCAGCGGCCCCATCTGGGTGTCCGGGTCGCGCGGGTCGCCCAGGCGGATCGCCTCGGTCCGTTCCTTCAGGCGGGCGAGGAAGCGGTCCTTGATGCCCTTCTGGACAAAGACGCGGGTGCCGTTCGAGCAGACCTGCCCGGACGAATAGAAGTTGGCCATCAGCGCCCCGCCCACGGCGTTTTCCAGATTGGCGTCGTCGAAGATGATGAGGGGCGACTTGCCGCCCAGCTCCATCGTCACATGGCGGATGCCCTCGGCGGCCAGCGCGTAGACCTTGCGCCCGGTGGGGACCGAACCGGTCAGCGACACCTTGGCCACGCGCGGATCGCTGACCAGGACCGCGCCGACCGCGCCGCGCCCCTGCACGACGTTGTAAAGCCCGGCGGGAAGGCCCGCCTCGTGCAGGATCTCGGCCACCTTCAGGGCCGACAGGGGCGTGGTTTCCGAGGGCTTGAAGATCATCGCATTGCCGAAGGCCAGGGCCGGCGCGCCCTTCCAGCAGGCGATCTGGGTCGGATAGTTCCAGGCGCCGATTCCGACGCAGACGCCCAGGGGCTCGCGCACCGTGTAGACGAAATCGCGGCCGAGCGGCATGGTCTCGCCGGTCACGGTCGGGGCGAGGCCGGCGAAATACTCCAGCGCGTCGGCGCCCGAGGCGGCATCGGCCACCGTGGTTTCCTGGATCGGCTTGCCGGTGTCGAGCGTCTCGAGTTCCGAAAGCTCTTGGTTGCGGTCGCGGATCAGGTCGGCGGCGCGGCGCAGGATTCGTGCGCGCTCGACCGGCTTGACCCGCGCCCATTCCTTCTGGGCGCGCGCAGCCGAGGCGAGGGCGCGCTCGATGACGGCGGGCGTCGCCTCGTGGACGCGCGCGATCACCTCGCCGGTCGCCGGGAAGATCACGTCGATCGGGGCGCCGGCGGCATCCTCGACATGGCGGCCGTCGATGAAATGGCTGGCCTTGGGCTGGGCGATCATGCGCGCGCCTCCAGTTCGAGGGAAAGATAGGTCAGCGCCATCGACACGGCGCCGTCGCCGTCGGGCGAGGATTGCTTCAGCGCCTCGCGGATATAGACGCCGTCGATCACCGCCCCCAGCCCGCGCGCCACATCGTCGGCGCGCGCGCCCACGATCTTCCTCAGGTCGTGGCACAGGTTGGTGTGCAGGCGGCGCTGATAGATCCGCAGAAGGCGCTTGGCCTCGGGCAGGGTCTGGGCGAGGACATAGAAGTTCAGCCAGGCGCTGATCACCTCGCGCCGGAAGTTCACCGCAGAGAAGCTGGCGCGGACGATGCCGCGCAGACGCTCTTGCGGGGTGCCGGCCATCGCCAGCGCGCCGCGCACCTCGGCGCCGTAGAGCGTCAGGATATGGCGCATGGCGGCGAGGAATATCTGCTCTTTCGAGCCGAAATAATGGTGCGCCAGCGCCGAGGACATGCCGGCGCGCTTGGCGATCTGGCTGACCGTCACGTCAAGCGAGCCGGTGCGCCCGATCTCGACGATCGTCGCCTTGACCAGCGCCGCCTTGCGGATCGGCTCCATTCCCACCTTGGGCATCGTCCTGTCCCTGCTTTCGGAAAACTACCGCTACAAGAACCTTTATTGACTCGTCAATCAAGAAAAAAGCGCGGCCCGGCGGCGATTGCCTTATCGCCCGGATGGGTTAGGCTGGCGCCCGACCGACGAACTTCCCGGCGGGGCAGCGAAGATTTTCCTTGCGCGGAAGGTCGGGAATGAAGTTAATTGATCCATCAATTAATGAAAACGGGGAGACCAACTGATGAAACTGCGCTCGATCCTGCTTGCCTCGGCGGTCCTCGCACTGGCGACGCCCGCCCTTTCGGCGGGCTGCGACAAGATCACCTTCTCGGATGTCGGCTGGACCGACATCACTTCGACCACCGCCGTCACCTCGCTGATCGCCAAGGCGCTCGGCTATGACACGGAAACCCAGGTTCTCTCGGTGCCTGTGACCTACGAGGGGCTGGCCAAGGGCGACATCGACGTGTTCCTCGGCAACTGGATGCCGACGATGGAATCGAACATCAAGCCCTACCACGACGCCAAGACCGTCGACACGGTGCGCGCCAACCTCGAGGGTGCCAAGTACACGCTGGCCACCAACGCCAAGGGCGCCGAGCTGGGGATCAAGGACTTCTCCGACATCGCCAAGCACGCGGCCGACCTCGACGGCAAGATCTACGGGATCGAGGCCGGCAACGACGGCAACAAGCTGATCCTCGACATGATCGGCAAGGACGCCTTCGGCATGAAGAACATGGAGCTGGTCGAAAGCTCGGAACAGGGGATGCTGGCGCAGGTCGAGCGTGCCGACAAGGACGGCAAGGCCATCGTCTTCCTCGGCTGGGAACCCCACCCGATGAACAAGAACTTCAAGATGACCTACCTGACCGGCGGGGATGACTATTTCGGCCCGAACTTCGGGGGCGCGACGGTCTACACCAACACCCGCGCGGGCTATGTCAAGGAATGCCCGAACGTGGGCAAGCTTCTGGAGAACCTGGTCTTCTCGCTGGGCATGGAGAACGAGATCATGGGCGCGATCCTCGACAAGGGCGCCGATCCCAACGACGCGGCCAAGGCCTGGGTCGCGGCCAACCCCGACGCATGGAAGCCCTGGCTGGCCGGTGTGACGACCAAGGACGGCAAGGATGCGGTCGCCGCGGTCGAAGCCGCGGTGAAGTGATTGCTAGATAGCAGGGCCCCGGAACCTTTCCGGGGCCCTTTCGCATGACAAGGCCGCGGGGACGCGCGGCAGAGATGCCCGGGGGGGACATGGACTGGCTGATCGAGCACAGGATCCCGATAGGCGCCTGGTCGAAGGTGGCGTTCGACTGGATGAAGGGCCACATGAGCGGCTTCTTCGACACGATCGCCGTCTTTCTGCAGGGGCTTGTCGACGGCATCCTGTGGGTGCTGCAAACGCCGCCGCCGCTTCTGGTGATCGCGGTCTTCGTCGCCCTGACCTGGTATCTTCAGCGCAACTGGAAGATCTGCCTGGGCGTGGCGCTCGGGTTCCTGTTCATCATCAACCAGGGCTACTGGAAGGAGACGACCGAAAGCCTGACGCTGATCCTCGCCTCGTGCATGGTCTGCATGGGCGCGGGCGTCCCGATCGGCATCGCCGCCGCCCACCGGCCAAGGCTTTATCAGGCGATGAGCCCGATCCTCGACCTGATGCAGACCCTGCCCACCTTCGTCTACCTGATCCCGGCGATCGTGTTCTTCGGCCTCGGCATGGTGCCGGGCCTCATCGCGACGGTGATCTTCGTGCTGCCGGCGCCGATCCGGCTGACCCACCTCGGGGTGTCGAGCACGCCAAGCGCGCTGATCGAGGCGCTGACCGCCTTCGGCGCGACCCGGCGGCAGGTGCTTTACAAGGCCGAGCTGCCCTATGCCCTGCCCCAGATCATGACCGGCCTGAACCAGACGATCATGCTCTCGCTGTCGATGGTCGTCATCTCGGCGATGGTCGGGGCCAACGGCCTGGGCATCCCGGTCATGCGCGCGCTCCAGTCGGTGAACGCCGCCAAGGGCTTTGAATCGGGCTTCGTCATCGTGGTGGTGGCGATCGTCCTTGACCGGATGCTGCGCAAGGGAGACGCGTGATGGCCAGGGACACGAACACATCCGAGATCGCGGTCGAGTTCGACAAGGTCAACATCGTCTTCGGCGACCATCCCGGCCGCGCCCTGCCGCTGATGGACCAGGGCCAGGACCGCACGTCGATCCAGAAGGCGACGGGGCAGGTTCTCGGCGTCCACGACTGTTCGCTGAGCGTGGCGCGGGGCGAGATCCTCGTGCTGATGGGCCTCTCCGGATCGGGCAAGTCCACGCTTCTGCGCGCCGTGAACGGGCTGAACCCGGTCTGCCGCGGCGGGGTGACCGTCCATGACAAGGGCTGGAGCTGCAACGTGTCGGCAGCGTCGCACGACGATCTCCTGCGCGTCCGGCGCGAGATCGTGGCGATGGTCTTCCAGCAGTTCGGCCTCCTGCCCTGGCGGACGGTGCGCGAGAACGTCGGCCTCGGGCTTGAGCTGGCAGGCCAGTCGCCTGCCCAGATGCGCGAGCGTGTGGACGGGCAGCTGAAGCTGGTCGGGCTTCACGAACGCGCCGACGCCAAGGTGGGCGAGCTGTCGGGGGGGATGCAGCAGCGCGTCGGCCTCGCGCGCGCCTTCGTCACCGACGCCCCGATCCTTCTGATGGACGAGCCCTTCTCGGCGCTCGATCCGCTGATCCGCACCCGGCTCCAGGACGAGTTGCTGGAGCTTCAGGCGAAACTGCAGCGCACCATCATCTTCGTCAGCCACGACCTCGACGAGGCCTTCAAGATCGGCGACCGCATCGCGCTGATGGAGGGGGGCCGCATCGTCCAATGCGGCACCGCGCGCGAGATCATCGCCAACCCGGTCTCGGACTATGTGGCCGACTTCGTCAACCACATGAATCCGCTGTCGGTCCTGACCGCGCGCGATGCGATCGAACCGACGCCCAACAGCACCCCCACCGCCGGCGAAATCGACATCGACACGCCGATCAAGGACGTGATGGGCCGGCTGAAGGACGAGACCCGCGCCCTGACCGTGCGCGACGGGGCCGCCATCGTCGGGCAGGTGTCGCGCAAGACGGTGATTGCGCGGCTGCTCGACCCGCGCGGCTGACCGGGGCGGGTGATCGGGGCGGGTGATCGGGGCGGCTGGCCCTACCCGAGGGCCAGCCCCAGGGCCAGCGACCACATGGTCAGCCCGACAAGCCCGTCGAGGACCTGCCAGGCCCGGGGCCGCGCAAAGACCGGCGCCAGCAGCCGCGCGCCGTAGCCGAGGCTGAAGAAGAAGGTGAACGAGGCCACCATCGCGCCAAGCGCGAACCCGAGACCCTGCCCGCCATACTGCGCCGAGACCGAACCGAGCAGCACCACCGTGTCCAGCCAGACATGGGGGTTGAGCCAGGTCATCGCCGCGACCATCGCCAGCGTGCGCCTGAGCGTCTCGGACGGCGCCTCGCCGGCCTGCAACCCCGCGCCGGGCCGCAGCGCCGCCCGGAACGAGCGCAGCCCGTACCAGGCCAGGAAGGCCACGCCGCCCCATCGCAGAAGCGGCGCCAGCCAGGGCGCGGTCGCCGAGGCGGCGGCGAAACCCGACACGCCCGCCGAAATCAGCACCGCATCGGAGAGGGCGCAGAAAAGGCAGGTGGCGAACACATGTTCGCGCCTGAGCCCCTGGCGCAGCACCAGGGCGTTCTGCGCGCCGATCGCCAGGATCAGCCCGAACCCCAGCCGGAACCCGGCAAGTGCCGCCTCAAGCATCGGGCGCCCTCCCGGTGCCGGTTCGCCGTCCTGTCCGCCCTGCCGCCATGTCGCCCCTCCGGGTCACCGGGCTTGACCTACGGCGGGCCCGCGGTAAACACAACTTAATCATTCTTATGTTGATGAAGCATCTCTAATGTTCGACCGTGACCAGCTGCGCGCCCTTGCCGCCGTCCTGCATGAAGGGTCGTTCGACGCGGCGGCCCGCGCCCTCAACGTCACCCCGTCGGCGATCTCGCAGCGCATCCGCGCGCTCGAGGAGGCGGCGGGGGCGGCGCTGGTGGTGCGCGGCCCGCCGGCGCGTCCGACCGCCACCGGCGCCCGCCTCGCCCGCCACGCCGCCGACCTGACGCTGATCGAGGCGGGCCTTGCCCGCGACCTCGGCCTTGCCCGGCCCGCCCGCCCGGCCCTGCGGATCGCCGTCAACGCCGACAGCCTGGCAAGCTGGTTCCTTGACGCGATGGAGCGGCTCGACGGGCCGCTCTTCGATCTGGTCATCGACGACGAGGGCCATTCGGCCGAGTGGCTGCGGCGGGGCGAGGTGCAGGGCGCGGTCACCTCGGACGGGCGCGCGGTTCCCGGCTGCGACTGCCGGGCGCTTGGCGCGCTGCGCTATCTGGCGACGGCGACGCCCGGCTTTGCGGCCCGCTGGTTCGCGGACGGCGTGACCGCCGCGGCCCTGTCGGCGGCCCCCGCGCTAGAGTTCAATGCCAAGGACCGGCTGCAACGGGACTGGGTGCGGGGCCTGACCGGACAGGCGCCGGCCCTGCCCTGCCACCGGATCGCCTCGCCCGGGGCCTTTGTCGAGGCGACGCTGCGCGGCCTGGGCTGGGGGATGAATCCCGAATGCCTGGTGGCCCCGGCCATCGCCGCCGGACGTCTGGTCGCACTGGCGCCGGACCGGCCGCTGGATGTGGCGCTGTTCTGGCAGGTCGCCCGCCTGCCGGGGGACGCGCTCGGGCCGCTGACGTCGGCAGTCAGGGCGGCGGCGGGCCGGGTGCTGCGGCCTGTGTGAGTGCAGGCCCGAACCGCGGCAGGTCAGAGCTGGGCCGCGACCTCGTCGGGGATGTCGAAGTTGTGCGTGACCGTCTGCACGTCGTCATCCTCTTCCAGCATGTCGATCAGCTTCATCAGCTTCTGCGCCGTCTCGAGATCGACCTCGGTTCGCGACTGCGGCCGCCAGACCAGCTTGGCCTCGTCGGCCTCGCCAAGCTGCCTTTCCAGCGCCTCGGTCACTTCGCCAAGCGCGTCGGCGTCGCAATAGATCCAGTGGCCTTCCAGATCAGACTCCACATCGCTCGCGCCCGCGTCAAGCGCCGCCATCATCACCCGGTCGTCGTCGCCCGCCGCCGCCGGAAAGGCGATCTCGCCCAGCCGGTCGAAGGAATGGCTGACCGACCCGGTCTGGCCGAGGTTGCCGCCGCACTTGGTGAAATAGGACCGCACGTTCGATGCGGTGCGGTTCAGGTTGTCGGTCATCGCCTCGACGATGATGGCGATGCCGTTGACGCCGTAGCCTTCGTAGCGGATTTCCGTATAGTCCGCCGCATCGCCACCGAGCGATTTCTTGATCGCGCGGTCGATCACGTCCTTGGGCATCGACTGGGATTTCGCGGCCTTGACCGCAAGACGCAGGCGCGGGTTCTTGTCGGGGTCGGGGTCGCCCATCTTGGCGGCGACGGTGATTTCCTTCGCCAGTTTCGAGAACATCTTCGAGCGCGCAGCATCCTGCTTGCCCTTGCGATGCTGGATGTTGGCCCATTTGGAATGGCCTGCCATGTCCGTCTCCGTCGGTCTTCAGCGCGATTTCGCGCCTCTATATGTCAGGCGCGTGGCGGCCCGCAACCCCGCCCGGCGGCCGCGTCAGTAGCCGTGGTCGGGCGTGTAGGGCACGCGGAAGCGCGCCGTCGCACCCTCGGGACCGATGAGCAGGATGTCGGCATAGGGCGACACGGCGGCGCCGAAGATCGGCTCGAGCCAGTTGCGGTGGCGCACCGTCACCTGCCAGTGCCAGTCCTGCGGGCAGGCCGGGCCAAAGCCGCCCTCGCCCCCCGTCATCGGCACCTCGACCCGGCAGGTCCGCCCGTCGGAAAACTGCACGTCCATCCGGGTTCCGCCGATTTCGGCGCGCAAGGGATGGGGCGGGCTGGCAAAGGGCGCGGCACAGGCGGCGGCGAGAAGCGGCAGGATCAGAAGCCGGGGGCGCATGGGCATCCCTCTCCTTTCGGTCAGAACTCGTAGAGAAGCGGCACGGCGATGGTCATCACGATCAGGCACAGCACGTTCAGCGGCACGCCGAAGCGCACGAAGTCGGCGAACTTGTAGCCGCCCGGCCCATAGACCAGCGTGTTCGTCTGATAGCCGATCGGCGTGGCGAAGCTGGCCGAGGCACCGATCATCACCGTGATGACCAGGGGCCGCGGATTGACCCCCAGCGAATGGGCCAGCGCGATCACCACCGGCGTGACGATGATGCCGACGGCGTTGTTCGACACGATCTCGGTCAGGAACGAGGTCAGGCCATAGACCACGAACACCAGCACATAGGGCGACATGCCCTGAAGCCAGGGGCTGACCCCGCCCACGATCATCTCGACCGCGCCCGAGTGCTCCAGCCCCGCGCCCACCCCGAGCATCCCGAACAAGAGCGCCATCAGCCGCCCGTCGACCGAGGAAAAGGCCTCGTCGGCGTCGATGCAGCCGGTGACAAGGACGATGGCCACGCCGATGAAGGCGAGGATCTGGATCGGCGCAAGGTCGATCGCCGACAGGCCGACGACGCCCAGCATCACCGCCAGAACGATCGGCGCATGGTTGCGGCGGAAGGCGCGCTCCGAGGGCTGGCCGACATTGACCATGTCCATGTCGGTCGCCAGCCGCTGGATGTCGGCGGCCGCGCCCTCGAGCAGCAGCGTGTCGCCGACCTGCACCACCAGATCGTCGAGTTGCCGGCCGATGTTCTGGTTCCGGCGGTGGACGGCCAGCGGATAGACGCCATAGCGCCGGCGCAGGCGCATCGAGCCGAGCGAGCGGCCGACCATGTGGCAGCCTTGCGCGATCAGCACCTCGACCGTCTCGGTCTGCACCGAGGAAAGCTTGTCCACCAGCCGCAGCTGCTTGCTGCTTTGCAGGCCGAGAACCTCGGACATGGGCGAGCGCAGCACCACCCGGTCGCCCGCCTGAAGCCGGACCGCGGCCATTTCGCGCCTCAGCGAGGCATCGCCGCGCAAGACATCGACGACCCGGACGCCGCCGCGCTTGAAGACGTCGATCTCGTCCACCGCCTTGCCGAGCAGCGCCGAATCCTCGGGCACCGCGACCTCGGTGAAGAACTTCATCTTCGAGCGGTCGCCGAGAAGCTGCGACATCGAATCGCGGGCCGGCAGCAGGCGCGGCGCGGCGAGGCCCAGGTAGATCAGCCCGGCGATGGCGATGACGATGCCGAGGGGCGTGATCTCGAAGATGTTGAAATGCTCAAGCCCCGCCTTCTGCGCCACGCCATCGACGACCAGGTTGGTCGAGGTGCCGATCATGGTGATCGTGCCGCCGAGGATGGTCATGTAGCTGAGCGGGATCAGCATCTTCGAGGGCGCGATCGACAGTTGCCGCGACAGCGCCATGAAGATTGGCATCATCACCACGACGAGGGGCGTGTTGTTGACGAAGGCCGAGGTGAGCGTGACGAGAATGCCCAGTGCCGCCAGCGTCAGGCCCGGATGCCTGGCGGCGTTGCGGGCCGCGATCTGGCTGACATTCTCGAGCGCGCCGGTCCTGACCAGGGCGCCGACGATGATGAACATGGCGGCGATGGTCCAAGGGGCGCTGTTCGACAGGACGCCGCTCACCTCCTTGAATGGGATGATCCCCAGGACCAGCATCAGCCCCGATGTGCCGACCGCCACCACCTCGATCGCGAAGGTCTCGCGCAGGAACAGGACCAGCATCCCGGCCAGGAGCGCCAGGGAAATGTAGGCCTGCATCGTCTGAGATAGGTCCAGCCCCAGCACATTGTTCTCCGTTTGCGCCCTGCGCGCACCCTAAAGGGGATGGTCCCGCCAGATCAAGGCTGCGCCTCGGCCGATGCCCGCTGATGCCCGCGCGGCTGCACGAGGAACAGCCCGGTCATGAGCAGCGGCAGCGCCGCCCAGACCCACAGGCTGAAGCGTTCGCCAAGGATCAGCATCGCCCAGCCGACGCCGGCAATGGTGACGACATAGCTGGTCTGCGCGGCAAAGACCGCGCCCGCCCGCCGCGCCAGCCCGACATAGGTGGCATAGAGGATGCCGTGCAGCCCCGACAGGAGGAACAGCGCCCGCTCGGGCCGGCCGGGCGGCCAGGGCAGGAACCACTGGCCCGTCATGATCGCCAGCGGCAGCGCCAGCACCGCCGCGGCCAGGCAGACCAGGAACATCGCCTGCATCGGCCCGAGGCCGGCCGTGCCCCAGCGGGCGACGATGTTGGCCTCGAGCGCATAGCAGAGCGGCCCGACCAGCGCGACCGGCAGCCAGCCCGCCATCGCCGGGTCGGGCAGGCTGGCGCGCGGCAGCGCGATCGCCGCCACCCCCGCCAGCCCGCAGGCCAGCCCGCACAGCCGCACGAGGCTGAAGCTTTCCATCCGCAGCGCCAGCGCCAGGGGAAAGGACAGCATCGGGATCAGCGAGATGATGATCGACATGACCCCGGCCGGCAGGTGGTGCACCGACATGTAGAAGGTCGTGTTGGGAACCAAAGTGCCGATCAGCGCGATCATCAGGGCAAAGCGCAGCCCGGCGGCATGAAGGGGCACCGGCCGGCGGCGCAGAAGAAGGATGGCGCCCGTCACCAGGGTCGCGATCAGCGACTGCCAGAAGACCAGCGCCAGATAGCCCTGCCCGCCCGAGGCCGCGATCTTGCCCAGCGGCTGGGTCGATCCCCAGCCGATCCCGAGAAGCAGGAGAAGCGCCACCGGCAACAGCCGCTCTCTCACGGCTGCGCCTCCTGAAGCCGCCCGCCGATCCTGACCATCCTGACCGAGGTGGCGCGCCCGCTGCGGTCGTCGGTCTCGACGAACAGGCCCGAAAGCGTCGCCTCGCCCTCGGCCGGGGTGAAGCGGTCCTTGGCCATGCCGGTGACGAAGCGGCGCATCGGCTCCAGCCGGTCCATGCCGATCACCGAATTATAGTCGCCGCACATGCCCGCGTCGGTCAGGTAGGCGGTGCCGCCCGTCAGGATCTGCGCGTCGGCGGTCGGCACATGGGTGTGCGTGCCGACGACCATGCTGGCGCGCCCGTCGCACCAGTGGCCCATGCCCATCTTCTCGCTGGTCGCCTCGGCATGGACATCGACGATGATCGCCTGCGCCAGCCCGCCCAGGGGGTGCGAGCGCAGGGTCGCGTCGATGGTGGAAAAGGGATCGTCGAAGGGCCGCTTCATGAACACCTGGCCCAGCACCTGCGCCACCAGCACCTTGCGCCCGCCCCGCGCCTCGAACAGCCGCGCCCCCTTGCCGGGGGCGGTCCTGGCATAGTTCAGGGGCCGCAGGATGCGCGGTTCGGTCTCGATGAACGACAGCATGTCCTTCTGGTCGAAGGCATGATCGCCGAGGGTGACGCAATCGGCCCCCGCCGCAAGGATGTCGCGGGCATGGGCCGCCGACAGTCCCGCCCCGGCGGTGGCGTTCTCACCGTTGACCACGACGAAATCCAGCCCCCAGTCCGCCCGTAGGCCGGCGAGCCGCGCCGCCACCGCCGCGCGGCCCGCCCGCCCCATCACGTCGCCGAGAAACAGGAGCCTCATGCCCCGGCCTCCGGGCGGATGATCCCGGCTTCGGTCACGATCAGGTCGAGCCGCTGGTCGGTCGGTTCGGTCGGCACTTCGGCCACCTCCTGCGCGGCGAAGGCGAAGCCCACCGCCGTGACCGGCCCGCGGGCGCGCAGGCCTTCCAGCGTGCGGTCGTAGAAGCCGCCGCCATAGCCCAGCCGGAAGCCGCGCCGGTCGAAGGCCAGCAGGGGCACGATCAAGACCGAGGGAACGAGTTCGGCACCGCCCTCGGGGATCAGCGCGCCGAAGGCGCCCGCCGCCATCGGCGTCCCCGGCGTCCATTCGTGAAAGTGCAGGGCCTGCGCCGGGCCGGGGATGACCGGCACGCAGACCCGCCCGCCCTGCCCTGCCGCGAGATGCGCCTCCATCGCCGGCAGGCAGTCGATCTCGGTGCGCATCGGCATGTAGCCCGCAAGCACCCTGCCCCGGAACCCGTCCAGAACCTCGGACAGGCGGCGCCCGTCGCCGGGGGTGCGGGCGGCGAAGGCCTCCTTGCGGCGGGCGAAGGCGGCGGCGCGGGCGGCCGCCTTGATGTCGGTCGGAAGCATGGGGTCAATGTCCTATCAGGATCAGCGTCGCCAGCCCCAGGAACGAGAAGAAGCCGACCACGTCGGTCACCGTGGTGACGAAGGCGCCCGAGGCCAGCGCGGGATCGAAGCCCAGACGCTCGATCGCGAGGGGAATGAGGATGCCGCCGAGCGCGGCGGCGAGAAGGTTGATGATCATCGCCATCGCCATGACCAGCGCGAGCAGCGGCGAGCCGAACCAGAAGACCGTCGTCGCCCCCATGACCAGCGCGAAGATCAGCCCGTTCAGCCCGCCCACCATCAGTTCGCGCAGGACGATCCGGCCGGCGTTCGAGGGCGTGAGGTCCTTGGTGGCAAGGCCGCGCACCGCGACGGCGAGCGTCTGGGTCGCGGCGTTGCCGCCCTGCGAGGCGACGATCGGCATCAAGGTCGCCAGCGCGACGATCGCCTGGATGCTGTTCGAGAAGAGCGAGATCACCCACGAGGCGAGGATCGCGGTCAGGAGGTTCACCGCCAGCCAGGGCGTGCGCCGGCGGCAGGTCTCGACCACGCCGTCCGAGATCGAGCTTTCGCCGGCGACCCCGGCGAGGCGCAGCACGTCCTCCTCGTGCTCCTCGTCCAGCACGATCATCGCGTCGTCGATGGTGATGACCCCGACCAGCCGGTCGTGCTCGTCCACCACCGGCGCCGAGATCAGGTGATACTGGTTGAAGGCATAGGCGACCTCGCCCTCGTCCTCGGTGACCGAGATGGTGCGGAAACTGTCCTCGGTGATGTCCTTCAGCCTGACCGCGCGCCGCGACGACAGAAGCTTGCCCAAGGTCACATAGCCCACCGGGTGCCAGCGCGGATCGACGAGGATGACGTGATAGAACTGGTCGGGCAGCTCCTCCTCGCCGCGCAGGAAGTCGATCGCCGCGCCCACCGTCCAGTCCTCGGGCGCGGTCACGAACTCGCGCTGCATCAGGCGGCCGGCGGAGCGGTCGGGATAGGTCAGCGACTGCTTGACCGCCGCCCGCTCGCTGTCGTCCAGCGCGCCGAGGATGCGTTCCTGCTGCGGCTCCTCGAGATCCTCGACGATATCGACCACGTCGTCGGAATCAAGCTCGCGCACCGCCTCGCTGAGGACTTCGTGCGGCAGGGCCTCGATCACTTCCTCGCGGATCGACTCGTCGAGCTCCGACAGGATGTCGCCGTCGATCCCCCGCGACCAATGGGACAGGAGCTTCGCCCGCTCGCCCGCTCCGATCTGTTCGAGAAGGTCGGCGATGTCGGCGGGGTGCAGGGGTTCCATCAGCGCGTCGATGCCGGCAGCGTCGCCCGCATCGGCCGCCTGCAGGATCGCCTCGACCGTGCGGGGATCGAGGCCGTAGTCCTCGTCCTCGGCCGGCTCGCGGCGCTCGTTCAGCTGTTCGTCCTGTCCGGCCATGCCCCTTCCCGCGCAATTGGCGGGACACTAGCGGAAGGAGTTTCAAAGAAACAGGGGCAACGGGTGAATTTACCGCCCGCCGGACGGGGGATAAGCTGCACGGGCGGACGGGGCCGAGGACGGGGAGCACGCATGTCGGAATTGCTGGTCGGACAGACATTGTCCTTTGCGGGCGACCCCTTGCGCGAGGGCCCGCAGGTGGCGCGCCATTCGGCGCGGGGCGCGGTTCTGATCGAGGGCGGCCGGATCGCCGCGGTGGGCGAGGCCGACGACCTGCGGCGCGCCCATCCGCAGGCGCGCGTCACCGACTATGGCCGGGGCCTCATCTCGGCCGGTTTCGTCGATGCCCATGTCCACTATCCGCAGACCGCGATCATCGCCTCGTGGGGCAAGCGCCTGATCGACTGGCTGAACGGCTATACCTTCCCCGAGGAGGCGCGCTTTGCCGACCGCGCCTATGCCGACGAGATCGCCGCCCGCCACCTCGACCTGACGCTGGCGAACGGCACCACCACCGTCTGCACCTACGCCACGATCCACCCCGAAAGCGTCGATGCCTTTTTCGAGGCCGCCCGCGCCCGCGGCCTGCGCGCCTATGCCGGCAAGACCTGCATGGACCGCAACGCGCCCGAGAACCTGCGCGACACGCCGCAGTCGGCCTATGACGACAGCAAGCGGCTGCTGCACAAGTGGCACGGAACCGGTCGGCTGTCCTATGTCATCACCCCGCGCTTCTCGCCCACCTCGACGCCCGAGCAGCTGATGATGATGGGGGCGCTCTGGCGCGAGCATCCCGACTGCCTGATGCAGACCCACCTGTCCGAGCAGACCGACGAGGTGGAATGGGTGCGCGGGCTTTTCCCGCAGTCGCGCGACTATCTTGATACCTACGAGACCCAGGGCCTTCTGCGCGAAGGCGCGCTTTTCGGCCACGCGATCCATCTGACCGACCGCGAGATCGCCCGCATCCGCGAGACCGGGGCGGCGCTGATCCATTGCCCGACCTCGAACACCTTCATCGGCTCGGGCCTCTTTCCGACGATGGCGATGGCGCAGGCCGGAATCCGCGTCGGGCTGGCGACCGACACCGGGGGAGGCTCGTCCTTCTCGATGCTGCGCACGATGGCGGCCGCCTACGAGATCGGCCAGCTGCGCGGCACCCCCCTGCATCCGGCGCAGCTCTGGTGGCTGGCGACCCAGGGCTCGGCCCGGGCTTTGCGCGCCGACCACCTGATCGGCAACCTCGCCCCGGGGATGGAGGCCGATCTCGTGGTGATCGACCTTGCCTCGACCCCGGCGATCGCGCAGCGCGCCGGGCGCGCCGAGGATATCTGGGAGGCGCTGTTTCCGACGATCATGATGGGCGACGACCGGGCCATCGCCGATGTGCGCATCGCGGGAAGGCGGGCGCGAGCCTGAATCGCGCGCCATCGCGTCAAGGCGTCCCGGACCGAACAGGGGACGCGCCGGTGGCGCGTCACCCGGTCCGTTGGCCGAAGCGAAAGCGCAGGCCAAGGGGTTGTCCGCAGGCCAGGCGATCTGGGCGCGGACCGTGTCCGCCCAGGCGGGTGCGAAGCGCCCGCCGCCCGATGGGCGGGCGCTGGCCGTGCGCCGGGCGCACGGCGGACCCGTGGCAGCCGACCGCGCCCCGCGCGAGGCAACGGCCTCGCGCCGGATCCCCCAGGCGGCTTCCGCTTGCCTCGACAATGCCTTGGGTCAGCCGCCCTTCTTGCCGGTCACGCAGGAGACGGAACGGTTCTGCCTGAGGACCGGCATCCCGTTCTTCCCGATCCGCGGCCGGTTCGAACAGAGGCCGGGCGGCGCCTTGCCGAACTGCTTGGTCATGACCTTGACCGAGGGACCGGCCGGGGCCTTGACGGCCGAGGGACCGGCGGCCTGCGAAGCGGCGGGCAGGCCGGCGCCCGCGCTTGCCGTCCCGGCGACGGCGGTGCCTGTTCCTGCGCCCTTTGCGGGCGCGATCGGCAGGCCGCATACCGTGGCGCGGAACTCGCCCCAGGTCACGCCGCCCAGCTTGCCGGCGTCAGACAGGGCGACGAAGCGGCTGGTGCAGTCGGCAAGAGACGTGGCAGCGGCCGAGGTATTGGCCGCGACGGCGGCATGGGCGGAAAGGGCCGCGACGACGGCGGCTGCCAGGAATGCGTGCCTCGACGGCATTGAAGACCCTCCGACCTCATGGCATGGCCCGCCACGGGCCCAGTCTGCGCCACCCCGCGCCGTCTTCCTAATGACAAAGCGCCCAGGCCCGTCACTGTTGCGTGAAACCGCCCGACGACCCGGCGGGCCGGAGGCCGAGCACCCGCTCCGCGCCCGCGACATCCGCGCCGGTCTCAGCCCTGAAGCGTCCCGTTCGGGCTGGCGGCATCGACCGCCGCCGGCAGGTGCTGCGAGATCAGCGCCGCCACCTGGTCGAACGGCACCCCGAGCGAGGTGGCGATCTGCTTCAGGTGATCGTTGCCGAGGGCCGACTGGATCTCGTCGGCGGTGATCGGGGTGTTCGGCCCCTTGCCCAGCCAGGAATTCACCTTCGCGCCATAGCCGGCGTCGTTCAGCTTGGCCAGGACCCCCGACATGCCGCCGGTCTGGGCAAGCACATTGGTCAGGACGCCCTGAACCCCGCCCCCCTGCGACAAGAGACCCGTAAGACTGTCAAGCAGACTCATTTTCATCCCCCTGCGGGCGCGCGGCCCGGTTGATCGGTCGAAAGGGGACGCGGACGTCCCCCGGCAAGGCGCGGCCTCAGCCCTTCAGCTTGGCATTGCAGACGCTGTAATAGCCGCCGCCCTTCTGTATCCAGGTCATGCCGCCAAGCGCATTCTTGGCCTTGTCAGCCTTGTACTGGTCAAGGCAGGTGTGCATCCGCGCCTTGGCGGGCGTTTCCGAGGAATATTTGGACGAGAGGCCCGTCGGGAAGACCACGTTCTTCGGGGCAAGCACCTTGGGCGCGGCCGGCTCGGCGGCGTTCTCGGTATTGGCGGCCGTGGGTTCGGACGTGTCGGCGGCCGGAGCGGGAGCGGCCGCGGTCGCAGCCTTGGCGGTGGAGGTGTCTGCCGCCGCCCCGCACTGGGCCTTGCGGAAGTCCTTCCAGCTCATCCCGTTCAGGGTGCCGGCGGTCTTGGCCGCGTTGTACTTGGCGCTGCAATCGGCCATCGAGAGCGCGCTTGCCGGCGACCCGATCGCCCACAGCACCAGCGCCGCCGCCGCGGCGACGCCAAGTTGTCTTCCAAGCATGATGATCCCCACCATTTGAACAAACCGACAATCTGCGGCCGCCTCGCCCGCGACAGGGCCGGAATGGCGGGCCGCGCGCGCAGGATAGCACCGGCGGGGCCGAACCCCGGGTCACGTCCGGGTGATGATCGCGTGTTCGGGCGGCCTTGCGCCGGTCCCCGGCCCGGGGCCGGGTTCAGCCGCCGGTCACGTCATGGCCGTAGACCCAGCGGAAGCGCTCGCCCGCCGCCCCCGGCGCGACCCGGCCCAGAAGCCTGAGCCCGGCGTGGGCAAGGGTGCGCCGGACCCCGCCCAGGTGATAGTTGCGGGCATTGGCATTGGCGGCGGCGATGACGCGCGCGGCGCGGGGGGCGCGGGCGGCCTGCCATGCGGCCAGGGCCTCGGGCAGCGGGCGCCGGTCGAGTTCGGCGGCGAGAAGCCAGGCATCCTCGAGCGCGAGGTTCGCGCCCTGGGCCAGGAAGGGCAGCGTCGGATGGGCGGCGTCCCCGAGGATCGCCGCGCCCTGCCCGTGCCAGCGTGCCGCGACCGGATGGCGGAAGAGACCCCAGAGGTTCGGCCGCTCGATCCGGTCCAGCCAGGCGCGCACCTCGGGGATGAAATCCTGAAACGCGATGCGCAGCGCCAGGGGATCGTCGGTCAGGGACCAGCTTTCCTCGGCCCACCTCTGCCGCTCCTCGACGGCGACGATGTTGCGCAGGGTGCCGCCCCGCAGCGGATAGGTCACGAGATGCCGCCCCTGCCCCATGAAGACCCGCGCCACCGCCGCGATCGGCCCCTCGGCCGGCAGGGTCGCGCGCCAGGCGACCTGCCTGGTGAAGAAGGGCGCGGCGGGCCCGTTCAGGGCGGCGCGGACCAGGGAATGCAGCCCGTCGGCGCCGACCAGAAGCCCCGCCTCGACGCGCCTCTCGCCGACAAGGCACGAGGGCGCGGGGTCCAGGCTCACCTCGCTCACCCGCTGGCCGAGGCCGATCGCCACCCCGGCCCCGCGCGCCGCCCCTTCGAGCAGGCCGATCAGGTCGGCGCGGTGGAAGAAGCGGAACCCGCCGCGCGGAGCCAGAGCCAGAAGGTCGATGCGGGTGACGATCTGGCCGGTCTCGCCGTCGATCAGCTCGACCGCCTCGGCCGCCTGCCCGGCCTCGGCCGCCGCCGCCCCCAGCCCGAGAGCCCCGAGAACCGCCATGCCGTTCGGGGTGATCTGAAGCCCCGCGCCGACCTCGCGGATCGCCGGCGCCTGCTCGAGGACCCGCACCTGCGCCCCCCGCCCCGCCAGCGCCGCGGCCGCCGCCAGCCCGGCGATCCCGGCACCCAGCACCGTGACCGGCATGTCCTTCAGCATCCTGCCCCCCGAAGACGGAAACACCGGGGCCGATCCGGCCCCGGTGCCTTATCCTGTCGCTTCACACCGCCCTGACCAGCCGGTCAATCGTCGCGGTGCACCCGTTCGCGCCGCTCGTGGCGTTCCTGCGCCTCGAGCGTCATCGTGGCGATCGGGCGCGCGTCCAGCCGCCTGAGCGAGATCGGCTCGCCGGTCATCTCGCAATAGCCGTATTCGCCGTTGTCGATCCGCCTCAGCGCCGAGTCGATCTTCGAGACCAGCTTGCGCTGGCGGTCGCGGGTGCGCAGTTCCAGCGCGCGGTCGGTTTCCTCACTGGCGCGGTCGGCGATGTCGGGCACGGACCGGGCGCTGTCCTGCAAGCCCTCCAGGGTTTCCGCGGACTGTTCCAGAAGCTCGTCCTTCCAGGCCAGCAGCTTGCGGCGGAAATATTCGAGTTGCCGCTCGTTCATGAATGGTTCGTCTTCAGCCGGACGATAATCGTCGGGAAGAAAGACCTCAGGCTTCATCGTCGCTTCCTCCTCAGACCCGGACCTTCCGCCCTGTGCGGGGGGCCGTCCGTGCCTTCTGCGCGGTCCCATACTAGATGCAGAAGGCGATGTCACTAGCCACCCTGCCCATTGCGGCAAATTGGGTGGAGGGCTATGTGACTTCACATCACGCATGACCTTCGGGCGGAAATCCAATGAAATTCTCCGGGACGCGCAGCTATGTGGCCACCGCCGATCTGACTGTCGCGGTGAACGCATCAGTGGCGCTGGAAAGGCCGCTACTGGTGAAGGGCGAACCCGGCACCGGCAAGACCGAGCTTGCCCGCCAGGTGGCGCTGAGTCTCGGCCTGCCGCTGGTCGAATGGCATGTGAAGTCGACGACCAAGGCCCAGCAGGGGCTGTACGAATATGACGCGGTCAGCCGCCTGCGCGACAGCCAGCTGGGCGACGCGCGCGTGCATGACGTGAAGAACTACATCCGCAAGGGCAAGCTCTGGCAGGCGTTCGAGGCCGACACCAAGGTGGTCCTGCTGATCGACGAGATCGACAAGGCCGACATCGAGTTCCCGAACGACCTGCTGCAAGAGCTCGACCGGATGGAGTTCCACGTCTACGAGACCGCCGAAACCATCCGCGCCCGCCACCGCCCGGTGATCGTCATCACCTCGAACAATGAAAAGGAGCTGCCCGACGCCTTCCTGCGCCGCTGCTTCTTCCACTATATCCGCTTTCCCGACGAAGAGACGATGAAGCAGATCGTCGATGTGCATTTCCCCGGCATCAAGCCCGCGCTTCTCGCCGAGGCGCTGGCCCAGTTCTACGAGATCCGCGAGACGCCGGGGCTGAAGAAGAAGCCCTCGACCTCCGAGGTGCTCGACTGGCTGAAGCTGCTCCTGGCCGAGGATCTCGGCCCCGAGGACCTGAAGCGCGATCCCCGCCAGCTTCTGCCGCGCCTGCACGGGGCGCTTCTGAAGAACGAGCAGGACGTGGCGCTGTTCGAGCGGCTGGCCTTCATGGCGCGGCGGAACGGCTGAGGGGCGGCGTCTGCGCTTCGTCGGGCGCGATCTGCCCCCACCCGCCATCCCCCGCCCCCGCGTCGATCACCGGCTGCGCAAGATCCTCTCGGCTCAAGCGGCGGCGAAGGGCGGGATCGTCCGGCGCAACGCCAGCTGGGTCGAACACGGGACAGGCCGCGACCGGCCCGAGGCCGAGGTGCGCCGCCGCGGCTATCGCCTTGCCGGACGCGGCCCGCCGCTGATCGCGATCTGCCACGGCGCCGGCCCGCGCAGAATCTGCTGGCCAATTCCTCACATGAAGAATAGCGCCGATTGTCCGGTGAAAAACCGCTTTCCTTTCCGTGCGTTCCAAAGCAACCCTTGGCCAGAAACGGGGACGAACGTGAAACAAGCGATTTCCGCCGCGCGGCTTGCGGCCATGCTCTTTCTGGCTGCGTGCGGCGGCGTCGCCACCACGGCGCCCCGGCCCGAGCCGACCGGCGCCTTCGCCCGCCTGCCCCTGCCGCCCATGCGCCAGTTCGGCCCGGCCCATGCCAGCCCGCCGCGCCGGTCGAACGCCGACATGGCGCAGGACTTCCTCGATCTCTCCTTCCGGCTCGAGACCGGCCGCCCAATCCTCGGCTTCTCGCGCTTCGAGGGGCCGGTCAGCGTGGCGCTGGCCGGGCCGGTTCCGCCGACCGCGGGCCACGATCTCGACGCGCTTCTCGCCCGTCTGCGCGCCGAGGCCGGGCTTGATCTCGCCCGCGCCGCCGATCCGGCTTCGGCCAGCATCACCATCGAGTTCATCCCCGCGGCCACCCTCCATGCCTTCGCACCGGACGCCGCCTGCTTTGCCGCCCCGCGCGTGGGCTCGTGGGCCGGCTACCGGCGCGCGGGCGAGGCGACGCTCGACTGGACCACCTACCAGCACCGCCAGCGCGCCGCGATCTTCATTCCGACCGGCGTGGCGCCGCAAGAGGTGCGCGACTGCCTGCACGAGGAGCTGGCGCAGGCGCTCGGTCCGCTGAACGATCTTTTCCGCCTGCCGGATTCGATCTTCAACGACGACAATATCCAGACGATCCTGACCGGCTTCGACATGCTGATGCTGCGCGCCACCTATGCGCCCGAGCTGCGCCCCGGAATGAACCAGGCCGAGGTCGCCGCCCGCATCCCCGCGATCCTTGCCCGGCTGAATCCCCGGGGCCAATTCCCCGGGCATCCCGCAGCATCCACCCCCCGCGCCTATGGCGAGGCGCTGGCCGAGGCGCTTGGGCCGGGGGCCGGGCTGGCCGGGCGCGAGGGCGCGGCCGAGCGGGCGGTGGCGATCTCGCTGGACTGGCGCGACCACCGCACCGGCTTCGCGCTTCTGTCGGCGGGGCGGCTGCGGGGCCCGGGCGAGCGGCCGCAGGCGCTTGCCGATTTCATCGGCGCGGCGGCGCTCTTTGCCCGCGAGGGCCTTCCCCTTCACCTCGCCCACGCACGGATGCAGCTCGCCTTCATGGCGCTGGACGCGGGCGACTGGCGGGGCGCTGCGGGGCTGGCCGAGGCGGGCCTGCCCGCCGCCACCGCCGCGCAGGACGCGGCGCTCATGGCCGGCCTCGGGCTGGCCCGGGCCGAGGCGCTCGACCATCTGGGCGACGGGGCGGCGGCGGCGCGGCTCAGGCTCGACAGTCTGGGGTGGGCGCGCTATGGCATGGCCTCGGACAGCGAGGTGCGCCGCCGCGCCCAGCTGATCGCCGAAATCGCCGGCCCGAAGGAACCGACCGCACCATGATCGTCATCGCCGCCCTCGTCATCGGAGCCGTGATCGGCGCCGCCCGCGCCCGCCGCCGGCAGGGCAACGGCCTGGACATCGCCCAGTATGCCGCCGTCCATGCCATCCTTTTCGCCATCTGCGGCCTGTTTCTGACCCTTCTCATCGACCGGCTGGTCTGATGCGATGTTCCTGCCCTTCTTCGCAGCACTGAGGGAGGCGGGGGTTCCGGTCTCGCTGCGCGAGTTCCTGGCCTTTCTCGAAGGAATGCGCGCGGGCCTCGTGACCGGCGATGTCGAAGGGTTCTACTACCTGGCCCGCACCGCGATGGTGAAGGACGAACGCCACCTCGACCGCTTCGACCGCGCCTTCGCCGCGGCCTTCCGGGGTCTCGAGACGATCACCGCGGACGAGGTGCTTGCCGCGATCGACCTGCCGCGCGAGTGGCTGGAAAAGCTGATCGAGCGGACGCTGACGGACGCGGAGCGTGCGCAGGTCGAGGCGCTCGGCGGGTTCGACAAGCTGATGGAGACGCTGAGGAAGCGCCTTGAGGAACAGAAGGGCCGCCATCAGGGCGGCAGCAAATGGATCGGCACCGCCGGCACCTCGCCCTTCGGCGCCTATGGCTATAATCCCGAGGGCGTGCGGATCGGCCAGAACGAAAGCCGCAACCGGCGCGCGGTCAAGGTCTGGGACAGGCGCGAGTTCCGCAATCTCGACGACACGGTGGAACTGGGCACCCGCAACATCAAGGTGGCGCTGAAGCGCCTGCGCCGCTGGGCGCGCGAAGGGGCCGAGGAGGAACTGGACCTGCCCGGCACCATCCGCGCCACGGCCGAGCATGGCTATCTCGACGTGAAAACCCGGCCCGAGCGCCACAACGCGGTCAAGGTCATCCTGTTCTTCGATGTCGGCGGCTCGATGGACCCGCATGTGCGGGTGGTCGAGGAGCTGTTTTCGGCGGCGAGGGCCGAGTTCAAGCATCTGGAATACTACTATTTCCACAATTGCCTTTACGAGGGCCTGTGGCGCGACAACCGCCGCCGCTGGGACCGCCAGATCCCGACGTCGGAGGTGCTGCGCACCTACGGCGCCGACTACAAGGCGATCTTCGTCGGCGACGCCTCGATGTCGCCCTACGAGGTCAGCCATCCGGGCGGCGCGAACGAGCACTGGAACCCCGAGGCGGGCCAGGTCTGGCTGGGGCGCGCGCGCGAACAGTGGCCCGCGAATGTCTGGCTGAACCCGCTGCCCGAACGCTTCTGGCCGCATACCCCCTCGGTCGGCATGATCCGCGAGATCTTCGCTGGCCGGATGTTTCCCCTGACGCTCGACGGGATCGGGCGGGCGGTCAGGGCGCTCGGGTGAGGGCTCTGCCCTCGCGCTCCCGGGATACTTGAACCAAAGTGAACCTGCGCGATGACAAGCCTGCGGCCTACCTGCGGCCGAAGAGGCTGCCGAGGACGCCGCGCACGATGGCGCGCCCCGCCTGCGACCCGATCTGGCGCACCACGCTCTTGCCCAGGGTCTCGGCCAGGCTGTCGCCGCGCCCCGAGCGGCCGGTCGGCGCGGTCCAGAAGCCGCCGCCTCCGGGCTGCTGGGCGGGCTGCTGCCTTGCCGCGTCGGCCTGGGCCTTGGCCTGGGCGGCGGCATCGGCGGCAGCGGTGGCGCGGGCGCTGAGCTTCTCGAAGGCGCTTTCGCGGTCAAAGGCCATGTCGTACTTGCCGCCCAGACCGCTCGCCGCCATGCACTGGGCCCGCTCGTCCGGGGTGATCGCCCCCACCTGGCTTTGCGGCGGGCGGATCAGGGTGCGCTCGACCACGCCCGGCGTGCCCTTGGCGTCGAGAAACGAGGTCACCGCCTCGCCCACGCCCACCTCCTTGATCGCGGTTTCGGTGTCGAAGCGCGGATTGGCGCGGTAGTTCTCGGCGGCGCGGTGCAGATCCTGCTGGTCCTTGGCGGTGAAGGCGCGCAAGGCGTGCTGGACGCGGTTGCCCAACTGGCCAAGGATTTCATCGGGCACGTCGGCGGGGTTCTGCGTGACGAAATAGACGCCCACCCCCTTGGACCGGATCAGCCGCGCCACCTGCTCGACCTTGGTGACCAGCGCCTTTGGTGCGTCCTTGAAGAGAAGATGCGCCTCGTCGAAGAAGAAGACGAACTTCGGCTTGTCGGGATCGCCGACCTCGGGCAGTTGCTCGAACAGTTCGGAGAGAAGCCACAGGAGAAGCGTCGCATAAAGCTGGGGCGAGGCCATCAGCTTGTCTGCGGCCAGGATGTTGACCTGCCCCCGCCCGTCCGGCCCGGTGCGCATCATGTCGGCGAGCGCCAGCGCCGGCTCGCCGAAGAGCTTCAGCCCGCCCTGGTTTTCCAGCGTCAGAAGCTGGCGCTGGATCGCCCCCACCGTCGCGGGCGAGACATTGCCGTACTTCAACCCGATGTCGGCGGCGTTCTGGCCGATCCAGACCAGCATCGCCTGCAGGTCCTTGAGGTCGAGAAGCGCCAGCCCCTGTTCGTCGGCGATGCGGAAGGCGATGTTCAGCACGCCCTCCTGCGGCTCGCTCAGCTCCATCAGCCGCGACAGGAGCAGCGGCCCCATGTCGGTGATCGTGGTGCGCACCGGGTGGCCCTGCTCGCCGAACATGTCCCAGAACACCACCGGGCAGGCCTTGTAGGCCAGTTCGTAGCCGATGGTGGCCGAGCGCTTGGCGAAGGGCTCGTGCAGCTTGCCCGTCTCGGAGCCGGCCTTGCTCATCCCGGCGAGGTCGCCCTTCACGTCGGCCATGAACACCGGCACGCCCGCGGCCGAGAAGCCTTCGGCCAGCACCTGGAGCGTGACGGTCTTGCCGGTGCCGGTTGCTCCGGCGATCAGCCCGTGGCGGTTGCCGAGCTTCAGCAAGAGTTCCTGCGGCGCGGCATATCCTTCGCCGCCGCCGCCCGCGAAGATGCCGGCCTGGGTCAAGATGGTCTGCACGATCACACTCCTGCAAGAGGGGCCGATTCACCGCCCCGGACAGGGCCACAATACCCGGTTGAGCGGTCGCTGCCAGTTGCGAGATTGCGGGTGCTGCCGATGCGGCAACGGCCGGTCGCGTCCCGCCTGCCGGGCCGGCCACGCCCGGACCATGAGCGGTTTTTTCTGTGAAATCCGCGAACTATGGGTTCCCTTTCACTGCACATTTTATCTGTTGACGCGCTTGTGAAAGCCTTCTAGCGTCGCGGCCAATGACATAGTCGGCCCGTCCGACAGGGAGCGAAAGACCGGAACGGGCCCCATTACGGGGCCCTTTCTATTTCCGCCGCGGCGTCCGGCGCCGGGGTTCGGCGGATCGCCGCTATCGGCCGCGCGGAGGCGGCTCGTTTTGCCCCTGACAGTCCCGGGGCCGCGTGCTAAAGCCTCCGCGACCTTTCCAACCGGACGGACCCGACATGTTCAGAACGACACGTTCCATGGCCCTTGCGCTGGCGCTTGGCCTGCCCTTCGCCGCCTTCGCCCAGGAGGCGACCACCACCCAGGCACCCGCCGACGCCCCCGCCGACACGTCGACGGCAGCCCAGACCCCGGCCGATGCGGGCGATCTGTCGATGGGCCAGGAGGCCGGCGGCGCGAGCGACCTTTACGTCAAGCAGACCTACGGCGACTGGCAGCTGCGCTGCCTGCACGCCAAGGACGGCTCGGACCCGTGCGAGATCTACCAGCTTCTGAAGGACGACAAGGGCACCTCGGTCGCCGAAGTGACGATGGTCACGCTTCCCGAAGGCGAGAAGGCCGCGCTCGGCGCCACCGTCATCGTGCCTCTCGAGACCCTTCTGACCGCGCAGATGCAGCTGGCGCTCGATACCGCCAAGCCCAAGGTCTATCCCTTCACCTTCTGTGCGCAGATCGGCTGCTTCTCGCGCGTGGGCTTCACCGCCGACGAATTCGCGGCGATGAAGAAGGGCAACAAGCTGACGGTCTCGGTGGTGCCGGTGGCCAACGTCAAGCAGGTGGTCTCGGTGAACATCTCGCTCAAGGGCTTCACCGACGCGACCGACGCACTGAAGGCGACCCAGGCCGCCGCGCCGAAGCCCTGATCCGGGGGGCTGCCGACCGCCGCCGGTACCCGGCGGCGGTCACGCCCGGCGAAGTGCCAGGACCGCGTTCAGGCCGCCGAAGGCGAAGGCATTGGACAGGCAGGACGTGACCCGCGCCTGCCGCGCCTCGCCGGTGACCAAATCCAGCGGTATCGCCGGATCGGGCGCCTCCACCCCCGCGGTGGGCGCGATGATGCCCTCGTTCAGCGCCAGAAGGCAGGCAAGGATCTCGATCGCACCCGAGGCGCCGATGGCGTGGCCGTGCAGCGACTTGGTGGCCGAGACGCATGGCCCATCCATCCCGAAAACCTCAAGGATTGCGGCCCCTTCCGCCGCGTCGTTCAACCCGGTTCCGGTGCCGTGGGCATTGATGTAGCCGACGGCGTCCGGCGCGGTCCCCGCATCCGCCAGCGCCGCGCGCATCGCCCGCGCAGCCCCTTCGGCCGAAGGGGCGAGCAGATCGCCCGCGTCGGCCCCCATCGCGAACCCGGCGATCTCGGCCAGCACCGGGGCGCCGCGCGCGCGGGCATGGCCGAGGGATTCAAGGATGAAGACCCCCGCGCCCTCGCCCATCACCATGCCGTTGCGGCGGGCCGAGAAGGGCCGGCAGCCGTCGGGCGAGAGCACCCGCAGCCCCTCCCAGGCCTTGATGCCGCCGAAGGTCAGCATCGCCTCGGCCCCCCCGGCAAGCATGACGGGCGCGAGGCCCGACCGCACCATCTGGAATGCAAGCCCAAGCGCGTGATTGGACGAGGCGCAGGCCGAGGCGACGGAAAAGACCGGGCCCATCAGGCCGAACTCCTGGCTGATGCGGCTGGCGGCGGCGCTGTGCATCAGGCGCGGCACGGTCAGGGGCGGAACGCGGTTGCGCCCCTCGGCGAAGACGGCGCGATAGCTGTCCTCGGCCGTCCCCTGCCCGCCCCCGGCGCTGCCGATAATAACGCCGGCCTTCGCCGCAAGGTCGGGCGTCGGCGCCAGCCCGGCCTGTCCCCAGGCCTCGCGCGCCGCGGCCAGCGCGAACTGGCTGAAGCGGTCCAGCCGCGCGGCGTCCCCGGCGCCAAGGCGAAGGGCGGCGTCGAAGCCCCTGACCTCGGCGCCGATGCGCACCGACAGGCGGTCGGCGTCGCGGCAGGTCAGGGGGCCGATCGCGCTTCGCCCGGCGCGCAGGGCCGCCATCGTCGCCGCCACATCCTGGCCAAGCGGGTTGACCGTGCCCGCCCCGGTGATGACGACCCGGTTCACGCCTTGCCGGCGATCAGGCCCTTGACCGCCGTGATGATCGCGCCGACCGACGACAGGTCGAAGCCGCCCTCGCCGGGGCGGTTGGCGTTGAAGGGCACGGTGATGTCGAAGGTCTCCTCGAAGGCGAAGATCGCCTCGGCCAGCCCGAGGCTGTCGAGGCCCAGGTCGCCCGGAGTCATCTCGGGCGTCACCTCGCGCGGATCGAGGACCGCCTGCCGGGCCAGGATGGCGATGACCTCGCCGTCAACCGTCCTTGCCATCGCCCGCCCCGCCACCGAAGACGGCCGCCCTCAGTTCGGCCACCTGCGCGAACAGCCGCCCTAGCCGGCGCATGTTCTTCCAGGCGTCGATGTGGCTGTCCATCTTCATCGCCGGATAGCCGAGGATGACCCGCCCCGCCGGCTGATTGGACAGGATCTTGGTGCCGCCCCCGGCGATCACGTCGTCGCCGATGAAGATGTTGTCCGAGACCCCGACCTGACCGCCAAGGACCACCCGGTCGCCGATCCGCGTCGATCCGGCGACGCCGACCAGCGCGCACAGCAGGCAGTCGCGCCCGACCTCGACGTTGTGGGCGACGTGGACAAGGTTGTCGAGCTTGGTGCCCGCACCGATGCGGGTGGCGCGGATCGTGCCCCGGTCGATGGTCGCGTTGGCGCCGACCTCGACGTCGTCGGCGATCTCGACCGTCCCCAGCGAATGGATGCGCAGCCAGCTCTGGGCGCGCACATCGCCGCGCTCGCCGAGCGTCTGGCGAATCTCCTCGACCCCGGATTTCTCGGGCGTGACGAAGGAAAAGCCGTCGGCGCCGATGACCGCGCCGGGCTGGCAGACCAGCCGGTCGCCGATCCTCACCCGGGCCCCGATCCGGGCGCCGGCCAGGATCAGCGCATCGTCGCCGATCTCGGCCCCCTCGGCGATGGTGACATGGGAATCGATGCGCGCCCGCGCGCCGATCCGCACCCCGCGGCCGATGATGGTGAAGGGTCCGACCGCCGCGCCGGGGCCGAGGACCGCCGAGGGGTCGATGATCGCGGTCGGGTGCAGGCCCGGCGCGATCTCCGGCCCCGGATCGAGAACCCGCGTCAGCCCGGCCATCGCCAGCCGCGGGCGGGGCACGAAGATCGCGGCCTTCAGCCCCAGCCCGCGCCAGTCGGCGCCGGCCCAGAGGACCGCGGCCCGCGCCCTGCCCTGCGCCAGTCCGCCGGCGTATTTCGCATCCATCGCCAGGGCCAGATCGTCCGGTCCCGCCGCCGCAGGCTCGCTCGCCCCGGCCACCGCCAGCGACAGGTCGCCCGCGGCCTCGGCCCCGAGCGCCTCGGCGATCCGGCCGACCGTCAGCCCCGCATCCTGTCGTGCCATGTCCTCTCCTGCGACCTTTGGCGACAGGATTACCCCTGAACCGCCGGCAAGGCCACCCCGGAGGCCTCGACCGTCGGCAGAAGCACACCGGCGGCCTGCATCGCCTCGAAGATGCGCGCGTCGCGGCCGTAGATGTCGCGGCGATAGTCGATGCGGCCCTCGGCGTCGGGCCAGGCGGTGAAATAGACCAGATGCACCGGCACCGGCCGGGCCAGGGGCAGGGTCGATTCGCGGCGGGTCGAGAGGTGGGACTTGAACAGCTTTTCGGGGTCGTCGCTCTGCCGGGCGAGAAGCGTGTAGGCAAAGCCGAACGGCTCGCCCAGGCGGATGCAGCCGTGGCTGAAGGCGCGCGTCTCCTTCTTGAACAGCGCCTTCTGCGGCGTGTCGTGCAGGTAGATGTTCCAGGGATTGGGGAACATGAATTTCACCAGACCGAGCGCGTTGGCCTCGGACGGGTCCTGCGACAGCGAGAAGGGGAAGTTCTGCGGGGTGAACTGGGTGAAGTCGACCTGGGTTCGGTCGACCGTCCGCCCCTGCCGGTCGGTGATCCGGAGCTGCTGCGCCGCCAGCGGATTCTTCTGCAGCATCGGCAGGTATTCCTTGACGGTGATCGACCGCGGCACGCTCCATTTCGGATTGATGACCATGAACTGCATCAGGTCCGAGAATTCCGGGCTGCGCCGGTCGGCCTGGTTCATGCCGACGACCGTGGTCGTCTGGAAGGTCACCTTGCCGTCATCGACGATCTTGGCGGTGAAGTCGGGCAGGTTCACCCAGACATGGCGCGCGCCAAGGGGCGTGCCGTTCATCCAGCGCATCCGCTCCATCGCCACGAGCACCGATTTCAGCCGGTCCTCGGGGTCGCGGTTCAGTTCGGCGATGGTGCCCTCGCCGGCCACCCCGTCGGCGTTCAGCCCGTTGTCGGTCTGGAAGCGCTGCACCGCCGCCTGGATCTGTTCATCGAACCGCGCGGTCACCGATGAGGGCATGTAGCCCTCGGCCACCAGCCGGTCGCGCAGCGCCACCACCGCCTCGCCCTCGTCGCCGGGCTTCAGCTTCTTCGCCGCGATCTTCGGCCCCCAGCCGCCCCGGGCGGCCGCGTCGATCAGCGCCAGCCGCGCCCGTTGCAGTTCGGCATACTCCGGCGCCTGCGGCGGCAGGCCGGCGATGAACTGCGCCGGATCGGCGGCGGCAAAGGCATCGAGCGTGGCGCGCTGGTCGCGGCGCGGCACGGCGCGCACGATACCCGGATCAATGTCGGCGGGCACAAGAAAGCCGGTCTGCACGTCCGAGGCATAGGCAAGGAAGGCGCGCGACACCGCGACCTCGAGGCGGGCGCGCTGGCCTTCGGTCGCCACATGGGCGAAGCGCGCCTTCAGCCCCGCCGCGTCGTAGCGCGACACCGGCAGGCCATGATCCCCGGCGCGATCGAGCGCGGCAAAGAGCGCGCCCCGCCGCGCCGCATCGGCCGGCCCGGTCCAGAGCGTCGCATAGCCGTGCGCGCGGTAGAATCCCGAAAGGGCCGCGTCAGTGCCCGCCGCATCGGCGACAGCGGCAGAAAAGGCGTCGGCGGCGGCCGGCAGCACATCCTGGGCGAAGGTGCCCCCCGGCAGGCCCGAAGCGAGGGCGAGAGCCAGAAACAGCGCCCTGCCGGCGGGCGACCAGACGGACGGCCCGGCAAATGACCTCGTGCGCCGCTGCCGGCGCGAATGCGTCAAAGCCATCTAAACCTCAGAAAATCCTTGCAAGGACGGATTGCCGCAGTTTCCGGCTTTTCCCTCCGCCTGTCCATTTGCGATTCGCCGGAAAGCCACAAAATGTCGGGGTCTGGGGCATTTCAGCCACTAGGCGCGGCCCCGCTGCCCGCCCCCCTTGACGACGGCAATAATTTGCCGAAATCGCGCACGCCCGTTTGCGGGGCAACAATTCCCAGTTGGCAGACGAATCGTCCCGTGCCATAAACCGCGTGCACTTGGGGATAAGTGACGCTGAACAAGCCGCGCAAAGCGGTGCGCAATATAGGGACAGGATCATCTATGGGCACTTCCAGCGTAACCGGGTTTTCCCGTCGTGGGCTTCTTGCTGCTTTCGCCGCCACCACCGTCGCCGCAGCCCCCCGATACGCAAATGCCTTCTCCTTCCTTCGGGGCGCCGGCGATGTCCGGCGCATCCGCATGTACTCGGGCCGCACCGGCGAGAACGTGGACACCATCTACTGGATCGAAGGCCAGTACATCCCCGAGGCCCTGAACGAGATCAACTATTTCATGCGCGACTGGCGCCAGGACGAGATCAAGCCGATCGACCCGCGCACCATCGACATCGCCACCGCCGCCCACCGGCTTCTCGACATCGACGAACCCTTCATGCTTCTGTCCGGCTACCGGACCAAGGCCACCAACGCGCTTCTGCGCGAAACCACCCCCGGCGTCGCCCGCAAGTCCATGCACATCGACGGCAAGGCCGCCGACCTGCGGCTGCGCTCGCGCTCGGTCAGCCAGATCTATTCGGCGGCGATGACCTGTTCGGCCGGCGGCGTCGGCAAATATTCCCACTCGAACTTCGTCCACATGGACTGCGGCCCGGTCCGCACCTGGGGCGGCTGACCCCCACCCCCTCCGGCACATGACAGGCGCCCCTGCGGCGCCTTTGTCGTTTCAGGCACCGGGCTACCAGGCGACCGGCGCGCCCTCCCAGGTCAGAAACCGGCCGCTGTCGCCCGGCCCCGCCCGCCCGATCATCGTCAGAAGCCCGCGCGCGCTGTCCTCGGCAGTCAGCTCTGCCCCCGCCCCGCCCATGTCGGTCCGCACCCAGCCGGGATGCAGCGCCAGCAGGGTCAACCGCGGATGGTCGTCAGCCAGTTTCACCACCGCCCGGTTCAGGGCGGCCTTCGATGCGCAATAGGCATAGTCCCCGTCCGGGTCCGCCCCTTCGGCCATCGACCCGGCGCGGCTCGAGATGAAGGCCACCTTCGCGCCCGGCGCAAGACAGGGCAAAAGCGCGCGCATGAGCAGGAGCGGCCCGGCCACGTTCACCGCCATCACCTGCAGGAAATCCTCTTGCGAAAAGCCCGCGAGCCCGCCGGTGTCGCCCCGGATCGCCGCGTTCAGGATCACGAGGTCCAGCCGCCGGCCCGCCATCGCCGCCCCGACCGCCTCGGCCGATGCCGGATCGCCCTGATCGTGACGCAGCACCCGCGCCGCGCCCGGCACCGGCCCGGCCCCGCGCAGCGTCGCCGTCACCTCCCAGCCCGCGCCGGCCAGAGCCGCCGCCAGGGCGCGCCCCAGCCCCCGCCCCGCGCCGGTGACCAGCGCCGCCCTAGCGCCGGGCGACATGGAACCGCCGCTCGACCCGATGGACAAGCGAGGCCGCGACCAGCGTCAGGAGCACGTAGAAGATCGCCGCCGAATTGTAGGGGGCGAAGGGCAGGAAGCTGGCCGACTGGAATTCGCGCATCCGCTGCGTGATGTCGCGGATCGACAGGATCGACAGGAGCGACGTGTCCTTGAGGATGGCGATGAACTCGTTGCCCAGGGGCGGGATGATGATGCGGAAGGCCTGCGGCAGGATCACATGCCGCGCCGTCTGCCAGCGCGACAGCCCCAGCGAGCGCGCCGCCTCGATCTGCCCCGTGGGAACCGCGTTGATCCCCGAGCGGAAGATCTCGGCCAGATAGGCCGAATAGGCGATCGCCATCGCGAGGATGCCGCGCAGAAGGTTCGGCGGGTCGATGAATCCGCCCGAGGCGTCCTTGACCGCGCCGGCCAGCGGCAGGCCGATGTAGAGCACGATCACCAGCATCGGAATGCCGCGGATCGTGTCGATGATGAACTCGGCGCCCACCGACAGGGGATGGCGGCGGTGAAGCGCGCCGCCGAGGGCCAGAAGACCGGCGATGATCGCCACGACCAGGAAGGCGGTGCCCGCCGCGCGGTTGGCGTCCGGCAGCGCCTCGGCCCGCCAGATCGGCGCGGCGCCCGCCGGCACCCCGGCCTCGGGGAGGAAAACCGCGGTCACGCCCGCCTTGCCGAGTCCCGCCAGCGCCTCGGCCGGCGTGAGGAAGGTGCGCAGCTGCACCGTCTCGCCCGGCGCGCCGGGGAAGAGCCCGTCCTGGACCGCGCCGATCAGGGCGCCGGGCGTGCCCTTGACCACGCCCACCGTGCCCTGCGGCGCGCCAACCAGCGCATAGCCGACGCGCGGCTGGGTCATCTGCCAGAGTGCGAGCGCGGCAAGGCCGGCCACGATCGCCGCGGCGATCCACGGCGTGGCGCGCGAGGGCTTCAGCTGCATCATGCCCACCCAGCCCAGCCCCAGGCAGATCGCCAGCAGGTAGGCGATGATCGCGGCACGGATCGAGGTGGCGACCCCGGCGGCAAAGCCGAGATAGGCGAAAAGCAGAAGGAAAGCCGCCAGCGCCCCGTGCGCGATGACCAGCGCCTGACGGCCCCGGCGGGCCGTCCCCGGCCCGAGCGTCAGGGCGTAGCCGGCGGCGGTCAGCAGCGCCAGCGCCACGGCCCCCCGCGCCAGCCACAGGCCGACCATGGCCTCGGCCGTGCCGGTCAGGTGGCGCGGCGTCTCGCCCGGCACCACCAGCGGCGAGGTGAAGGGATCGACGGCATTGGCGACGACCGAGGCCGCGAAGGGCAGCCCCAGCGGCGAGAGGCCGGCAAGAAGCGCCGCGCCGATGCTCAGCCCCGCGGCAAGGCCGCGCCATCCGGCAGGGCGAAGCCGCGCCGCCGCCAGACCCGCCGCCGCAGCCAGCACCATCAGCAGGAAGCCCGGAACGAACCGCGCACCCCCCGGCTCGACCCCGACGATCGCCCGCAGCGAGCGGCTGTAGTCGGGCGCCGTGGCAAAGAGCCAGACGATGAACGGCAGGGCGGCAAGGATGATGAGATTGCTCGGCCGGAGCCGTGTCAGTCGAAGCATGGGTCCCCCGTCAGACGCTCCGCGCCGCTTTGGACGAGGGCCGGCGGCAGCATCGCCGCCGGCCGCGCGTCCACCTCAGTTCGCCTTCCAGTACTTGGCGATCAGCCCGTCGAGCGTGCCGTCGGCCTTGATCGCCGCCAGCCCCTCGTTGAAGGCCGCGACGTTGGGATCGCCCTTGCGGAAGACCAGGCCGAGGGGGTCCGACTGCAGCCCCTTGATCCCGGCGACCAGCTGGCCGGCGAACTGCTGTTCATAGGCCGGTGCGTTTGCGCCATTGATCACGACCCCGTCCACGTCCTTGTTCTGCAAGGCGAGGATCGCGGCATTGAACGTGTCGTAGGCCTGGACGTTCTCCTTGCCGACGATGGTCTCGGCCAGCGAGGCGTCGGTGGTGTTGGCCTGTGCCGCCAGCTTCTTGCCGCCGGTCTTGAAACTGTCCTCGGTCAGGCCCTGGTCCTCGACCCGCACGAGGATCGCCTGGCTGTTGACGATGTAGGGCTCGGTGAAGTCCATCGTCTGCTTGCGCTCGTCGGTGATCGAGACGCCCGAGGCCACGAGGTCGAACTGCCCCTGCCCGAGCGCGGCGAAGATCCCGTCCCAGGCAGTGGTGACGAATTCGGCCTTGCAGTTGATCTTGGCGCAGATCGCGTTGACCACGTCGACATCGAAACCGACTATCTTCCCGGTGGCCTGGTCGACCGATTCCATCGGCGGCGAGGTCGTGTCCGACCCGACCTTCAGCAGCTTGCCCCCCAGATCGGCGGCGAATGCCCCACCGCCCGCCAGCGCCAGAACCGCGGCAATCAGCGTAATCCTCATCAAATTCTCCTCCTGTTGCGATGTCGACCCCGGACAGGCTGCGCCGTCATGCAGCCGGCCACCCTGCCCCGCCGGCCCGTTCCAGGGCGGCCCTTCCGCATCCCGCCCCCTGGTTCCCGGACGATAGGATCAAATAAAAACGATTACAACAAGGGATTTCGTCCCTCCCCTCCCCACGGCGCGCCAAGCCGCCCGCCCGAGCCCCGCCGCCGCCGCCGTTGCGCCAGAATGACGGAAGCGCCGATTTCCCGCCCGAACGCCGTTGAAAGCCCCCCGCCAACCCGCTATAGAGGCCGCCAGCCGCGCACCCGTAGCTCAGCTGGATAGAGTGCTGCCCTCCGAAGGCAGAGGTCACAGGTTCGAATCCTGTCGGGTGCGCCAAATCTCTCGAATCCAAACGCAGCGATTGCCTGATGCGCCAGTGGCCGCCGCCGCGATCACGAATCCGTTGACGCGGCGTGATTGAGTTTGCCAACTTGGCACACCGGTTCGGCGAATGGATGCCAGGGAGGGCAGGACGCGGACCGAATCCCATGTCATTAGCGAGGTTCCGCCATGCCGATCGTCCGCACCCGCCCCGCCGGCCGCGCCTTGCCGCGCACCGTGCTGCTTCTCGTGCTGGCGCTGGCCGCCTGCAAGGGCGGCGGCGGAACCGGAAGCCTGGCGGGGGGGCCGGTGCCAGGCGGGTCGGGGGTGCTGGGGTCGTTCTTCGTCCAGAGCTTCACCCCGTTCGAGACCGCCGCCGCCGCCCTGCGCAACAGCGCCCGCTACCTGCGGCAAAGCACGACCTGGCATCTGGTCGACGCTTCGAACAACCCGATCTCGCCCGACTACACCAGCTATCCGCTGGCCTCGGTCCATGCCGAATATGCCCATGCCGTCGGCCTGACCGGCAAGGGGCAGACCGTGGCGCTGGCCGATACGCGCATCAACCCCCTGCACCAGGTCTTCGCCGGCAAGAGCATCACCATCGACAGCAACGGATCCCCCACCGGCACCAGTTCAGACGACCACGGAACCAAGGTCGCCTCGATCATCGCCGGCCAGTCCTCCAGCTTCATCGGCATCGCCCCCGGCGCCAACCTCGCCTTCGGTTCGTTCCAGACCAACGCGACGCTGGCCTCGATCACCAACCTTGCGCTGAACATGAACGCGGTGGCGCAGAACAATTCCTGGGGCTACGACAGCGTTCCGGTCTCGGTCGGCGGGCTGGGGATGGTGTTTTCCGGAACGGATGGCGCCAACTACCTGACAGCGCTTGACAATTATGCCGCAAGGGGCGTCGTCGTCTTCGCGCTCTCGAACGACCAGACCCACACGCAGGCGACGATCATGGACGCCCTGCCCGCCGTCCGCCCGACGCTCGAGCCCGGCTGGCTTGCCGTCGGCAATGCCGTGCCGACCTTCACCGGCCAGACCATCAGTTCGGTGCAGCTTCTCTCCTCGCCCTGCTTCGAGGCGGCGCGCTGGTGCCTTCTGGCCGACGGGGCCTGGACGGCGGCGACCGCGACCAGCAACTCATCCTATGGCTTCGGCACCGGATCGTCCTTCGCCGCGCCGCAGGTGTCGGGCGCGCTCGCACTTCTCGCCGAGGCCTTCCCCAACCTCACCCCGCACGACCTGCGCCTGCGCCTGCTCGCCTCGGCCGACAACGGCTTCTTCACTCCTGACGCCTCGCTGGCGATCACCCCCACCTTCAGCCACGGCTATTCCAACATCTACGGACACGGCTTCCTCGACATCCGCGCCGCGCTCCTGCCGATCGGCGCCACCTCGATGAGCCTGGCCGACGGCAGCGCCCAGCCGACCAACGCCCCGATGATCATGAGCGGCGCGGCCCTGGGCGACGCGGTGCAGCGCAGCATCCAGAATGTCCAGGTCGCGGTCACCGACAGCCTGAACGGCGACTTCAAGATGCCGGGCACGGCGCTTCTGGCGACGGTGACGCCCTCTCCCCTGCCCCGGACCCTGATGGCGCAGGTGATGGGCGACGATCTCGAGCGGCTGCGGCTTGGATCGGTCAGCCTGTCCGGCCAGCCCTTCGCCGCCTTCCAGGGCCGCACGCTGGCCGCGCTCGATCCGACCGGCGGCTTCACCGCCTCGGTCCTGATGCCCGATCCCGGCTCCGCTGAGCAGAGCTTCGGCATCGACCTGAGGAAGGCGCTGACCGATGGCGCGACGCGCCTCGATCTCGGGCTGAAGCTTGCGCATGACGGCGGCAGCGTCATGGGCTTTGGCCGCGCGGCGGACGGCGGCGGCGGCACGCAGATGGCCTCGCTGGAACTCGGACTGACCCAGGATCTCGGGCGGGGCGGGTTCCTCGCGGTCGCGGGCGAGGTCGGGATCGCCGACCTCGGCTCGCAGGTGGCGCTGACGGACGTGTCGCAGGCGCTGTTCAACAGCGTCAGCCTCGACATCGGCCAGCGCGACGCCTTCACCGACGGCGACAAGCTGTCGGTCGGCGTGGCTCTGCCGATGGCGGTCACCTCGGGCAGCGCGCGCATGGTGGTGCCGGTCATCCACGGCCTGGGGGGCCCGTCGTTCGATTCGGTCGGGCTGGACCTGTCGCCCCAGGACCGGCAGGTGAACCTGGCGCTGACCTACCAGCGCCCGCTGAGCGAGGGCAGCGAACTCTTGTTGCAGATCGTCCATGCCGACAATTACGGCAACCGCAGCGGCCAATCGGACATGGCGGGCCTTCTGGCGATGAAGTTCAGCTTCTGACCGCGCGGCCTATTCCGGCGCCGGATCGGGCTGGGGATCGGGCTGGGGATCGGGCAGCGGGGCCCAGACGCTCTGGCCCTTGACCAGCCACTTGCCGATCCGGCGCGCGTCGCGCCAGTCGCGGCCGATGTCCTGGACCAGGAACGGGCCTTCGCGGCCGAAGAGGAACCGGCAGCGATATTGCATGGCATAGGTCTCGAGCGCCGGGTTCAGGCTGCGGAAGAACTGCTTTTCGGGATCGAACTCGGGCAGCATCAGCGCCGCCGACCGGCGCAGGAAGTCGCCTTCGAAGAACCCCGGCGAGGTCGAGAAGGCGTTGACGAAGATATCCTCTTCGCTGCCGTCGGCATGGCGCACGCGCCGGCGCGAGGTCTGGAACTGCTGGTTGCGGGTGTTCTTGGTCGCCGACATCAGGGTCAGCGCCTTCACTTCGCCCTGAAGCGCCGCCTCGATCCGGGCGGGCTCCAGGGTCTCGATCGCCAGCCAGTCATCCTCGAGGTGAAGGACCATCTCCGCGCGCGTCGCGGCCCAGGTGCGGATGACGGCGGCGGCAAAACCCGGCACCTCGGGCCGGAAGACCTGCGCCTGCGGAAAGCGCGCGCGGATCAGCCTTTCGCACTCGCCGCCCTCGGCATCGGTCCCGCAGAAGGGGTCGATGTTGGCGATGACCGCGCCGAAGGTGAAATAGGCAAAGACCTTTTCGCCGAACGATTCAAGGGTGCGGGCCAGAAGCTCGGGCCGGCGGCCGCAGATCAGGACCAGATCGCAGCCACGCCCCATCAGCCGAAGAGCTCGCGGCAGAACTCCAGCGCCTCGACCAGTGCATCGACCTCGGCCTTGCTGTTGTAAAGCCCGAACGAGGCCCGGCAGGTCGCCGTCACCCCGAGATGGGTCAGAAGCGGCATGGCGCAATGGGTGCCGGCCCTGACCGCGATGCCCTTCTTGTCGAGGACGGTCGAGATGTCATGGGCATGGGCCGGGCCTTGCAGCGTGAACGAGAAGATCGCCCCCTTGCCGGCACTGGTGCCTTGCAGGTTCAGCCAGTTCAGCCCCTTGAGGCGCGACAGCGCATAGTCGCGCAGCGCCGCCTCGTGGGCCGCGACATTCTCCATGCCGAGGCCCATCAGATACTCGAGCGCCACCCCCAGCCCGATCTGCTGGACGATGCCGGGGGTTCCGGCCTCGAACTTCATCGGCGGGTCGGCGTAGGTGACGGTCTCGCGTGTCACCTCGCGGATCATGTCGCCGCCGCCAAGGAAGGGGCGCATCTCGGCCATCCGCTCGGGCGCGATCCAGATCGCCCCCGACCCCGAGGGGCCGTACAGCTTGTGCCCGGTGATGACGTAGAAGTCGCAGGCGAGGTCGGGCACCGACACCGGCGCGTGCACCGCGCCCTGCGAGCCGTCGACCAGCACCGGAACCCCCCGGGCCCGCGCCGCCCGGCCAATGGCGCCCACGTCGACCCGCGCCCCGGTCACGTTCGACATCTGGGTGATGGCGACCAGCTTCGTCCTCGGCCCGATCGCGTCGATGACCTTCTGCGCATCCAGCCCGCCGTCCGCCTCGGGCTCGACCCATTTCAGCACCACGCCCTGGCGTTCGCGCAGGAAGTGCCAGGGGACGATGTTGGCGTGATGCTCGAGCACCGACAGCACGATCTCGTCGCCCGCCTGCATCCGCGGCGCCGCCCAGGCGTAGGAGACCATGTTGATCCCCTCGGTCGTGCCGGTGGTGAACACGATCTCGCGCTCGTCGGCCACGTTCAGGAAGCGCGCGATGATGCGGCGCACCTCCTCGTATTTCTCGGTCGCGAGCGTCGAGAGGTGATGAAGGCCGCGGTGGACGTTGGCATATTCCATCTCGTAGGCGTGGTTCATCGCCTCGATCACCGCGCGCGGCTTCTGCGCCGAGGCGCCATTGTCGAGATAGACAAGTGGCCGCCCGTTCACCTGCCGCGACAGGATCGGGAAATCGGCGCGCACGCGAGCCAGATCATACATCAGACGGTTCCCAGCAAAGGCTCGATCCCGAGCGCGGTCATGATCGCCCCGAGAAGAAGCGACACTCCAAACAGCGTGGCCAGCGCCGCCCCCGCCACCGCCCAGAGGTTTCCGAACCCGTGCAGGGTGGCGGCGAAGACCAGGAAGATGCGGATGAACAGCACCAGCGTCACCAGTGCCACGACAAGAACGGCGACGGGCGCGATCAGCAGCAGGAGCAGTTGCACAAGCGTCAGCGGCAGGGTCAGGAATTCGAGCCAGACCATCAGAAGAAGCGCGTCGGCAAAGCTGCCCTGCCCGCCGAACATGCGCCCGACCCAGGCCGTCAGGGCGGCGATCAGAAGGATCGTGCCCGCCTGGATCGCGAGGCCCGGCAGGGGCGCCTGCATCGCCCGGCCAAGCACCGACAGATCCTGCGCGGGCAGCAGGTTCGCGGTCAGGCCGATCAGCAGGACCGCGAGGATCGCGACCAGGACAAGCCCGGTCCAGCGCGCGCCCATCGGCAGGCCCAGCCCGATCAGCCAGCGCGCCGCCTGCGCCGGGTCGCGCAGGCTGAGGATCATCAGTGCCCAGAGATGCCGCCCGCTCATGCCGCCACCCTCGGGTAGCCGGCGCCAAGGCCGCGGACGAGGAACCACAGGAAGAGCGCAAAGACCGCGAGCCCGGTCGCGCTTGCCAGCCCGCCCGCCCCGGCGAAGGCCTCGAGCAGCCCCTGCGCCAGCATCGCCGGCGCAATGGCGAGTAGCGCCCAGAACAGGGCCACCCGCGCCCGCCAGCCCTCGCCGCCACGCCCCAACAGACGCGCCCCCAGATGCAGAAGCCCGGCGAGCGCATAGGCCAGCAAGGGCACCATGAAGAGAAGCGCGAAGAGGGTGATCCCCAGCCGCGCCTGGAGCGGCACCGACGGGTCCGCGGCGGCGGCCCGCGCCAGCACCGGGGCGCGGGCGACGAAGATGAGAAGCGCCGCCGCCATCAGCATCGCCAGCGAACGGTCCTCGCGCGGGCCGCTGGCCATGAGTCGCCCGACCGGCCCGCTCGGGTCGCGGTAGGTTGCCAGGATGTCGGCGGTGACGCTCATCCCCGGCGCCTCCGCCTGAGCCAGCCTTCCAGACGCGCGACGATCTCGGCCTGCAACCCCTCGTCCTCGACCTCGGCGATGGCGTCGGCCAGGAACGACAGGACCAGAAGCGACACCGCATCCTCGCGCGGCACCCCGCGCGAGCGCAGGTAGAAAAGCGCGGTCTCGTCGATGGCGCCGGTGGTCGATCCGTGCGAGCATTTCACGTCGTCGGCATAGATCTCCAGCTCGGGCTTGGCCAGGAACTGGCTTTCCTCGTCCAGAAGCAGCGACTGGCTGATCTGGTAGCCGTCGGTCTTCTGCGCCCCGGCCTTGACCAGGATCTTGCCCTGGAAGACCCCGACCGCACCGTTGCGCAGAACCTTCTTGAACACCTGCCGGCTTTCGCAACCCACCGCGTCGTGGGTCACGAACACCGTATCGTCATGGTGGAAGTCGCCGGTCGCGCCATCGCCGAGCGCGGCGCCCGCCACATGCGCCACCGCCCCGTCGCCGACGATCTCGATCACGCATTCGTTGCGGGTCAGGATGCCGTTGGCGGTCAGGGTGAAGCTCTTGAACAGGCCGCCCGCCCCGACGCGGGCGAAGATCGCGGTCGCCGCCCGCCGCGCCCGGTCGCGGCCCTGGGCGCGCACATGATGAAAGCGCCCGCCGGCCGCCACATCGACCTCGATCACGTTGTTGAAGCGCGCCGCCGCCGGGCCGGTTTCCAGAAGCGTCAGGTCGGCCCCCGGCTCGATCCGCACGACATGGTGGAGGATCGCGTCGGAAGTGGTTGATTCATGGACATAAACCAGATGAACCGGCTTGGCTGCACGCCCGGTCACCCGGATCAGCACCCCGTCCGCCGCCGCCGCCGTGTTCAAGGCCGCCAGCGGCCGCGCCACCGGCGACTGGCCGCGCGCCTCGAGCGTGCCGTAAAGGTCGCGCGCCCAGTGGATGTCGGCGCGGTCGGCCTCGGCCAGCCGCGCGATCTCGACGCCCGCCATCGCCAGGTCCGGCGACGAGCGCGCCGGATCGAAGCGGCCGTCGGCAAAGCAGATCACCAGCCGGTCGCGGGCCTCGAACAGCGGCGCCTCGTCCCCGGCCGGAAACAGCGCCGCCTCGGGCGCGGGCGTCACGTTCAGCCCGGCCGGATCGGTATAGCGCCAGTATTCGTCGCGTTTCGTGGCCAGCCCCATCTCGCGCAGCCGCGCCAGCGCCGCCGCCCGCGCCGCCGCGGTGAAGCCGCCCCTCGGCAGGCTCAGGCCCGCGATCCGCGCCTCCGTCGCCTCGGACCGCGCTGCATCCTTTCGTGCAGGGACCGCCATCACTTCACCTCGGCCATCAGGTCGGCATAGCCGTTCTCTTCGACCTCGAGCGCAAGCTCGGGCCCACCCGAGCGGATGATCCGCCCGTCGGCCATGATGTGAACGACATCCGGTACGATATGGTCCAGAAGCCGCTGGTAATGGGTGATGACCAGGAAGGACCGCCCGGCATCGCGCAGGGCGTTCACGCCATCGGCCACCAGCTTCATCGCGTCCACGTCGAGGCCCGAATCGGTCTCGTCGAGGATGCACATCCGGGGTTCGAGCATCGCCATCTGCAGGATCTCGTTGCGCTTCTTCTCGCCGCCGGAAAAGCCCACGTTGACCGGCCGCTTCAGCATCTCGGCGTCGATCTTCAGCGCCTTGGCCTTTTCGCGCACCAGTTTCAGGAACTCGCCGGCGCTCAGCTCGTCCTGGCCGCGCGCCTTGCGCTGCGCGTTCACCGCCGTGCGCAGGAAGGTCATGTTGCCGACGCCGGGAATTTCCACCGGATACTGGAAGGCCAGGAAGAGGCCCGCCGCCGCGCGCTCCTCGGGTTCCATCCCCAGAAGCTCCTGCCCCTGAAGTTCGGCCGACCCTTCGGTGACCTCATAGCCGTCGCGGCCCGACAGGACATAGGAGAGCGTCGACTTGCCCGACCCGTTCGGCCCCATGATCGCATGGACCTCGCCCGCGCCGATCTTCAGGTCGACCCCCTTCAGGATCGGCTTGTCCTCGGCTTCAAGTTTCACATACAGGTTCTTGATTTCCAGCATCATTTCCTCATTCACAAATGACAACGGCGGCCCAGGGGCCAAAGGCCCGGACCGCAGGGGGTTTCGGTTGGAGCAGGGCTCAGCTGCTGGGCTGAACCGCCGACTGGGTGGCCATCGCCCGGACATAGTCCGGCGGGAAGATCTGCGAATAGAGCTGCGGCTCGCTCGATGCTACCGCCGCCTCGCCGAAGTGCATGAGCAGGCAGCCAAGCGCCAGCGACTGCAACCGCGCCCGGGTCGACAGGTGGAAGATCACGATCAGCACCATCGCGAGGATCAGCGCGCAGAGCGCCATTCCCCGGCCCTGAAGGTCGTAGAAGGCCTGCGGCAGGCCGGTGATCTTCGACATCTGGAAATAGGCCAGCCGCCCGAGAAGCACCGCCGAGGCGCCGCAGAGGAAGGCGACCAGAACCATGAACCGATCCAGGAGCGAGCGCCTGGGCTTCTTCGCCTTGTCGCCGAACTTGCGGTTGTAGGCCTTCTGGGTCTGGTGTCCCACGACGTCGGCATGCTCGAACTGCTGCCCGGCGCTGATCCGCTTGAGCCGTTCCGCGAATGCCGCCTTCTGATCCACCACGTCCAAACTCCCGCCACAGCATTTTCGCGCGCAAGAGGAGATATGGCGGGGATTCGGGGCGGAAGTGTGAAGCGACCGAGGCCTCCTTGCGGGCGGGCGCGGTCAATTGTGGCTGAACTTGGGTCATGGCGTGCGAACCCCCTCCACAAGGCCGGCGCCGGCCCCGTCCAGCCGCATTTCCGCAGGCAAGGCATCGACATAACGGGCCGGCAGGTCCGCCGCCGCGATCCCGCGCCGGGCCAGCTCGTCCAGACAGACAAGAGCCAGCGAATGGCTGGCGAACACCGCCGAGGCGAGGATTGCCAGGTGCGAAAGCTGCGCGTCCGTCATCTCGTCAAGGCGCGTGATGTCGCGCACATAGATCGCGTCGCCATCGATCAGCTGATCGCGGAAATGGGCATGACGCAGCCGGTGGGACTGGCTGTTGACCAGCGCACGGGCCTTGTTGAAGCGGAACCTGTGCAACTCGAACCCCTGGCCGCGCAGCTCGCAATCGACCCCGCCCATCATCGGCTCGCCCTCATAGAGGCGGAAATAGCGCAGCTCGACGATCACCGCGACCGCGCCCTTCAGGGCCCCGCGCGCGCCGCGGAACACCTCGCACTCGCCGCCTTGGATGTCGATCTTCAACAGGTCGAACGGCCCGACCTCGGGCCAGGCGTCCAGCGCCACGGTGTCGAAGGGGATCTTCTCGACCAGCCGGTGCCAGCCACGAAGCGGCATGACCTTCGTCCCCGGCAGGTAGGGGTCGAGGACCGAGGCGAAGCCGTGGTCGCGGTAGAGCCTCAGTTCCTTGCGGCTGCCGTCGCCGACCGCGAAGGGGAAATAGGTCTCGCGCTCGGACTTGACCTTGGCCAGTTCGGCGAAGGCCACCGGCTGCGGCTCGAACCCCACCACGTCGCAGGCACCGGCGCGCAGAAGCCCGGCATAGGGCGCCTCTTCGGCCATCGGATTGGCGCCGACATCGACGACGCGGGTACGCCGGTCAAGCCGCAGCGCGGCCAACAGCACCGCCAGCGGCCCGGCCGCCGCCATCCGCCCGCCGTCCGCGGCGCCCGCGATCCTGTCCGCCGCCCGGTCCATCAGCCGACGCTGCCCTCCAGCGAAATCGCGACGAGACTCTGCGCCTCCATCGCGAATTCCATCGGCAGCGCCTGCAAGACCTCGCGGCAGAAGCCGTTGACCACCAGCGCCACCGCTTCCTCCTCGTCCATGCCGCGCGACCGGCAATAGAAGAGCTGGTCGTCGTCGACCTTGGATGTCGTCGCCTCGTGCTCGACACGGGACGAGTTGTTCTTGACCTCGATGTAGGGAACCGTGTGGGCCCCGCACTTGTCGCCGATCAGGAGGCTGTCGCATTGGGTGTAGTTCCGGCTGTCCTTGGCCTTGGGGTGCATCGACACCAGCCCGCGATAGGTGTTCTGCGCCTTTCCGGCGGAAATCCCTTTAGAAACAATGCGCGAGCGGGTGTTCCTGCCAAGATGGATCATCTTGGTGCCCGTGTCGGCCTGCTGGAAGTTGTTGGCGATGGCGATCGAATAGAACTCGCCCTGCGCCGCCTCGCCGCGCAGGATGCAGGACGGATATTTCCAGGTGATCGCCGATCCGGTCTCGACCTGCGTCCACATCACCTTGGCCCGGTCGCCCCGGCAGTCGGCGCGCTTGGTGACGAAATTGTAGATGCCGCCGCGGCCCTGCTCGTCGCCCGGATACCAGTTCTGCACGGTCGAATACTTGACCTCGGCATCGTCGAGAATCACGATCTCGACCACCGCCGCGTGAAGCTGGGCGATGTCGCGCTTGGGCGCGGTGCAGCCTTCGAGGTAGCTCACATAGCTGCCCTTGTCGGCGATGATCAGCGTGCGCTCGAACTGGCCGGTGTTCTCGGCGTTGATGCGGAAATAGGTCGACAGCTCCATCGGGCAGCGCACCCCCGGCGGCACATAGACGAACGAACCGTCGGAGAAGACCGCGCTGTTCAGGGTCGCAAAGAAATTGTCGGACTGCGGCACGACCGACCCCAGGTATTTCCTGACCAGTTCCGGGTGCTCGCGGATCGCCTCGGAGATCGGGCAGAAGATAACGCCGGCCTTCGCCAGTTCCTCCTTGAAGGTGGTGCCGACCGAGACCGAATCGAAGACCGCATCGACCGCCACCTTGCGCCCTTCGGCGGGGGCACCCTCGGCCCCGTCGACCCCGGCCAGAATCATCTGTTCCTTCAAGGGGATGCCAAGCTTTTCGTAGGTGGCCAGCAGCTTCGGGTCCACCTCGTCCAGCGACTTCGGCTTCTGCGACATGCTCTTGGGCTTGGCGTAGTAATATTGCGCCTGATAGTCGATCTCGGGATAATGGAGCATCGCCCATTTCGGCTCTTCCATCCCCTGCCAGCGGCGGAAGGCGGCCAGCCGCCAGTCGGTCATCCACTCCGGTTCGCCGTTCTTGGCGCTGATCAGCCGCACGATGTCCTCGTTAACGCCCATCGGCGCATATTCGGTCTCGATCTCGGTTTCCCAGCCGTATTTGTAGGCACCCATGTTCTGCACGGTCTCGACCGTCTCGCGATCGACGCCTTCGCGCACATCCACCGCCGAGGTTTCGCCATCGAGTGCCATTTCTTCTTCCTTTTCCATATCCTTGCCACCCGTTCCTTATGCTGCCCGCGCCCGGAACCGGGCATGATGCGCCGCCCAGACATCGGCAAAGCGCATGACTTCGTCCTCGGTCGTCCCGGTCCCGAGCGATATCCTGATCGCCGATCCCGCCGCCCGCTCGTCAAACCCCATCGCGCGCAGCACCCGGCTCGCGCGGACCTTGCCCGACGAACAGGCCGATCCGGCCGACACGGCGAACCCGGCAAGGTCCATCTGCATGACCTGGGTCTCGCCCTTCCAGCCGGGGCTGACGATGCAGGTCGTGTTCGGAAGCCGCGCGCGATCCGTGCCGGCGATCAGGCTCTCGGGCGCGGCATCGAGAAGCCGCGCCTCGAGCCGGTCGCGCAGCTCGCGCACCCGCTCCCATTCGCCGCGCTCCAGGTCGCGCCCGGCCGCCTTCGCCGCCGCCGCGAACCCCATGAGTCCGATCAGGTTTTCTGTCCCGGACCGGCGTCCCTTCTCCTGGCCGCCGCCGGCCCGCAGCGTCGCCATGTCGGCCCCGCCGCGCACGAGCAGCGCGCCCGCGCCCTTGGGTCCGCCCAGCTTGTGCGCCGACAGGATGGCGAAATCCGCCCCCGACCAGCCGAAGGCGAAGGGCACCCTGCCCACCGCCTGCACCACGTCGAGCAGAAGCCCGGCCGGCAAGCCGTCGCGCGCCGGCACATCCGCCAGAACCCCGGTCTCGCTGTTGGCCAGCCCCATCGCCAGGAGGCCGCCCTCGCCCTTGGCATGGGCCACCAGGCAATCATGCGCGGTCGGCTCCACCGTCACCTCGGCGAACTGCGCCAGCACCCCCGCCGCCTCGGTCGCGCCCGAGGTGAAGACCACTTCCTCGGCCTTGCAGCCCGCGACCGCCGCCACATCCTCGCGCGCGCGCTCGAGCGCCATCTTCGCCGCCCGCCCCTCGGCATGGACCGACGAGGGGTTGCCGGCGATCTCCATCGCCGCGGCCATCGCCGCCCGCGCCTCGGGGCGCAGCGGCGCGGTCGCGTTCCAGTCGAGATAGGCGCGCGCGCTCATTCGTCCACCAGCGTGAACAGGGCCGGCACCGCCGGGCAGGGCTTCAGCCCGTTGTGGATCACGTCGGCCAGCGTGGTCTGGTGCAGATAGACATAGACCTGCGCCGACAGCCCTTCCCAGAGGCGGTTGGTCAGGCTCTGAGCCTTGCTTCCCGACACGCCGCCGGTGGCGCCCGCGCCGGTGTGAAGCGCGCTGACCGTCTCGTCCACCGCGCCCAGGACCTCGCTCACCCGGATGTCCGCCGGATCCTTGGCCAGCCGGTAGCCGCCGCCCGGCCCCCGGGCCGATTCGACCAGCCCCGAGCGGCGCAGCTTGACGAACAGCTGCTCGAGATAGGGCAGCGAAATGTCCTGCCGGCGCGAGATCTCGGCCAGCGAGGTCAGCACATCCGAGCTGGCAGTGGCCAGATCGGTCAGCGCCACCATTGCATAGCGTCCCTTTGTCGACAGTTTCATCGCGCCTTGGTCCCCAATGTCATTGACGCCGGACGGTGGGCCGCTTAACTCCATTCCACCCGGCGCACCGGAGCGCATCCGGCATTTAGAACCATTCTAGGGAACTTGAGCAAAATCGTCAAGAAAGGCCCTGCGCCTGCGACGATCGGACGCCTTCCCTGTCAGACCGAACGAGAGGCCATGCCCGAAGTCATTTTCCCCGGTCCCGATGGACGCCTCGAAGGCCGCTATCATCCGCAAAAGGCACCCGACGCCCCGATCGCCATCGTCCTGCACCCCCATCCCCAGTTCGGCGGCACGATGAACAACCGGGTGGTGCACCGGCTGCACTATGCCTTCTACGAACTGGGCTTCACCGTCCTGCGCTTCAACTTCCGCGGCGTCGGCCGCAGCCAGGGCGAATATGACCAGGGGATCGGCGAACTTTCCGACGCGGCCTCGGCGCTCGACTATCTTCAGGCGATGAACCCGAACTCCAAGCATTGCTGGGTCGCGGGCTTCTCCTTCGGCGCCTGGATCGGGATGCAGCTTCTGATGCGCCGCCCCGAGATCACCGGCTTCGTCTCGGTGTCGCCGCCCGCCAACATCTACGACTTCTCCTTCCTCGCCCCCTGCCCCTCGTCCGGCCTCATCATCAACGGCACCGCCGACCGGGTGGCGCCGCCCAAGGACACAGCGAACCTGGTGGGCAAGCTGCGCGACCAGAAGGGCATCACCATCACCCATGAAAAGATCGAGGGCGCCGGACATTTCTTCGAGGACGAGGAAAACCACATGATCCCGATGATCGAGACGGTGCAGGCCTATGTGCGCCGCCGTCTGGGCGAAGCGACGAGGTAGAGATGGGCGTGGTCGAGGATCTGGGTGACGCATTGGCCGTCGAGACATTGAAGGCGATGGACGAGATGGGCAACGACCGGTTCTACAACGACGTGGCCCGCGTCGTCGGCGCCTCGTCGCCCACCCTGCAAGAGGCCTTCATGACCTCGATCCGCATCCGCCTGGCGGCGCTGCGCGGCCAGAAGTTCGTCGAGGCGACGCTGAAGGCCCGCCGCGAAGGCGGCACCGGCCCCGCGGCCCCGCGCGACACGTCCGCGCACTGATGGGCGCACGGGACAGGTTGGATGCGCAGTTCGCCTTCCTGACCGAGGCCGACCGGCTGAAGCAGATCCTGCGCGCCAGCCCGCTGACGGACGGATCGCGGCGCGAAAATTCCGGCGAACATTCCTGGCACCTGACGCTTTACGCCCTGGCGCTGGCCGACCATGCCGGGCCGGGCGTCAGCATCGACCGGGTGATCCGCATGCTGATCCTGCACGACTTGGTCGAAATCGACGTGGGCGACGTGCCGATCCATTCCGCGAACGGCACGGTGCACGGCTCCGCCGAAGTGGCCGAAGCCGAGGCCCGCGCCGCCGACCGCATCTTCGGCCTCCTGCCCGCCGACATCGGCCGGCCGCTGCGCACCCTCTGGGAGGAGTTCGAGGCGGCCGAGAGCCCCGACGCCCGCTTCGCCAAGGCGCTCGACCGGGTGCAGCCGGTCATGCAGAACATCGCCTCGGGCGGCGGCACCTGGACCGACTACGATGTCACCTTCGACCAGCTCGAGGAACGGGTGGGCCGCAGGATCGCCAGCGGCGCGCCGGGGCTGTGGGCTCATGTGCGGGAACGAGCGCGGGGTTTTTTCGTCCGCTAGCCGCCAACGGCCTGTGTCGGCCCACGCGGGCGCCGGTTCACCCCGGCGCATCGCGCGCGGCTGCCGGCTTTAGCGCGACAGCCCGCGCCGGTTCCGCCGACGCCGGTTCCAGGCGCGGAAATTGTCGATCAACGGTTTGAACACGAAGCTGCGACCCAAGGCGCGCAGCGCGCCCTTGCCGGCGGCCACCGATCTGGGCATCTTCTGCCCGCGCTCGGCGATGATGCGCCGCAACAACTGGGTCCGCCGAACGTTCCCCTCTTCGGCGGACGGCGGGCGGGCGCTGGCCCGGCGCAGGCGCACATAGAACTCGACCCCCCGAGGCTTCGAGACGGACTCGACCTCGAAACCTGTCAGCCCGAGCAGTCGGCATTCCAGCAGCAGCAGTTGCAGCGACGCCGGACACATGACCGTGCAATGCGCGTCGCGATAGTCGCCGGTCCAATCCTCGTCCCAGACCGACGCCACCGTTGATGGGTCCCCGATCACCACGACGCTTTCCGGCCTTTGACCGACCGAGAATCTGGTCAGCAATTGCTCGCCCTTGGCGACCCGCGCATGGTAGGCCGCAGTCTCGAAAACCTGCCGCCGGCTCGGTCGCTGCCGATCCTCGGCAAAGGCTTCCAGCCATTCGCCAACAACCGTATGGGGCCGGAAAAAGTCGAAACAGCTTCTCATGTCCGGCACGGCCATGGTCAGCAGCCCGCCCGGCTTCAGAAGCTTTTCGCATCCCTGCAGGAACTTGATCGGGTTCGGCAGATGTTCGAAATTGTGCGAGCTGACGATATAGTCGAAGGTCCCGTGCAGGTGTCCCGGCACAAGCGCGGCAATCTCGGTTGCGCTGCCGACATAGTCAACCTCTTCGAGCAGGGCGTGACTCTCGGGCGGAATAAGCTGGTCCGCCTGCGCGCGCTTCAGAAGCGTCTCGCGATCGAAGACATCGATCACCGAAACCCGGTAGTTTTCCCGCTTTGGCACGAGCGGGCTGAACCAGGGCGCAACCTCGATTCCAAGCTGCTCGCGGGTGATCCCTTCGAGAATTCGGGCCTTCCGACCATTCATCAAGCCAAGCCTTTCTCTACCCTGCTGGGACCGTCACCTACCGCAAGAGCGCACGGGAATACAGTGCCGGCTCTGACAAACCGGCGCGTACCACGAAGACCGGACCCCGGCCACCCTCGGCCTTCGGCCATTTGCCCAAGGGATTGCGGTCCGTGGCGCTGCCGGACTCTCGGCCCCGAAATCTGCATACCATCGCATACCATCTTTCCCCGCCCTGCCTTTTCCGCTAAGAGACCGCCAACGAGTCAGCCAGCCTGGAGAGGGACATGTCGAAGATCAAGGTAGCAAACCCCGTCGTCGAACTCGACGGCGACGAGATGACCCGGATCATCTGGGACTTCATCAAGAAAAAGCTGATCCTGCCCTACCTCGACGTGGACCTGCACTACTACGATCTCGGCATCGAAAGCCGCGATGCGACGGGCGACCAGATCACCGTCGACGCGGCCAACGCCATCAAGAAACACGGCGTCGGCGTCAAATGCGCGACCATCACCCCCGACGAGGCGCGGGTTCAGGAATTCAACCTCAAGGAAATGTGGAAATCGCCCAACGGCACCATCCGCAACATCCTCGGCGGCGTCATCTTCCGCGAACCGATCATCTGCAGGAACGTGCCCCGTCTCGTGCCGCACTGGACCCAGCCGGTCATCGTCGGCCGCCACGCCTTCGGCGACCAGTACAAGGCCACCGACTTCCTCTTCCCCGGCAAGGGCACGCTGACGATCAGGTTCGTGGGCGAGGACGGCAAGGTCATCGAGAAAGAGATGTTCCGCTCGCCCGGCGCCGGGGTGGCGATGGGCATGTACAACCTCGACCAGTCGATCATCGACTTCGCCCACGCCTCGTTCAACTACGGGCTCGCCCGCAACTTCCCGGTCTATCTCTCGACCAAGAACACCATCCTCAAGGCCTATGACGGCCGCTTCAAGGATCTGTTCCAGCAGGTCTTCGACGCGGAGTTCGCCGGGGAGTTCAAGAAACGCGGCCTGACCTACGAACACCGGCTGATCGACGACATGGTGGCCTCGTCGCTCAAATGGTCGGGCGGCTATGTCTGGGCCTGCAAGAATTACGACGGCGACGTGCAGTCCGACACTGTGGCGCAGGGCTTCGGCTCGCTCGGCCTGATGACCTCGGTGCTGATGACGCCCGACGGCAAGGTGGTCGAGGCCGAGGCCGCCCACGGCACCGTCACCCGCCACTTCCGCGAACACCAGAAGGGCAAGGCGACCTCCACCAACTCCATCGCCTCGATCTACGCCTGGACCGGCGGCCTCAAGCACCGCGCCAAACTCGACGGCAACGAGCAGCTGATGCGCTTTGCCAGGACGCTGGAGAAAGTGACGGTCGACACGGTCGAGGACGGGTTCATGACCAAGGATCTGGCGCTGCTGGTCGGGCCGGACCAGAAATGGCTGACGACGATGGGCTACCTGGAAAAGGTGGACGAGTATCTGGACAAGGCGCTGAAGGGCTGAGATGGCGAACGACCTCCCGACAGTTCTCGAAATCATCGAGACCGAGCTTCGGCCGGTTTTCCTTCACGAAGCCACCGGGTTCACCCGCTGGCTGTTTCTGCCGGAGAACCTCGCTTGGCTCGGTCGTGCGATCGACATGGAACTATTGCCCGTTGACAGAGAACTTAATACGGGCACGTTCCGGCTCGACATTCTGGCCCGTGACGCAGAGACCGATCAGCTTGTCGTGATCGAGAACCAGTTCGCGCGTTCGGATCATGACCACCTTGGCAAGACCCTCTCCTATCTGGCAGCGACGGACGCGAAGGTGGCCATCTGGCTTGCCGAGTCCTTCGCTGACGAGCACCGTGCCGCTTTGGAGTGGCTCAACGATCACACTCCCGCCGATGTGGCGTTCTGGGCGGTTGTTCCTAGAATGTTGCGCGTTGGGGATGGTCCGCCGGGCTTGCGTTTCGAGGTTGCCGTGCGCCCGAACCGGGTGATCAAGGCAGTCCGCGATACGGAATACCGCATTGACCCTGGCATCGCGCCCCTTCGCGAACGCTATTGGACCATCTTCAAGGAAGAGCTCGAGCAGAACCGCTCCCTCAATCAAGTCACCACGCGCCACGGCGGGCGCCAAGGGCATCTAACCCTCTATCCTGATCAGCGGTTCGAGGCGGTGACGCCGCGCATCAACGTGCTTGCCTTTCTGAGTCTGAGCGGCAAGAACCGCGCCGCCCGGCTTCATCCTCGTCCAAACCCCGATGAGGCGCCGCCAGATTGGCAAGACCGGATCGCCGCCCAACGCGCGATCCTTGCCGATGAAATTGACACCAAGATCTCAGGCGACTGGGATAGCGACGACGGGCTGCGCGAGATCGCCAGGCGCCATCTCCGCGGCGCGCAGCACATGCTGGAGGTGACAGCCGACGTGTTCGGGTCCGAGGTGGCTGCGGAACAGCCCTGACTTGCCGCAGTCGCCCCTGCTCGCGACGGTCAGGGGGGAGATAGCTGCGGCACCCCCACTCATCAAGACCCCTCTGGCCTTTCGTGCGCCTGTCCTGTAAGGGGCGGCCAACCTCCGACAAACGAAAGCGTATCCTCCCGATGGACATCCGCAACATCGCGATCATCGCGCACGTCGACCACGGCAAGACGACGCTGGTCGACGAGCTTCTGAAACAGTCCGGCGCCTTCCGCGAGAACCAGCAGGTCTCGGAACGGGCGATGGACAGCAACGACATCGAGCGCGAGCGCGGCATCACCATCCTGGCCAAGTGCACCTCGGTCGAATGGAAGGGGACGCGCATCAACATCGTCGACACCCCCGGCCACGCCGATTTCGGCGGCGAGGTCGAGCGCATCCTGAACATGGTCGATGGCGTCTGCCTCCTGGTCGATGCCGCCGAAGGGCCGATGCCGCAGACCAAATTCGTCACCTCCAAGGCGCTGGCGCTTGGCCTGCGCCCCATCGTCGTCGTCAACAAGGTCGACAAGCCCGACGCCGAACCCGACCGGGCGCTGAACGAGGTGTTCGACCTTTTCGCCAACCTCGGCGCCAGCGACGAGCAGCTCGATTTCCCGCATGTCTACGCCTCGGGCCGCGCCGGCTGGGCGGACGAGACGCTGGAGGGGCCGCGCAAGGATCTCTCGGCGCTGTTCGACATGATCGTGCGCCATGTCCCGGCGCCGCGGCAGATCGCCCAGGCGGACGCACCCTTCCGCATGCTTGCCACCACGCTGTCCGCCGACCCGTTCATCGGCCGCATCCTGACCGGTCGCATCGAATCCGGCACGATCCGGGTGGGCGAGACGATCAAGGCCCTCAACCGCGACAGCGAGCGGATCGAGCAGTTCCGCGTGACCAAGATCCTCGCCTTCCGCGGCCTCAGCCAGACCGCGGTGGACGAGGCGCAGGCCGGCGACATCGTCACCCTGGCCGGCATGTCCAGGGCCACCGTCGCCGACACGCTCTGCGCGCTCGAGGTCGACAGCGCCCTTCCCGCCCAGCCGATCGACCCGCCGACCATCTCGGTCACCTTCGGCATCAACGACAGCCCGCTTGCCGGGCGTGACGGCAACAAGGTGCAATCCCGCGTCATCCGCGAGCGGCTGATGAAAGAGGCCGAATCAAACGTCGCCATCCGCATCGAGGATACGCCGGGCGGCGAGGCCTTCATCGTCTCGGGCCGCGGCGAGTTGCAGATGGGCGTCCTGATCGAGAACATGCGCCGCGAAGGGTTTGAGCTGTCGATCTCGCGCCCCCGCGTCATCTTCCGCGACGAGGACGGCCAGAAGATGGAGCCGGTCGAGGAAGTCATCATCGACGTCGACGACGACTATACCGGCGCGGTCATCGACAAGCTGACCGGAGAGCGCAAGGGCGACCTGGTCGAGATGCGCCCCGCCGGGGTCGGCAAGACCCGCATCGTCGCCCATGTGCCCTCGCGCGGGCTGATCGGCTATCACGGCCAGTTCCTGACCGACACCCGCGGCACCGGTGTCCTCAATCGCATCTTCCACGGCTGGGTGCCGCACAAGGGCGCGATCCAGGGCCGGCGGGTCGGCGTTCTCATCAGCATGGAGAACGGCGTCTCGGTCGCCTATGCGCTCTGGAACCTCGAGGAACGCGGCAAACTGTTCATCGGCGCGCAGGAACAGGTCTATGAGGGGATGATCATCGGCGAGCATTCCCGCGACAACGACCTGGAAGTGAACCCCCTGAAGGGCAAGAAGCTGACCAACATCCGCGCCAGCGGCACCGACGAGGCCGTGCGCCTGACCACGCCGGTGCGGCTGAGCCTCGAGGAATCCATCGCCTATGTCGAGGATGACGAACTTGTCGAGGTGACGCCCAAGATCGTGCGGATCCGCAAGCGCCACCTCGATCCGCATGAGCGCAAGCGGCAGAGCCGGGCGGGCTGAGGTCCGCCGCCGCGGCATGTGACGCTCATGGTCTCGGCCGCCGCGGGCGCGGCAAGGCTGGCGCGCGGCATCAGGGCGCAGGGCCGGGCGGCCGTTTCCCGTCCGGCCAAAGCCGCCGGGCCGTGCGCCTATTCCGCCGCCAGTGCGGCCTCGTCCGGCCGCGGAGCGAAGCGTTCGATCCGCACCCCCGCGCCCTCGAACGTGCAGAAGGACCCCGGCGGAACCGCCTCCCAGCATTCGCCGGCCTCGAGCGGCTCGGACACCACCGCCCTGCCCGCGCGCGCCTCGGACCAGCGGTGATAAAGCGTCGGCGCCTGATCGTCGGACGCATAGCGCACCGCATGAAGCCGCTCGCCATCGGCAAAGGCGGCGGTCATGCGGAAATGCGGGGCGCAGCCCTTGGCGCGCGACAGGGCCTCCATCCGCGCGGTGGCGCGCTCCAGCGCCCCCTTCGGGTCATCGTCCAGCCCCTCGCCCAAGGCCACCAGAAACAGGGCCTCGCTGTCGGTCGCGCCCTTGCGGTGCGGGTAAAGCGCGTCCGGGATCATCATCTCGGCGTCGCGGCGGAACCGGTCATAGCCGCCGATCTGGCCGTTGTGCATGAAGGTCCACCGCCCGACCGCGAACGGGTGGCAGTTGTTGCGGCTGGTCGCGGTGCCGGTCGAGGCGCGGACATGAGCCAGAAACAGCCGCGATCTGACCTGCCGGGTCAGGGACGCGAGGTTCGGGTCCGACCAGGCCGGCAGGATGTCGCGGAAAAGGCCGGGTTCGGCATGGTCGCCATACCAGGCCAGGCCGAACCCGTCGGCATTGATGGCGGTGCGGCATTCCACCGCCTCGTGGCTCTGGCGCACCAGCGAATGGCCGGGGCGGCTGACGATTTCCTCAAGAAAGATCGGATCGCCGATATAGGCCGCCCATCTGCACATTCAGGTCATTTTCCCCGGTTGCGGGTCCGCTCGTAAAGACGCGCCACGGTGGTGCTGGCGGTCTTTTCGAAGGTGAAGGGCAGGATGGCGTGGATCAGCGCCGCGAAGGCCGCGCCAAACAGCACCAGCGAAAAGCGCGAGGCAAAGGCCGCGTGCTCCAGATAGCTTTCGCCCACGCTGGCGGGATGGTCGGTGAAAATCCTGGCGATCATGGTTTCCTCCTGTTCCGGTCCCGACAGAATATCGCGAAGGGCTTGGGAAGTGGTCGCATTCTTTCCGGCATCCTGGCCTTGTTCGGTTGATGATTTCCCACTATATCGGCAAAAATGGAGAAAATTGACAGATTTGACAGCAAGATCCTGAGACTTCTGCAAACTGATGCGGATATGCCGCTCGAGGAGATCGGCGAAAGGGTCGGCCTGTCGCGCAATGCCGTCTGGCGGCGGATCAAGCTGCTCGAGGCGGCGGGCCTCATCCGGGCGCGGGTGGCGCTGCTGGACCCCGACCGCCTGGGGCTTGGCCTGACCGTGTTCATGCTGATCCGCACCGACCGCCACGCGCCCGACTGGCTGGACCAGTTCGCCCGCGCCACCCGCGACATGCCCGAGATCCTCGGGGCCTACCGGATGACCGGCGACCTCGACTATCTGATCCGCGCAAGGGTCAGCGACGTGAAGGATTACGACCGGCTCTATCAGGCGCTGGTCAGGCGGGTCGAGCTGGCCGACGTCTCGGCCAGCTTCGTGATGGAGGAAATCAAGGAAACCACGGTCCTGCCGGTCCCCGACTGACGGCCCGGACTGAAGGCGACCGGCCGCCTCACCCTTCCTCGACCACCATCAGGTCGCGCTCGGACGCGCCCCTGGCATGGGCGAGCGCCGCCTGATATTCGGGGCTGTGATAACAGGCCACCGCCGCCTCGAGCGAGGGGAAGCGCGCCACCACGTTGCGCGCCCGATCGTTGCCTTCCAGCTGGACGTAGCGGCCGCCGCGCGCAAGGAAGACCCCGCCATGCGCGGCGATCGCCGGGCCGGCCAGCGCCGCATACCTGCCATAGCGCTCGGCATCCAGCACCTTGACATGCGCGATCCAGAAGGCGCCTTTCGCCCCCGTTGCGGCCGCCCCGCTCATTTCGCCCCGCCGATCACCGCCTCGGCGGCACGGATCGCGCCCTCGGCATTGGTGGTGTCCGCACCCCCGGCCTGCGCCATGTCGGCGCGGCCGCCGCCGCCCTTGCCGCCAAGCGCCTCGGCCGCGGCCTTGACGATATCGACGGCCGACAGCCGTGCGGTCAGATCGGCGGTCACGCCCGCCGCCACCGCCGCCTTGCCGCCGGTGTCGGCGATGACCAGCACCGCGCCCGAGCCGACACGCGCCTTCAGCTCATCGACCAGCGCCGGGAGATCGCGCCCGGTCACGCCCGTCACCACCTGAGGAACGAAGCGCACCCCGTTGATTTCACGCGATTCCGGCCCACCGGACGCCCCGCCGCCCATCGCCAGTTCGCGCCTGAGCTGCGCCACCTCGTTCTGGAGCGCCTTCCTTTCGTCGACCAGCGACCGCACCCGTTCGGCCACCTCCTGCGCCGGGGCCTTCAGCACCTGCGCCACCTCGCTCAGCCGCGCCTCCTGCACCCTGAGATGGTCGAGCGCCGCCTGGCCGGTCAGCGCCTCGATCCGCCGCACCCCCGCCGACGAGGCGCTGTCGCCCAGGATGACGAAGGCGCCGATCTCGCCCAGCCGGGCGACATGAGTGCCGCCGCAGAGTTCGATCGAATAGGTCGCGCCGTCGGTGCCCTTGCCCGACCCGGCAAGCCTGCCCATCGACACCACCCGCACCTCGTCGCCGTACTTCTCGCCAAACAGCGCCTGCGCCGCCAGGGCGCGCGCATCGTCGGGCGACATCACGCGGGTCTCGACCGCGCCATTCTGGCGGATATAGCCGTTGACCTCGGCCTCGACCCCGGCCAGTTCCGCCGCACTCAGCGCCTTGGCGTGGGAGAAGTCGAAGCGCAGCCGGTCCTCGGCATTGAGCGAGCCCTTCTGCGCCACATGCGCCCCCAAAGCCTCGCGCAGCGCCTCGTTCAGAAGGTGGGTGGCCGAATGGTTGGCGCGGATCGCGCGCCGCCGCGCATGGCTGACCTCGAGCTTCGCCGGCTGGCCACGGGCGATCTGGCCCTCGGTCACTTCGGCCACATGGATGACGACGCCCGCCGATTTCCTCGTGTCCGTCACCCGCGCCAGCCCGGTGTCGGTGCGGATCAGCCCGGCATCGCCGACCTGGCCGCCGCTTTCGGCATAGAAGGGCGTCTGGTTGACGACGATCTGCACCCTGGTCCCGGTTGCCGCCGACCCGATCTCGACGCCGCCCTCGACCAGCGCGAGGATCTGACCCTCGGCGGTCTCGGTGTCATAGCCCAGGAACTCGCTCGCCCCATGCTTGTCGGCCAGCTCGAACCAGATGGCGGCGTCCTTCGTCTCGCCGGTCCCGGCCCAAGCGGCACGGGCCTTTGCCTTCTGCTCCTCCATCGCGCGGTCGAAGCCCGCCACATCGACGGCGCGGCCCTTCTCGCGCAGCGCGTCCTGGGTCAGGTCCAGCGGAAATCCATAGGTGTCGTAAAGCTTGAACGCCGCCTCGCCCGGCAGCGCCTGCCCCTCGCCCAGCTTCGCCAGTTCGTCGTCCAGCAGCCGCAACCCCCGATCCAGCGTCTGGCGGAAGCGGGTTTCCTCCAGCCGCAGGGTCTCCTCGATCAGCGCCTGCGCGCGGCTCAGTTCCGGGTAGGCCCCGCCCATCTGCCGCACCAGGGCCGGCACCAGCCGGAACATCACCGGATCGTTCGCCCCCAGCATGTGCGCGTGGCGCATGGCGCGGCGCATGATCCGGCGCAGCACATAGCCGCGCCCCTCGTTCGACGGCATCACCCCGTCGGCGATCAGGAAGCTGGTGGAGCGCAGATGGTCGGCGATCACCCGGTGGTGGACCTTGCCCGGCCCGTCCGGGTCGGTCGAGGTGGCACTGGCCGAGGCCTCGATCAGCGACCGCATCAGGTCGGTGTCGTAATTGTCGTGCTTGCCCTGCAGAAGCGCGCCGATCCGCTCCAGCCCCATGCCGGTGTCGATCGACTGCTTGGGCAGCGTCAGCAGCCGCCCGTCGGCCAGCTGTTCGTTCTGCATGAAGACGAGGTTCCAGATCTCGATGAACCGGTCGCCGTCCTGTTCGGCCGATCCGGGCGGACCGCCCCAGACGCTTGGCCCGTGGTCATAGAAGATCTCGGTGCAGGGGCCGCAGGGGCCGGTGGGGCCCATCCGCCAGAAATTGTCGTCGGTCGGAATGCGGATGATCCGCTCGTCCGGCAGGCCCGCGACCTTCTTCCAGATCCCCGCCGCCTCGTCGTCGGTATGATAGACCGTGACCAGAAGCCGCGACTTGTCGATGGCGAAATCCCGGGTCAGCAACTCCCAGGCAAAGGGGATCGCGTCGGACTTGAAATAGTCACCGAACGAGAAATTCCCCAGCATCTCGAAGAACGTATGGTGCCGCGCCGTATAGCCCACGTTGTCCAGATCATTGTGCTTGCCGCCGGCGCGCACGCATTTCTGCGCCGTCGTCGCGCGCTTGTAGTCGCGGGTCTCGACCCCGGTGAAGCAGTTCTTGAACTGGACCATGCCCGAGTTGGCGAACATCAGCGTCGGGTCGTTCCTCGGCACCAGGGGCGAGCTGTCCACCACCTGATGGCCGTTGCGCCGGAAGAAATCGAGGAAGGTCGAGCGGATGTCGTTCAGGCTGGCCATCGGGCGGCGGACTCCATGAGGGCGCGGCAATGCCGGTCCTGCCGGTTTAGCGCCGGGCCATTGGCCTGTCCACAAGGGTTTTCTGCACCTGCGAGAGACCCGCGCCCCGTCTAGCGCAGGACCAGCACCGGCAGGTGCGACTTGGACAGAAGCTTCACCGTCTCGCTGTCCACCGCCTTGCCCAGAAGCCCGTAGCGTTCATGCGCGGGCATCACGATCAGGTCGCAGCCCTGCGCCAGCGCCGTCTGGTGGACGGCCTCGCTCAGATGCATGTCTTCGGCCTCGATATGGGTGCAGTCGACGCCCGAGGCGCGGACCATCTCTTCCAGGCGGCGGTCGTCGCGCTTGTGGCGCTCGGTCTCCTCGTGCTGGCGCTCGCCCAGATCGACCACGAGTTCATGGGCGACGGAATAGATGATCAGCGGTTGCAGGACGGTCAGGATGGTCAGCTTCGCGCCGTTGGCCCGTGCCAGTTCCAGCCCCTGCTCGACGGCCCTCTCCCCGACCTGCGATCCGTCGGTCGGGACGATGATGTGCCTGAACATTCGCGCTTCCTTTCAACCGGTTGCAGCGGCCCGTTCGCAAATGTCCGGCAGCGGGCCATGCGGGAATGCTACACCCGCGCCGCCCGCCGGAACAGGGAAAGCTGGCCCGCCGCGGTCAGTGAAGGACGAGGACCGGCACGTTCGAGTTGGACAGGAGCCGGACGGTCTCGGCGTCGATGCTCCCGCTCAGCCAGCCGTTGCGCACATGCGCCGGCATCACGATCAGGTCGCAATCCTGCGCCGCGGCCGCCATGCGGACCGCTTCGCACAGATGGTCGTGCCTGACGCGGATGTGAGAGCAGGCCACGCCCGAGGCGCGGACCTTCCGCTCCAGCAGGTCGTCGGCCTTCACATGGTGGTCGATCTCGGCCTGATGCGGGTCCAGGGCCTCGACGATCGAGTCGGGCGAGTAGTCCAGCGGATGGAAATGGTGCAGGACCGTCACGATCGTCAGCTTCGCCCCGATAGAGCGGGCCAGTTCCAGCCCCTCCTCGACAGCTCTCGTGCCCACGTCGGAGCCGTCGGTCGGTACAATCACATGTCTATACATCACAGCCCCCCTTCAAATTTGATGATTGAATCCAATTCGCGCACCATACCATCACGGAAGCGTTATTGATAGCGGCAAGGCAACAGCCGCCCTGCCCCGCAAGGCGGTCAGAACAGGGAAAGCTGGTCGCCCGCGCGCGGCGGGGCGCAAAACCGTTCGCAATCGAGCCGGGGCAGCGGCCGGTCGAGGCCCAGCCTGCGGCAGGCGATGGCGAAGCGGCGGGCGATCAGGTCGGCATGGACCCCCTCGCCGCGCATCCGCTTGCCCCAGTCCGCATCATAGTCCGCCCCGCCCCGCATCTCGCGCAGCCGGTTCATCACATGAGCGGCCGTCAGCGGCGCGTGGCGCGCCAGCCAGTCGCGGAAGAGCGGCGCCACTTCCAGGGGCAGGCGCAGAAGGATCCAGGCCGCGGCCCCCGCCCCGGCCTCGGCCGCCGCGGCCAGGATCGCCTCCATCTCCGCCTCGGTCAGCACCGGGATCACCGGCGCGACCATGACCCGGACCGGCACCCCCGCCGCGCTCAGCGCCCCGATCGTCGCGAGCCGCCTCGCCGGCGCGGGTGCGCGCGGCTCGAGCGCGCGGCAGAGCGCAGAGTCGAGCGTCGTCACCGACACTCCGACCTGCACGAGATCGCGCCGCGCCATGTCGGCCAGGATGTCGATGTCACGCTCGATCAGCGCTCCCTTGGTCACGATCGCGACCGGATGGTTCCAGTCCGACAGCACCTGAAGCACCGCCCGCATGATCCGGTAGCGCGCCTCGATCGGCTGGTAGGGGTCGGTGTTGGTGCCGATGGCCAGAGGCGCCACCCGATAGGACTTGCGCCCCAGTTCGCGCGCAAGGACGGCTGGCGCCTCGGGCCGCGCCACCAGCCGGGTCTCGAAATCCAGCCCCGGCGACAGGCCGAGCCAGGCATGGGTCGGGCGGGCGAAACAATAGGAACAGCCATGTTCGCAGCCCCGGTAGGGGTTCAGCGTCCGGTCGAACGGCAGATCGGGCGAGCGGACGAAGTTGACGACCGAGCGCGGCCTCTCCTCGCTGACCTCGGTGCGCAGGAGCCGCTCCTCCTCGGGGATGTCCCAGCCGTCATGCGCAACCTCGCGGCCATAGGGCTCGAACCGCCCGGACCCGTTGGTGGCGGAACCGCGCGCCTTCAGGCGCAGGAAGGGATCGGGGGGCGGCAGGGGCATGGCGCAATCTGGAACATAAAGAGAACAAACACAAGTCCCCGCCGCCTGCGCCCGGCCCGCCCATGCCGCTTTCGTCGCCCCTGTCGTGCTGAGCGTCGCAATCCGCCAAGTTGACAGCGGCCCCGCCCGGTAATTACCTGCGCAAAGGCTGGCAGGAGACGGATCATGGCTGACGACGGCGACATCATTCTTTCCGAACTGGATGACGAGGAACTTGTGCACCAGATGCACGACGACCTCTATGACGGCCTGAAGGAAGAGATCGAGGAAGGCGTCAACATCCTGCTCGAGCGCGGCTGGCAGCCCTACGACGTGCTGACCAAGGCGCTCGTGGCCGGCATGACCATCGTCGGCGCCGACTTCCGCGACGGCATCCTCTTCGTCCCCGAGGTGCTTCTGGCCGCCAACGCGATGAAGGCGGGCATGGCGATCCTCAAGCCGCTTCTGGCCGAGACCGGCGCGCCCAAGGTCGGCAAGATGGTGATCGGCACGGTCAAGGGCGACATCCACGACATCGGCAAGAACCTTGTCGGCATGATGATGGAGGGCGCGGGTTTCGAGGTCGTCGATCTGGGCATCAACAACCCGGTCGAGAAATATCTCGACGCTCTCGAGCGCGAACAGGCCGACATCCTCGGCATGTCGGCGCTTCTGACCACGACCATGCCCTACATGAAGGTCGTGATCGACACGATGAAGGAAAAGGGGATGCGCGACGACTTCATCGTGCTGGTCGGCGGCGCCCCCCTGAACGAGGAATTCGGCCGCGCGATCGGCGCCGACGCCTATTGCCGCGACGCGGCGGTGGCGGTGCAGACCGCCAAGGACTTCATGGCGCGCAAGCACAACAAGCTGGCCGGCTGAACCGCGCCCTGACGGCAGACCGAAGGCCCTGGGGGCGCAGGCGCGCACCGGGGCCTTTCGCTTTCGGGGATTGGCAAGACCGCCCCGCGCCCCCAGATTGGTAGGAAACTGGAGAGCCCCATGACCCGCGCCCGGCTTCTGCTGACCATCGCCGCCGTCATCGTTGTCGGGGCCGCGACGATCGCTCTGGCTTACGCGGTCTCGGGCGATGTCCAGCCGGGGTGGATGGCTGCGCTCGGCCCGCTTCTCCTGATCGCGACGCTGGTTGCGCACTGGCAGGGGCGCAAGGGCAAATGAGGCCCGGGCAAATGATCCCCGACGACCGAACGCTGACCGAAAAGGGCGCCCAGCCGGGGGGCGAGGGACGGATCCTGCTGATCGCCTGCGGCGCGCTGGCGCGCGAGATCCTCGATCTGAAGAAGGCGAACGGCTGGACCCACCTCGACCTGACCTGCCTGCCCGCCAACCTGCATCTCTGGCCCGACCGGATCACCGCGGCGGTCGAGGCGACGGTGATCAAGCACCGCGCCGACTATGACGGCATCTTCGTCGTCTATGCCGACTGCGGCACCGGCGGGATGCTGGCGAAGAAATGTGCCGAGCTTGGCGTCGAGATGGTCGCCGGTCCCCACTGCTATTCCTTCTTCGAGGGCAACGCGGCCTTCGCCGCGCGCGAGGAGGCCACCGCCTTCTACCTGACCGACTTCCTCTGCCGCCAGTTCGACGCCTTCGTCTGGAAGCCGATGGGCTTCGACCGCCATCCCGAGCTGATCCAGATGATGTTCGGCAACTATGAAAAGCTGGTCTACCAGGCCCAGACCGACGATCCCGCGCTGGACGCCAAGGCCCGCGATTGCGCGGCCCGGCTGGGGCTGGCCTACGAGAGGCGGCTGACCGGCTACGGCGATCTGCGCACGGCGCTGGCCCGGTTGTAATAGCGATAGGGCGCCGATCGGAATCGGGTTCTCTCCGCACCATTCTCTAAGCAGCGAGCAAAAATGTGCGCGGCGCCGGATCGGACGGAACGCGCTCAGTTCATCGCAGGGAAGTCTTTCCAAGGAACAAGCCTTGTAGCACCACGCTCGGGTTCCCGATCCGTTGCAGCGTCCGTCAGGTCCGCTATCAACCAGGGAACTTTCGACATCCATGCAAATAATTCCTGCAACTCCTGCCAGGTAAACACTCGCCGCTGGCCGTTCATTTCGGCGCAAATGTGCGCTTCCCCAACCGGCTCGTCAGTCCCGGAGGTGATGCCTCGCAGGCCGTGTGCGACGAAGTTTCTTATCTCGAGAGATTCCTTGAGATGATCCACAAGCCGCTGGCCAATCTGCCTTCGGAGTTGCTGCTCGTCTGCGCCTTGCGTCACCAGCGCGGACCAAACATCCAACAAACGCGCGATCCCGTGGGTCCTCTTTGGCCCCTCACCCTGTTGGAGCGTCTGTATGCTCGTGGCCAAAGCCCTTTCAACATTGGCCCACAGGAGCAGAAGTGACGCCACGACCCCCTTCATCTGGTCAAATGTAACAGTCTCGGTCATGGCCGCTATCTCATGGTTACGAAGGGACGGGCTGCACGCATCGACGTCAGGCCGCCGCGACCGCCTCCGCCGCCAGCGTGCGGATGCGCCCGACCATTGCCCGGACCCCGTTCGAGCGCTGCGAGGACAGGTGCTCGTCCAGCCCCAGCCGCCTGAGTTCGGCGGCAGCGTCCACATGGCCCACCTCGGTGACCGACAGGCCGGAGTAAAGCGCGTGCAGGACCGCGATCAGGCCGCGCACGATCATCGCGTCGCTGTCGCCCTGGAAGTCGAACCGGGCCTCCGCGCCCCGCCCCTCGATCCGCGGGCGGAACCAGACCTGGCTGGCGCAGCCATCGACCTTGTTGGCCGCCACGCGAAACACCGCGTCCAGTTCCGGCATGGCACGGCCGAGTTCGATGACATGGCGGTAGCGCTCTTCCCAGTCCTCCAGGAAGTCGAAGGTGTCGGCAATGTCCTCGAAGGCTTCGCTGGCCATGATCCTCTCCGCGCCTGCCCATGAGGTAGTCGCTCGCACGGTAAAGGTCCAGCGCCCGCGCCTCTTTTCAGCGGCCCGCGAATGGGCTACCCAAGGCGCGTGACCCGCAAGGAGCCCCGCATGAAACGCCCCGCCGCCGCGCTGTGCCTCGCCCTGATGACGCTGACGCTGGCCGACTGCGGCCGGATCAGGGACAGCCGGCTCAATCCCTTCAACTGGTTCGGCCATTCCCGTGCCTCGCAGGCGACCGCGACGCTGGCGCCGGGCGAGGCCGCCGACGGCCGCCAGCTCATGCCCCAGGTCACAGGGCTGGAAGTCACCCACATGCCCGAGGGCGCCATCGTCCGCGCCACCGGCCTGCCGCCGACCCAGGGCTGGTGGAAGGCGGCACTGGTCGCCGAAAATCACGGCCTGCCGCTCGACGGGGTGATGACCTATCGTTTCCTCGTGTTCCAGCCGCCGGGGCAGGAGGATGTCTCGACGCCGCAGTCGCGGGAAATCTCGGCCGCCGCTTATATCTCGACGGTCAGGCTGGCCGACGTGACCAGGATCGTCGTCCTGGGCGAGACGAACAGCCGCGAAAGCCGGCGCTGAGGGCCGCGCCCTACAGCACCACCACCCGCACCGCGCCGCCGCTTGCCGAGAGTGCGATCTCGCCCCGGCAGAGCCTGAGCGCGTCATCGCCGAAAACCTCTGCCCGCCAGCCATGCAGCATCGGCAGGTCGCGCTGCCCGGCCGACAGCGCATCGAGCTCCGAGGCCGCCGCGATCAGCTTCGGCGCCACCCCGGCCTCTTCCGACTTTGCCTTCAGAAGGACGCGCAAGAGATCGGCCAGCGCGGTGTTGACCTGCAACTGCTCGCGCGACAGGTCGGGCTTGGGGAAGTCCTCGGGCCTGGCCTCCATCCCCGCCTTGATCGCCGCGAGGATGCCGTCGGCAATCTCGGACTTGCGCCCCTCGCGCAGCAGAAGCCGCGACCGGCCCAGTTCCTCGAGGTTCGTCGGCCGGGTCGAGGCCAGTTCCAGCAGCGCGTCGTCCTTGAACACGCGCGAGCGCGGCACGTCGCGGCCCTGCGCATAATCCTCGCGGAAGCGCGCCAGTTCCTTGACCAGCGCCATGAACCGTCCCGAGGTGGTGCGGGTCTTGACTCTTTCCCAGGCTTCGTCGGGCCGGGTGATGTAGGTCTCGGGATCGAGAAGGGCGCCGATCTCCTCCTCGACCCATTTCTGGCGGCCGGTGCGCACCAGCTCGCGGCTGAGATGCTCGTAGATCACCCGCAGGTGGGTCACGTCGGCCAGCGCATAGACCATCTGCGCCTCGCTCAGCGGCCGGCGCGACCAGTCGGTGAAGCGCGAGGACTTGTCGAGGTTCTGGCGCGCGATCTTCTTGACCAGCGTCTCGTATCCCGCCTGCTCGCCGAAGCCGCAGACCATCGCCGCCACCTGGGTGTCGAAAAGAGGCGTCGGGAAGACCTTGCCCTCGACGAAGAAGATCTCGAGATCCTGGCGCGCGGCGTGAAAGACCTTGACCGTCGCCTGATGGCGGAAGAGGTCGTAGAGCGGCTCAAGCGACATCCCCCCGGCCAGCGGATCGACCAGCACCCCCGCGCCGTCCTTGCCGGGCAGCGCCATCTGGACCAGGCAGAGCTTTGAGTAATAGGTCCGCTCGCGCAGGAACTCCGTGTCGATGGTCACATAGGGCTGGCTCTTGGCCTCGGCGCAGAATGCGGCCAGTTCCTCGGTCGTCGTTATTGTTTTCATTGTCGTCCTGCGGTCCGCGGGGTCATCCCGCCATTGCCACCCTGATAGGCGAGCCATCCGGCGATTGAAAGGCCGCCCGCAACGCGGCCCTGCCATTGTTGCCCCCCTGTCGTAGATGCACCCGGCCACTGCGCTTTGGATGCGGTGCGGGCGGCAAGCGCGCTTGCCGGGTCCGGCCCCTCAGGTCAGCATCAGCGGCGTCCGGTCGCCGCTGGCAAAGCGGCGCAGGACTGCGGGGTAGAGGCGGTGCTCCTCGTGCAGCACCCGCGCGGCCAGCGTCGCCGGCGTGTCGTCGGGGCGGATCGCCACCCTTGCCTGCCCGAAGATGGGTCCGTCGTCGAGGATCTGCGTGACCTCGTGGACGGTGCAGCCGGCCTCGGCGTCACCGGCCTCGAGCGCGCGGCGGTGGGTGTGCAGGCCGGGATACTTGGGCAGAAGCGAGGGGTGGATGTTCAGCATCCGCCCCTGAAAACGGGCGACGAAGGCCGGGGTCAGCACCCGCATGAAGCCGGCCAGACAGATGATGTCTGGCCGCGCCGCCAGGATCGGGGCAAGGATCGCGGCCTCGAACCCCTCGCGGTCGCGGCCGAAGGGTCGGTGATCGACGGCGACCGAAGGCAGGCCCAGGGTCGCGGCGCGCGCCAGCCCCGCCGCGCCGGGGTCGTTCGAGGCAACGAGGATGACCCGCGCCGGATGATCGCCGCGCATGCTCTGCGCCAGAGCCACCATGTTGGAGCCACCCCCGGAGATCAGGATGGCCACGCGCTTCACAGAAGCGCCCCCTTGTAGACCACGCCCTGGCCCTTCACCACCCGGCCGAGCCGCACCACCGTCTCGCCCTGGTCACGCAAGAGACCGGCCAGCGCCTCGGCCCGGTCGGAAGCGACCACCGCGACCATGCCGATCCCGCAGTTGAAGGTCTTCAGCAGCTCCGCCTGGCTCATGCCCGCCGTTTCCGCCAGCCAGCGGAAGACCGGCGGCAGGGCCCAGGACGAGAGGTCGATCTCGCAGGCCAGCCCCTCGGGCAGGACGCGCGGCGGGTTCTCGGTCAGCCCGCCGCCGGTGATGTGCGCCAGCGCATGGACACCCCCGGCCCGGACCGCCGCCAGCGCCTGCCTCACATAAAGCCGCGTCGGCGCCAGAAGCGCCGCCCCCAGCGTGCCCGGCCCGAAGGGGCACGGCGCCTCCCAGCCGAGGCCCGAGCGTTCCACCACCCTGCGCACGAAGGAATAGCCGTTGGAATGCACCCCGTCCGACGCCAGCCCGAGAAGCACGTCGCCCTCGGCCACGCCCTTAGGGAGGTCGCCCCCGCGCTCCATCGCGCCGACGGCAAACCCGGCAAGGTCGAAGTCGCCCCCGTGATACATGCCCGGCATTTCCGCCGTCTCGCCGCCGATCAGCGCGCAGCCCGACCGCGCGCAGCCCTCGGCGATCCCCTCGACGATGCGCGCCGCCTGATCGACCACCAGCTTGCCGGTCGCGAAATAGTCCAGAAAAAACAGGGGCTCGGCCCCCTGGCAGACCAGATCGTTGACGCACATGGCGACGAGGTCGATGCCGATCGTGTCGACGTTGCCGGTGTCGATGGCGATCTTCAGCTTGGTCCCCACCCCGTCGGTGGCCGCGACCAGCACCGGATCGCGGTATCCCGCCGCCTTCAGATCGAACAGCGCCCCGAACCCGCCAAGGCCGCCCATCGTGCCGGAACGCAGTGTCCGCTTCGCCGCGGGCTTGATCCGTTCGACCAGCGCGTTGCCCGCGTCGATGTCGACGCCGGCATCGGCATAGGTCAGCCCGTTCTTGATCGTCATGCAGCCCCCCGAAGCCAGTCGGCCCTTGAGACGGCCACTTACCCGATTGTCGCGGCGGCTACAACGTGCCTTCGCCGCCCCCTGGGCTGCCCCCGGGGGCCGCGAGGTTGACGCGCGCGGGCATTGTGCTAGGCATGGCGGCGCGGCCGGGCCTGTAGCTCAATGGTCAGAGCAGGGCGCTCATAACGCCTTGGTTGGGGGTTCGAGTCCCTCCGGGCCTACCATCCCGCCACACGGCCTGCCCCTCCCGCGCCAGCCATTTTCTGTCGGCAAGTATCCCGGGGGGCCGCCCCGCCGGGGCGGCGGGGGGCAGAGCCCCCTTCCTGTCCTCAGGCCGGGATGCGCGAGGCGATATATTGCGCGAACTCGTAGTTCGGCCGCTCGAGATGGCTCAGCGGCCCCGGCGCCGACATGCCCGCGCACAGGCCCTGATAGACCCGCTCGGTGCAGCCCTTGTCCTCGACGTTCACATCATCCAGAAGCGCCTTGACCTTGGCCAGGTGGGCCGGCGCCTCGGGGTCGGCCAGCCAGTCGGCCGACATGCCCATGCCGAACATCACGTTCACATGCCCCGGCCCGTCCGGGGTCAGCGACAGATACCAGAAATAGCCCGGCGTCAGCGTGATTAGGAGCGAGGGGTAGATCGCCAGAAGCCAGGTCTTGCTGCGGTCCTCGCCCTTCAGCGTGCTGTTCGAGGGATGGGCCAATGCCAGCGGCACCTTGTCGTCCTTGAGGATCCAGTGGTAGTTGAAGGCCTCGGTTCCCTCGGGGCAGACCATCTCCTCGAGTTTCGAGGCCCCGCCGATCGTGCCCCGGTGGCAGATGGGCAGGTGGTAGCTTTCCATGAAGTTCTCGGCCAGCACCTTCCAGTTGGTGTGCCAGCGGAAGGTCTCGCGCCAGGTCTCGGTATAGGTCGCCATGTCGAGCGTGGGGATCAGTTCGCGCACGCCCTTCAGCCGCTCTTCGGGAGGGGGCGCATCGGGGTTCAGCGTCACCATGATCCAGCCCTGCCAGACCGCGCAGCGGATGGCGGGCAGGCTGATGTCCTCCTTGCAGAAACCCTCGTTCAGGGTCATCGCCGGGGCGCCGCGCAGGCTGCCGTCGAGGTTGTAGGTCCAGGCGTGATAGGGGCAGACGATGGCGCGCGTGTTGCCGCGCCCCTCGAGCAGCGTCGACATCCGGTGGCGGCAGACGTTCGACATGGCGCGGATCTCGCCGTCGCGGTCGCGCAGGACGACCACCGGCTCGCCCGAGATGGTCATGGTCAGATAGTCGCCGGGCTTGGGCAGCGCCTCGGCCCGGCCCGCGCACAGCCATTCGGCGGCGAAGATGTGCCGCTCTTCCAGCCTGGCGAATTCGGGAGAGGTATAGACCGACTTCGGCATCGCCTGCGCCCGCTCGAACGGAAGGGCGACATTGGCGTGGAGTTCGGCGGCGGGCGACAGGCGCGGAGCGTTCATGGCGGGCCTTTCGTGGCAGAGGGGCGGCGGCGGTGCGGGCGCGCGACTCGCGCCCTTTCCCGCTGAAGGGTCCGCCCTGGCCGGGCCAGCGTCAAGCCGAGCGGGCGCAACATTTGCCTATGCCCGGCTTCGGCCGCGGCTAAGCCTGCGGCGATGGCGCGCTTGCAACCGGGTCCGCCGCCGCTAAGGTCGCCCTGCCCCGCCAGCCTGAGGCCCGCCCAGAGATCCGCCCAGAGATCCGCCCAGAGACCCGCCCAGAGACCTGCCATGTCCTCCGCCCCCCTCGACGGCCTGACCGTCCTCGACCTGACCCATGTGCTTGCCGGTCCCTTCGCCGCGACCCAGCTTGCCGACTTCGGGGCGCGGGTCATCAAGGTCGAGCGGCCGGTGACCGGCGACGACACCCGCGCCTTCCCGCCCTTCGTGCAGGGCGAGAGCGCCTATTTCGCGGCGCTGAACCACGGCAAGCAGTCGATCGCGCTGGACCTGAAGGCCGACGCCGACCGCGCCATCTTCGACCGGCTTCTCGCCCGCGCCGACGTGATCCTCGAGAACTTCCGCCCCGGCACGATGGAGCGGCTGGGCTACGGCTGGGAGGCGCTGCACGCCCGCCACCCCCGGCTGATCTACGGAGCGGTCTCGGGCTTCGGCCATACCGGACCCGAGAGCGCCAAGCCCGCCTACGACATGGTGGTGCAGGCGCGCGGCGGGGTCATGTCGATCACCGGCGAGGAGCACGGCCCCCCGGTGCGGGTCGGCGCCTCGATCGGCGACATCGTGGCCGGCATGTATCTGGTCCAGGGGGTGCTGGCCGCGCTCATCGCGCTGGCGCGGACCGGGCTTGGCCAGAAGATCGACATCTCGATGCTCGACGGACAGATCGCCATCCAGGAACATGCGCTGGCGATCGCCACGGCGACCGGCAGGGCCCCCGGCCCGACCGGCGCGCGCCATCCGACGATCACCCCCTTTTCCACCTTTCGGGCCAGCGACGGCTTCTTCGTCATCGCCGCCGGCAACGACACGCTCTTCGCCAGGCTCTGCGCGGCCCTGGGGACGGCGGACCTGGCCCGCGATCCGCGGCTGCTGACCAATGCCCTGCGCTGCGACAACGTCCACCTGCTGAAGCGCCTGATCGAGGCGGTGACGCTGGAACGGCCGCGCGCCCACTGGATCGCGGCGCTCGATGCGGCGGGCGTGCCGACCGGACGGGTCCAGGACATGACCGAGGCGCTGGCCGACCCGCAGGTCGCGGCGCGCCACATGGTCCTGCCGATGGCCGCGCGCCCGGGCGGGCCGGCCTTCACCGCCTCGGGTAACCCGGTCAAGATGTCCGCCCTGCCCGACCCGCCGACGCGCGGCCCCGCCCCGCTTCTCGACGGGGACCGCGCCGCGATCCTTGGCTGGCTGGAAAGGTCCGGCTGACGAAAGCGGACCTTCATCTGCCGCTTCGGAACATTGCCCGCGCCCGCGAAGTGGTTAGATAGGGGAGCGAGCAGACCGGAGACCCAGGCCATGACCGACGACGCCCTTGTCATCTTCACCCCTTCGGGGAAACGCGGGCGCTTCGCGCTCGGCACGCCGGTGCTGACCGCCGCGCGCCAGCTGGGCGTCGATCTCGATTCGGTCTGCGGCGGGCGCGGCATCTGCTCGAAATGCCAGATCACGCCGGGCTACGGCGAATTTCCCAAGCACGGCGTCCATGTCGCCGCCGACGCGCTTTCCGAATGGAACGCGGTCGAGGATCGCTACAACCGCATCCGCGGCCTGACCCAGGGCCGCCGCCTCGGCTGCCAGGCCAAGGTCATGGGCGACGTGGTCATCGACGTGCCGCCGGAAAGCCAGGTCCACCGCCAGGTGATCCGCAAGTCGGCGACGCAGCGCGACATCACGATGGACCCCGCCACCCGCACCTACTACGTCGAGGTGGCCGAGCCCGACATGCACGAGCCGACCGGCGACTTCCAGCGCCTTGCCGATGCGCTGCGCGGGCAATGGCAGATCGAGGGGCTGAGCGCCGACCCCCGGCTTCTCGCCCGTCTCCAGCCGGCCCTGCGCAAGGGCGAATGGAAGGTCACTGTCGCCATCCACCACGACCACCACAGCGGGCCGAAGATCGTCGATGTCTGGCCGGGATTTTTCGAGGACCATCTCTACGGCCTTGCCATCGACCTCGGCTCGACCACCATCGCCGCGCATCTGTGCGACCTGACCGACGGCTCGGTGCTGGCCTCCTCGGGCCTGATGAACCCGCAGATCCGCTTCGGCGAGGATCTGATGAGCCGCGTCTCCTACGCGATGATGAACCCCGGCGGCGACAAGGAGATGACCCGCGCCGTGCGCACCGCGCTGAACGACCTCGCCAAGTCCATCGCCGACGAGGCGAAGATCGACCCGCGCCTGATCGTCGAGACGGTCTTTGTCATGAACCCGGTCATGCACCACCTGCTTCTGGGGATCGACCCGGTGGAACTGGGTCAGGCGCCCTTTGCCCTTGCCACCAACGAAAGCCTGACGCTCCCCGCCCGCGACCTCGACCTTTCGGTGCTCAACGATCATGCCCAGGTTTACATCCTTCCCTGCATCGCCGGCCATGTCGGCGCCGACTGCGCCGCCGTCGCGCTTTCGGAAGAGCCGAACAAGTCGAAGGACATGGTGCTGATCGTCGACGTCGGCACCAACGCGGAAATTCTCTGCGGCAACGAGCATCGGGTGCTGGCCTGCTCCTCGCCCACCGGCCCCGCCTTCGAGGGTGCGCAGATCTCGTCGGGCCAGCGCGCCGCGCCGGGCGCGATCGAGCGGGTGGAGATCGACCCGGTGACCAAGGAACCCCGCTTCCGCGTCATCGGCTCGGACCTCTGGTCGGACGATCCGGGCTTTGCCGCCGCGACCGCGGGGACCGGCATCACCGGCATCTGCGGCTCTGGCATCATCGAGGTGGTGGCCGAAATGCGCATGGCCGGGCTTCTCGACGCGGGCGGGCTGATCGGATCGGCCGAACAGGCCGGCACCGCCCGCCTGATCCCGACCGGGCGCACCAACGCCTATGTCCTCCACGACGGAAGCGCCGAGGGCGGGCCAAGGATCACCGTCACCCAGGGCGACATCCGCGCCATCCAGCTGGCCAAGTCGGCGCTCTACGCAGGCGCGCGGCTCCTGATGGACGAGCTTGGCATCGACGGCGTCGACCGCGTGATCCTGGCCGGGGCCTTCGGCGCCCACATCAGCCCCAAGCACGCACTGGTCCTGGGCATGATCCCGGATGTGCCGCTCGACAAGGTCCTGTCGGCCGGCAACGCCGCCGGAACCGGGGCACGCATCGCGCTCTGCAACGTAGCGGCACGGCAGGCGATCGAGGACGAGGTCAAGCGCATCCACAAGGTCGAGACCGCGATCGAGCCGCGCTTCCAGGAGCATTTCGTCGCGGCGAACGCCATCCCCCATGCCACCGCGCCCTTCTCCGAACTGATGAAGATCGTGACCCTGCCCGAGGTCAGCTTCAACCCCGCGGCGGGCGGCGGCGGCGAGGGCGGGCGCCGGCGGCGGCGCGGCTGACGGGCCGGGCGGGCGAGGCTGGACAGGCGGCGGCGGCGCCGCCATAGTCCCCGTGGCGGAAACAGGGGACTGCGTGACCGGGAACGATCCCATCGCCGAGCTGATCGCGCGGGTGGCCGGTGCCGACCGTGACGCCTTCCGCGCGCTTTATGGCACGGCCTCGGGGAAACTTTTCGCCGTCGCCGTCCGTATCCTCCAGGACCGGAGCGAAGCCGAGGATGCGGTGCAGGAGGTGTTCACAAGGGTCTGGCTCAATGCGCGGAAATTCGATTCCGCCCGCGCGCGCGGCATGACCTGGCTGATCGCCATCGCCCGCAACCACGCCATCGACCGCCTGCGCGCCCGCCCCGCCCCCGCCGACAGCGACGAGGCGCTGGTCGCCCTCAGCGACGGCAGGCCCGGCGCCGAGGCGCAGGTCATCGCCAAGGGCGAGGCCCGCCGCATCGCCGACTGTTTCGCCACGCTCGATTCCGACCGGGCCGAAGCGATCCGCGGCGCCTATCTGGGCGGCCTCTCGTACGAGGCCCTCGCGGCCCGCCATGCGGTTCCGCTGAACACCATGCGCTCGTGGCTGCGGCGCGGGCTGATGAAGCTGAAGGAGTGTCTGGAGGCATGACCGATCCGTCGGACATGAGCGATCGCGAGGGGCTGGCCGCCGAATATGTGCTGGGCACGCTCCCCCTTGCCGAACGGCTTCAGGCCGAGCGGCTGATCGCGTCCGACCCCGATTTCGCCCGACTGGTGCAGGACTGGACCGACCGCCTTGCGCCCCTGAACGACGGCTACGGCGAGCTGCCCCCGCCCCCCGGCCTCCTGCCCCGGATCGAGGCGCGGCTGTTCCCCCGCGCCCGGCAAGGCCGCTGGCGCCTGCCGCTGATCGGGGCGCTGGCCTCGGGGCTGGCCGCGCTGCTGCTCGTCGCCTACTGGCCCGCGACGACACCCGGCCTTGTCACCGCCCGCCTGACCGGCCAGGGCCAGGCCCTGGTGGTGGCGGCCAGCTACGACCCGGCGCGCCGGAGCGTCACCTTCACCCGCGCCGAAGGCCCGGCTGCCGAGGCGGGCAAGGACTATGAGCTTTGGGTGATCCCGGCCGGGCAGAAACCCCTGTCGCTCGGCCTTCTGCGCGACGAGGCCCGGACCGTGACGCTTGCGTCGCTGCCTGCGGGCACCACGCTGGCGGTGACGCTGGAACAGGCCGGCGGCTCGCCCACCGGGGCGCCGCAGGGCCCGATCCTTGCCGCCACCACCATCGGCAGCTGACCTCGCCCGAAAAAATGTGCCGGTCCCGCGCAACTCTGCCCGCGTGCCCGCCGTAACTCCGGTCATGCGCAAGGGGACAGGCCCCTGCGCCAGTCAGGAGAGACAGAGATGACCCTTACCGCCCGCATCCTCACCACCGCCTTCGCGCTGTCGCTGGCCGCGCCCGCCTTCGCCGAAAACCCGATGGTCGGCGGCGCACCGATGTACGAGACGAAGAACATCATCGAGAACGCGGTCAACTCGAAGGATCACACCACGCTCGTCGCCGCCGTCAAGGCCGCGGGCCTCGTCGAGACGCTGGAAGGCAAGGGCCCCTTCACGGTCTTTGCCCCCACCAACGAAGCCTTCGCCAAGCTGCCGGCCGGCACCGTCGACAACCTCCTGAAGCCGGAAAACAAGGCGGCGCTCACCAGGATCCTCACCTGCCACGTCGTTGCCGGCAACATCACCGCCCAGCAGGTGATGGACATGGCCAAGGCCAGCGGCAAGGTCACGATCAAGACCGTGGGCGGCTGCGAGTTCACCGCGATGGCCAAGGACGGCAAGGTGATGATCGAGGATGGCAAGGGCGACACCGCCGCCGTCACCATTGCCGACGTCATGCAGTCGAACGGCGTCATCCATGTGATCGACACGGTGCTGCTGCCGCAGATGTGAGGCAGGCGGGAGGGCCACCCTCCCGCACCCGCCCGGAGTGTTTTCGCAAGGGAAAGGGCCGGATCAGTCTCCGGCCTTTTCCGCCAGCGCCAGCCATTCCTCCTCGGCCGCCGTCAGGGCCAGCTGCCGCTCCGCCAGCCCTTCGGACGCACGGCGGAACTTGTCGGGCGATGTCGCGAACAGATCCGGGTCCGAAAGGAAGTCGCTGAGCTTGCCGACCTCGGCCTCGAGCTTCTCGATCAGCGCCGGCAGGCTGTCCAGCCGGTGTCTTTCCGTGAATGTAAGGCCTTGTGTCGGTTTCTTCACCTTGTCTGGCGGCGGCGGGGCGGCCTTTTCCACCCGCGCCGCGCCCGCCTGTGGCACCGGCTCGCCCCGCTGCGCCTGATAGTCGCTCCAGCCGCCGGCATAGAGCGTGGCCCGCCCTCCGCCCTCGAAGGCGACGGTCGTCGTCGCCACCCGGTCGATGAAGTCGCGGTCGTGGCTGACCAGAAGCACGGTCCCCTCATACTCGCCCAGCAGATCCTGCAAGAGATCGAGCGTTTCCACATCCAGATCGTTGGTGGGTTCGTCCAGCACCAGAAGGTTCGAGGGCCGGGCCATGATCCGCGCCAGCAGAAGCCGCGCCCTCTCGCCCCCTGACAGCGAGCCGATCGGCGCCCGGGCCTGTGCCTCGTCGAAGAGGAAGTCCTTGAGGTAGGCCACCACATGCTTGGGCTGGCCGCGCACCATCACCTGATCGGCGCGTCCCGACACCGCCATCCCGGGGTCGTTGACCAGCCCGTCCCAGAGCGTCATCGAGAAATCCAGTGCCGCCCGCGCCTGATCGAAGACCGCGATCTCGAGGTTGGTGCCACGCCGGATCGTACCGGCATCGGGCGCGATCTCGCCGGTCAGCATCTTCAGAAGCGTGGTCTTGCCCACGCCGTTCGGGCCGACGAAAGCGACCCGGTCGCCCCTCAGCACCGTCAGGTCGAAGGGCCGCAGGATCAGATTTTCGCCGTAGGCCTTTGAAATCCCTTTCGCTTCGATCACCAGCCGGCCCGAGACCTGGCCCGGCTCGAGCGCCATCGCCGCGATCCCCTGGCGGCGGATCATTGCCGCGCGCTCGGCGCGGAGCGCGGCCAGCGCCCGCACCCTGCCCTGGTTGCGCTTGCGCCGCGCCGAAATCCCCTCGACCGCCCAGCGGGCCTCGGCCTTGATCTTGCGCTCGAGCTTGTGGCGCGAGAGATCCTCCTCGGTCCAGACGGTCTCGCGCCAGTCCTCGAAGGCCTCGAAGCCCCGCTCGTTGCGGCGCACCTCGCCCCGGTCGATCCAGAGCGTCCCCCGGGTCAGCCGCCGCAGGAAGGCGCGGTCGTGCGAGATGACGACAAAGGCGGCGCGGGTCTCGGCAAGGGTCGCCTCCAGCCAGCCGATGGCCTCGATGTCGAGATGGTTGGTCGGCTCGTCCAGCAGCATCAGTTCCGGCGCCTCGGCCAGAAGCCTGGCCAGGGCCGCCCGCCGCCGCTCGCCGCCCGAGGCCGCCGCCACCGGGGTTGCGGGGTCGAACTTCAGCCCCTCGGCCGCCACCGCGACCCGATAGGCCTCGGCCTCGGGCAGACCCGCGGCGGCGAAGTCGCCAAGCGTGACGAACCCCGACAGGTCCGGCTCCTGCTCCATGTAGCCGACCGTGACCCCGGGCGGCAGAACCCGGCTGCCGTGATCGGCCTCGGCCAGCCCGGCCATGACCTTCATCAGCGTAGATTTGCCCGAGCCGTTCCGGCCCACCAGCGCCAGCCGGTCGCCGGGCTGCACGGTCAGGTCCAGCCCGTCAAAGACGGGGTTGCCGCCGAAGGTCAGCGAGATGCCAGAAAGTTGGAGAAGGGGTGCGCGTGCCATGCCCGTCAGCTATCCGCCGGCCCGGCCAGCGTCAATCTCTGCCCCTTCACGCTGGCCCAAATATCCCGGACGAAGCGGCGCGCCCCCGCGACGGCGGGGGCAGCCCCCCTACTCTGCCGCGGCCTGTGCCTCGGCCTTGGCGATCTCCGCCGCCTTGGCCTCGACCAGTTCGACGATATGGTCGATCATCTGCCCGTTGCCCATCGTGTGATGCTGGCGGCCGGCGAGATAGACCATGCCCTTGCCGGCGCCGCCGCCGGTGAAACCGATGTCGGTCATCAGGGCCTCGCCCGGCCCGTTGACCACGCAGCCGATGATCGACAGGCTCATCGAGGTCGTCACATGCGCCAGCCGTTCCTCCAGCGCCTTCACGGTCTCGATCACGTCGAACCCCTGGCGCGCGCAGGAGGGGCAGGAGATGATGGTCACGCCCCGGTGGCGCAGGCCGAGCGACTTCAGGATCTCGAACCCGACCTTGACCTCTTCCACCGGGTCCGCGGAAAGCGAGACGCGGATCGTGTCGCCGATCCCCATCCACAGAAGGTTGCCCAGCCCGATGGCCGACTTCACCGTGCCGGAGACCAGCCCCCCGGCCTCGGTGATGCCAAGGTGGATCGGCGCGTCGGTCGCCCCGGCCAGTTGCTGATAGGCGGCGGCGGCGAGGAACACGTCCGAGGCCTTCACGCTGATCTTGAACTCGTGAAAATCGTTGTCCTGCAACAGCTTGATATGGTCGAGGCCGGATTCGACCATCGCCTCGGGGCAGGGTTCGCCGTACTTGTCCAGGAGGTGCTTTTCGAGGCTGCCGGCATTGACGCCGATGCGGATCGAGCATCCGTGGTCGCGCGCAGCCTTCACCACCTCGCGCACCCGCTGGGCCGAACCGATGTTGCCGGGGTTGATGCGCAGGCAGGCGGCGCCCGCCTCGGCGGCCTCGATGGCGCGCCGGTAGTGGAAATGGATGTCGGCGACGATCGGCACGGGGGACTCGGCGACGATGTCCTTCAGCGCACGGGTCGAATTCTCGTCCGGGGTCGAGATGCGGACGATGTCGGCCCCGGCGGCGGCGGCGCGCTGGACCTGTTCGAGCGTCGCCTTCACGTCCGAGGTGATGGTGTTGGTCATGGTCTGGACCGAGATCGGCGCGTCGCCGCCGACGGCGACCTTGCCAACCATGATCTGACGCGACGTGCGCCGTTCGATCGAGCGCCAGGGTCGGATCGGATTGTGGGTCATGGGCGCCTCGGTGTCAGGTGACGGCGTCTAGATAGGCCCTGCGGGCGCGCAAGGCAATGGCGCCGGGAGTACGGGCCGTTCAGGGTGCGGGGGCGACGGGGGCCGTCGGCGCGGGCGCCGCTGCCGGGGCGGCGGCGGGATCGCTGCCGCTGGCCGGGGCGGTGGCGGGGTCGGCCGAGGCCAGTGCCACGGCCCGGGCAAGGTCGGCGTCGGCCGCGACATCGGCGGCGGCATACCGCTGGGTCAGCGCGTCGGGCGAGAGGGTGATGTTCTTGGTCACCTGCCCCGAGGCGCCGGCCGGGCCGTACGTCGTGCCGTTGACGGCGAAATAGACCGCCCCGGATTCACCGGCGCGCAGTTGCGCCGGCTCGTCGGTCAGCGGCACCTTGTAGCGCTCGCCCGCGTCGAGGACTTTCTCGAACAGGACGGTGCCGTCGGCGGCCTGCACCCTGACCCACGAGGGCCGGGCAGCGATGATCTCGACCGAGGGTGCGGCGTCGGGGGCCACGACCTGAACCGGGGTCTCGCCGAGCGGCTGGGTTGTCGCCAGCGCCTCGCTGACCGCGCGGTCGCTGGCCGACTGGGCGAGAAGCCCGACCGAATCCGGGTCGATCGAGGCGATCGGCCCGTCGCGCGCCACCAGAACCGGCGCGTCGAGGGCCTGCGGGCGGTAGAGATGGTCAAGGGCCTGCGGATCGGGCTGGGCATCCCTGGACGGAAGCGCCGCCATCACCGCCGCCCCCGGTTGGGCCTGGGCCTTTGCCTGCGCCTGCATTTCGGCGGTCGCTCCGGCCAGCGGATCGAGGTCGGCGACGACGCCCGGCGCCTGATCGACGGGCGCAAGCTGCACGCGCTGGACCTCTTGCAGCACCTTCCAGCCGCCGAAACCGATGCCGCCGACCAGAAGGAGGAGCACCGCGATGGAACCGAGGGCGCCGGGCTCGATCCCCGAGAACAGCTTTTCGCCGCGCGGCACGAACGAGGCGTTCGGATTGGCCAGCGGCTCGTCATATTCCTTTTCCTTGCGCCGCTTGCCCCCGACCTGCGGCCCCGAGGCGGCGGCCGACATGCCGTGGGCGACGGCGAAGTTGGCCTCCGTGCAGAAGCGCTGGAAGGCCCATTCCGGGTCGAGACCGAGATATTTGGCGTAGGACCGGACATAGCCGGCGATGAATCCCGGCGTGTCGAAGGCGGCGGTGTCGCAATTCTCGATGGCGGCGATGTAGCTGGCCTTGATCCTCAGTTCGCGCTGCACGTCCAGCAGCGACTTGGACAGGGTGGCGCGTTCGCCCCGCATCATGTCGCCCAGCTTCAACTCGAAATCGTCAAACCCCCTGGGCTTGTCCGAGTCTTCTGCCGAAGGTGTGAACCTCCGCCCGATCATGCCTGCCTCAGCCCCTGTCCCCGTAAACAAACCGGTCATCGATTCGCAACGAACCGTGCCGCCCTATTGAAGATTCCTTAGCACAGGGCAAGGCCCGATGCATCGGATTCGGCTGTCAGGCCGAAGCTACAGCGCGATTCAGCGCACATTGCGACCAAAGTTCGTCCATCGCGTGGATGAGATGGTCGAGATCGCGCGGCGTATGCACCGGCGAGGGGGTGAAGCGCAGCCTCTCGGTGCCGCGCGGCACGGTGGGGAAGTTGATCGGCTGGGCATAGATGCCGTAGCGGTCCAGCAGCATGTCGGACAGAAGCTTGCAGTGGACCGGGTCGCCGACATGCACCGGAACGATATGGCTGCCGTGGTCGACGATCGGCAGGCCAAGGCCCTTCAATCGCATCTTCAGGATCCGCGCCTGGCTCTGGTGGGCGTCGCGCAGGGCCTGGTCGCGCTTCAGGTGGGCGACCGAGGCCGCGGCCCCCGCCGCCACGGCCGGCGGCAGCGAGGTGGTGAAGATGAAGCCCGGCGCGTAGGAGCGCACCGCATCGACCATCCTGGCGCTGGCCGCGACATAGCCGCCGAAGACGCCGAAGGCCTTGGCCAGCGTGCCGTTGATGATGTCGATGCGCCCCATCAGCCCGTCGCGCTCGGCCACGCCGCCGCCCCTCGGGCCGTACATGCCGACGGCATGGACCTCGTCGAGGTAGGTCAGCGCCCCGAATTCGGCGGCCAGATCGCAGATCGCCCCGATCGGGCCGAAATCGCCGTCCATCGAATAGACCGATTCAAAGGCGATCAGCTTGGGCGCCGCCGGATCATCGGCGGCGAGAAGCGCGCGCAGGTGGGCCACGTCGTTGTGGCGGAAGATGCGCTTGGCCCCGCCGTTGCGGCGCACGCCCTCGATCATCGAGGCGTGGTTCAGCGCGTCCGAATAGATGATGAGGCCGGGAAACAGCCGCGGCAGCGTCGAGAGCGTTGCGTCGTTGGCGATGTAGGCCGAGGAGAAGACCAGCGCCGCCTCCTTGCCGTGCAGGTCGGCCAGCTCGGCCTCGAGCCGCTTGTGGTAAAGCGTGGTGCCCGAGATGTTGCGGGTGCCGCCCGATCCCGCGCCGGTGGCGTCGATGGCCTCGTGCATGGCGGCAAGGACCGAGGGATGCTGGCCCATGCCCAGGTAGTCGTTGCCGCACCAGACGGTGATCTCGCGCGTCGTGCCGTCGGGGCGCCGCCAGAGCGCGCGGGGAAACTGGCCCTTGTGCCGCTCGATGTCGATGAAGGTGCGGTAACGGCCTTCGTCATGCAGGCGCGTCAGCGCACTGTCCAGGGCGGCATCATAGTTCATCGGTCGGATCCTCGCGCAGCAGGTCGGCCCGCACCATCGGTCGCGGCAGACCACTCTGCCTTGATAGATGTCAAATGCCGATTCTGCGAGTGCACAATTCGCCGCAATCGCCGGCATGTGATCGGCGGCGGGCCGGCGCTTGCCTCTGCCGCCCGTGCCCCATAGGCTCGGCCCAACCAAGGAAAGGAGCGCCGCCATGAGCCTCGATGCCGTGCTTGCCCGTATCGACCAGACCCTGCCCGAGGCGATCGACCGCCTTCTGGCGCTGCTGCGGGTTCCGTCGATCTCGACCGATCCGGCCTTCAAGGCCGACTGCGCCCGCGCCGCCGACCTGATCGCGGCCGACCTGCGCGGGCTGGGGTTCGAGGCGGCGGTGCGCCCCACGCCCGGTCATCCGATGGTGGTCGCGCATGGCACGGGTCCGTCCGGGGGCGCCGGGCGGCACCTGCTGTTCTACGGCCATTACGACGTGCAGCCGGTCGATCCGCTGGAACTCTGGCACCGCGACCCGTTCGACCCGGCGATCGAGGAGACGCCGAAGGGCCGGGTGATCCGTGCCCGCGGCGCCTCGGACGACAAGGGCCAGCTGATGACCTTCATCGAGGCCTGCCGCGCCTGGAAGGCGGTGCATGGCGCCCTGCCCGGCAAGCTGACCATCTTCCTCGAGGGCGAGGAGGAGAGCGGCTCGCCCTCGCTGATCCCGTTCATGAAGGACAATGCGAAGGAGCTGAAGGCCGACATCGCGCTGATCTGCGACACCGGCCTGCACGAAAGCCGGTATCCCGCCATCACCACCATGCTGCGCGGGCTGGTGGGCGAGGAGGTGACGATCCACGCCGCCAACAAGGACCTGCATTCCGGCATGTACGGCGGCGCGGCGGCCAACCCGATCCGGGTGCTGGCGAAGATCCTTGCCAGTCTGCATGACGACCGGGGCCGCGTCACCCTGCCCGGCTTCTACGACGATGTGGACGAGCTGCCCGAGGCGATCCGCGCCCAGTGGCAGGCCCTGCCCTTCGATCACGCCAAGTTCCTCGGCGATGTCGGGCTGTCGGTGCCTGCGGGCGAAGCGGACCGCACGCCGATGGAGATGCTCTGGTCGCGTCCGACCTGCGAATTCAACGGCATTGCCGGGGGCTATGCGGGCGCGGGCTTCAAGACTGTCCTGCCGGCCGAGGCACGGGCCAAGGTATCGTTCCGGCTGGTGTCGCGGCAGGACCCGGACAAGATCCGCGCGGCCTTCCGCGCCCGTGTCCAGTCGCTGCTGCCGCCCGACTGCACCGCCAGCTTCGTGCAGGGTGGCAGCGGCGCGGCCTCGGTCATGGCGATCACCGACCCCGCCTTCGAGGTGACGCGCGCCGCGCTGAGCGAGGAATGGGGCCTGCCCGCCGCCTATGTCGGGTCGGGCGGCTCGATCCCGATCGCCGGCTATTTCAAGACCTATCTGGGGATGGATGCGATGCTGGTGGGGTTCGCCAAGGACGACGACCAGATCCACAGCCCGAACGAGAAATACGACGTGGAGAGCTTTCACAAGGGCATCCGCAGCTGGGCAAGGGTGCTGGCGCGGCTGGCCTGAGGCGGGAACGGAGGCCGCGCGGCCTCCGTTCCCTTGACGCCGGTCCGGTCACTTGACCACGACGACCTCGTGGGCCTCGATGATCCGGTGCTTTTCGGGCCATTCGACCTTGACCTTCTCGCCGACCTTCAGCGCGTCCACCTTGACATGTTCGGGCAGCACGAACTCCATCCCGTCCTCGAGCGTGATGGTCCGGTGCTTGTCGTTGATCGCCTTGATGACGCCTTCGGCGCTTTCGGCAAGGGCCACCGAGGTTGAGCCGACCAGAAGGATCAGCGCGGCGGCAAGCAGTCTGGAAGTCATGTCAGTCACTCCTTTTGCAGGCACGCCGCACATGCGCGGCGCGCGGGCTTTTGAAGCCGGAGAGGATGGCCGCGCCGCCTGAAGACTGGCGGGTTTCGCGTGGCGCACCCTGGCTTCGCCTGACGACATATCGTTGTAATCATGTGAGAAAAGGGGTGATGAGCAGCAGTTGAACGCGGTTGATCGCCGGTGATCGCCGGGCGCCTGCGGGCGCAAGGAAAACGCGGAAGGCGTTGCCGCCCCCCGCGTTTTCCCGCACCCGCAGTGGCGGTTATTTCAGCGACACACTCGATGCCTCGCGGCTGTCGCCGTGACTGGTCCAGTGAAGTTCGACCACCTGACCGGCCTTCAGGCCCATCTCCTCGCACTTGACCGACTTCTCGTTCTTGCAGTCGGCGGCAAGGATGTAGGTCGTGCCGTCGTCCATCACCAGCCTGTGGCTTTTCGGCTCGTAGGACCTGATGGTTCCGTTCAGGATGTTGGCCGCCGCCATCGCGCCGCTGCCGGCGGCGAGGGACATGATCAGGGTGAGGGGAAGGGCAAGCTTGCGCATATCTGCTACTCCGGTTTGGCCCCTGAGGAGCCAGGCAGGTTGCGACCGTCCGCGTCTGCCGGCCAAGGGACCGGGATCCGGTCCCACCCGGCATCGCCCGGTTGCATGGTCTATGTGAGACGCCCCGAGCAGACGACAAGAGGATGCGCAAACCCCTGTGATCCCGCGCGATCCGATGTGAATGAATAATATGGAAATACAATGTCTTGCGATGGAATTTCGGCGGGAAAAGGCCGATGTCCGGCGGCATTCCGCCTGCCCGCCTGCTGCCCCGGCGCAAAAGAAAACGCGGAGGGCGTTGCCGCCCCCCGCGCCTTCCGGCAAACCGCCGGTGTCACTTGACGATCTTCACCTTCGAGGCGTCGTGATCCTTGCCCTTCATCGTCCACAGGACCGAGACCTTCTCGCCGGCCTTCAGGCCCGGATCCTTGAACTTGCTGGGCAGCTTGTAGACGGTGCCGTCTTCCAGGGTCAGCGAATGGGTCTTGGCGTCGAACGCCTTGACGATCCCGGTGGTGGTGGTCGACTTGGCCATCGCGGCGCCGGCAAGGCCGACCGAAAGGGCAAGGGCGAGGGGAAGAACATAGGAACGCATCTGGGTTACTCCTGCTTGGCCCCCGCGGGGCCTTGAACTGCGCTACCTCAGGGCCTGCCTGTCGGTGGATCGGTCTTGATCTCACCCGGCGTGTCCCGGTTGCCAGATCAAGGTGAGGCAATCGCAAAAATGGCGATAGGGGGGGCCAATAGCCTGTGATCGGCCGTGAATGCCCGTGAAAAGCCTGTAACATAACACCTTGAGACAACATTAAAAATTTGTGATCTTTGGTCATAAACCGCAGGCCAGAGGGGGGTGAGGCGGAATGGCGCAGTTTCAGCCGAGCCTCTCCGGGTTATGATGATTGGTCGCGTTCATTTGAACCATCGCAAATGCGCGGAAAATCCGAAACATTGTGAAGGACGGCATCCGGGCAGAGCCTCTTTGGCTACCGCCCCGGCGATTCGATTTTGCCGGCGGGAGGCGCGCTTCGGGTGCGCGCGGGGCCGGCGGAGACGGAATGGCGGAGAGGGAAGTGGCGCGGTTGACGGGGCTCGAACCCGCGACCCCCGGCGTGACAGGCCGGTACTCTAACCGACTGAGCTACAACCGCGCTGGTCAGCTCTCGGGCGATCCGGGCGGGTGGCGCGGTTGACGGGGCTCGAACCCGCGACCCCCGGCGTGACAGGCCGGTACTCTAACCGACTGAGCTACAACCGCGTGTGCACCCGCCCGGATCGCCGCCCGAGCGTGGGATGCGTAATAGAAAGGTCGGGGGACGGCGTCAAGCGGAAGCGCCGGTAATTTTTCGGCGGCGGGGCCGTTGACCCGAGCCGCTTTCCTCGCCCACGCAATTCCTCTAATCACGGTCGGGGAGAGCGGGGTGAGCATGGGCCAGTCCATCATCGAGCGCTGCGAGGCCAGGGGCCTGCGCATGACCGGCCAGCGCCGCATCATCGCGCAGGTCCTGGAGGAATCCGCCGACCATCCCGATGCCGAAGTCCTCTACACGCGCGCCTGTGCGGTCGATCCGCGCATTTCGCTGGCCACCGTCTACCGGACGCTGAAGCTGTTCGACGAGGCGGGCATCCTCGACAAGCTGGAGTTCGGCGACGGGCGGGCGCGCTACGAGGATGCCGAGCGCGCGCACCATGACCATCTCATCGACGTGTCCACGGGCCAGGTCATCGAATTCGTGGACCCCGAGATCGAGATCTTGCAGGAAAAGATCGCGGCACGGCTGGGGTACCGGCTGATCGGACACCGGCTGGAACTGCTGGCCGTGCCGCTGAAGAAGGGTTGAGGCGGAATGGCGGGCGACAATCTGCGTGGTCTGGCGCTGATGCTGGCGGCGATGGCGCTGTTCGCGATCGAGGACATGTTCCTGAAGCTGACGGCGGCGCGCCTGCCCACCGGCGAGATCCTCGTCGTCTCGGGCGGAGCGGGAACCGTGATCTTCGCCGCGCTTGCCCGGCGCGAAGGCAAGGGGTTCTTCAGCGGCGGTCTGTGGAACCGGGCGGTGGTCGGGCGCAACCTGGGCGAGATGGCGGGAACCTTCGCCTATATCACCGCGCTCGCCTCGGCACCCCTGGCGACGGTCGCGGCGGTCCTGCAGGCGCTGCCGCTGGCGGCGACGATGGGGGCCGCGCTCTTCATGGGCGCCCCGGTCGGCTGGCGGCGATGGAGCGCGATCCTCGTCGGCCTCGCCGGCGTCATCCTGGTGATCCAGCCCGGCACCGACGCCTTTCAGCCCACGGCCCTGTGGGTGCTGGTGTCGGTCGCGGGGCTGACGCTGCGCGACCTGGCGACGCGGGCGGTGCCGCCGACGACGACAAGCGGGCTGGTCTCGGCCTGGGGCCTGGCCTCGGTCACGGTCCTCGGTCTGGCGATGCTGGCGATCGACCGGCGGGTCGTCATGCCCACGGCCGGCGAAAGCGCCGCGCTGGTCGGCGTGGTCCTGTTCGGCAGCGCCGGCTACTGGGCGGTGGTCGCCGCCGCCCGCACCGGCGAGGTCGCGGTGGTGGCGCCCTTCCGCTATGCGCGCCTCGTCTTTGCCATCGTCATCGGCATCCTGGTCTTCGGTGAATGGCCGAACCTTCTCAGCCTCGGGGGCGCGGCGCTGATCGTCCTGTCGGGGCTTTACTCCTTTGCGCGCGAGCGCGCCCGCGCGCGGTCCCTTTCCATGACCGCCCCGGCAGGGTAAGAGGCCGGAACAACTGCAACCCGCCATCGCCGGAGGCCCCATGAGCACGATCATCGACATCCATGCCCGCGAGATCCTCGACAGCCGCGGTAATCCCACGGTCGAGGTGGACGTGATCCTTGAAGACGGGACGATGGGCCGGGCGGCGGTGCCCTCGGGCGCCTCGACCGGCGCGCACGAGGCGGTCGAACGGCGCGACGGCGACAAGAAGCGCTACATGGGCAAGGGCGTGCTCGAGGCGGTGGCGTCGGTCAACGGCGAGATCGCCGAGAACCTGGTGGGCGAGGACGCGACCGAGCAGGTGGCGATCGACCGGCTGATGATCGAGCTGGACGGAACCGCGAACAAGGGCCGCCTCGGCGCCAACGCCATCCTCGGCGTGTCGCTGGCGGTGGCCAAGGCCGCGGCCGATTTCACCTCGCAGCCGCTGTTCCGCTATGTCGGCGGCACCAATGCCCGCGTCCTGCCGGTGCCGATGATGAACATCATCAACGGCGGCGAACATGCCGACAACCCCATCGACATCCAGGAGTTCATGGTGATGCCGGTGGCGGCGGCGAACATCCGCGAGGCGGTGCGGATGGGCTCGGAAGTGTTCCACACGCTGAAGAAGGAACTGTCGGCTGCGGGTCTTTCGACCGGGATCGGTGACGAGGGCGGATTCGCCCCGAACCTCTCCTCGACGCGGGCGGCGCTCGACTTCATCCTGAAGGCCATCGAGATGGCGGGCTACAAGCCGGGTGACGACATCTGCCTGGCGCTCGACTGCGCGGCGACCGAATATTTCAAGGGCGGCAAGTATGTGCTTGCCGGGGAAGGAAAGACCCTTTCGCCCGAGGAGAATGTCGCCTATCTGGCGGCGCTGGTGAAGGACTACCCGATCATCTCGGTCGAGGACGGCTGCGCCGAGGACGACTGGGCGGGCTGGAAGCATCTGACGGATGTGCTGGGGTCGAAGTGCCAGCTGGTCGGCGACGACCTGTTCGTGACCAACCCCGTGCGGCTTGCGCGGGGGATCAAGGAGGGCTGCGCGAACTCGCTTCTGGTGAAGGTCAACCAGATCGGCACGCTGACCGAGACGCTCGATGCCGTGCGCATGGCCGACCGGGCACGCTACACCAGCGTCATGTCGCACCGTTCGGGCGAGACCGAGGACGCGACCATCGCCGATCTGGCGGTCGCCACCAACTGCGGGCAGATCAAGACCGGCTCGCTGGCGCGCTCGGACCGGCTGGCCAAATACAACCAGCTGATCCGCATCGAGGAGATGCTGGGCGAGACCGCGGAATATGCCGGCCGGTCGATCCTGCGCGCGTAGGCCGCGCAGGTGCCCGTAGACCCGAAAAAGACCGCGCCGCCCTTCCATCTTCGCAGCCGGCGCGCCTTTGCGCTGCGGGCGCTGCGCTTTGCGGCCTTTGCCTTCGGCTTCCTGTTCGTGTCGCTGGGGGCGGGGACGCTGGGCTATCACCTGATCGTCGGCCTGCCCTGGATCGACAGCCTGCTGAATGCCAGCATGATCCTGACCGGGATGGGGCCGGTGAACCAGATGCCGGACGACCGGTCCAAGCTGTTTGCCAGCGCCTATGCGATCTTCAGCGGCGCGGTCTATCCGGCATTCACCGCGATCATCCTCTACCCGTTCCTGCACCGGATGCTGGCGATCTTCCATCTCAGGACCCTCGAAGGCGGCAAGCGCGACGACTGAGGGGCGTGCATGGCGCGTGTGCGAATGTATGCCGCACAAGTTTCGGGTGGCGCACGGAGGGCCGAGGGTCTAGCAAGCACCATCATGTCAGACACCCCGCCCGTCACGCTGACCGCCCGCCCCGAGAACGAGGACAGCCTGCGCGGCTTCCTTTTCGCGCTGGCGGCCTATCTCATGTGGGGCTTCCTGCCCCTGTACATGAAGGCGCTGTCCAACATCGGCACGCTCGAGGTGCTGGCCAGCCGCGTCATCTGGTCGGTGCCGGTGGCGCTGGCGATCCTTTGGTGGCTGGGACGAACCTCTGATCTGAAGGCCGCGCTCAGGTCGCCGCGGATGCTGGGCATGGCGGCGCTGACCGCCGCGCTGATCTCGGTCAACTGGGGGATCTATGTCTGGTCGATCCAGACCGGCCACGCGCTCGACGCGGCACTCGGTTACTACATCAATCCGCTGTTCAGCATCTTCCTCGGAGCCGCCCTTCTGGGCGAGAAGCTGAACGCCACGCAGAAACTGGCGATCGGGCTTGCGGTGGCCGCGGTCGCCGTCATGACATTCGATGCGGGAGGCCTGCCCATCATCGGCCTGAGCCTGACCGTGACCTGGGGTTTCTACGCCTATTGCAAGAAATCCCTGCCGATCGGCCCCAACCAGGGCTTCACCCTCGAGGTGATGCTGCTTCTGCCGGCGGCCATCGGCTGGGTTGCCTGGGAGGCGGCGCACGGGCGCAGCAGCCTTTTCGCCGGATCGACGCGCGACATCCTTCTGCTCATAGGCTGCGGGCCGGTCACGGCGCTGCCGCTGATGACCTATGCCAACGGCGCCAAGCTTCTGCGCCTGTCGACCATCGGCATCATGCAGTACATCGCGCCGACGATGATCTTCCTGACCGCCGTGTTCATCTTCGGCGAGGAGTTCGGGCAGGCACAGATGATCGCCTTTCCGCTGATCTGGCTGGGCCTCGTCATCTACAGCACCGCCATGTTCCGCCGGGCGCGCGCCGCCGGGAGGTGAACGGGCCGGGGGTCTAGGGCCGGCTGACCTGGCCGCCGCCGACCGCCGCCGCGACGCCGGTCGTCGTCGGGCACGAGGTCGGCAGCCGGTTCAGGACGCGCACCGCGAGATGGGCGAAGGCCTGCGCCTCGAGCATGTCGCCGTCGAGCCCGACGGATTCGACCGGTGCGACCGGCATGGGCAAAAGGTCAGCCAGCATCGCCATGAGTGTCGCGTTGTGGCGCCCGCCGCCGGTCACGAGAAGGCGTTCGGGCGGGCGGGGGAAATGCTCGGCCGCGCGGGCGGCGGCGCTGGCCGCAGCCAGGGTCAGGGTGGCGGCCGCATCCGCGTCCGACAGACCCGCGACATCGGCCAGAAGCCCGTGGAAATCGTTGCGATCCAGAGACTTGGGCGGGATCTTCAGGAAATAGGGCCGGGCGAGGAAGCGCGCGATCACCGCCCTGTCGGGGGTTCCCGCCGCCGCCAGGGCGCCGCCCTGGTCCTGATCCAGCCCGAGGCGGGCGCGCATCAGGTCGTTCACCGGGGCGTTGGCCGGGCCGGTATCGAAGGCAAGGCAGGCGCCAGGGGCCTCGGGGGCCTCGACGGCGGGATCGGCCCAGGTGACGTTGCCGACGCCGCCGAGATTCAGGAAGGCCAACGGCCCGTCCGCCCCGATGAAGCGGGCGCAGGCATGGTGGAAGAAGGGGGCAAGCGGTGCCCCCTGCCCGCCCAGGCGCACGTCGGCGCTGCGGAAATCCCAGACGACCGGCAGGCCCAGGGCCTCGGCCAGCACCGCCCCGTCGCCGGCCTGGTGGGTGCCGCGCCCGGCCGGATCGTGGGCAAGGGTCTGGCCGTGAAAGCCCACGACATCGGCGCCCCGGAAGCGGGCGAGGAGTTCGGCGTGGGCCAGCTCGACCGTCTCGGCGGCAAGCGCGACGCCGGCCTCGCCGGGCCAGCGGCCCAGGGCGGCGCGGATCGCGTCACGCTCGGCGGTGGCATAGGGGCGGTAGGCGGTCTCGCCGAACTCGAACAGGTCGTGGCCGTCGGTCAGGACCATCGCCGCGTCAACCCCGTCGAGCGAGGTCCCCGACATGGTGCCAAGCGCCCAGATCGCGCGTCCCTTCAACATCCCTTCCCCTGCCCCCGCCGCACCGGTATACCGCTGCTGCACACCAGAATGGACGATCCGCCGATGACCTACCACCCGAAATCCGACTTCCTGAACGTGATGACCGAGCGCGGCTATCTGGCCGACTGCACCGACTATCAGGGTCTGGACGAGGCCCTGGTCAAGGGGGTGGTGCCTGCCTACATCGGTTATGACGCGACGGCGGCCTCGCTGCATGTCGGGCATCTTCTGAACATCATGATGCTGCGCTGGCTGCAGAAATGCGGCCACAAGCCGATCACGCTGATGGGCGGCGGCACGACCAAGGTAGGCGATCCCTCGTTCCGCGCCGAGGAGCGGCCGCTGCTGACGCCGGAGAAGATTGACGAGAACATCGCCGGAATGAAGCAGGTCTTTGCGCGCTACCTGACCTATGGCGACGGGCCTTCGGACGCGATCATGCTGAACAACGCCGAATGGCTGGACGGGCTGAACTACCTCGATTTCCTGCGCGACATCGGGAGACATTTCAGCGTCAACCGGATGCTGTCGTTTGAATCGGTCAAGTCACGGCTGGACCGGGAGCAATCGCTGTCGTTCCTCGAGTTCAACTACATGATCCTGCAGGCCTACGACTTTCTCGAGATCTACCGCCGCCACGGCTGCCTTCTGCAGATGGGCGGGTCGGACCAGTGGGGCAACATCGTCAACGGCATCGACCTGACGCGCCGGGTGCTCGACCGGGAAATCTACGGGCTGACCTCGCCGCTTCTGACCACCTCGGACGGTCGCAAGATGGGCAAGTCGGCCTCGGGCGCGGTGTGGCTGAACGCGGCGATGCTGTCGCCCTACGAATTCTGGCAGTTCTGGCGCAACACGACCGACGCCGACGTGGGGCGCTTCCTGAAGCTCTACACCGACCTGCCGGTGGCGGAGTGCGACCGGCTGGGAGCGCTGGCCGGGTCCGAGATCAACCAGGCCAAGATCGTGCTGGCCAACGAGGTGACGGCGCTGCTGCACGGGGCCGAGGCATCGGCGGCAGCCGAGGCGACGGCGCGCGAGGTGTTCGAGAAGGGCGGCGTGGGCGATGATCTGCCGACGTTGAAGGTCACGGCCGCCGAGGCCGCCGAGGGGCTGGGGATCGTGCAGCTGTTCGTCCGGGCCGGGCTGGCCGCGTCGGGCAAGGACGCCAAGCGGCTGATCCAGGAAGGCGGCGCGCGGCTGAACGACGAGCCGGTGACCGACGCCGGCCTGCGCCTCGGGGCCAGCCACCTGGCCGAGCCGGTGAAGCTGACCGCGGGCAAGAAGCGTCATGCCCTGGTGGTGCTGGACTGACAGCGGAAGGCCCGCGGAACCTTTCCCGCGGGCCTTGACCGATCAGGGGGCGATGGTGACCTTCACCATCCGGTCGGGGTCCTTGACCACGCCGTTCAGGTCCGGGTCGCCCTTCTTGATCTTGTCGACGACCTCCATGCCGGACACGACATGGCCGACCACCGTATACTGGCCGTTCAGCGACTCGCCGGGCGCGAACATGATGAAGAACTGCGAATTGGCGCTGTTCGGATCGGACGAGCGCGCCATCCCCACGACGCCGCGCTGGAACGACAGGTCCGAAAACTCGGCCGGGAGGTTGGGCAGGTCCGACCCGCCCATGCCAGCCTGCGACAGGTCGCCCCCGGCCTTGCCGTATTTCACGTCGCCGGTCTGGGCCATGAAGCCGTCGATGACGCGGTGAAAGACGACATTGTCGTAGGCGCCGGATTTTGCCAGTTCGACGATGCGGGCGACGTTCTTCGGGGCCACGTCGGGCAGAAGGTCGATGACCACCTCCCCCTTGGCCTGGCCGTCGATGTCGATCACCAGGTTCGGACCCGGCCCGTCGTCGGCGGCAAGCGCGCGGTTGACCGACTGGCCGTAGAGGAACACGGCCGCCAGGACCGCCGTCCCCGCCGCCGCGATGCCGGTCAGGAAGATCCGGTTCTCAGACATCGGCCGCGACCTTGACCGAGATCATCCGGTCGGGGCTGGCCGGCGGTTCGCCGCGCACGATCCTGTCCACATGCTCCATCCCCGAGATCACCCGGCCATAGACGGTATACTGGCCGTTCAGGAAATGGTTGTCCTTGAAGTTGATGAAGAACTGGCTGTTGGCCGAATTGGGGTTCTGCGAGCGTGCCGCCCCCAGGGTGCCGCGGTCGTGGGGCAGCTTGGAGAACTCGGCCGGAAGGTCGGGCAGGTCCGACCCGCCGGTGCCCGAGCGGCGCGGGTTGTAGCCTGGCGCCTCCATGTTGGCGTGCTCGACATCGCCGGTCTGGGCCATGAAGCCCTCGATCACCCGGTGGAAGGCCACGTTGTCATACTTGCCGGCCCGTGCCAGCACCTTCATCCGCTCGGCATGTTTCGGGGCCACGTCCTTCAGAAGCTCGATGACGACCGGGCCGTCCTTGAGGGTGATGATGATGGTGTTTTCGGGATCCTTGATGTCGGGCAAGGCGGCCTCCTTGGATGAATTTGCGGGCCGGACCCTATGCCGGGACGCGGGCGGTGAAAAGGGCAAAGCGCCGCCATCGGTTGACCTTCGGCCCGCGATCGGGTGAATGGGCGGAAAGGCGCGGTTGCGCCCGTGGGCCGGGATGGAGTGCAAGATGGGCTGGAAAACCCTCGACGAGATGGATTTCGCCGGGAAGGTCGCGCTGGTCAGGGTGGACATCAACGTCCCGGTCGAGGCCGGCAGGGTCACGGACACGACCCGGATCGACAAGATCGCGCCCACGGTGAAGGACATCCTGAAGAAGGGCGGCAAGGTGGTGCTGCTGGCCCATTTCGGGCGGCCCAAGGGCAAGGTGGTGCCCGAGATGAGCCTGGCCGTCACCCTGCCCGCGCTCGAGCACGCGCTTGGCCGCAAGGTCGCCTTCGCCGAGGATTGCGTCGGCCCCGCCGCCAAGAAGGCGGTCGCCGCGCTGAAGGACGGCGAGGTGCTGCTTCTGGAGAACACCCGCTTCCATGAAGGCGAGGAGAAGAACGACCCGGCCCTGGCGGCGGCGATGGCGGCGCTTGGCCAGATCTATGTGAACGATGCCTTTTCCGCCGCGCACCGGGCGCACGCCTCGACCGAGGGGATCGCGCGGCTGTTGCCGTCGTGCGCCGGCCGGCTGATGGCGGCAGAGCTGAAGGCGCTGACCGCAGCGCTCGGCCAGCCCGAGCGGCCGCTGGCCGCGGTGGTCGGGGGTGCGAAAGTGTCGACCAAGCTCGACCTTCTGGGCAATCTGGTCGCCAAGGTCGATCATCTGGTGATCGGCGGGGGCATGGCCAACACCTTCCTTGTCGCCAGGGGGATCGAGGTCGGCAAGTCGCTGGCCGAGCGCGACATGGCCGAAACGGCGCGCGCGATCCTTGCGCGGGCCGACGAGACCGGCTGCCGCATCCACCTGCCCACCGACGTGGTGGTGGCCCGCGAGTTCGCGGCCGGTGCCCCGCATCAGGTCGTGGCCGCCGACGCCTGCCCTGCCGACGCGATGATCCTCGACGCCGGGCCCGCCTCGGTCGCGGCCATCTCGGGCCTGTTCGCCGACTGTCGGACGCTGATCTGGAACGGCCCTCTCGGCGCCTTCGAGATCGCGCCCTTCGATCAGGCCACCAACGCCGCGGCGCGAACGGCGGCGGCGCTGACCCGCGCCGGCAAGCTGGTGTCGGTGGCGGGCGGCGGCGACACGGTGGCGGCCTTGAACAAGGCGGGTGTCGCGGGCGATTTCACCTTCATCTCGACGGCAGGCGGTGCCTTCCTCGAATGGATGGAGGGCAAGGAATTGCCGGGTGTCGCCGCATTGATGGCATAATGTCCTGCCACAACCGCAGCAGGGCGAGCGGCGGCACATGACCGGCCGCCACGAGCAGGCCGACAACGGAGACGATCGGGAATGACAAGCCAGGGCGGCCTTCGTGGCTGGACGCTGATCACGGGCGCGTCCCGGGGCCTCGGGCGCGAGTTCGCGCGGATCGCCGCCGCCGAGGGGCGCGACCTGATCCTTGCCGCCCGCCGCGGGCCGGAGATGGAGAAGCTGGCCGACGAGCTGCGCGCCCGCCACAAGATCGCGGTCGAGGTCATCGCCACCGACCTGTCGAACCCCGATGAGGTCGAACTTCTGTGGCGCCGCGCCGCCACCCGCCGCCGCATCGACATCCTGGTCAACAATGCCGGCCTCAGCCGCTATGGCCCGTTCAGCGACGAGGATTTCACCCGCGAGGACCAGTCGGTGCGGGTCAACGTCCTTGCCCTGACCATCCTGATGAAGCGCGCGGTGCCGCACATGCTGGCGGCGGGCGGCGGGCGCATCCTGAACGTGGCTTCCGTCTCGGGCTTTGCGCCCGGGCCGGGGATGGCGGTCTATCACGCGACCAAGGCCTATGTCCTGTCCCTGTCCGAGGCGGTGGCCGAGGAATTGCGCGGCACCAGTGTCACCATCACGGCCTTCTGCCCCGGCGCGACGGCCACCGGGTTTGCCAAGGGCGCGGGGATGGAGGGGACAAGGCTGTTCGCCCAGGGCCGCCTGCCCGCAGCCGCCAAGGTGGCGCGCGCCGGCTGGCGGGCGATGCTGGCCGGCCGGAGGATTCGCATGACCAGCCTTCGCGGACGGTTTTTCACCCTGCTGCCGCGCCTTGTCCCGCGCGCCTTCATGCCCCGGATCACCGCATTGTTCCTGAAATAGCCGGCCCGGGCGGACCGTTAGCGCCACCACGTTTGCAACGATGCCACGCCTTGCCTAAAACCCGGCGATGAGGGCCGGCTGGCGGCCCGGCAAACAGAATTTCCCGGTGGAGCAGGACATGTCACGGCAAAAGCAGGCGGACCAGATGCGGTCGGGCAAGGGGTTCATCGCTGCCCTCGACCAGAGCGGCGGCTCGACCCCGAAGGCGCTGAAGCTCTACGGGATCGCCGAGGACAGCTATTCGGGCGACGCCGAGATGTATGCGCTGATCCACGAGATGCGTTCGCGCATCGCGACATCGCCCGCCTTCAACGGCGACCGGGTGATCGGCGCGATCCTGTTCGAGCGGACGATGGATGCCGACATCGCCGGCCAGCCCTCGGCCGACTACCTCTGGAAGAAGAAGGGGGTCGTGCCCTTCCTGAAGATCGACCAGGGCCTTCAGGACGCCGCCGACGGCGTGAAGCTGATGAAACCGATCAAGGGGCTGGAGGCGCTGCTGAAGCGGGCGGGCGACAAGGGCATCTTCGGCACCAAGGAGCGTTCGGTGATCGACTCGGCCTCGGCCAAGGGGATCGCCGCCGCCGTCGCCCAGCAATTCGATCTGGCGGCGCAGGTGCTGGACCACGGGCTGATGCCGATCATCGAGCCCGAGGTCACGATCACCATCCCCGACAAGCGCGAGGCCGAGGACATCCTGCGCGCCGAGGTCCTGAAGCGCCTCGACACCCTGCCCGCCGACCGGCAGGTCATGCTGAAACTGACCCTGCCCACCGTCGACAACCACTACAGGCCGCTGATCGACCATCCGCGGGTCATGCGGGTCGTCGCGCTCTCGGGCGGCTATTCGCGCGAAGAGGCCAACCGCATCCTTGCCCGCAACAAGGGCATGATCGCCAGCTTCTCGCGCGCGCTGACCGAAGGCCTGACCGCCCAGCAGGACGACGCGACGTTCAACCGGGTGCTGGACAAGGCCATCGACAGCATCTGCACCGCCTCGGTCGCCTGAGCACAGCCAGAAAAAATCGGGCGCGACGGATTCCCATCGCGCCCCGACTGTGCCATGACTTGCGAAAGGCCGCCCGCCAGAGGCGGCCCGAACCGGGGCTTGAGGCAACGACGGGGCCGAAGATGCGACTTTCCAGCCTTAAACCCGCCGTGGGCGCCGCTCTTACCGGCGCCGTGTTGCTGGGGGTTGGCGGCTACTTCACCTTTGCCGCCGTGCAGGGCGATTTCGGCGTGGTCAAGCGGGCCGAAATCACCGCCGAAAAGCAGGCGCTGACTGCCGAGCGCGACCGGCTGAAGGCGGAAGTGGCGCGGATGCAGAACCTCACCCGGCGACTGTCGGACCAGTTCCTCGACCTCGACCTCCTGGACGAGCGGGTCCGCAATGTCCTGGGCTATGTGCGGGCCGACGAAATCGTCGTCCGCTGACCTGGGGGCGCCTGCCGGGGCGCCTTCCTGAAATTTCCTGTCGCTTTGCACGCACTTTTCGGCTATGGATAGTTTAACGTTGAACTATATTTTCGTGACTGGGAGGTCGCCGATATGGCAGCGCGGAAAACTTCCGACAAATCAAACGTTTCCAAGGACGAGCTTCTCAAGTTCTACCGCGAGATGCTGCTTATACGGCGATTCGAGGAAAAGGCCGGCCAGCTCTACGGCATGGGCCTGATCGGCGGGTTCTGCCATCTCTACATCGGGCAGGAGGCCGTGGTCGTCGGGCTGGAAGCCTGCACCAAGGACGGCGACAAGCGCATCACCAGCTACCGCGATCATGGCCACATGCTGGCCTGCGGCATGGACGCGAAGGGCGTCATGGCCGAACTGACCGGGCGCATCGGCGGCTATTCGAAGGGCAAGGGCGGCTCGATGCACATGTTCTCGAAGCAGCGCCACTTCTACGGCGGGCACGGGATCGTCGGCGCGCAGGTGCCGCTCGGGGCGGGGCTCGCCTTGTCGGACAAGTACAAGGGCAACGACAACGTGACCTTCGCCTATTTCGGCGACGGCGCCGCCAACCAGGGCCAGGTCTACGAGACCTACAACATGGCCGAACTCTGGAGCCTGCCGGTGGTGTTCGTGATCGAGAACAACCAGTATGCGATGGGCACAAGCCTCAAGCGCTCGACCAAGTCGACCACGCTCTTCGGTCGTGGCCTGGCCTATGGAATCTCGGGCGAGCAGGTGGACGGCATGGATGTCCTCGCGGTCAAGGCCGCCGGCCAGAAGGCGGTCGCGCACTGCCGGGCCGGAAACGGACCCTACATCCTGGAAATGATGACCTATCGCTACCGCGGCCATTCGATGTCGGATCCCGCCAAGTACCGCACGCGCGAGGAGGTCCAGAAGATGAAGGACGAGAAGGACGCGATCGAGCATGTGCGCGATCTTCTGATCGGCGGCGGGCTGGCCAGCGAGGACGACCTCAAGTCGATCGACCGCGACATCAAGGCGATCGTCAACGACAGCGCCGAATTCGCCAAGGAAAGCCCCGAGCCGGATGTCTCCGAGCTCTGGACCGACATCTACGCGTAAGGGGGACCGTGAACATGGCAACCGAAATTCTCATGCCTGCGCTTTCCCCGACGATGGAGGAAGGCACCCTGGCCAAATGGCTGGTGAAGGAGGGCGACAAGGTCAAGTCCGGCCAGATCATCGCCGAGATCGAGACCGACAAGGCGACAATGGAGTTCGAGGCCGTCGACGAGGGGACGGTGGGCCGGATCCTGGTCGCCGAGGGCACCGCTGGCGTCAAGGTCAACACGCCGATCGCGGTCCTGGTCGAGGAGGGCGAAAGCCCGGCTGCCTCGCCTGCTGCGGCACCCGCCCCGGCCGCCGCGCCGCCGGCCGCTCCAGTCGCTGCGCCGCCTCCGGTGCAGGCCGCGCCGATGCGCGCCGTCGCGCCGGACACCTCGCCCGACTGGCCGGCGGGAACGCCGATGAAGACGATGACGGTACGCGAGGCCCTGCGCGAGGCGATGGCCGAAGAGATGCGCGCCAATCCGAACGTCATGCTGATGGGCGAGGAGGTCGGCGAATACCAGGGCGCCTACAAGATCTCGCAGGGGCTCCTGGATGAGTTCGGACCGCGGCGGGTGGTCGACACCCCGATCACCGAGATCGGCTTTACCGGGATCGCGGTCGGCGCCGCCTGGGGCGGGCTGAATCCGATCGTCGAATTCATGACCTTCAACTTCGCCATGCAGGCGATCGACCATATCATCAACTCGGCGGCCAAGACGAACTACATGTCGGGCGGCCAGCTGGGGTGTCCGATCGTGTTCCGGGGCGCGAACGGCGCCGCGGCCCGCGTCGCGGCCCAGCATTCGCAGGATTTCGCAGCCTGGTATGCCGCGATCCCTGGCCTCAAGGTGGTGATGCCCTATTCGGCCGCCGATGCGAAGGGTCTTCTGAAGCAGGCGATCCGCGACCCGAACCCGGTGATTTTCCTGGAGAACGAGATCCTCTACGGACGGTCCTTCGAGGTGCCGGACCTGCCGGATTTCACCATTCCCTTCGGCAAGGCCCGGGTCTGGCGCGAGGGCACCGATGCGACCATCGTCTCGTTCGGGATCGGGATGGGCTACGCGCTCGAGGCCGCGGACAAGCTGGCACACGAGGGGATCAGCGCCGAGGTCATCGACCTGCGCACACTGCGGCCCATCGACTATGACACGGTGCTGGCCAGCGTGATGAAGACGAACCGTTGCGTGACCGTCGAAGAGGGCTTCCCCGTCGGTTCGATCGGCAACCACCTGTCGGCGACGATCATGGAACGCGCCTTCGACCATCTGGATGCGCCGGTCATCAACTGCGCGGGCAAGGACGTGCCGATGCCCTATGCCGCCAACCTGGAAAAGCTTGCGCTGGTCACGACCGCCGACGTGGTCGCCGCCGTCAAATCCGTCTGCTATCGCTGAGGTGCATCATGGCCACTGAAATTCTCATGCCCGCGCTCTCGCCGACGATGGAGGAGGGCACACTGGCCAAATGGCTGGTGAAGGAGGGCGACAAGGTCAGGTCCGGCGACATCCTGGCCGAGATCGAGACCGACAAGGCGACGATGGAGTTCGAGGCCGTCGACGAGGGGACGGTGGGCCGGATCCTGGTCGCCGAGGGCACCGCCGGCGTCAAGGTCAACACGCCGATCGCGGTCCTTGTCGAAGAAGGGGAAACCGCGGCGCCTGCTCCGGCGGTCAAGCCCGCCGCACCGGCGTCACCGGCGACCGCCGCGGCGCCGGCCCCGGTCGCAACACCTGCGGCACCGTCCCCGTTGCCGGCAGGAACGGCGCGCGACCGGGTGATCGCCTCGCCTCTGGCGCGGCGGCTGGCCAAGGAACGGGACATCGATCTTGCGGGATTGAAGGGATCCGGCCCGCACGGACGCATCGTCAAGGCGGATGTCGAAGGCGCCCGCCCCGGAACGGGCAAGGTTTCAGCCGCGGCCACCGCCCCGGCCGCCGCCCCTGCCCCGGCAGCCGCCGCACCCTCGGGCATGTCCGCGACGACAGTCGCCAAGATGTACGAAGGCCGCGACTATACCGAATTGGCGCTTGACGGAATGCGCCGCACCATCGCCGCGCGCCTGACCGAGGCCAAGCAGACGATCCCGCATTTCTACCTGCGCCGTTCGGTCGTTCTCGACGCTCTTCTGGCGTTCCGCGAACAGCTGAACAAGGGGCTGGAAGCGCGCGGCGTGAAGCTGTCGGTCAACGACTTCATCATCAAGGCCTGTGCTCTGGCCCTCCAGGCGGTGCCGGACGCGAATGCCGTGTGGGCGGGGGACCGGATATTCAAGCTGAAACCGTCGGACGTTGCCGTGGCAGTGGCCATTGAAGGCGGGCTGTTCACACCCGTCCTCAAGGATGCCGAAAAGAAAAGCCTCTCGGCCCTGTCTGGCGAAATGAAGGACCTTGCCGCCCGCGCCAAGACCAAGAAGCTCGCGCCCCACGAGTATCAGGGCGGCAGCTTCGCCATCTCGAACCTCGGAATGTTCGGGATCGAGAACTTCGATGCGGTCATCAATCCGCCGCATGGCGCCATCCTGGCGGTTGGCGCGGGGATCAAGCGGCCGGTGGTCAGGCCTGACGGATCGCTCGGGGTTGCGACCTTGATGTCGATGACGCTCTCGGTCGACCACCGCGTCATTGACGGCGCTCTGGGCGCCGAACTTCTGAAGCAGATCGTCAACAACCTGGAAAACCCGATCGCCATGCTGGCGTGAGTCATGAGAAGGGCCGGCACAGCAGCGCCGGCCCTTTTCGGTTCAGCCGTCGTCGGAAAACCGCTGGTCCATGTTCAGCGACGGCTGCTCGCATCCCGCCTCGCCGATGACCCTCGCCGGCACCCCGGCGACCGTCTTGCACGGCGGTACATCCTGCAAGACAACGGACCCTGCGGCAATGCGCGAGCAGTGCCCGACCGAGATGTTTCCGAGTATCTTCGCCCCAGCCCCGATCAGCACGCCATCGCCGATCTTCGGATGCCGGTCGCCGTCCTCCTTGCCGGTACCCCCCAGCGTCACTGAATGCAGCATCGACACATTGTCGCCGACCACCGCCGTTTCCCCTATGACGATCGAATGGGCATGGTCGATCATGATCCCCTTGCCGAGGCGGGCATTGGGGTGGATGTCGACGCCAAAGACCTCGCTGACCCGCATCTGGATGAAATAGGCCAGGTCCCGCCGCCCGTTCACCCAGAGCCAGTGGCCGATGCGATAGGCCTGCATCGCCTGGAACCCCTTGAAGAACAGGATCGGCTGCAAGAACCTGTGGCAGGCAGGATCGCGGTCATAGACGGCAACACAGTCCGCGCGCGCGGCCTGACCCAGTTCCGGCGCGACCGCATAGGCCTCGTCCGCGATCTCCCGCAGAATTTGTTCGCTCATCTCGCCCGACGCCAGCTTCAGCGAGAACCTGTAGGCGAGGGCACGCTCCAGTGTCGGGTGATGGAGAATGCCCGAGTGAAAAAATCCGCCCAGCAGCGGCTCGTCGCGGACGGCTGCCCGCGCCTCTTCGCAGACATGGGTCCACACCGGATCGACCTGCGCCATCTTGGCTCTGGTTTCAGCCATGCCCGTCTCCTTCGAATGCCAGTAGAATCTAGCAGACCGAAGCTGGGAAGGAAATCGAAAGCGCAGGGCCGCTGGCTTTGCATCACGGGTGACAGCAGTTCGATCCCAGTCCTCCGCCAGATGGTCACAGGTCCGGGAGGGTCAACTCGAAATAATGGACCGCGATCCTCACCGCTCCGCCGCCGAAATCGCCGCCGCTTGCGTCAAGCTGAAACGGAGTGGCACTGTAGAACGCGGTCGGCTGTCCGAGCAGGCCGCGCGCGAACGACCCGACCGCCAATCCCAGGCCGCTGCCGAAGCGCCCCACTGCGCCCGGGTTGCCCAACTGCCAGCTTGTCAACGTGCCGGTGATCGCCGCCACGACCCGCGCCGTCGCCCCCACGACCACGCTGTTGGGGGGGATCAGGCTGGAGGTCAGCGACACCGCACCCGGCCCCAGCAGGTGATCGATCTCCGCGACCTTGATCGCCAGCCCGGAATTCTTCGGCGACATCGTGGCAAGACCCGGCCTCCAGGCGGCCCCGTCGTGAAGGGCCTGCGTCCCCTCGTCCAGGATCAGCGCCCGCCAGCCGCGTCGGGGAACGGCGAAATCCCATCCACCATTGCGTCCAATGGCAAGCCTTCCGTCTTGGCCCGCCCATGCGGCGACCGCGCCGGCCGGCACCGCATATGCCGCCCCATCGGTAACAATCGCGGGCGGCGCGGCAGTGCTCTGGGATTGCAGCGTCAGGATCGCCAGGCCATCAAGCCTTGCAAGTGCCTCGTTCATGGTCACATGCTTCTGGGCCTGCGCAGCCTGCAGGAGCGGGAGGCCAAGCTGATTGGTGGTGTTCATTCGATGGTAATCCTTGTGAATGGTCCGGCGCCGAATGCGTCGGAAAGCTGAGCGACCGCGATGTCGACGGGCTGCGCCAAAAGCCCGTCCGCTGCGCGCTGGCTGGCGGTGTAGGTCCAGACGGGTTGCCCTACCGTCACCTCCCGGACTGCCGTCACGCCGACGCTGACCCGCACGAGATAGCCCTCGCGCGCTTCGCCCAGCGGGACCTCGTAGGATGACCAACTGTCGCCATCCAGCCGGGTGCGCCTCATCCAGGTCAGATCGGTATCGCCGGAAGATCCGCGCCGACCACGGAGGTGGCAGACCGACAGAGGCCGCAACCCGATTCCCGCGAACGCCTCGACCCGGTGGGTGAAGGTCGGATTGTCGTAGGGCAGCCCAGAAGGGCCGACCCGGTAGTGCCTCGCCAGATCGCGCTCGCTCGCATTCAGCCCGATCTGTCGCGGCACCCCGTTCAGGAGGACAACGGTGCTGCCGGCGGGCCACGAAGTCGGCATGACCGCGTCGGTTCCGGCCTGCCCGCGCAGTCGGAGCGCAAGGTCATATGTGTCGGGCGCAACCACCGTGGCGGTCAGAAACTGGAGCAGTTCCCAGTTGGCCGAACTGCCGTCGCCGACCGCCATCAGATTGGCGCCGTTCAGCAACTGATCCACGCTCACCGACGCCAGCATGCCCCCCGACATCCGGACCCGCAGCGCCGGGCCACGATCCCAAAGACCGTGGCGGGCCGCATCGAGCGTCGACAGCGTCGTTCCGATGATCGATGCCGCAGGCAGCTGGCGGTTCAGCACATACCCCGCGTCCTGGTCCGACGAATAGACCGCAACGCTGCGCGGCCAGGGTGTCGCGCAGACCGCAAGGTGCGGCGCATGCGGCACCTCCTGCCCGGTCATCAGCGGCAGGTCGAGAAACACCGAATGGACCGGAACCGGCGCCACGAAGGATCGCGGCGTGATCCGCGCCTCGCTTTCGTCGGAGGGCTGGTAGACCGCCCGCTCCACCCTGACCGCCTCGACCGAGATTGCACCCGCCTGCTCCATCCGGTCAATCCGGTAGAGGTCGGTCGCGGCCCCGCCCAGACGCACGATATCCCCCGCCCCGAGGTAGCCGAGCGAGGGCGGCAGGGCGAATTTGGCGCCGTCACGCGAAACACGCGCTTCCGCCAGCCAGCGCTCGACGATCCTTTGCCCCTCCGAGCGGGTCAGGCTCAGCGCAAGCTCCGAATGCGATACGGCGCGGAGCTCCTCGTCGGGAAACACCGCCTCGACCGCACGAGGTTCAAAGGCCCCCTCGGCTTCGACAAAGTTCAGCCTCACCCGCCCCGCCACCTCGGCCTCCGGCGCCCGCTCGGTCTCGAGGCGGCCCGTCAGATCCTCGGCGACCGCCAGCTGATCGGCGGACACCGCCTGACGCACCTGCCCGTCGCGCATGCGAAAGACGATCTTGCCCTCACGCTCGACCGCATCAAAGCCGTAAGCGATCATCAAAGGTTGCAGCGCCGCCCGCGCCGAGCCGTTCTCGCCCACCGAATATCCCCGAACCAGCCCGTAGAGGCCCGAGACATCGAATGCGCCCAGCCCCGAAGCCGTACAGATTTCGGCCACCACGCTCGACAGGGGCTGGGCAGTGGTTCGCCCGCTGATCCAGTGTCCACGGGCATAGTTCGCCCCGTCTGCCCAGGTGTCGCTGTCCGCGGGAAACTCGGGAAACGGGCGCGTGTCCCAGGCCCAGACATGGGCGCGCGCCATGTCGACCATGGGCCCACCGTAAGCAGGCGACAGCGGATTGTTCGCCTCGTCCCCCCAGAAGTCGATCATCGCCCGCAGATACTGCATCTGGATCAGATCATCGCGCCGGCCGCTGGAGTGGCGCGGAAGCGCGGACTCCGACGACTTGGGATCGAGAAACTTGTTGGGTTCGTTCGTGCCCTTGTCGATCGCGGCGCATCCGTATTCGGTGAACCAGATCGGCTTGGATCTCGGCACCCAGGAGGTCGGGCCCGCCTGCCGCACCCCGCCGATCCGATCAAAGTGCGGATTCTCCCACCAGCCCCGGAAATCCTTTGCCCGCCACACCCAGGGCTCACCATAGGCGCCGTCGGTGATCGGAGTGCGGATCTGCGCGGCCCCTTCCTCACTCGATCCGTAGTACCAGTCGTAATACTCGCCGCCAGCGACATTGGCCTTCAGGTAATCCAGGTTGTAGATGCTTCCCCAGCCCGCATCGGCCTGATCCTCACCCTCGCGCCAGTCCGACAGGGGCAGGTAGTTGTCCACCCCGACGAAATCGATGTCGGGGTCCGCCCACAGCGGGTCGAGATGGAAGTAGAGATTGCCTGCCCCGTCGTCATAATTGGCATATTCCGACCAGTCAGCCGCATAGGAAATCTTGGTACCCGGCCCCAAGATGCTGCGCACGTCGGCCGCCAACTGCCTCAGCGCGCTCACCGCCGGGAACGTGTCGCCGGCCGCCCGCGCCCGTGTCAGGCCCCGCAGTTCAGAACCGATGCAAAAGGCATCGACCCCGCCGGCCTGGGCACACAACGTCGCATAATGCAGGATGAACCGCCGGTAGGACCATTCCTGCGGACCGCTGTAGCTGACGCCGCCTCCCACGATCGAGAAATGGGCAGGCCGGGCCGTCCCGAAGAAGGCTGCGACCTCCGCCGCGGCGGCGGCCGTGCGGTCGGATGTGCCGGCCCGCCCAGGAGCAACCGCCAGGGTGATGCGCCCGCGCCAGGGCAGCGGCGGCTGATCGGCGGCGCCGGTCCAGGGGTCGGCCCGGCCGTTGCCCGCCAACTGATCCATCAGGACGAACGGGTAGAACATGACCGACTTGCCCCGGCCCCGAAGGGCGACAATCGCCTCGATCACCGAAGCATCCGCGGGCGTCCCGCCATAAACCGGGCGTCCCGACCGGCGCACGACCTCGGCGGCCTCGGCCCGACCGATGCCCCCGGCTCGCCAGGCCAGCGGCGTCCCATCCTGCCCCCGGTCCTCGACCTTTGGCTGGATGGCGCAATTCGCGCACCTCAAGTCATCGCCGAACCAGCTGACGACCAGCGACACCGCGCCGCAGGCCGGAAGCTCCTCGTCCAGCGCCTGAAGCGAGGCGTCGATGTCCGTCATCCCGCCGACCGCGTGGACATTGGCCGAAACATTGTGGCCAAGACCGTGGGTGAAATGAACCGGCGTCGTCGCCAGAGCATACTCCCCGGTTCCCGGAATCAGCGCGACGCCCCTGACCCCCCGCGTCAGGTCGGGCACCGGGTCGATCATGGCCCCCTGCGCCGGCCTGACGACCTCGAACGAGAACTGCGGCACGCGGTTGCCAAAGGGCGTCAGGTCAAGGTCCTCGATGACGACGTAGGCCAGCCCGCGGTAGGCCGGAACCGTCCCCGGCCCCTCGACCGCCTCGATCTTGGGATCGGGCAACTGCGTCTCGCTTCCGGTATAGACCCGGAGGGACATCCCCTGCGGGGAAACCTCCACGCCGTCGGCCCAGATGCGTCCGACCCGGGTGATCTCTCCCTTGCAGAGTGCCAGCGCCATGCTCACCGAATAGCTGTATTGCGTCGTGGTGGTTTTCGGTTGCGACGGCGCCCCCTTGCCGCCGCCGGTGGTGGTGACTTCCGCCCTTTCCTGAAAGCGCGAGGCCCAGATGACCTGGCCCGCGATCCGCATCCGGCCCCACACCTCGCCGATCGGCGAGCCTTCGCTGGCGCCGGTCAGGCGAAAGCGGTCGACCTTGCCGGTCTCGACCGCGCGCGATCCGGTGCCCAGCAGCCGCTGGTCAATCGCCCGGCCGACCGTCGCCCCGATGGCGCGACCGATGACGGCGCCCGAAAGCCCAAGCACGGTGCCGCCAAAACCCGCACCGACCGCGGCGCCGGCGGCAGACAGAAGTATCGTTGCCATCGATCATATCCTCAGGGAAATGCAAAGCGCGCCACGATGCGGCGCGCCCAGGGACGCGACAGCGGACTCTCCAGGACACCGTGCCCGCTGAACGCATGGATGAAGGTCGGCGCCGCGCCCTCGGCCGCCGCGATGCCAAGGTGCTTGGCCACGCCCCCGTCCCTCATGCGAAACAGCAGGACATCGCCCGCAGACGGCTCCGGCCCGGCCACCGGCACAAGGTGGCGGATAGCGGCCTGCCAAAGCCGCTCTGCCCCCTCCGGCTCGGACCAGTCGGCGGTGTAGGGCGGCACCGCTTCGGGCTCGCAGCCGTAGAGATCCCTCCAGACCCCACGCAAGAGACCGAGGCAGTCGGTCCCGGCCCCGCGGACCGAGGCTTGATGCAGGTAGGGTGTGCCGATCCAGCCCCGCGCGATCGCGACCGCCTCCCGACCGCGGGCACTCATCGTCTCAGGCTCCCGCCGTCATTGATCCCGGCCCTTTGCGGAAAGGCCATAAGCCAGTCCTCACCCGGAATGTCCGGGAAGCCGCGGAAATTGACGAGATTGCGGAATTTCAGCCGGCAGGTGTCCTCGGCCTTGTCGCAGCCCGCCTCGATGCGCACCATGTCGCCCGGTGCGGGCGCAGCGCCAAGCGCCTGCCACAGCTCGATGGCCCGCTCCGCGCCCCCGGCCAGCCGGTCATTCTTGACCGCGCCCACCAGCCCCGCCGCGGCGCCGGTCAGCACCCGGAACCGGCCCTTCTCGAAGAACCTGTCAGTGAACCCGGCCAGGCTGCGGAACCCGAAGACCCGCGCACCCTCGACCGTCTCGATCGTCCGCTCGGCGGCATAGCCCGGCCGCGACAGGTCGAAACGGCAGCGCCGGCCGCCAAGGACGGCCGAACAGCGGCCGTGGTAGATCAGCCCTTGCGGCTGATTGAGCAGTTCGGCCAGACCGCGAAGCTCGGCGCTGAAGCTGCCGCCTTGACGCCGGATTTCTCCTATGTGACCGCGGAACTGGAGGGTCCGCATCTCCACGTCCGTCCAGTTCACCAGCCATGCCAGCACCTCGGCGCCATCATAGCGGCCCGCCAGAATGTCCGCCTCGCTAATCGCGTCGGACCTGAGCGCGCCGAACGCCTCGGTGTTGTCGACCGCAAGGCCGGTCGTCTGCTGAAGCGCCTTCGCCGTCATCCCGCTGTCGGCGCGGAAGGTGACTCCCCCGAACGTCAGGTTGCGGTCGTGATCGGTGAATCCCAGGACCACCCCGTCGGTGCGGCGCACCTCGAAGGCCCGCGCCAGCGTCGTTGTCCCCCCTGCAAGATGGGCGATTAGGTCAGGCGGATAGCTCACAGCCGCACCTCCACCACCGGCACATGCGGCACATCGCCCGCCTGAAAGGACGCGACCGAAACCTGGATCCGGTCGGTGTCGAAGCGCACCGGAACATCGAACTCGAACCCCGCAGTCACCCGCTCTCCGACCGCCGGAGGCGAGGCAAAGACGATGACCCCCTTGACCAGGTCCATGTCGAAATGGATGCCGGCCTGCACCTCGTCGCCTTGCAACCCCACGCGCACGGTCCCCTCGACCGGCTTGGCGATCCGCCTGACCTGCGAGGATGGGCCGGACCGGTAGGTCTTGATCAGCTGAAACTCCATGCTCGCTCCGTCGCCCAGGCCGATCAGCTGATCCTCGAACCCGATCCCGGACGAAGGCCGGCAGGACTTGAAATCCGCCCAGTCCTTCCAACGAAAGCCGTGAAGCTGGCCCTGCCGCGCCTCGAAGAAGGCGACCATATCCTCGATGTCATCGAGGCTTCGCAGGCTGACACCGGCGTCATAGCGGCGCCGGGCCTCGGCCCAGGGGGTATTGCGCTCTTCGAAACCATTCGCCAGCGCCACCACCTCGGTCCGCCTCTCGGGCCCTCCGATCGAGCCAAAGGACAGGTTCGCCGGAAATCTCACTTCGTGAAAGGCCATCGTCCCCTCCTCACCTGTTGCGCTCGCCGCGCGCCAGGGCCCGCGCCATCTGCGCCGCGATCTGACTCTGACTGCGCTGGAAGCCCTGCACGTCCGGGGACGTGACGTTCACCGTCACATTGACCGGCCGCCCGCCCCCGGCCGCCTGTACGCCAAGGCGGCCATCGGCGCCGCGTGCAAGCGGCATGATCGCCTCGGGCCCCGCCTCGCCCATCAGGCCGCGCCCGCCGCGCATGGCAAACCCGGTGGGCGCGCTGACCACACCTCCCTTGGCAAAGGCCGTCACCCGGCCCTGAGAAAAGGCGGCACCATCGGCAAACGGGAACAACCCGCTCAGAAGGCTGTTCATGCCCTCCGAGATTGCGCCCCCCACCGCGTTCTGTACCGGCCGCATCGCCACCGAATAGACATTGTCGATCATCGACCGTGCGACGGACTTCAGCGCGTCGGACAGCTTCATCCCGTCGAACACCAACCCGTCAAAGGCCGAGCGCAACCCCCTGCCGATCCCGACCGACAGCGTATTCACCTCGCGCGAGGTGAAGGTCATGCTCTCGCTCATCCCCCGTAGTTCTGCGTCGAAGGCCGCCGCCATCGCCTGGGCCCCGCCCAGACTCTGTTCCAGCGCCGCAAGTTGCTGGCCCAGGCCATCGGCGCCGCCGGCACCCACCGCTTCCGTCATTCCCCTGCCTCCTCCGCCGCATCCGGCCACTGCCGCCTCAGGTCGTCGAGTTGCGCCTGTCCCATCGGCCTCTGCCCGACGGGCTCGCCCAGCATCACCGCCAGCTCGGCCGGCGTCAGCCGCCAGAACTCGTCTGGCCGCAACCCAAGGCCCGCCATCCCCGCTCGCATCAGGCCCGCCCAGTCCAGGCCGCCCGCCTTCACCCGCCCGCCTCCGGCAAGGCGAACGCCCGCGCCAGAAGCTCGGCCGCCGCCCGCACCATCGCCACCGGCCCGCCTGCCATGTCCGCGGCCAGAAGATCGGCCGCCGTTCCCGGCCAGCCTCCCCCGCGCAACCCGGCCGCCACCAACAGCAAGACATCGCGCGCAGAAAAGCGCCCGCTCTCGAACCGCTCGGCCAGTTCGACCAGTGTTCCGGTGCCGAGCTGCGCCTCCAGTTCGGCCAGCGCCCCCAGCGTCAGCCGCGCCGCCCGTGCCTCGCCGTTCAGCGTCACCGCCACCTCGCCTGCCCAGGGGTTCGCCATCAGATCGCCGTGAAGGTCAGGACGCCAGCCGACGCCAGGCTAAGCTCATAGGTCGCCTCGCCGTTGAAGCTTCCGGCATATTCGATCGAGGTCAGCTGGAACGGCCCCTCGACGATCCCGAAACTGGGGATGATCACCTGGAACATCTCGACCGTTCCCTGAAAGAAGATCTGGCGCGCGCGGTCGTCGGTGGCGGCATCGACGAAGACGCCGGACCCCGAGACGCTGGCCGAACGCACGCCCGCGCCACCCAGAAGCTCCCGCCACCCGCCCTGGCTTTCCAGGCTGGTCACATCGACCGTCTCGGCGTTGAAGCTGATCTTTGTCGCCCGCAAGCCGGCGATGGTGGTGTATGTCCCTCCGCCCGTCAGATCGAGCTTGACGAGCAGGTCCTTGCCGTTCTGCGCAACCATTGCAATTCTCCGAAAAGTGAAATTTATTGGCGGATCGATGCCTAGCCGTGCCGCCAATTGTTCGTTTTCTGTCGGCGTCAGTCCTCGATCCGCGCCTTGAAGAACAGGTCGATCCGGCGCACGTCGGCCTCCTCGACCCGCCGCGCCCGGGCGCGCAGGAACCACAGGCCCACCAGATGGCCGCGCGCCAGCACCAGCGAGGCCCCGGTCAGCGCGTCCGACACCGCGACCGCGGCGGCCTTCGCCGCCTGAAACCCGGCCGCATCCGTGACCACCGAGACCGAGAATTCGTGCTCTGCCCCGCGTTCCGTCTTTGTCGACGCATCGCGAACCGTCTCCGGCCCGATCGAGAGATAGGTTCCTCCCGGATTGCCCGGTGGTGCCGCATCGTAGATCGCGCTTCCGACCAGGCCATCCAGCACACTGTCGGCCATCAGGCGCTGATAGACAGCGGCCTGCAACGCCGCCGCAGCCCCATAACTCATGTCAGCACCTCCTCGGCCGCCTCACAGACGAGGTAAAGCCCGAACGCGTCCGCTTCGGCCACCGAGACGATCCTGTAAATCCTGTTGCCCTCCCGGAACCTCTGCTCCGGGCGCGGGCGCGACGGCGCCCCGTAGGGCGCGCCCCGCACCGTGATCCGGTAGCCGACCGTCGACAGCGTCACCGACTCGCCCGCCCGCTCCCGCCCCGATCCGGCCCGCACCTCGGCCCACAGATCACCCTTCGCCGCCCAAGTCAGGGAAAAGCCCCCCGACCCGTCCGGTACCCGCTGCGCCTCCTCGAGCGTCAGCCTGCGGCTCAGCCGCGGCGGCCTCATGCCTCGCCCCCGCCCAGAACCCGCACCGTCCGCCAGCGCTCGATCAGCGCCAGCACGCCGTAAGGCAGCGTGGCGGTGCTTTCGACCGCATGGCGGTGCTCGTGAAACCCGGCGGCAAGCAGAAAGACCGCCTGGGCCAGATCGCCCGGCACATCGGCCCAGGCCGGGCCGAACCCGGCCGTGAACAGGATCTCGATGCTGCCGTCGGTCGGGACCGGAGGCAGGGCGCCCCCGGCTCCGGCCAGCTTCGGGCGATGCATGTCGCGGCGCAGCCGATAGGCCCCCGGCGCCACGACCGTCGCCGCCCCGGCGGCATCGCGAAGCACGACCGAGCCGATGGCCGAGACCGGCGCCACCGGCAGGGCCTGGCACGCATCGTCCCGCCAGTCCGGCAGGGTCAGGAGAAAGTCCCGCTCGATCAGCGCCTTGCCGATCCGCCCCTCGATGGCCGTGATCGCCGCGCGCAGATAGCCCTGCGCCAGGACATCCTGCACGCCGTCATCGGCGAACCCGGTTCCCAGACGCAGATGGTCCTTGAATTCCTGTAGTGGCAGCGCCGCCGTCGGCACTGCCGTCTGCTCTGTCAGCATCATGGATCGTCTCCGGCCATTCGTTCAGATTGCGGCAATGCGGCGCGGGGCCGCCCCGTCCGTCCGGGGCAGAGGGAGGGCTGGACATGACGGCCAGGCCGGACCCGCGCCCGCCCCCGGCCGTAGCCGGGGGCGGTTCGCCCCTTAGGACACCGCGAACTTCAGAAGCTTGATCGCGTTGAAATCGGTCACGTCGCCGCCGACCCGCTTCGAGGCATAGAACAGCACATGCGGCTTGACCGAGAAGGGATCGCGCAGCACCCGCAGGTCCGGCCGCTCCGCCACGGTATAGCCCGCGTGGAAGTCGCCAAAGGCGATGGCATAGGCGTTGGCGGCGATGTCGGGCATGTCCTCGGCCACCAGAACCGGATAGCCCATCAGCCGCGACGGCTCGCCCAGTGCCAGCCCGTCCGACCACATGAAGCGCCCGTCGGCGTCCTTCATCTTGCGCACCGCGCCCGCGGTCTTCGAGTTCATCACGAACGCCGCGTTGGCCCGATACTGCGCCCCCAGCGCATAGACCAGATCGACGATGGCATCCGACGCATTGGTGGTGGCGAAGTCCGCCGCCGCGCCGGTCGGCACATAGCCAAGCTGCCCCCAGGCCCACGAAGCGTTGGCAACCTTGTTGTAGGACAGGAACCCCTTGGGCTTGTCCACCCCGTCGCCGGCGATGAAGGCCTGCGCCTCGGCACGGGCAAAGCGGTTGGCGATGCGCTCGGCCAGCCAGCCCTCGACATCGAAGGCCGCGTCGTCCAGCAGCCGCTGGCTGGCGCGCGGCATCGCCGCCAGCTCATAGATGCGGATCGAGATCCGCTCGATCACCGGGGTCGCGGTCTCGGCGAAGTTCACCAGTTCGGTGGCCCACCCCGTGCCCAGGTCGGTGCGGTCGATCACCACGTCGAACGACGAGGATTCGACGTTCACCACATTGGCGATCGACCGGATCGAGGCGGTCGAGCGCAGCACCCCGCGGATGCGGTCATCCATCTGCGGATTGATCAGGAACCCGCCATCGGCGCTGACCGCCGTGGACATCGCCTTGCCTTCCAGCACCAGCCCGCGCAGGCCGCTGTCATCGCCCGAGCGGAGATAGTCCCCAAAGGCCTTCTGGTGCGGCGCGCCCTGGTCGGCTGCGGTGGACAGCGCCGGGCGCCCGGCGGCATAAGACTTGCGATCCAGCATGGTCAGTCGCTCTTCCTGTTGTTGCATCTTCGATGTCATGTCGTCCTGAAACCCCTTGAACTCGCTTGCGATCCCGGCAATCGCGGCCTTCACGTCCAGCGCCGGAACGCCGGACAAGCCTTCCCCGGCCGGGGCCTGCACCTCGGTCTTCCTCATTCCCATCACCTCGCTTCTGGGGTTGGTTCGGCGTCGGGGTTCAGAACCCCTTGGCCAATGTCCGGCGCGCGTCCGCAAGGGCCGCCGCCAGTGCCTGAAGGGACTGCGCCAGGCTCTCGTCCGCCTTGGCGCCGACCCGTGCTTCGGGAAGCATCGGGAAGGTGACAAGCGACACTTCCCACAACTCCACCTCGCGAAGAAGCCTGCGCCCCTTCGCGTCCTTCTCGGCCGTCACCGTCCGGTAGCCAATCGACAGCCCGTCGATCGCCCCCGCCGCGATCAGCGCCGCCGCCTCGCGGCCCTTGTCCACGTCGGTCAGGATGCGGCCCGAGACCCACAGGCCCCTCCCGTCCTCGCGCACCTCGTCCCAGACGCCGATCGGCTGCCCCGGGTCGTGCTGCCACAGCATCCTCACCCCGCGCCCCTCGGCCGCCATCCGCGCCAGCGACCGGCCATAGGCCCCGGCCACCACCACGTCATTGCCCTGGTCCGCCACCCCGAAGACCGAGGCGTAACCCGAAATCCGGCACCCCTCCCCGACCGTCAGGTCCTCGCCCAGCCGGCAGAACTTCGTCTCCAGCCCGCTTTCCGTTCTCATCATGCCCCGGCTCCTATTTCGGCGAAAACTGCAGGATCGACTGCACCGCCTGGCTCAGGATCACGCCGACGACCCCGAAGACCGTCATCCACATGCGCTTCTCGACCCCGATGATCATCGCCTCGATCCGCTCCAGCCGCCGCTCGACGGCCAGGAACTGAACCTGCATGATCTTCTCGGTCGCCTCGAAGCGATGATCCCGCGTCCAGTCGAACGGCTCCTTCAGAAAGCGCGACCCGTTGCCCCCCGCCATCTCAGGCCTCGTCCGCCAGCCGCGGAAGGCCCAGCAGGGCGCGCTTCTCGGGATCGGTCAGGAAGGACGCCTCGCCCACCCGCTTCCACTGCTGATCGCGTTCGGCCGCCAGCGCCGGCACCTGGTCAAGGTCGGGGCGCAGGTCGACCTCTTCGCCCAGATGCGCCGACAGCCAGTAGGCAACGGCCGCCGTCACCCGCGTCGCCAGCGGCAGGACGGTCAGCCGGAAGAAGGCGCGGTTGGCCTCCTGATAGTTGGCATAGGTCGCGTCGCCCGGAATGCCGAGAAGCATCGGCGGCACCCCGAAGGCCACGGCGATCTCGCGCGCCGCCGCCTCCTTGGTCTTCTGGAACTCCATGTCGCTCGGACTGAAGCCCATCGGCTTCCAGTCCAGCCCCCCCTCCAGCAGCATCGGCCGCCCGGCGTTGCGCGCACCTTGATGATGCATCTCCATCTCGCCCACCAGCCGGTCATACTGGTCGGGCGACAGTTGTCCCTGCCCGTCCAGCCCCTTGTAAACAATGGCACCCGAAGGCCGCGCGGCATTGTCCAGAAGCGCCTTCGACCAGGCGCTGGCCGAATTGTGCACATCGACCGCCACCGCCGCCGCCTGCATCGGCGACAGGCCATAATGGTCGTCCTGCGGATGGAAACTGCGGATATGGCAGATCGGATCGGCCGGCCCGGTCATGTCGAACCGGTGGGTACGCCCGCCCACCACATAGTCATAGGCCACCGGCCAGCCGTCCGCCCCGGGCACCAGGTTCATCCGGTCCGAGCGCAGCACATGCAGCTCATGCGGCATGCCCCCCTCGCCCACCGCCTCCAGATAGCCATTCCCGCTCAGAAGGATCTGGCCGTAAAGCGCCTCGAACAGCTCGGCCCGCCCCTGCCCCGGATTGGGCCGGCGGATCAGCGCCATCAGCGGATGAATGTCATAGCGTCGGTGACGGTCCTGACAGACCAGCGGCAAGGCCGCCGCCGCCTCGGCGATCAGCTTGACCACGCGAAATCCGACCGGATTGCCGCTGAACCCGGTCTTCGTCAGATTCACCGTGTCCCGCGGGCTCCAGGCAACCCGCCCCGAGCCGCCCCAGGCGATGACCCGCCCCGTGGCCGAAGCCTTGATCTCGGGCACGGCCTCGCCGCGCCGGAAAATGTTCCAACCCATCCTCATCTCCATCACCCTGAAAGGCCGGCAAAGCCCCCGGCTTTCACCGTGGCCCGAATATCCCCGCCGGAGGCATCCCCGGCCACCGCACGCGCCCGGCTCTAAAGGCCGCGCACCTGCGGCGAACCCGGCCGGCGCGCCGCCTCGATCATCAGGTCGGTCAGCGCCCAGACCAGCGCATCCACCCGGTCCGGGCTGCCGCGCCCCTGATAGCCGCCGCGCGCCATCCGGCACATCTGGTCCTCCAGCGCGCCCAGCCCGCGCAGATGCCTGACCCGCCCCTGCTCGTAAAGCGCCGCCACCGGCTCGGCCCGCGCCGCCTTGCCCTGGGTCGCCGAAACTTTCGTCACCGGCAGGAAGGCATCGACCGAGCGCATCAGGCTCTCGACCAGCGCGCCGCCCTGGTTGACCTCGGCCACCACCCGCGCCGCGCCATGCCGATGATAGGCCGCGGCCACCGCCTCGGCCCATTTCTGCGGCGACCCGCCGCTGACCGTCGCATCCTCCAGAACCCAGGCCCGCCAGTCCTGCGGCGGCCCCTCGGTCATGGCGCCGACAACGACGATCCCGCATTCGTCCGCACCCTCGCGCCCCGAGACCGAAGGATCGACGCCCACCACGATCCGGCTCATCCGCCCCGGAACGTCGGCCCGCGCCGCCTCGATCAGGCCCGTGGTCCACAGCGCCCCCTCGACCTCCTCCAGAAGCACGCCCTCCAGCTCCTGACGGCCCAGCCGCGTTCCCTGATAGCGCGCCGTCACCTCCTCAAGGAACGAGGCCGCAAGATAGGCCTTGTTCGCCTCGGTCGGCGCATGCGTCACCACCGTCGAGGGGTTCTTCAGGATCGCCTTCAGCACCCCCACATTGCGCGGCGTCGTCGTCACCACCTGCCGGGGATGGTCTCCCAGCCGCAGCGCGAACTGGAGCATGTCCCAGGTCTCCTCGGCCTTCTTCCACTTGGCCAGCTCGTCGGCCCAGGCGGCATCAAACTGCGGCCCTCGCAAGGATTCCGGCTCATGCGCCGAAAAGACCTGCGCCACCGCCCCGTTCGGCCAGACCAGCCGCCGCCGCCCCGACTCCCAGGTCGGGCGGCGATCGGGGGGCGAGCAGGCGAGGATGCCGCTTTCGCCGAACACCATCACCTCGCGCACCTGATCGACCGTCTCGCCGACCAGCGCCACCCGCCGCGCGCGCCCTTCGTCATGCGGCCGGGCGCCCTCGACCTGCGCCCTGACCCATTCGGCGCCGGCCCGGGTCTTTCCCGCCCCGCGCCCGCCCATGATCACCCAGCTTTTCCACATGCCCTCGGGCGCCAACTGGTGCGGCAGGGCCCAGAACTCGAACAGCCAGGGCAGCGCCATCAGCGCCTCGTTGCTCAGCGATCCGAGAAAGTGCTCAACCGTCTCCGGCGTCGCGGAGGCAAGCCAGCCGGCGGCCGATTTCAGCCCGTGCTGCATCGAAGTCGAGCTCTTGTCCGCTCGTTCCTCCGCCGTCTTCCTTGCCGAGTTCTGCAATCCTGTTCCTTTCCTCCAGGACAAGCTTCAGCACGCCGCGCATCTCGCTGACCGAGTGCCTGGCCGCCTTGCCGTCCCATTCTCCCGACTTCAGCTTTTCCAGAACCTCGCGGATTTCCCCGGCAAGCTCCTCGTAAAGCATTTGCGTGTCCGAAAGCCGTGCCTTCGGCCCCTGGCCTGCGGCCGTAAACGTCAATGTCATGCAGTCCTGCGCCCGTCCCGATTGACCACCTGGTGCCTGTCCCCACGAGCCCAATGAAAAAGCGGCACCGGGTTGCCCCGCCGCCGCTCGCCCACTTGTTCCAGCATGTCAGAACCTATATCCGCGACCGCGCGCAGAGTCAAGCAAAACCGTTTTCTATCAATGGGTTGAAGAACGGTCGCGCAAGATTTCGTTAACCTCTCCGACCGGCCCCGAACCAGACGGCCTGCCGGTGCCGCACCACTGCGCCGTCACTCGGCCATCGTCGCGCCGGTGCCGCCGAGTTCCTTCGGAAAGTCCCGCAGCTTCGGCAGACCGTCCTTCATCGGCAACACCGTCTCGGCATAGTTCACATGCACCCCCGGCCGGAAGGCCACACCGGGAATCGTCGCCGCATAGACATCGACCAGCCCCCACAGCGGATGGTCGGTCATCAGATGCCCGCCGCACTCACTGCAGAACTTGCGCACCGAATTGGGCGACTTCACAAACTGGCCGATCCGGTCCCCTCCCTTTGTGACCCGCACGTTCGCGGGCTTCCACAACATGAAGGCATTCACCGGCCCCGCCGACCAGGACCGGCACGAGGCGCAATGGCAATAGCCCATCGCCTCGGGCTCGCCCGCCACCTCGAGCGACACCGCCCCGCAAAAGCAACTCCCCTTGGAAGACGCCATGATCACACTCCCTGTGATCTGCCCGCGCCGGCCTCGCCGCCGGTTCTCGTCCCCTGCGTGACCATAGCACGAAACCGCCCGCACGTCAGCCGGTGCCACGGCCGGGCAATCAGTTTCCGGCGCCGTCCTGCTGGTTCGCCTCGATCTTGCGCCACTTCTGGACGTTCTTGTTGTGCTCGGCCAGGGTCTCGGCAAAGACATGGCCGCCGCTGCCGTCGGCGACAAAGAACAGGTAGTTCGTCTTTTCGGGATGCAGCGCCGCCTCGATCGCCTCGCGGCCGGGATTGGCGATCGGACCCGGCGGCAGGCCCTCGTGCACATAGGTGTTGTAGGGCGTGTTCGCGCGCAATTCGCTCTGTCTCAGCCCGCGCCCGAGGATACCCTGCCCCCTGGTCAGCCCGTAGATGACGCTCGGGTCGGTCTGCAGCTTCATGCCCTGCGCCAGCCGGTTCAGGAACACGCTCGCGACCCGCGCCCGCTCGGCAGGCACGCCCGTCTCCTTCTCGACCAGCGAGGCCATGACCACCGCCTCCTCGGGCGACTTGTAGGGCAGGCCCTCGGCGCGCTTGTCCCACAGGTTCTTCACCGTCGCCGCCTGATTGGCCAGCATCTGCGACACCAGATCGGCCCGCGCCATGCCGCGCGTCACGTCATACTGCTGCGGCGCCAGCGTACCTTCGGCCGGAACGTCCTTGATAGCCCCGGTCAGGAACTCGTCGCGGCCCAGCGCATCCACGATCTGCCAGCTCGTCGCGCCCTCGGCGACCGTCACCACCAGCCGCACGTCCGGATCCTTGGCCACGCGCGCGTATTCGGGCGGCACCGGACCCGCCACCGGGTCGAACTTCGCCAGGTCCTTGAACTGGCTCGTCGCCGGGTCCAGCTCGCTCACCACCACGTCGGTGCCGGCGACGCCGATCCGATAGTTGATCTCGGCCCCGCAGGTCGACTGGCCGGTCCCCGTCACCTGCGCGACGATCGAGGCCATCGAGGCCCCCTTGCCCACCAGGTACGACCCCGCCTTCAGCGCCCCGGTCTTGCCGGAATAATCGGCGCCCACCTTGAAGATATAGGGATGAGAGACCGCCCCCCGCGCCGCCAGATCGTCAGCGACCTTGCGGAAGTTCGACCCTTTCTCGACCTTCAGGCAGATCGCCTCGGCCAGGGGGCCCGGCGCGCTGTATTGCTGACGCGCCCAGCTGACCACACCGGCGATCACCGCCAGCAGCACGACCGCCAGCGTGAGGAAGTTGGAGACGACGTGCCGCCACATCAGCCCCTGACCCTGCCCAGGACCAGCGAGGCATTGGTGCCGCCGAAGCCGAAGGAATTCGACAGGGCCACGTCAATCCTGCGCTTCACCGCCTTGTTGGCCGCCAGGTCGAGCTTCGGCTCGACCGCCGGATTGTCCAGGTTGATCGTCGGCGGCGCCACCTGATCACGAATGGCCAGCACGCAGAAGATCGCCTCGACCGCGCCCGCCGCGCCCAAAAGATGCCCGATCGCCGATTTCGTCGACGACATCGTGGCCTTGGCCGCCGCAGCGCCCAACAGCCGCTCGACCGCGCCCAGCTCGATCGTGTCGGCCATCGTCGAGGTGCCGTGGGCGTTGATGTAATCGACCTGATCGGGCGTGATCCCGGCCCGCTTCAGCGCCGCCTGCATCGACCGGAAGCCGCCATCCCCGTCCTCGCTCGGCGCGGTGATGTGGTAGGCATCGCCCGACAGGCCATAGCCCAGCACCTCGGCATAGATCTTCGCGCCGCGCGCCCTGGCGTGCTCGTACTCCTCCAGCACCACAACGCCCGCGCCCTCGCCCATCACGAACCCGTCGCGGTCCGCGTCATAGGGGCGCGAGGCCTTCTGCGGCTCGTTGCCGCGCTTGGTCGACAGGGCCTTGCAGGCGTTGAACCCGGCAATGCCGATCTCGCTGATCGGGCTTTCGGCGCCGCCCGCCACCATCACCTCGGCATCGCCCCACTGGATCAGCCGCGCGGCGTCGCCGATGGCGTGTGCACCCGTCGAACAGGCGGTGACGACCGCATGGTTCGGCCCCTTGAAGCCGTAGCGGATCGAGACCTGCCCCGAAATCAGGTTGATGAGCGCGCCGGGAATGAAGAACGGGCTGACCCGCTTCGGCCCCTTCTCCTTGATCAGCACCGCCGTGTCGGCGATGGAATTGAGCCCGCCGATCCCCGAGCCGATCATCACGCCGGTGCGCAGTCGGCCCTCCTCGTCCTCGGGCTTCCAGCCCGAATCCTCGACCGCCATCTGCGCCGCCGCCATCCCGTAAAGGATGAAGTCATCGACCTTGCGCCGGTCCTTGGGCTCCATGAAGTGGTCGGGGTTGAAGGTGCCGCCGGTGCCGTCACCGAACGGGATTTCGCAGGCATAGGTGGTGACCACGTTCGACGTGTCGAACCGCGTGATCGGCCCCGCGCCCGACTGGCCGGCGATCAGCCGCTTCCAGGTCTCCTCCACCCCGCAGGCCAGCGGCGTGACCATTCCAAGACCCGTGACGACGACACGACGCATAAGGCTCTCCCCAGGCAAGCAAAGGCGTTCAGCCGGTGATACACGGGGGCAAATCCACGCGCAACCACGGGGCGCCGGACCGCGGCGGGCGATTGCCGCACCCCCGCGCGGCCACGGGCCATTCCCCTCTGCCCGGAAAGCCGCGCGAGACAGCCCTTGACCGCGCCATGCGCAGCGCATCATCTGGCGGGACCGACCCCGCAGCCCGGCAGAGGCCCAGCATGAACATCCTCGTCTTCCAGCATCTCGGGGTCGAGCATCCCGGCGTCTTCCGCGATTTCTGGCGCGAGGCCGGCCATTCCGTCCATATCGCCGCGCTGGACGAAGGCGCGCCGATTCCCGACCTTGCCGGTTTCGATCTCATGGCGGTGATGGGCGGGCCGATGGACGTCTGGCAGACCGCGGCCTTTCCCTGGCTTCTGCCCGAGATGGCGGCGATCCGCACCTGGGTCCGCGACCTGGGCCGTCCCTATCTCGGCATCTGCCTCGGCCATCAGCTCCTGGCCGAAGCCACCGGCGGCAAGGTCGGCAAGATGGCGGTTCCCGAGGTTGGCGTGGCCACCACCGCCCTCACCGCCGAGGGGCGCAGCGACCGCCTCCTGGCCGGCCTGCCGCCGCAGGTCCGGGCGTTCCAGTGGCACGGCGCCGAGGTCCAGAAACTGCCCGAGGACGCGGTGGTCCTTGCCGCCAACGACGCCTGCCCGGTCCAGGCCCTGCGCGTCGGCCGCCGCGCCTGGGGCATCCAGTTCCACATCGAGATGACGCCCGACACCGTCGCGGAATGGAGCGCCGTCCCCGAATATGCCGCCAGCATGGAGCGCGCGCTTGGCAGCGAACGGGCTGCGGGCCTCGGTCCCGAACTCGCGCAGCACCTGCCCGCCTTCACGGCGATGGCCCGGCAGATCAACGACAATCTCATGCAGGCCCTCTGAGCGGGCGTTTCGCGGCCTCGCGCCCGCGCCTCGTTCCGGGCGGCGCTACTTCCCCTGCGCCTGACGTGCGACAATCCCCAGGACCGCCGCCAGAAGCTGGGCGGCGACCAGCGCGCCCTGTCCGTCGATGTCGCGCTCAGGCATGAATTCCACCATGTCGAAGGCGACGATCCGAGCCTTGGCGGCCACCGCGGCGATGATCTCCACCGCGTCCCAATAGGACAACCCGCCCGCCGTCCGGCCGATGACCGCCGGCATGATCGCGGGATCGAGCGCGTCGCAGTCCAGGCAGACGATGACCTCCGCCCCCTCGGGGATGACCTCGGCCACCTGTCCCACCCCCTCCGCCGCCAGCCTGCGCGCCGGGATGAAGGTCACGCCCGCCGCCCGCGCGTCGGCCACGTCGCCTTCGCGCGCCGAGCCGATCCCGCGCTGGCCCACCTGCACGATCTTCTCGACATGCGCCATTTCCGAGGCCCGTCGCATGGTCGACGAAAGGCCCAGTCTTTCGCCCTGCACCTCGTCGCGCCAGTCGATATGTGCGTCGATCTGCAGGATGACGACCTTGCGCCCCCGCCCGCCGAAGGCCTCGATCATCGGGATCGGCACCGAATCGTCGCCACCCAGCAGCAGCGGAACCCCGCCCCGCTCCAGCACCATCCGCACCGCCGCCCCGATCCGCGCCCGGTTGCCCGCGCCGTCGCCGTCGACCTGCGGCAGGTCGCCCGCGTCGACCGCATCGACCCTTCCCGGAAAGACCGGCCCGCCCAGATCGAAGTTCATGTGCGCCAGATTGGCCGCATACTGCGCACCGCCGGCACGGATCGCCGCCGGCCCGCCCGCGCAATAGGCCCCGACGCTGGGGTAGGAGGTGCAGGCATCCGCGCCGATGATCGCCATCCGCGCCGCAAGCCCGGCAAGATCGTCGCACTTCGGCAGGCCCATGAAGGTGCGGACCTCGCCCGCGCCAAACATCTCGCCCAGAGTGACCATCGCCTCTCTCCCCGGTCCATATCAGACCGGGACAGGTTGGCCCGACTTGCCGCGGCGATGCAAGCGCCGCAGCACCTCAAAGCGTCTCGCGCTTGATCGGACGCACCGCATCTTCCCCCGCCCCGGCGAAGGCCGGGGGCCCGCCCGATTTCGCCCAAGGATCGAGGCCCCGGCTCAAGGCCAAGGCGAGGCGGGACCGGAGGAGCCTGCGGCCGCGCCGTATCGGCGGCAATCCGCCCTACAGGAAGTCCGCCACCTTCTCGCGCCCCGGACGGGCCTCGCGCAGCGCTTCCTTCAGGTCGATGGTCTTGTTGAACAGAGCCCGCCCGACGATCGCCCCCGACACCTTGTCCAGGATGCGCAGCCGCGAAATGTCGTCGATGGTGCGCACGATCCCGCTGGCGATCACCGGAACCTTCGCCTGCTCGGCCAGCCGCGACACCAGGCTGACCGAGGCGTCGGTCTGGCGGATGTCGGCGCCGATGTCGGTGATGATGATCGCCGCGAACGGCGTGCCGGCGAAACTCTGGATATAGCCCTCGGCGCTGAAGGCGCTGCGTGTCTTCCAGCCTTCGATCATCACATGGTCCTGCCAGACATCGACCGCCAGCACGATCTGGTCGGCATGGCGCTCGGCCAGCTCCTTGACCAGATGCGGATTCTGCGCGGCCAGGGTGCCGACCACGATCCGCCCGGCGCCGGCGTCGATCCATTCCTCGATCCGGTCGCGCGACCGGAACCCGCCGCCCAGCTGCACCGGCAGCCCGCCCTCGTAGATGATGCGCCTGACCAGGTCGTGATTGCGGCTGTGCCCGCCGATCGCGTCGAAGTCGGTGACATGGATCCATTCCGCCCCGGCATGGGCGAACTCCTTGGCCTTCTCGACCGGGTCGACATGCCAGATCACCGGTTCGTCGATGCGCCCCTCGGGCAGGCTGACGCAGCGCCCGTCCTTCAGCTCGATGGTCGGATAGATGATCATCTTCTTCCCCCCTGCACTTGCACGGAACGGCGCACGGGCCGCCTCGGGGATCAGCTTACAACTTTCGCGGTCAGGTGGGTGGACAATCTTCGGCGCCTTTCCCGCCCGGATCGCGGCGCAGCAGCACCACCCGGTCGCCGGTGTCCTCGACCTCGCGCATGGGCAGGTAGCCCAGCCCCGCCGCCACCCGGAACGAGACCCGGTGCCCGGCCTCGATCATCGCCACCGTCGGTCGGGCAAGCGGCTGCGCATCCAGCCAGCCGTGCGCCGCCCGTGCCGCCTCGGCCCCGTAACCCTGCCCGTGGGCCGCGGTGCGCAGGGTCCAGCCGGCCTCCGGCAGGTCGTCGAAGTCCGCCCCGTGCCCGCGCAGCGCCCGGAAGAACCCGACCTGCCCGAGAAATTCCCCGTCGGGCGCCCGCGTCACCGCCCACTGGCCGAACCCCTCGATCACCCAGCTGCCGGCGATGCGCAGGAACGACCCCCAGCACTCGGCCCGGCTGCGCGGCGGTCCGGTGAAGCGCATCACCTCCGGCTCCTGCCACATCGCGGCGAAGGCATCGAAGTCCCCGGCCACCATCGGCCGCAGGATCAGGCGCGGCGTTCTCAGGACAGGTGCGGTCGCGGTCATCGGCATTCCCTTGCAAAGCCTGCCCGCCAAGGCTTAGCTCATCGCGATCCGCAGACGCCAGCCCCACCGCCGCCGATGAGCCAGCGCCCTCCGCCCCGCCTCTCCGCCGCCAGGCGCCGCCCCCTGCGCGCGCTCGCATGGCTCGGCTGGCTCGCTGCCGCCTATGTGGCGCTGGCCTATGCCGCCCTGCCCCGCCTGTGGCACCTTTACGAAACCCTCCGCCCGCAGCCGCCCGAACTGCGCGCCCTCACCCCGATCGGCCTGCCCGGCGATCCGCTGAACGTCGGCCTGATCGGCAGCGAGGCCGACCTCGACCGGATCATGGCGCTGGCCGGCTGGTTCCGGGCCGAGCCGATCACGCTGGCCACCAGCCTCGGCATTGCCCGCAGCGTCCTCTTCGGCAACCCCGATCCGCGCGCGCCGGTCAGCACCCTGATCTACCGGGGCCGCCCGCAGGATCGGGCCTACGAGAAGCCGATCACCCGCGACGCCGACCAGCGCCATCATGTCCGGCTCTGGCGTGTCGCACCCTCCGGCCCGTCGCTTCCCGCCCTCTGGTATGGCGCCGCGACCCGCGACGTGGCGGTCGGCCTCAACCACCTGACCGGGCAGTTCACCCATCATATCGCCCCCGACATCGACCTCGAACGCGACCTGCTGATGGGCGACCTCGCCGCGACCGGCTGGCTCGGCCCGGTCAGTTCCGCCCCCGGCCTCGGACCGGCCCGGCGCGGCCGCAACGGCGAGGACGACCCCTATTTCACCGACGGGCTGATGAAGATCGCGCCGATCCTGCCCGGCGGCTGATGCCCCGCCCCGGAATCAAAACGGCACCCGCAAGGGGTGCCGCTTCGCAATCCTTCCGATCGGCCGGATCAGACGGCCGAGCCGATGAACTTCACCGCGTCGCCGAAGGTCTGGATGGTTTCGGCCGCATCGTCCGGGATCTCGATGCCGAACTCTTCCTCGAAGGCCATCACCAGCTCGACCGTGTCAAGGCTGTCGGCGCCCAGGTCGTCGATGAACGAGGCGCTTTCCGTCACCTTGTCGGCTTCGACGCCCAGATGCTCGACCACGATCTTCTTCACGCGCTCAGCGATATCGCTCATGTCTCATCCTCTGCTTTGCGGGGCAACCCCGCCTGTTGGTTTCCTGCTCTTGCCGAACGGCCCGCCCCGCCTCACCGAAGCCCGGACAGCGCCTTTCGGCGCCCCGGCAAGTTCGCGCCGCCTATAGCACAGTCTTGGACCGAGGCAAACGCTTTCGCAAGCCCCGCGCGCCACAACCAGTGGTTGCTCAGATCATGTTCATTCCGCCGTTCACATGCAGCGTCGCGCCGGTGACATAGCCCGCCTCGGGGCTGGCGAGATACAGCACCGCCGAAGCGATCTCGTCCGCCTCGCCCATGCGCCCCGCAGGCACCTGCGCGAGGATCCGCGCCCTCTGTTCGTCGTTCAGCTTGTCGGTCATCGCCGTGGTGATGAAACCGGGCGCCACGCAGTTCACCGTGATGTTGCGGCTCGCCACCTCGGCGGCCAGCGACTTCGACATGCCGACCATGCCGGCCTTCGCGGCGGCATAATTGCCCTGCCCCGGATTGCCGGTCGCCCCCACCACCGACGAGATGTTGACGATCCGCCCCCAGCGCGCCTTCATCATGCCGCGCAGGACGCCCCGGCACAGCCGGAAGGTCGAGGTCAGGTTCACGTCGATGACCTGCTGCCATTCCTCGTCCGACATGCGCATGAACAGGTTGTCCCGCGTGATCCCGGCATTGTTGACCAGCACATCGATGGCGCCCATCGCCTCCGCCGCCCGCTTGGGCAGCGCCTCGACGGCGGCCGCGTCCGACAGGTCGCAGGGCAGAACATGCGCCCGGTCGCCAAGGCTCGCGGCCAGATCGCGCAAGGGCGCCTCGCGCGTGCCCGACAGCGCCACCGTCGCCCCCGCCCGATGCAGCGCCTTGGCGATCGCCCCGCCGATCCCGCCCGAAGCGCCCGTCACCAGCGCCGATTTCCCCGTCAGATCGAACATGTCCCGCTCCTATCGTCCCTTTGCCGCCATCCACAGGCCGCCTGCCGCCAGGAAACAGCCGCTGACCACCTCGAGCCCGCGGATGTGCGACCGCGAGAACCAGCTGCGCGCCTTGCCTGCGGCCAGCGCATAAAGACAGTCGGTCGCGCAGGCAATGGCCGCGAAGGTCAGGCCCAGCAGCAGAGTCGCCGCTGCCGGATGGCCGTCGCGCGGCAGGAACGGCGGGATCAGCGCCCCGAACAGAACCAGCATCTTCGGGTTCGACAGGATGACCACGAAGCCCTGCATGAAGAACGATTCCCCCGGCCGCGCCCGGTCAGCCGCCGCCGCCAGATCGCCCTTCGAACGGAAGAGCCTGACCGCCAGCCACACCAGATAGGCCGCACCCGCATAGCGCAAAAGGTCGAACCAGGTGCCCATCACCTCGATCATCGCCGTCAGGCCGAGGGTCGCGATCCCCAGCCAGAGCGCCACCCCTGCCTGGGTTCCCAGGACATTCGCCAGCCCCGCCCGCGCGCCAAAGCGCAGCGAGTTGGCGATGATGACCGTCACCGTCGGCCCCGGCACCACGGCAAGCGCCAGCGAGGCCGCGCAAAAGGCCAGCCAGTTGTCGAGAGGGATCATCATCCCCGCACGGCCGCCACATCCTCGGGCGCACCCACGGCACGGCACTCGGCCTCCCTGGCGATGCGGCGGATCATCCCCGACAAGGCCTTGCCCGCGCCGATCTCCCAGAACTCGCCAACACCCTGCCCGGCCATCCACTCGACCGATTCCCGCCAGCGCACCGATCCAGTGACCTGCCGCACCAGCAGGTCGCGGACCGCGCCCGCGTCCGCGTTCGCCCGGGCCAGCACGTTGGCCACCACCGGCACCTTGGGCGCCGCCACCGCGACGCCCTCCAGCGCCTCGGCCATGCGGTCGGCGGCGGGCTGCATCAGCGCGCAATGGAAAGGCGCGCTGACCGGCAGAAGGATCGCCCGCTTGGCGCCCCGCGCCTTGGCGATCTCGACCGCCCGCTCGACCGCCGCCTTGTGGCCCGACACCACCACCTGCGCGGGGTCGTTGTCGTTCGCCGCCTGGCAGACCTCGCCCTGCGCGGCCTCCCTGGCCACCGCGTCGGCAGCAGCGAAATCGAGGCCCAGAAGCGCCGCCATCGCCCCCACGCCGACCGAGACCGCCGCCTGCATCGCCTCGCCGCGCACGCGCAAGAGCCGGGCGGTGTCGGCGAGGCTCAGTGCCCCCGCCGCGCACAGCGCCGAATATTCGCCCAGGCTGTGCCCGGCGACATAGGCCGCATCCGTGACCTTCACCCCCTCGGCCTCCAGCGCCCGCATCGCCGCGATTGACGTGGCCATCAGCGCCGGCTGGGCATTGCGGGTGAGCGTCAGCTCCTCCTGCCCGCCCTCCCAGATGAGCGCCGACAGCTTCTCGTCCAGCGCCGCGTCCACCTCGTCGAACACCGCCTTCGCCGCCGGATAGGCCGCGGCCAGATCCCTGCCCATGCCGACGACCTGCGCCCCCTGCCCGGGAAATACGAATGCCTTGCTCATTGCTGTCCCCCAGCCTTGCCTTTTCCCGGGCATAGCCGCTGCCGCCCCCCGAACGCAACCGCCCAGTGCGGACGGCGGCCCCCTTGGCGCCCGGCGGCCGCCCCGCTATCCTTCTGTGACCCGAGGCCCGGAATCGCCCGCCTCACCCGTCGCGCGGCAGGTCAAGTTCCGCGTCCATCCTGTCCCCGCCATGTCACCTGTCGCCCGCAAGATCACCTATGCCGTTGCCTTCGAAACCCTGGGTATCCTCATGGGCGCCCTGGTCCTGCGCCTGTTCTCGGGCGCCCCGGCCGAACAGACCCTCGCCCTGTCGGTCATCGGCGCGGCGATCGCGCTCATCTGGTCCTATATGTTCAACTCCGCCTTCGAATCCTGGGAGGCACGCCAGACGGTCCGCGGCCGTTCGTTCCTGCGCCGCGCCGCCCACGCCCTTCTCTTCGAAGGCGGGCTGACCGTCATCCTCCTGCCGCTGACCGCCTGGTTCCTCGCGGTCGGCCTCGCGACCGCCCTGGCCTACGAGATCGGCCTCATCCTCTTCTACCTCGGCTATGCCTGGGTCTTCACCTGGGCCTTCGACCGCCTGTTCGGCCTGCCCGCCAGCGCGTGCTGAGGCACCGCAACCTGGCGCGCAGTTTCGTCATTTGCACCTGCCCGCCGCCCCCGCCTATCCTCCGCCACACCTGCCGGAGCCACGGATGCCCCTCGCCAACACAACCGCCAGCTACGGCTCCGTCGCCCGCGCCCTGCATTGGCTGACCGCGCTCCTGATCCTCGCCGCCGTGGCCCTCGCGCTTTACATGCAGGGCCTGCCGCAGGGCACCGACGCCGAGGTCGCCCGGGTCAGCGCGCTCTACTCGGTCCACAAGACCATCGGCCTCGCCGCCTTCGCCACGGCGATCGTCCGCATCCTCTGGGCGCTGATCCAGCCGAAGCCCGCCGCCCTCCATCCCGAGCGGCGGGCCGAGACCTTCGCCGCCGAGGCCGTCCACTGGTCGCTCTACGCGGCGATGGTGGTCATGCCGGTCTCGGGCTGGCTCTTTCACGCCGCCACCGACGGCTTTGCCCCGATCCTCTGGCCCTTCGGCCAGTCCCTGCCCTTCGTGCCGAAATCGCCGGCGCTGGCGATGACGTTCCGCGCCATCCACGGCCTGTCCGCCAAACTGCTTTATGCCTCGTTCGCCCTTCATGTCCTCGGTGCGCTGAAGCACGGGCTGATCGACCGCGACGGGACGATGGGAAGGATGATCAGCGGCCGCGCCCTCTCTGCGGGTCCCCGGCCCAGCCCCTCGCGCTGGCCCGCGCTGGCTGCCCTGGTCCTCTGGGCCGCGCTCGTCTCTGTCCCCGTCGCCCTGCCGCCGCCAGCAGCCCGCCCCGCCGCCCCGGCCCCGGCCGCTGCCGGCGGCAACTGGACCGTCAGCCAGGGAACGCTGGCCATCACCGTCCGCCAGTCGCAGGCCGCGATCCCCGGCTCCATCACCGGCTGGTCGGCCGCGATCGCCTACGACGATCAGGCCAGGACCGGCACCGTCCTCGTCACCATCCCGCTGGCGCGCCTGACCATCGGTTCGGTCACCCCCCAGGCCCTCGGGCCCGAATTCCTCGACGCCGCGCGCTTTCCCACCGCCACGTTCCGCGCCACCATCGCCGAGGCGGGTGGCCGGCTGACCGCCACCGGCCCCCTGTCGCTGCATGGCCGCGAGGTGCCGGTCAGCCTGCCCTTCACGCTCGACATCCGCGGCGACCACGCCACCATGAGCGGGCAGCTGACGCTCGACCGCCGCGATTTCGGCATCGGCGCGAACTTCCGGGACGAGACGACGGTGGCCTTCCCGGTCACGATCGACGTGACGCTGATGGCGGTGCGCAAGTAGAAGGGCCGGGTCGCCCCGGCCCCACGCTCAGTAGATGTTCGCCACCGGATCCCCGAGAACCAGCGAGCCGGTGTAAAGCCGCTGCACCTCGCGCCGCATCGGATGGTAGCGCGCGCCCTGCACGTCGCGGAAGCGCCGCTCCAGCCCGGCCGCCCGGTAGAAGCCCTGCCCCGCCGCCAGTTCCATCGCCAGCTCGACCGCGCGGATCGCGCCCTGTTCGACCAGCTGGCGGCCGATCATCACCTCGCTGACGCTCTCTGCCGACGGCGCCATGTCGCGCGCCACCTCGACCATGCGCCGGTGAGCGATCTGGGCGGCGCGCAAGGCGGTCTCCATCTCGCCCACCAGCCGCGGCTGGCGCGCCTCGCCCGCCCGCTTCCGCGCCATGCCGAGCGCGATGTCGCGCGCGCTCTCGGCGATGCCGACATAGGCGGCGTAGATCAGCGGGAAGGCCAGGGTGGCGATGATCTGGAACAGCGGATGCCATTCGCCCTTCGGCCGCTTCAGCGCCGCCTTGTCCTCGGCCAGGAAGAATCCGTCGATCGCCACGTCGTCCGACCCGGTGCCACGCATCCCGAGCGTGTTCCAGTTGTCCCTGCGCCGGACCTCGGGCGCCGTCATCGGCACCGCGAAATGCAGGATCCCGTCGTCGGCTATGGCGGTGGTCATCAAGAGCGTCCCCGCCGGCCCGCCAGAGACGAAAGGCTTCACCGCATGGATGTGCCAGCCGCCCTCGGCCTTCTCGGCGCGGCCCGAGCCGCCGACCCAGTCGCCGCCGCCCGAGGACAGGAGGATCGCCCCTTTCCCGGCCACGAGGCGCAGGACCGGCTCCACCTTTGCCGCCGCCGCCGGCTGGTTGCGCCAGCGCCAGGCCGGGATCACCACCTGGTGGGTGTGCATGGCGAAGGCCAGCGCCGTCGAGCCGCAGCCATGCGCCAGCCGGCGGATCGCGTCCGCCATCTCTCCCACATCGGCACCTTCGCCGCCCAGTTCCGCCGGAACGGCGGCGGCGGTCAGCCCCTCCTCCTTCAGGCGCGCGTAGTTCTCGGCCACGAAACTGCCGTCGCGGTCATGCGCCTCGGCGCGGGCCGCGAACTCGGCCGCCAGCCGCCCGGCGCGCTCCGCCAGGCCTTCGTGCGCCGCCGCGGCGGCCGTCATTTCCATCGTCGTGTTCATGGATGTTCCTCCCGAATATCAGTTGTGGGCCCATCCGGCCACGCCGCGCCCCTTCCCTCAAGTTCAGGAAATGAATCCCTGACTTCGGCGGTCCCGTGCGTTCTGCTATCCTACACCTTCCGGACAGGAGGCCCAAATGACCGATCACGGCTACAACCAGTTCTGCCCCCTGTCGATGGCGGCGGAAATCGTCTGCACCCGCTGGACACCGTTGATCTTGCGGGAATTCATCCTGGGATCGACCCGTTTCAACGACATCAGGCGCGGCGTGCCGAAGATGTCGCCCGCGCTCTTGTCCAAGCGCCTGAAGGAACTCGAGGCCGCCGGCGTCATTGCCACCGCCGACACGCCGTCCGGGGGCACCGAATATCGTTTGACGCCGATGGGGGCCGATCTCGAACCGCTGATCGTCGGCCTGGGCATGTGGGGCCACCGCTGGACCGAATCGCGGCTAACCCTCAGGAATCTCGACCCTTCCCTGCTGATGTGGGACATGCGCCGCCACCTGAACCCCCAACCCCTGCCGCCGCGCCGCTGCACGATTCAGTTTCTGTATCCCGAACTGGCAGAGGCCGACCGCAACTGGTGGCTGGTGGTCGACGGCGGCGGCGTCGATCTGTGCAGCATCGACCCCGGCTATGACGTCGACATCCTCATCTCGGGTTCGCTGCGCAGCATGACCGCAGTCTGGATGGGCATGGTGCAGATCGGCGACGAGGTCGCGGCCGGGCGGCTGAGCGTGGACGGCGACGGCGCGTTGGCGCGTTCGCTCAACGACTGGCTCGGCCTGTCGCGCTTCGCGCCGCTCCCCCGCGAGGTCGCCTGATGCGCCCCGGCTTGCATCCCGCGGGCAAATCTGTATAAGGCCCCATCCTTCCGCCAGTCATGCAACCGGCGAAGCCTCTCATATCGGGTCGCGGAAGGTCTGACCCGCCCATGAAGCCGCCCGAGACGAAAAGGGTTCCCATGCCGCTTTACGAGCATGTCCTTATCGCGCGTCAGGATCTGTCCAACGCGCAGGCCGAAGGCCTCATCGAACATTTCTCGACCGTCCTTTCGGACAACGGCGGCAAGGTCGTCGGCTCCGAATACTGGGGCGTCAAGACGATGGCCTACAAGATCAACAAGAACCGCAAGGGCCACTACGCCTTCCTGCGCTCGGACGCCCCCTCGGCCGCCGTCCAGGAAATGGAGCGTCTGGCGCGTCTCCATGACGACGTGATGCGCGTGATGTCGATCAAGGTCGACGCCCACGAGGAAGGCCCCTCGGTCCAGATGCAGAAGCGCGACGAACGCTCCGAGCGCGGCGACCGCGACGGCGGCGACCGTCCCCGTTTCGACCGTGGTGATCGCGGCGACCGTGGCGGCGAACGCCGCTCGTTCGGCGACCGTCGCTGATCCGGCTTGTTGAAAGGAACCTGAAAAATGGCCACCAAACCCTTCTTCCGCCGCCGCAAGGTCTGCCCCTTCTCGGGCGACAACGCGCCGAAGATCGACTACAAGGACACCCGCCTGCTCCAGCGCTACATCTCCGAGCGCGGCAAGATCGTCCCCGCCCGCATCACCGCCGTCTCGGCCAAGAAGCAGCGCGAACTGGCCACGGCCATCAAGCGCGCCCGCTTCCTCGCCCTCTTGCCCTATGCCGTGAAGTGAGGAGAGACCCAGATGCAAGTCATCCTGCTTGAACGCGTGGCCAAGCTTGGCCAGATGGGAGAAGTCGTCAAAGTCAAGGACGGCTACGCCCGCAACTTCCTCCTGCCGCAGGGCAAGGCGCTGCGCGCCTCGGACGCCAACATCAAGTCGTTCGAATCGCAAAAGGCCCAGCTCGAGACCCGCAACCTCGAGACCAGGAAAGAAGCCTCGGCGCTGTCCGACAAGCTCGACGGACAGAAGTTCGTCGTGATCCGCTCGGCCTCGGACGCCGGCGCCCTCTACGGCTCGGTCACGCCCCGTGACGCCGCCGAGGCCGCCACCGCCGCCGGCTTCACCGTCGACCGCAAGCAGATCGTCCTGCGCGCGCCGATCAAGGAACTGGGCCTTCATGACGTGACCGTGGTGCTGCACCCGGAAGTGTCGGCCACCATCACCATGAACGTTGCCCGCTCGCCCGAAGAGGCCGAGCTTCAGGCCTCGGGCAAGTCGGTGCGAGAACTCGCCGCCGAGGCCGAAGCCGCCGCCGACTTCGAGATCGCCGAACTGTTCGACGACCTGGGCGCCGCCGCGGCCGAAGAGTAATCCCATACGAAGGGCAGTGAAGAACTCCGCGCCGGGGCAACCCGGCGCGGTTTTTGTTTTGACTCGCTTCGTGTTCTACATTTTCATGTTTTGTAGAACATGACCGTATGTTATACAAAAACATGTTTTGTAGAACACGCCGATGACCGCCTCGCACTCTGCCATCGCCCACGCCGCCTACCATGACCTCCTGCGCCTGCTGAAGGACGAGGCGGTGGCGGGAATTATCGGCAGTCCGCACAAGGTCGTCCGCAACGGCCGCGGCTACTGGTACGACATGCATCGCCTCGGCACCGCCGTCCAGAACCGCTATCTGGGCGAGGATTCCCCCGAATTTGCGGCACGGATCGCCCGCCACCGAGAGCTTGCCGCAGATGCCAAACATCGCTCAGCCGCCCGCAGCCGGCTGGTGCGCCTGCTTCGTGGCGAGGGATTCCTTCCGGTCGACCGCGCCACCGGCTCGCTGCTCGCCGCGATGGAACGAGTGGGCGTGTTCCGGTTGGGGGGCACCATCGTCGGCACCCATGCCTTTCGACTCTATGAAGGGGAACTTGGCCTCCGCTACGATCTGTCCGATGTTGCGCAGACCGGCGATCTCGACATCGCCCAGTTCGAACGCCTGTCGCTGGCACTCGGCGACCAGGTCGAGGAGAACCTGGCCCAGACCTTCCGGTCTCTCGACTTCGCCCCCGTCCCGTCGCTTCAGGGCGCCCCCGTCTGGAAGTGGCGTCAGACCCGTTCCGACACGCTCATCGAATTCCTCACGCCCTCCTTCCGCCCCGAGGAGGACATCCGCGACCTGCCCGCGCTCGGCGTTTCCGCCCAGTCGCTGCACTATCTCAACTACCTGATCGCCCAGCCGATCAAGGCCGCCGCCCTCTACCGCTCGGGTGTGCTCGTCCAGATCCCCCGCCCCGAGCGCTTCGCAATCCACAAGCTGATCGTCGCCGATCGGCGGCGCGGCGGGCCGGACCAGTTGAAATCCGCCAAGGACCGCGCCCAGGCCGCCTTCCTGATCCGGGCGCTGGCCGAGGACCGGCCGGACGAGTTGAAGGAAGCCCACGAGGACGCCCTTTCGCGCGGCCCGCGCTGGGGCGAGCGGATCGCCGCCAGCCTCCGGCGCCTGCCCGAGACGAAAGCGCTGATCGACGCACTATAGATCACCCGCGCCTGGCCGAAACCGGCGTCCAGCCCTGCGGAATGGCGCCGTCCCGCGTCTTCCGTGTACCCCGGGCATGTCCCTTTCTCCTCCGGGGGTCGGCCGCGCGCGGCGGGTGGTGACGCCGCCGCCGTGGCCGGGATCCTGCGCCCGCTCGACATTGCCGCAGGCCCGCGCTGAAAACGTCACCCGATGTCGGAACCATCCCCGCCTTCGTGCCGCCGGCACATTAGGCTCTGCCCTGACCGGACCGGCGCAGGGAAACAGGCGATGAGCCAGAACATCAGGGGCATCCTCTTCCTTCTCGCCGGAATCGCCGTCTTTTCGCTTCAGGACCTGATCCTGAAACTCCTGTCCGGCGCCTATCCGCTCCATCAGGCGATGGTGGTGCGCAGCATTGCGGCCACGCCCTTCCTTCTGCTGATCGCCCACCGCGACGGCGGCCTCGGCACGCTGCTGACCGCCGGGCGCGGGCAGATGCTCGGCCGCGGGGTCCTGAACTTCATGGCCTACACCTTCTACTACCTGGCCCTCGCCGCCCTGCCCATCGCCACCACCGTCTCGCTCTACTTCACCGCGCCCTTCTTCATCACCGCGCTGTCGATCCTGTTTCTGGGCGAAAGGGTCACCGCGCTGCGCTGGCTGATGCTCATCGGCGGCTTCGCGGGCGTACTGGTGGTGATGCGCCCCGGCGGCGCGGGCTTCGACATCGCGATGGTGCTGCCGGTCATGGCCAGCTTCTTCTACGCCGCCGCGATGATCGTCACCCGGCGGATCGGCGGGCAGGAGACCGCGACCGCGATGGCCTTCTACTCGAACCTGACCTTCCTGATCGGCGCCCTGATCCTTGCCGCCATCTTCGGCGGCGGCTCCTACGCCAGCGACGACAGCGGCAAGGCCTTGGCCTTCCTCGTCCGCGGCTGGAGCCGCCCGCCCCCCGGCGACCTTGCCCTCATGGCCGCCTGCGGCCTGATCGCCGCCGTCGGGCTGACGCTCCTGACCCAGGCCTACCGCATCGGCCAGGCCAATGCCGTGGCGCCCTTCGAATATTCGGCGCTGGTCTGGGGCCTGATCTCGGGATGGCTGGTCTGGGGCGACTGGCCCGACCGCCCGACCTGGGCCGGGATCGCGATGCTGGTCGGCGCCGGGCTCTTGCTTCTCTATGGCGAAAGGCGCCAGCCGCGGCCGGGGCCGGAGCCAGCGCAATGAACCGCCTTGCCTCCACCCTCGCCGCCATCGACGCCGCCAATTCGGCCGACCCCGACCGGCATGGAGGCCGCCCCGCCGCCCTCCTCTACGCCGAACGGCTGACGGCCGAACTCGACGGGCTGGCGCCCGACGCCTCTGACCTCTTGCGCATTGCCGCGCGCGGCCAGCATATCGAGCGCTGGACCAGCCCCCGCACCTCCTATCCCGAGGGCCGGCAAGGCTATCTGGCCTGGCGGCGCGACCTCGCGGCCTTCCACGCCCGCCGGGTCGGCGAGATCATGGCCGGCGCGGGCTACGACCAGACCGCAGCAGCCCGCGTCGGCGCCATGATCCGCAAGGAGGGGATCAAGCGCGACCCCGAGGTGCAGATGCTCGAGGATGCGATCTGCTTCACCTTCCTGCGCTGGTATTTCCACCCCTTCGCCGAGGGCCGCGATCCCGCCCAGCTGCTGAAGATCGTCGAACAGACCGCCCGCAAGATGTCGGCCGCCGCGCGCGCCCGTGCCCTGGCCGAATTCGCACTTCCCGCCCCCTTCGATACCGCCTTCCGGGCCTGAACCCGCGCCGGTCCGGCAACAGTCCGACAAAATCGCGACAATTCCGCGTGAATTGCGAATGTTCCGCAAGGTCAGCCACTTGCCGGGCAGACCGTCATGTCGCAAACTATCTTGACGATGCCGGAAATGAACCTTATCTGCGCCCCGTCGTCGCCACAGGCACGGGGCAGGATGGTGACGGCAAAGTTGATGCGGCCAGCAAGAGCCGCCTTGAAGGGGTCACGACGATGAAACAGCAGCCGCAGGCCGCCAAGGGCCAGCAGCAGGGCCAGGACGACAAGCCGCGCCAGCAGCAGGGGGCCGAGAAGGGCGCCACGCAGCAGGCCGGCGGCGAGGCCGGGTCGGAGCAGATGCAGGCCACCACCCAATTCCGGGACTGGGCCTCGATCTGAGGCTTTCCCCCTCGGGGCCGCGCGGCTAGCATCGGGCCATGCCCGAGTCCCCGCCCGAACCGGTTTCGTCGATCCCCAATCTCGGCCCCGCGTCCGAGGCTGCCTTCGCGCGCGCCGGCATCCATTCGGCCGGGGAAGTCCGCGACATGGGTGCCGACGCCGCCTATCTGCGTCTGTTGCAGTCGGGCAGCCAGCCGCATTTCATCGGCTATTACGTCCTGGTCATGGGCCTTCAGGGCCGCCCCTGGAACGATTGCCAGGGGGCCGAGAAGAAGGCGCTGCGCGTGAAGTTCGACACGCTCAAGGCCCAGGCCGCCGCCACGCCCTCCAGGGAAAAGGACCGCTCGCGGCTGGAAGCGGCCCTTGATGTCATCGGTCTCAGGCCCAAGCGCTGAGGACCGGTCGGCCACCAATCTTGGCGGGGGCGGATCTCCGCGTTAGGATCGCCCCATCCAGCCCGGGGACCGGATCATGATCACCGAGATCGAGGATTTCTTCACCAAAGGCTGCGGCCGCTGCCCGCGTTTCGCCACCGCCGAGTGCTCGACCCGGAAATGGGCGGCGGGTCTTGCCGACCTGCGCCGCATCTGCCGGGCCGCGGGGCTGTGCGAAACGGTCAAGTGGGGGCATCCCTGCTACATGCACGCCGGGCGCAACATCGCGATCATCGGCGCCTTTCGCGACGATTTCCGCCTGAGCTTCTTCAATGCCGCTGTGATGAAGGACCCTGACGGCGTCCTGGAACGGCCGGGACCGAACAGCGCGCACCCCAGCATGATCCGCATGACCGACAATGGTCGGCCGGCGGCGCTGGAGCCGGTGATCACGGCTTATCTGAGCGAGGCGACGGGTCATGCCGAGGCCGGCACAAGACCACCGAAACCCGCGGGCGATCTGGCATTGCCGGCCGAACTGGTCGAGGCGCTGGACGCCGATCCCGAGCTGGCCGAAGCATTCCACGCCCTGACGCCGGGGCGCAGGAAAAGCTATGTGATCCTGGTCAATTCCGCCAGGACCGTCCCGACCCGCCTCAGGCGGGTCGAGAACGCCCGCGAGGGCATACTCGCGGGCAGAGGCTGGACCGACAGGTGATGGCAGGCCGAGGGGCCGCCCCTCGCGCGCTCAGCCGACCAGTTCAAGCCCCGAGAAGAAGAACGCGATCTCGCGCGCGGCCGAGGCGGAGGAATCCGACCCGTGCACCGAATTCTCGCCCTTCGAGATGGCGAACTCCTTGCGGATCGTGCCCGCGTCAGCCTGCGCCGGATCGGTCGCGCCCATCACTTCGCGGTTCTTGGCAATGGCGTTCTTGCCTTCCAGAACCTGCACCACCACCGGCTCGGACGCCATGAAGGCACAGAGCTCGCCGTAGAAGCCGCGCTCGCGGTGCTCGGCATAGAACTCGCCCGCCTGCGCCGGCGACAGATGGATGCGCTTCGAGGCGACGACCCGCAGGCCGGCATCCTCGAACTTGGCAACGATCTTGCCGGTCAGGTTGCGCTTGGTCGCGTCGGGCTTGATGATCGAAAGGGTGCGTTCGGTGGCCATGTCTGTCTCGCTTGTTCTGGGCGCGCGCGGCGCCATATGGGATGGCGCGCCTGCTAGCATGGGCCAGCGCGGAAGAAAAGCCGGATGGCCCGCCGCCACGGCCCCGCTTCCGCCCGCCCGCCGCCTCTGCTATGCGCCTGCCCCATGCTGCGCATTTCCGACATCACCTATTCCGTCGAAGGCCGCCCGCTGTTCGAAGCGGCCTCCGCCACCATTCCCACCGGCCACAAGGTCGGCCTCGTCGGCCAGAACGGCACCGGCAAGACCACGCTCTTTCGCCTGATCCGCGGCGAACTGGCGCTCGAAGGCGGCGAGATCGCGCTGCCGTCGCGCGCCCGCATCGGCGGGGTGGCGCAGGAAGTGCCCTCGTCCTCCACCTCGCTCCTCGACACGGTGCTGGCCGCCGACGAGGAACGCGCGAGCCTCCTCGCCGAATCCCACCACGCCGCCGACCCCCACCGCATCGCCGAAATCCAGCACCGGCTGGCCGACATCGACGCCTGGTCGGCCGAAGGCCGCGCCTCCGCGATCCTCCGCGGCCTCGGCTTCGACGCCGAGGCCCAGCGCCGCCCCTGTTCGGATTTCTCCGGCGGCTGGCGGATGCGCGTGGCGCTGGCCGGCGTCCTCTTCGCCCAGCCCGACCTGCTCCTCCTCGACGAACCCACCAACTATCTCGACCTTGAAGGGGCGCTGTGGCTGGAAAGCTACCTGGCGAAATACCCCCACACCGTCATCATCATCAGCCACGACCGCGGCCTCCTGAATCGCGCGGTCGGCTCGATCCTGCATCTGGAAGGCCGCAAGCTCACCTATTGGGCCGGCCCCTACGACCAGTTCGCCCGCCAGCGCGCCGAACTGCGCGCCAACCAGGCGGCTGAGGCGAAAAAGCAGGAGGCGCGCCGCGCCCACCTGCAAAGCTTCGTCGACCGTTTCAAGGCCAAGGCGTCCAAGGCGGTGCAGGCGCAGAGCCGGGTCAAGATGCTGGAAAAGATGCAGCCGATCCTCGCGCCCGAAGAGGCGAAGAAGGTCGTCTTCACCTTCCCCGAACCCGAACAGCTCTCGCCGCCGATCATCACGATGGACGGCGCGTCCGTCGGCTATGACGGCCCGCCGGTCCTGCGCCGCCTGAGCCTTCGGATCGACCAGGACGACCGGATCGCACTTCTGGGCAAGAACGGCGAAGGCAAGTCGACGCTGTCGAAGCTCCTTGCGGGCAAGCTCGCGCCGATGGGCGGCACCCTGACCCGTTCCTCGAAACTCAGGATCGGCTATTTCGCCCAGCACCAGGTGGACGAACTGCACCTCGACGAGACGCCCCTCCAGCATATCCAGCGCCAGCGCCCGGCCGAGGGCCAGGCGAAACTCCGCGCCCGCCTCGCCGGCTTCGGCCTCGGCGCCGACCAGGCCGACACTTTGGTCGCGCGGCTCTCGGGCGGGCAAAAGGCGCGGCTCTCGCTCCTCCTCGCCACCCTCGACGCGCCGCATCTGCTGATCCTCGACGAACCCACCAACCACCTCGACATCGAAAGCCGCGAGGCGCTGGTCGAGGCGCTGACCGAATATTCCGGCGCGGTGATCCTCGTCTCCCATGACATGCACCTCTTGGGCCTCGTCGCCGACCGGCTGTGGCTGGTCAAGGGCGGCGCGGTCCAGCCCTACTCGGGCGATCTCGAAGGCTACCGGCGCGAACTCCTGGCCGGGGACGAGCCGCCGAAACCCGCCGACAAGCCCAGGGAAAAGGCCCCCAAGCCCTCGCGCGAGGCGCTCCTCGCGCTGAAGTCCGAGGTCCGCCGCTGCGAGGAAAGACTGGCCAAGCTGAACGAGATGCGCGACAAACTGGCGACCCGACTGGCCGATCCCGCCCTCTACGAGCGCCCGGACGAGGCGGCGATCTGGCAGAAGAAGTATGCCGAGGTGATGGAAGGGCTCGACCGGGCCGAGGATCTGTGGATGAAGGCGGCCGAGAAACTCGAGACCGCGGAGGCCTGAGGCGTGGGAGTCCCCTTCTACCTGACCAGCTTCGTCACCCTCTTCGTGATCGTCGATCCGATCGCGCTGGTGCCCTTGTTCATCGCGCTCACCCGCGGCATGGACCAGGCCCACCGGCGCACGCTCGCGCTCAGGGCCTGCGTGATCGCGGCCGGGCTTCTGGCGGTCTTCGGACTGGTCGGAAACGGGCTTCTGACCGTCACCGGCATCACCATCCCCGCCTTCCGCATCTCGGGCGGGTTCCTGCTGTTCATCACCGCGCTCGACATGCTGTTCGAGCGCCGCACCCAGCGGCGCGAGGGCCAGCAGGCCGAGCCGAACCACGACCCTTCGGTCTTTCCGCTGGCCACACCGCTCATCGCCGGGCCGGGGGCCTTCACCACCATGATCCTTCTCGTCAACAACACGCCCGCGTCCGGGGTCGCCCATACCGCGGCGATCCTCGCGATCATGCTTCTGGTGGTGGGATCGACCTTCGTGATGTTCCTGTCGGCCAGCTTCATCGAGCGGATGCTGGGCCGTACCGGCATCGTCGTCGTGACCCGGCTTCTGGGGATGCTCCTGGCCGCACTCGCCGTGCAGTTCGTGCTCGACGGGGTGCGCGGCACCGGGCTGGTCTGAGGATGGACCAGGACTCGCTCCTCAGGCTGGTCTATCTCGGCCTGCTCCTGATGGCGCTCTCGGGCAGCCTGATCGCCGCCTTCCGCCGCGCCCCCGGCCACACGCTGCAAAGCCTGCTGATCTGGGCCTTCCTCGCCCTGGCGCTCGTCGCCGCCTACGCGCTCTGGCCCGAGATCCGCCGCGCGCTCCTGCCCGCCTCCGTCACCCGGACCGCCACCGGGATCGAGATCGGCGCCGCCGCCGACGGCCATTTCTATGTCGACGCCACGGTGAACGGCACCAGGCTCACCTTCCTGATCGACACCGGCGCCTCCGACATCGTCCTGACCCCCGCCGACGCGCGCCGCATCGGCATCGACCCGGCAACCCTCGATTTTTCCGGCCAGGCCTCGACGGCGAACGGCATGGTCGCCACCGCCCCGATCCGCCTCGACAGCCTGGGCCTCGGCCCCTGGGAGGACCGCGACCTCCCGGCCACGGTCAATTCCGGCGCGCTTGACCGTTCGCTCCTCGGGATGAGCTATCTTTCCCGCTACAAGATCACGCTCAGCGGCCGGACCATGACGCTGGCCCGCTTGCCCTGACCCGTTCTTTCCCTTGTCCCGGCACTCCGGGGTGCATTTGGCCGCAGGCCAAAGAGAGGCAGTGCCCCTGCCCCCTCAGCCCCCCGCCTCGGCCTTCTTCTGCCAGCGCCCGCTCTCCTCGCTCCAGTATTGCGCGGCCACCCCCGCCCCGGTCAGCGCCCGCCACTGGCCGCGCGCCGCCTCGACCGCCTGAGGATCGTTGCCGTCGAAAAGGATGCAGACCCGTTCGAGGCCCGCAGCCTCCTCGGCTCTCACCTCGGCGCCGTCCAGCGCCATCAGGCAGGCACAGCCGGCCGGCAGCGCCCCGGTGCCCAGAAGGACCGGCTGCAGGTCGTCATGCGGCCCGCCCGCGAGACCGTGGGCAAGGAACCCGTCCTCGGGGCCGAGCCACAGCCTCTCGTCCAGCCAGGCCGCGCGGTCGCTGTCGCGCAGCCTGACCGCCACCCGCCAGCCCGCGCCCAGCGACCGTTCGGCCAGCATCGCCACCGCCGCCTCCGGGGCCGAGCGGGTGAGGTGATAGAAATAGACCGCGCCCATCCGCCGCCCCGCCCGTCAGCCTTCCAGAAGGTCGCGCACCAGCCGGTTCAGCGTCATGACCCCCCAGCCCGAGGCGCATTTCGACCCGACCAGCGCCTGTTCGGTCGCAGGCAGGGCGACGCCGGCGATGTCGATGTGGCACCAGGGCGTCTCGTCCCGGACGAAGCGTTTCAGGAACTGCGCCGCGGTGATCGCCCCCGCCGGCCGGCCGCAGGAATTGCGCATGTCGGCGATGTGGCTTTTCAGGATCGCGTCATAGGCCGGCGACAGGGGCATCCGCCAGGCGCCCTCGCCCTCGGCGGCGGCGGCCTTCAGAAGCGCCCCGCACAGCCGGTCGTCGTTGGAAAAGACCCCGGCGTTCTCGTGGCCCAGGGCCACCACGATCGCCCCGGTCAGGGTGGCCAGGTTGATCATGCCGCGCGGGCGGAACCTCTCCTGCGCGTACCAGAGGACATCGGCCAAGACCAGCCGCCCCTCGGCATCGGTGTTGATGACCTCGATCGTGTCGCCTTTCATCGAGCGCACCACATCGCCCGGCCGCTGCGCGCGCCCGTCGGGCATGTTCTCGACCAGCCCGACCAGCCCGACCACGTTCGCCCTGGCCTTGCGCAGGGCCAGCGTGCGCATGACACCGGCGACGACCCCCGCGCCGCCCATGTCCATCGTCATCTCCTGCATCCCCTCGGCGGGCTTCAGCGAGATGCCGCCGCTGTCGAAGCAGACCCCCTTGCCGACCAGCGCAAGGGGCGCCTCACCCTTGGGCCCGCCCTTCCACTCGACCACCACCACCTTCGATGGGCTGGCCGATCCCTGCCCGACGCCCAGAAGCGCGCGCATCCCCAGCTTTTCCAGATCCTCCTCCTCGAGGATCTCGACCGACAGGCCCAGTTCCTGCATCGCCGCAAGGCGCGCGGCGAAATCGTAGGTGGTCAGGACATTGGCCGGCTCGTTCACCAGGTCGCGGGTGTAAAGGACGCCCTCGGCCACCGCCGCCAGCGGAGCGGCCTCGGCGGCAATCCGCTCGGGGGCGTCGACCAGAAAGCGCACCGCGCCCCTCGCGGGCTTGTCGCCGGTCTTGTAGAGGGCAAAGTCATAGGCCCTGAGCGCGAGGCCCAGGGACACCTCGGCCGCGCGCGGATGGGCGCCGGCGACGACGGTCGCGCCGGCCTCGCCCAACCCCTTCGCGATCGCCGCACCGGCCTTGCGCGCCTCGGCGACCGAGGCGCGGGCCGGCAGCTTGACCAGCTGCAGCGCCTCGGCGGCAAGGCCCGCGGGAAAGGCCAGCTCCATTGCTTCGCCTGCCTTCAGCTTGTCCCAGGCCGCGCTTTCGCGCGCCCGCCCGACCGCGCCCTTCGCCGCCCGGTCCACCCGCGCCGCCACGCCCGACAGCCGGCCCTCGCCCGCCACCAGAAGGGCCAGCCGCCCGGTCGCGGCCTGCGCCGCTGCCGCGTCGCTGGCATGGAAGTGAATCTCGATCGGGGCGGGCATGGGCTGTCTCCGGCATGGCTCTGGCGTGGTCTTGCCGGACCCTACCCCCGGCCCCCGGCTTTGGCCAGATAGCAGTTTTCCCGGCCGCGGACTTGCGTTAGGGATGAACACAAGCCGGCATGACGGACGGCAAGGGGGCCAGGGCGCGAATGTCCAAATTCGACAGATACATGCTGTCGCAACTGATGATGGTGTTCGGCTTCTTCGCGCTGCTGCTGATTTCGGTCTATTGGGTCAACAGCGCGGTGCGCCTGTTCGACCGGCTGATCTCGGACAACCAGACGGTCTGGGTGTTCCTCGAACTCAGCGCCCTTACCCTTCCCAACGTCATCCGCCTGATGCTGCCGGTCGCGGGCTTTGTCGCGGTCCTCTATACCATCCAGCGCATGACCGGCGAAAGCGAGCTGGTGGTGATGCAGGCCACCGGCTTCTCGCCCCTGCGCCTCGCCCGTCCGGCCATCTTCTTCGCGCTGATCGTCGCCCTGCTGATCTCGGTCCTCGCCCACCTTCTGGTGCCCCTGTCGCGCACCCGCCTGAACGAGCGCAACGCCGAGATCAACGGCAACGTCACCGCCCGCTTCCTGACCGAGGGGACACTCCTGCATCCGGCCGGCGGCCTGACCCTCTACATCCGCACCATCAGCCCCACCGGCGAGCTTGGCGACGTGTTCCTGTCGGACGCGCGCAGCGGCCGCGACGCCACCATCTACACCGCGACCCGCGCCTACCTGACCCATACCGACACCGGCCCCAAGCTGGTGATGTTCGACGGCATGGCCCAGACGCTCGACAACCGCAACCGCAGCCTTTCGCTGACCCGCTTCCAGGACTTCACCTACGACATCAGCGCCCTGATGGCCGAACACGGCCCGCGCAACCCGACCCTGGACGAGTGGATGACCCGCGATCTTCTTTATCCCGACCCGCACCGCCTGGCCGAGACCGGGGCGACCGCGGCCGAGGCCGCCTTCAACGGCCATGACCGCTTTGCCAAGCCCCTGATGGCGATCTCGGGCATCCTCGTCGGCTTTGCCGCGATGATGGGCGGCAGCTTCTCGCGCTTCGGCATGTGGCGGCAGATGGCGCTGGCCTCGGGGCTGTTCGTGGCGCTTTACCTCCTGTCGAACCTCGCGGACCGGACCGCCATGCGCGGCGACGGCCCGGTCGCCGTCGTCTACCTGCCGGCGCTGGCCGGGCTGGCGGCGGCCACCTGCCTTCTTCTCTGGGGGATGCGGCGGCGCGCGGTGGGCGCGAAAGGGGCGCCGGCCGGCGGCGGGGCGGTTGCCGCATGACCCTGTCGCTCTACATCACCCGCCGCTTCCTGACGCTTCTGGCCCTGATCCTTGCGGTCTTCTTCGCCATTCTCATGCTTCTCGACCTGATCGAGGAGGTGCGCCGCGTCAACAGCGGCGGCATCGGTGCGGCGATCAACCTCGCGCTCCTGCACACGCCCCGCGCGCTCTACAACATCCTGCCGCTGATGCTGGTGCTGACCGCGATCGCGCTCTTCCTGCGGCTGGCGCGCACCTCCGAACTGGTGGCGGTGCGCGCGGCGGGCCGCTCGGCGCTGCGGACTCTTCTGGCCCCGTTCCTCGCGGCGCTGGCCTTCGGGCTGGTCGCGGTCGCGGTTCTCGACCCGATCGCCGCCGCCACCGGCAAGCGCTACGACGCCCTGGCCGCGCGCTATGATCAGGGGGTCAGCACCGACGCCTCCTTTTCCGGCGACGGCATCTGGCTGCGCCAGGGCGACGCGAACGGCCAGTGGGTGATCCACGCGGCCCGCGCCAACCCGGACGGGACCGCGCTTTACGACGTGACCTTCCTCAGCTTCGGGCAGACCGGCGGGCCGAAACTCAGGATCGAGGCGGCGTCCGCCGACCTCACGGACGAGGGCCGCTGGGTGGCGCACGACGCAAAGGAATGGTCCTTCGCCGGCACCGCCAATCCCGAGGCCGAGGCCCTCCGCCAGGACCGGATCCTCCTGACCACCGACCTGACGGCCGCCCAGATCCGCGGCAGCTCCGGCTCGCCCGACAGCGTGTCGGTCTGGGACCTGCCCGGCTACATCGCCGACCTCGACCGCGCCGGCCTGTCCTCGCGCCGCCACGCGGTCTGGCTCCAGATGGAACTGGCGCTGCCCGTCCTTCTGGGTGCGATGGTCCTCGTGGGCGCCGGCTTCACCATGCGCCATGCCCGCTTCGGCCAGGGAGGAATGCTGGTGCTGATGGCGCTGGTCTCGGGAATCGCGGTGTTCTTTGTCAGGAACTTCGCGCAAGTCCTTGGCGAAAGCGGACAAATCCCCATCGTCCTTGCCGCGTGGAGTCCCCCCGTCGCGACCCTCTTCCTGTCGGTCAGCCTGCTGTTGCATCTGGAGGACGGCTGATGCGCCGGCTGGCCAGGCTCTGCCTCTCGCTCTGCCTTGCCCTGCCGCTCGCGGCCCAGTCCGCGCCGCCCGCCGGCGCGGCGCAGGATGCGCCGCCCTCGCTGGTGGCCGACCGCATCTTCATCAACGCCGACCAGACCCTGACCGCCGAGGGCGCCGTCGAGGTTCTCTATCGCGGCAGCCACCTGACAGCCCGCCGCATCAGCTATGACCAGACGACGAACCGGCTGAAGATCGACGGGCCGATCACCCTGACCGACGCCTCGGGCTCGGTCATCCTCGCCGACGAGGCCGACCTCTCGGCCGACATGCGCGACGGCATCCTGACCAGCGCCCGGATGGTGCTGAACGACCAGCTGCAACTCGCCTCGCAGCAGATGTTGCGCGTCAACGGCCGCTATACGCAACTGTCGCGCGTCACGGCCTCGTCCTGCCAGGTCTGCGCCTCGAACCCCCGCCCGCTGTGGGAGATCCGCGCCAGCCGCGTGATCCACGACCAGCAGGAACACCAGCTTTATTACGACAATGCCCAGTTCCGCGTCGCCGGCCTGCCGGTCCTCTACTTTCCCCGCCTCAGGATGCCCGATGCGACCGTGACGCGCGCGACCGGCTTTCTCCTGCCCTCGCTGCGCTCCTCCTCGGGGCTGGGTCTCGGGGTCAAGCTGCCCTACTTCATCGCCATCGGCGACAGCCGCGACCTGACCGTCACCCCCTACATCAGCGCCAACGATGGCCGCAGCGTCGCGCTGCGCTACCGCGAGGCGCTGGCGAACGGCACGCTCGAATGGTCGGGCGCGCTCAGCCACGACCGGATCCTGCGGGGCCGGACGCGGGGCTATTTCTTCGCCGACGGCAGCTTCGGCCTGCCCGCGGGCTATCTCGCTGGGTTCCGGGTCGAAACGGTCAGCGACGATGCCTATCTGGTCGACTACGGACTGCCCGACAAGGACCGGCTCTCGAGCGGCGCCTGGATCGGCCGCGTCCGCGGCGACACCTTCTTCGATGCCCGCGTCCTGCGCTACAACTCGCTGCGCGCCGGCGACAGCAACCAGGTGCAGCCGACGCTGGTCGGTGACCTCTCGTGGGTCCACCGCTTCAGCCCGCAGGTCATCGGCGGCGAGGCGGCGCTTTCCTTCGCGCTGGACGACTTCTCGCGCCGCTCATCGGTGCCCTTCGACGCCAATGGCGACGGCGTGACCGACGGGCGCGACGTGGCGCGGGCCTCGCTGGCGCTGACCTGGCGCCGCCAGGAGATCCTTCCGAACGGCATGGTCCTCGGCGCGGGCGCGGCGCTGAATGCCAGCGTCTATTCGGTCTCGCAGGATCTGTCCTTCCCCGGCACGCTGACGCGCGTCATCCCCGCCGTCTCGGTCGATCTTGCCTGGCCGTTCCTGCGCCCGGCAGAGCGGCCCGGCGGCGCGGCGCAGATGCTCGAGCCGATGATCCAGCTGGTCTGGAGCCATGTCCCCTCGCGCCCCGTCCCCAACGAGGACAGCGCCCAGGTCGAGTTCGACGAGGGCAACCTCTTCGCCTACAGCCGCTTTCCCGGCGTCGATGTCTACGAGGACGGCCTGCGCGCCAACATCGGCCTGACCTGGAGCCGCATCGCCCCGGCCGGCACCAACTGGCGCGTCGCGGCCGGGCGCATCCTGCGCAGCCGCGACCTCGGCCAGTTCTCGACCGGCTCGTCGCTGGCCGGAACCCGCTCGGACTGGCTCCTCGCCACCCAGGTCGCCACGGCGAACGGGCGCCTGGTCGCGACCAACCGGGCGCTCTTCGACGATGCCTTCGCCTTTTCCCGGGACGAGCTGCGGCTGAGCTTCGCGGCCGACCGCTACGATCTCGCGGCCAGCTATGTCTGGCTGGTCGCCGATCCGGCGGCGGGGCGCCCGCTCGCCACCTCGGAACTGGCGCTGGACGGCGGCTGGCAGGTGTCCGAGGGCTGGCGCGTCAACGGGTCGGGCCGCTATGACTTCCAGGCCAAGCAGCCGACGCGGGCGGCGCTCGGCTTCGAATACCGCAATGAATGCGCCATCGTCGATCTTTCCCTCTCGCGTCGTTACACTTCCTCGACTACTGTGCGCCCCACCACGGAATTCAGCCTTTCGGTCCGCCTCGCAGGCTTCGGCGGATCGCAGGGCGGCAGCTACCGCCAGACATGCGGCCGCTAGGCCGGCGGACGACAAGACAGAGCAGACGGACAAGAGAATGCGCCCGAATTTCCTTCTTCCCATCCTGACCGCGGGCTTCGCGGCACTGTCGGCCCTTCAGGCCCCCGCCCAGGACAGCGGCGCCTTCCGCCAGGTGCTGAAGGTCAACGACAGCGCCGTCACCGGCTACGAGATGGAGCAGCGCGTCAAGTTCCTGACCCTCCTCGGCTTTCCCGGCGACCTCAAGGCCGAGGCCGAGCGCGGCCTGATCGAGGACCGGCTGCGCCTGCAGGCCGCCAAGCGGCTTTCCGTGACGGTCAGCGAGGACGAGATCCAGGCCGGCATGACCGAATTCGCCGGGCGCGCCAATCTCGACAGCGCGCGCTTCCTCGCCGTCCTCGCCCAAGGCGGCGTCGATCCCGAGGCCTTCCGCGATTTCGTCCGCGCCGGCGTCGCCTGGCGTGGCGCGGTCCGCGCCCGCTATGCCGACCGCGTCTCTGCCTCGGATGCCGAGATCGACCGCGCCCTGTCGTCCGACTACGGCCGGGGCGACGGGCCCCGCGTCCTTCTGTCCGAGATCCTCATCCCGGCCCAGCCCGGCGAGATGGGCCGCATCGGCACGCTGGCCGGCCGCCTGAAGGACACGATCCACGGCGAGGCCGACTTTGCCCGCGCCGCGCGCGAGAATTCGGTCGCCGCCTCGCGCGATGACGGCGGCAAGGTCAACTGGATCCCGCTGTCCAACCTTCCGCCGCAGGTCCAGGGCGCCATTTCCAAGCTGGGCCAGGGCCAGATCAGCGCGCCGGTGCCGATGCAGGGCTATGTGGGCCTCTTCCTCGTGCGCGGCTTCAGCCAGGGGGGCAAGGTCGTCCCCGCCGAGGTGGCGGTCGACTATGCGGACCTGCGCCTGCCCGCAGGGTCCGAGGCCGAGCTTGACCGCATCTCCGCCGCCGTCTCCAGCTGCGACGATCTCTACACCGCTGCGCGCGGCCTGCCGCCCGGCCAGTTGCAGCGCCACACGCTCCGCCGCGCCCAGATCGGCGGCGCGACCGGCACGGCGCTCGACCGGCTCGACGCCGGCGAGAAGACCACGATCCGCGCCGCCGACGGCAGCCTTTCCCTGCTGATGCTGTGCAGCCGCACCGACACGCGCGCCGCCGGTCCGATCACCCCCGACCTGCCGGTGACGGTCCCCGCCCAGCCCGCGCGCACCGCCGACGGAACCATCATCCCCTCGGCCGTCCAGGGCGTGGGCTTCGGCCTCGGCCCCAGCCGCGACCAGGTGCGCGAGGAGATCGTCAACCGCAAGCTGGCACAGCTGGCCGAAGTCTGGCTGGCCGAACTGGACTCCGACGCGATCATCACCCGGCCATGACCGCCCCGGTCGTCGTGCTGACCTCGGGCGACCCGTCCGGGATCGGGCCCGAGATCGCGGTCAAGGCGCGCCGGGCTCTCGGGCCGGGGCGCCCCTTCGTCTGGCTGGGCGACCCGCGCCACCTGCCCCCCGGCACCGCCATCGCCGAGGTTGCGGACCCTGCCGCCGCGCGCGCCGTTCCCGCCCGCCTCCTGCCGGTCCTGCCCCATGCCTTCGCCGCCCCCGCGCGCCCCGGCCACCCGGCGCCCGAGAATGCCGCCGGCACGGTCGAGGTCATCGCCCGCGCCGTCGCCCTCGTGCAGGCGGGCGCGGCGGGCGCGCTCTGCACCGCGCCCATCCACAAGAAGGCGCTGAAGGAGGGCGCGGGCTTCGCCTTCCCCGGCCATACCGAATACCTCGCCCATCTGGCCGGGGTCGGGCGGGTCGCGATGATGCTCGCATGCGACGGGCTCAGATGCGTGCCCGTCACCATCCATTGCCCCCTGGCCGAAGTGCCCGCCCGCCTCACCGCCGCGCTTCTCGAGGAGACGCTGCGCATCACCCGCGCCGGCCTCACACGCGATTTCGGGCTCGCCGACCCGCGCATCGCCGTCGCCGGCCTCAACCCCCACGCCGGCGAAGGCGGCACGATGGGCCGCGAGGAGATTGACCTCATCATCCCGACGCTCGCCCGCCTGTCGGCCGAGGGCTTCCGCCTTGCGGGGCCGCTGCCCGCCGACACGATGTTCCACCCCGCCGCCCGCGCCGGCTATGACGCGGCGGTCTGCATGTACCACGACCAGGCGCTGATCCCGGTCAAGACGCTCGACTTTTCCGGCGGCGTCAATGTCACCCTCGGCCTTCCGTTCATCCGCACCTCGCCCGACCACGGCACCGCCCACGACATCGCCGGCCAGGACCGCGCCGACCCGGCCAGCCTGATCGCCGCCCTGACGATGGCCGGCGACATGGCCGGGCGCCGGGGGCTGGCCTGATGATCTTTCCGTGCCCGAATCCTCAAACCCGGCGCCGCCCGCCGGACGCCTCCGGCGCGAGTGTTCCGGCAAGGGAACAGCCGGCCGGGGGACGGTGAATGGCCGCGATTGACGCCCTGCCGCCCCTGCGCGAGGTCATCGCCGCCCACGGGCTGGTGGCGAAAAAAAGCCTCGGCCAGAACTTCCTGCTCGACCTCAACCTGACCGCGCGCATCGCGCGGGCGGCGGGCGACCTTGCCGGGTCCGACATCCTCGAGATCGGCCCCGGCCCCGGCGGCCTCACGCGCGGGCTTCTGGCCGAGGGCGCGCGCCGGGTGCTGGCGGTCGAGAAGGACAGCCGCTGCCTTCCGGCGCTGGCCGAGATCGCCGCCGCCTATCCGGGGCGGCTCGATATCATCAACGCCGACGCGCTCACCGTCGATGCCGCCGCCCGCCTGACCCCGCCGATCCGGGTGGTGGCGAACCTGCCCTACAATGTCGGCACCGAACTGCTGGTCGGCTGGCTGACGCCGCCCGCCTGGCCGCCCTTCTGGCAAAGCCTGACCCTGATGTTCCAGAAGGAGGTGGCCGAGCGGATCGTTGCCCGGCCGGGGTCGAAGGCCTACGGGCGGCTCGCGATCCTGGCCCAGTGGCGCGCCGAGGCGCGGATCGTCCTGACGCTTCCGCCCGAAGCCTTCTCGCCGCCGCCCAAGGTCCATTCCGCCGTCGTCCACCTGACCGCGCTCGCCGCGCCGCGCTTTCCCGCCAACCCGGCGATCCTGTCGGAAGTGGTGGCGGCGGGCTTCAACCAGCGCCGCAAGATGCTGCGCGCCAGCCTGCGCGGCGTGGCGCCGGGGATCGAGTCCCTGCTCGAGGCCGCCGGCATCGCCCCCACCGCCCGGGCCGAGGAGATCGAGCTGGAACGCTTCTGCGCGCTGGCGCGTCTGGTGGCCGCCGCGCGCGGCAAATGAAAAGCCCGCCGGCGGGGGCGGGCTGATCGCGGTCCTGGAGCCTGGTGGCCGCCTGTCTTTCGGCAAAACCGGAGTCCACTGTTGTCGGACAGGCTCCAGGGCCGTGCCGGGCCTATTCCTCGTCGGTCCTTGCCGCCGGAACCGGAGCGGCGTCACCGGGCACGGCGTCGCCACCCTCACCACGCTCGCCCCGCGGGCGGCGCGGTCCGCGCGGGCCCCGCTCGCCACGCGGCGGCTTGTCGCCCCCTGCCGTGGCCTGGGCCTCGCCCCGTGCCTCGGCCCGCGCCTCGGGTCGGGCGTCCGGGCGCGGGCGGCGGTCGCTGCGCCGGGGCCGGGCCTCCTGCGGCGCCTCTCCGGCGCCGGCCAGGAAATCCGGCAGGTGCCCCTCGAAGGCCACCGGCTGGGGAGCATGATACATCTCGGGCGTTTCGACCAGGCCCGGCCCATCTTCCTCGGAGCCGACCGCACCCAGGGGCGCAAAGTCCGGCTGCTCGTCGCCCGCCTCGCGCACGGGGCGCGGCTCGTAGCGCTCGCGCCCGCCCTCCTGGCGGTCGCCATAGGAATGGCCGTTGCCGCCGTTGCCGTTCTGGCCGGGCTGGCCCTGCCGGGCCTCCTGCTCGCGCGCCATCTCGCGCTGCGCCTCGCCCAGCATCCGCGTGTAATGTTCGGCGTGTTGCAGGAAGGCCTGCTCGGCCACCCGGTCGTTGGACAGCTGCGCATCGCGCGCCAGCATCAGATACTTGTCGATGATCTGCTGCGGCGTACCGCGCACCTTGCCCTCGGGGCCGGAACTGTCAAACACGCGGTTGACGATGTTGCCGAGCGAACGCTGCCGGTTCGATTTGTTCCGCGAACGGGATTTCGATGATCGCATGGAGATTCGTGTTCTCGTCTGAGGCTGTTGGTCCCCCCGCGGCCCGCCCGCTGTCAAATCGTTTCGACGGAGGCGGAAGCACAGGGCATATGGGGCAAGCGCCGCAGGCCGATCCAACCTCGGGCCCGCAACGGCTCCGTTATGCACGTCCGGTCGGCGCTGGCAAGGGGATTCGCAGCCCCCGGCCGCCCAGGGCGCGTTTTTCGCGCGCATTCGCCGCAGCGTTGCGCGCTTGCCGCTCAGCCGCCGCCACCCGGCCAGCGACCGGCGACCACCCGGTCGCGCCCGTCGAGGTCGCGGCGCACCTCGACCCCGGCAAAGCCCGCCGCCGCCAGCATCCCGGCCACCGCCGCCCCCTGGGCCGGGCCGATCTCCATCAGGATCCGTCCTCCCGCCTCCAGATGCGCGCCCGCCCCCGCCACGATCGCGCGGTAGGCCCCGAGGCCGTCTCCCCCCGGCGTCAGCGCCAGATGCGGCTCCCAGCCGCGCACCTCGGGGGCGAGGCCCTCCATCTCGGCCTCGGCGATATAGGGCGGGTTTGAGACGATCAGGCCGAAGCGCCCGGTCACCGCCGAAAACCAGTCGGAGAGAAGAAAGCGCGCGCGCCTGTCCAGCCCGAGGGCGCGGGCGTTCGCCTCGGCCACCTCGAGAGCGGCGGGCGACAGGTCGGCGCCCTCCCCCTCCGCCGCCGCCATGCCCGCAAGGCAGGACAGAAGGATGCAGCCGCTGCCGGTGCCGAGGTCGAGCATCCGCGCGACGGGCTCCGCGAGCGCCAGATCGACGAGGAGCTCCGTTTCGGGCCGCGGGTCGAGAACCGCTCCCGTCACCCTGAACCGGTGGCCGTGAAAGTCTCGGTAGCCGACGATCTGGCTGACCGGCCGGCGCGCCTCGCGCGACGCCACCGCCGCCGCGAAGGCGCGGGCCTCGGCTTCGGAAAGGGGATCGCCGAGATGGAGGGTCAGCCGCTCGGGCGCCAGCCCCAGCGCATGGGCCAGAAGCCGGCGCGCGTCGCCCGGCGCGCCCTCGATCCCTGCCGCCCGCAGCCGCAGGACCGCCTCGCGCAACGCCTCCGCCCCGGTCATGCCTCCATCTCGGCCAGCTTTTCGGCCTGATCATGCGCGACCAGCGCGGCGATCACCTCGCCCAGATCGCCCGCCAGGATCGCCTCCAGCCGGTAAAGCGTCAGGTTGATCCGGTGATCGGTCATCCGCCCTTGCGGGAAATTGTAGGTCCGTATCCGCTCGCTCCGGTCGCCCGAACCGACCTGCGCCTTGCGGTCCGCCGCGCGCTCGCCGGCGACGCGCGTGCGCTCCAGATCGTAAAGCCGGGCGCGCAGCACCGCCATCGCGTTCGCCCGGTTCTGGTGCTGGGACTTTTCCGAACTGGTGACGACGATCCCGGTCGGCAGGTGGGTGATCCTGACCGCCGAATCGGTGGTGTTCACATGCTGCCCGCCCGCGCCCGACGACCGCATCGTGTCGACCCTGATGTCGGCGGCGGGAATGTCGATCTCGACCTCCTCGGCCTCGGGCAGCACCGCCACCGTCGCCGCCGAGGTGTGAATGCGCCCCCCCGCCTCGGTCTCGGGCACCCGCTGGACGCGGTGGACGCCGGATTCGAACTTCAGCCGGGCAAAGACCCCCTCGCCCTCGATCCGCGCCATCGCCTCCTTGACGCCGCCCAACTCGGTCTCGGCAAGGTCGAGGATCTCGAACCGCCAGCCCTGCGCCTCGGCATAGCGCTGGTACATCCGCAGGAGGTCGCCCGCGAACAGCGCCGCCTCCTCGCCGCCGGTGCCGGGGCGGATCTCGAGGATCGCCGGGCGCGCATCGGCGGCATCCTTGGGCAGAAGCGCGATCCTGAGCCGCCCCTCCATCTCGGGGATGCGCGCCCTCAGCCGCGGCAGCTCTTCCTCGGCCAAGGCCTTCATCTCGGGGTCCGAAAGCATCGCGCCCGCCTCGTCCATATCGGCCAGCGCCTGCCGGTAGGCGGCGATCTCGGCCACCACCGGCTTCAGGTCCGAATACTCGCGGGACAGCGCCGCTATTTCGGCCGGAACCGCGCCGGCCGACAGCCTGGCTTCGAGAAAGCCGAAGCGGCGGACGATCTGGTCGAGCTTGTCCAAGGGCACCATGCCTGCCTCATGGCCCGAGCCACCCGTCGGGTCAAGGGGCCAACCGCGCCAGCCAGTCGTCGAGCCGCGCCTGATTCACCCCGAAATCGCCGCGCCCATAGCGCTGGCGGGCCCAGAGCGCGAGCCTTGTCGCCCGCCCCTCGGGCCGCGCCTCGGCGGTCGTGTAGTCGGGAAAGCCGAACAGCGCCGAGCGCGTGACCCAGGTGATCCGGCCCGCGCCGGGGCTGCCCGCCAGCCGCCGGGTGCGCGCCGTCGCCAGCGCGATCCGGTCGAGCCGGGCCAGCACCGCAGCCGGGTCGGGATCGGCCAGCAGGACCGTCGCCCGCGCCCCCGCCCCCGGACTGTCGACAGGCACCTGCCAGCGCGCCGGATCGTCGGGGGCCAGGCGCACCCAGGCCATCGCCCCGGCAATGAGGAGGATCAGCGCCGCGAGCGAAAGGCGCGCCGCCCTCACCGCCCCGCCCTCACCGCCTCGTCCTGGCCCAGTGGTACAGGCAGATCAGCTCATGGGCGACATGCGCCCCGGCGATCGCCGTCGCCCCGGTGGTGTCATAGGGGGGCGAGACCTCGACCACGTCGCCGCCGACGAGGTTGATTCCGGCCAGATCGCGCAGGATCGCCGCCGCCTGCCAGCTTGCCAGCCCGCCCCAGACCGGGGTGCCGGTGCCGGGCGCGAAGGCCGGGTCGAGCGCGTCGATGTCGAAGGTCAGGTAGGCCGGCCGGTCGCCGACGATCTCCTTGACCCGCGCCACCACCGCAGCCACGCCCGTCTCGTGCGCCTCGCGCGCGGTGATGACGTTGACGCCCAGGTAATCCTCGGTCGTGGTGCGGATGCCGATCTGCACTGAGTGCCCGGGATCGACATAGCCCTGCCTGACCGCCTTGTAGAACATCGTCCCGTGGTCGATCCGCGTCAGGTCGTCGTCGGGCCAGAGGTCGGAATGGGCGTCGAAATGGATGAGGCTGACAGGCCCGAACTTCTCGGCATAGGCCTGAAGGATCGGGAAGGTGATGTAATGATCGCCCCCGAGCGTCACCGACCCGGCGCCTGCCGCAAGGATGGTGCGGATGTGGGCGGTCAGCGCCGCCGGGAAATCGGCGACCCGGGCATAGTCGAAGGCGAGATCGCCGTAATCGACGATCGCCATCTCCTCGAGCGGGCTGGTCGGCCAGCCGTGCGGCGGGTCGTAGGGTTGCAGACACGAGGCCTCGCGGATTGCGCGTGGGCCGAAGCGGGTGCCGGTGCGGTGGCTGACCGCCTGGTCGAACGGAACCCCGGTGATGGCCAGCTCGACGCCGGTCAGATCCTTGGTCAAGGTCCGGCGCAGGAAGCTCGTCGCCCCTCCGAACGCGTTTTCAAAGGCAAGGCCCTTCAGGCCCTTGCGGGTGAACGCAGTATCGACCTGCGTCTTTGCATCTTCGAGTGCCATGTGGATACCCCGAGGCAAATGCGCCCTGTCGTTGCCATATGGCCGGAGACGGGCGGATCCGGGTCAGGCGAAGAAGCCCGAGAGGGGGGCGGGAGTCAAGGGTGATTTGATCAAATAAACCAGGCACAGCGGCCGGAGGCCTTGCGCCGCACGCCGCCCCTATCCGCCGATCTTCCAGCCCTCGCGCACCAGATCGTCCGTCACCCTCCTTATCGCCTTTTCCAGCGTCTCGGCGATGAAATCGACCTGGCCCTCGGTGATCACCAGCGGCGGCGACATCACGTTCAGGTGGCCGATCGGGCGCACCATCAGCCCCATCTCCTCGCAGGCGTCCGAGATGCGCTTCGATTCCCCCACCGCGTCGGGCAAGAGCCGCTTGCTCGTCTTGTCGGCGACGTTCTCGACGCAGAGCATCAGCCCCCGCCCGCGCACCTGCCCGACCAGCGCCAGGCTCTCCAGCCGCTTCAGCCGCTCCTGGAAACAGGCGCCCACGCGCGCCGCCTGGGCCAGAAGCCCCTCGCGCTCGATGATCTCGATGTTCTTCAGCCCCGCCGCGCAGGCGACCGGATGGCCGGAATAGGTGTAGCCCGAGGTGAACCAGCGGCTCCCCCCCTCGGCCATCTCCGCCCAGATGCGGTCGGAAAAGACAACCGCGCCAAGGGGTTGATAGCCAGAGGTCAGGCCCTTGGCGCAGGTGACGATGTCGGGCAGGACGCCGAACTCGTCAAGGCTCGCGAACCAGTGGCCAAGCCGGCCGAACCCGGTCACCACCTCGTCGGCGATGAACAGGATGTCGTGCTTCCGGCACACCTCCCACATGCGCCGCAGATAGCCCTCGGGCGGCACGATGATCCCGCCCGAGGCCTGGACCGGCTCGGCGATGAAGCCGCCGATCTGCTCCGGCCCCACCCGCGCGATCAGCGCCTCGAACTCGGCGATGAGCCAGTCGCAGAAGGCGGCCTCGTCCATCCCCTCGGGGCGGCGATAGGGGTTCGGGCAGGTCAGGTGCCAGATTCCATCCTGCTTGTAGCGGAACTCCTCGACCCGGTCGCCGTTCCGCTTGCCGACCGATTGGCAAAGGTAGGTCGAGCCATGATAGGAGTTTTCCCGCGCCACGATCCCCGTCTTTTCGGGATTGCCGCGCGCATGGTGGTAGAAACTGACCATGCGCACCGCCGTATCCACCGCGGTCGAGCCGCCGGTGGTGAAATGCACGCGGTTCAGATCGCCGGGCGCAAGCTCGGCGAGCCGCGCCGCCAGCCGCGCCGCCGGATCGTTGGTCATGTCGACGAAGGTGTTGGAAAAGGCCAGCTTCATCGCCTGATCGGCGATCGCGTCCGCCATCTCGCGCCGGCCAAGGCCGATGTTGGTGCACCAGAGCCCGCCCACCGCGTCCAGATAGCGCCGCCCGTCGGCATCCCACAGATGACAGCCCTCGCCGCGCGTGATGACCAGCGCGCCCTTCTCCTCGAACGGGCCGAAGTTGGTCCAGGGATGCAGGCTGTGCGCCCGGTCCATCTCCCAGAGCGCCTCGTTGGATTTCGCAGGTGCGGCGTGGGACATTTTGAATCTCCAGTCAATATGACTGGTTCACCATAGCCGATGAATGGCGATGGGCAAGGGGTTTGATCAAAAAGACACGGGAACAGCCGTTGCCCGCCTGAAATGCAGAACCGGCTTTGATAAGTTTACGTCTGAACATACAAATGGCAGTAGGGTCGCATCCGCCCACCACATGTTGACGAACAGGCTGCCCCCTGCTGGTTTTCGGAATCCGCAAATCGCTCTACATCGAGGACGAGACATGACAACCGCGGCTGACGATCTTCTGGCCAAGGCCGGAAAGACCCGGTTCAAGACGGTTCTGGCCGACCCGCCTTGGCAGTTCCAGAACCGGACCGGCAAGATGGCCCCGGAACACCGGCGCCTCACGCGCTATCCGACGATGGGCCTGCGGGAAATCTGCGACCTGCCGGTCGAGGCCATCGTTGCCGACACAGCGCATCTTTACTTATGGGTGCCCAACGCCCTTCTGCCCGAAGGGCTGAAGGTGATGGAGAACTGGGGATTCTCCTACAAGAGCAACATCATCTGGTACAAGGTCAGGAAGGACGGCGGGCCCGACCGGCGCGGGGTCGGCTTCTATTTTCGCAACGTGACCGAAATCCTGCTGTTCGGTGTGCGCGGCAAGAACGCGCGCACCCAGCAACTGGGGCGAACGCAGGAGAACATCATCTCGACCCAGAAACGCGAACACAGCCGCAAGCCCGACGAACAATATGCGCTCATCGAGGGATGCAGCCCCGGCCCGCGGCTGGAACTGTTCGCACGCGGGCCGCGCGTCGGCTGGACGGTCTGGGGCAACCAGTCCGAGGACTACCATCCCACCTGGGACACCTACGCCAACCATTCGCAGGCGCAGGTCATCCCCCTGGCGGCCGCCGCGAAACGGCGCTGACCCCTCACCCCAGGGGCTGCGCCGCCTCGACCAGCCGCGCAAGGTAGCTCGCCCCGATCGGTGCCGCCTCGTCGTTGAAGTCGAACTTCGGGTGGTGCAGCCCTGCCCCCGGCCCGGTGCCGAGAAACAGGTAGGCGCCGGGCCGCGCCTCGAGCATGTAGGAGAAATCCTCCGATCCCATTTCGCGCGGCGCCTCGTCGTTCACCGCCGCGTCGCCCGCCACCTCGCGCGCCACGCCCACGGCAAAGCGGGTCTTGTCCGGGTCGTTGACGGTGGCCGGATAGCCCCAGTCATAGTCGACCGAAGCCGTCACCCCATAGGCGGCGGCATGGCCCTCGATGATCGCATGGACGCGGGTCTTCAGCATCTCGCGCACCGCCGGATCGAAGCTGCGGATCGTGGCCTGGAACATCGCGGTTTCCGGGATCACGTTAGACACCGTGCCGGCATGGATCTGCGTGACCGAGATCACCCCCTGCTCGATCGGGTTCATGTTGCGCGTCAGGATCGACTGCAACGCGCCGACGATGCCCACGGTGGCGATGACCGGATCGACCGCCTCGTGCGGGGTAGCGGCATGGCCGCCGCGCCCGGTCAGCACCACGGTCAGCGTGTCGACCGCGGCCATGATCGGGCCGGGCGTCGTCTGGAAATGGCCGAAGGGCAGGTTCGGGGCATTGTGGATGCCGTAGACCTCTGCCACGCCGAACCGCTCCATCACCCCTTCCTTCACCATCGCCTGCCCGCCGCCGCCGTCCTCTTCGGCGGGCTGGAACAGAAGCGCGACACGTCCCTTGAACCGCCGGGTCTCGGCCAGGTATTTCGCCGCCCCGAGAAGCATCGCCGTATGGCCGTCATGGCCGCAGGCATGCATCTTGCCGGGATGGGTCGAGACGTAGGCGGCCCCGGTCATCTCCTCGATCGGCAGGGCGTCCATGTCGGCCCTGAGCCCGATGGTCGGCCCCTCGCCCTGGCCCTCGATGATCGCCACGATCCCGCTTTGCGCGATGCCCTCGTGGATCTCGTCCACGCCGATCTCGCGCAGCCGCGCGGCGACATAGGCCGCGGTCTTGGGCAGGTCGAAGGACAGTTCGGGATGGCGGTGCAGATACTGGCGCCACTCCTTCATCTCGGGGGCAAGGGCGGCGATGCGGTTCAGGACTGGCATGTGGACTCTCGGGTCTGGTTCGCGTTAGCCAGAAGAGACGCCAATTCAGGGGGGACTGCAATGACCAATGACCGCGCCGCCTCGGACGCGCTGGTCCATGACCCCGAGGGCGGCATCGACCGGCTGGTCGAGATCATGGCCCGCCTGCGCGATCCGGCGACCGGCTGCCCCTGGGATCTGGAGCAGGATTTCGCCAGCATCGCCCCCTACACGATCGAAGAGGCCTACGAGGTCGCCGACGCCATCGACCGCGGGGCCTGGGGCGAGCTGAAGGGCGAGCTGGGCGATCTTCTCCTCCAGACCGTCTATCACGCGCAGATGGGCGCCGAGGCCGGGTATTTCGACTTTGCCGCCGTGGTCAGGGCGATCAGCGACAAGATGGTCGCCCGCCATCCCCATGTCTTCGGCGGCGAAAGCCGCGACAAGTCCGCCGCCCAGCAGACCCGCGACTGGGAAAGGCTGAAGGCGGCCGAACGGGCAGGCAAGGCCGAGGCCGGCACGCTCGACGGGGTGGCGGCGGGACTGCCGGCGCTGACCCGGGCGGTGAAGCTTCAGAACCGCGCGGCCCGCGTCGGTTTCGACTGGCCGTCCACCGCCGAAGTCATCGACAAGATCGTCGAGGAAGCGCGCGAGCTGAACGAGGCGCGCGCCATCAAGACCGAGGCCGAGGTGTTCGAGGAGTTCGGCGACCTTCTCTTCGTCGCCGCCAACCTGGCGCGGCACCTGAAGATCGACCCAGAATCCGCGCTCCGCGCCGCCAACGCCAAGTTCACCCGCCGCTTCCGCGCCATCGAGGCGGGCCTCGCCATGCGCGGCAAGCGCCCCGAGGACAGCGACCTGGCGGAAATGGACGCGCTCTGGAACGAGGCCAAGACAGCGGAGAAGGCCGCGCAATGACCGCGAGGCCAGAGGCCGCCCCGCGCGTCCTTGCCATCCTGACGGTCAGGAACGAGGGCGCCTTCCTGATCGACTGGCTGGCCTGGCACCGCCATGCGGGCTTCACCGATTTCCTCGTCTTCTCGAACGACTGCGACGACGGCAGCGACCTCATGCTCGACCGGCTGGCCGATCTGGGCTGGCTTGCCCACCTCCGCAACCCCGGCCCCTGGAAGGAAGGCCCGCAGTGGGCCGCGCTCAAGTCGGCCGAAACCCATCCGCTGCGCCGTGCCGCCGACTGGATCATGGCCCTCGACATCGACGAATTCGTCACCATCCACACCGGCGACGGCACCCTGTCCGCCCTCTTCGCCGCCCTGCCCGAGGCCACCGCCCTGCCGCTGACCTGGCGGCTTTACGGCAACGGCGGCGCCTATGGCCATGAGGATCGCCCCGTCCCCGAGCGGTTCGTGCGCGCCGCGCCTGCGGTGATGGGCTGGCCCTGGCGGGCGGCGATGTTCAAGACGCTCTTTCGCAACGACGGCAGCTACGGCCGGCTTGGCGTCCACCGCCCGCGCAAGCCCGATCCCGCGCGGCTGTCCGGCCAGCGCTGGTTCGACGGGTCGGGGCGCGAACTGCCCGCCGCCTACCATTCCGGCAGGCTTTTTTCTCCCTACGGCCAGGACAACTACCGGCTGGCGCAACTGAACCATTACGCGCTCGGCTCGATGCAGGATTATGTGTTGAAAAGCGACCGTGGCCGGGCCAACCGCGCCGCCTCGGGGTTCGATCTGTCCTATTGGGTCGAGCGCAACCTGACGCAGGAAACCGACAGCCGGCTGGCCGCGCGTTTCGCCGGATGCGCCCCGCTGCGCGACCGGCTGCGCGCCGATCCGGTGCTCGCGGGCCTGCACCGGCGCGCGGTGGGCTGGCGGCAGGAGCGTTTCGCCGCGCTCATGGCCGACGAAGCCTGGCGTGCGCTCCTCGGGCGGCTGATGATGGCCGGCGAGAGCCGCCTGCCCGACGCGGCCGAACAGCGCCTGCTGATGGATCTTGCGGCCGGGCAACAATCGGGCCGGAGCGGCTGAACTGGCCCGCCGCGGGAAACCCCGCCACACCGAAAAGCCCCCCTGAGCCGGGATTTCGCGCCCGCCGTCGGGCCAAGCCTTGCGCCTCCCCGGCCGGGCCGTGATAAGGTGAACGCGCGCGGCCCCCTTTTGCGTCGGGACTGCGTAGTGGGGCAATAATCGCTGGTGGGACTGTGCTGAAGGACCAAGGGTCTTCGTCCGCGGCCGAATGGCTGGCGCGGCTTGACGATGTCGGCCAGCGCGAAGGATTCTTCCGCCCCCTCGGGGCCGACCATGCTGCGCTGTTCGTGGCGCGCAAGCCCACGCTCATCGTCACCTTCGAGACCGCCGAGACCATCCGTCTCCGCCAGCCCGACCAGATGCCCTTCGGCCTCAGCGTCTGCGAGATGCGCGACTGGTCGCACCTGTGCCTGATCGCCCACCGCGACCGCTGGTATCGCGACCCCGCGATCTACGCCTTCTTCGACCGCATGGTCGACGACGCCTTCTTCGAGCAGTTCGAGAAGGTCGTCTTCTTCGGGGCCGGGATGGCGGGCTATGCGGCCGCAGCCTATTCGGTGGCCGCCCCCGGCGCGACCGTCATCCTGCTGCAACCGCAGGCCACGCTCGACCCCGCCATCGCCGGCTGGGATCCGCGTTTTGCCGAACATCGGCGGCTGACCTTCACCGACCGCTACGGCTATGCCCCCGACATGACCGAGGGCGCGGGCCAGGTCTATGTGATCTTCGACCCCGACCAGACCTTCGACGCGATGCACGCGGCCCTCTTCCGCCGGCCTTTCGCCACCCTCCTGCCGGTCCGTCATGCCGGGGCCGACCTCTACGCCAGCCTCTCGTCCATGCACATCCTGCATTCCGTCCTGTCCTCTGCCGCCAGCGGCAGCTTCGATGCGCGGCTCTTCTGGACCTTCTGGCGGGCGCGGCGCAACAACCTGCCCTACCTGCGCCGCCTGATCAGCCGGCTCGAGGCCGACGGCCGCCCCTGCCTTGCCGCGCAGGCCGCCCGGAACGCCGCCGCACGGCTGGACAACGAGGTGCTGGCCGAGCGCGCCACCTATCTCGCCACCCTGTGCCGGAAGGGCGGGACGAAGCCGCAGGCGTAGGGCCGCGTCTCAGGTGCCGCAGCGATAGGCGACGGCGTGCAGGCGATAGACGTCGGTGCCGGGCGCCACCTTGTCGAACACCACCGTGTCGGCGCCCGAGTCGCGGGCCTCGGCCAGGATCTGGTTGTGCGAATATTTCAGCCCCTCGCTGGCCAGGGGGCCGAAGACGCTGGGAGTGCCGGTGATGTCGGTCAGGTACTTGCAGGACGCGACCGAAGCCGCGTCGGTCTCGCGGATGCCGGGAACGCCGATGAACCCGGGATCATTGGTGCATCCCGCCGCCAGCAGCCCCGCGCCGACCAGCGCCCATCCGCATATCCGTGCCATGCCCCTGCCCTTTCCTGCCCCGGCGATCGCTGCCGCCCTGGCCGCGACTGTGCCCAAGCGCGCAAACCGGCACAAGCCCGCCGCAGCCGGGGCCGCAGGTTCGGCGAAAGCCCGCCGCCGCGGTCAGGCCGATCGCCCGTCGTGGTGGAAGGCGCCCTTGGCGATCTCGCGCGGCTCGACCCCGTCCAGGCAGTTGACGTTGATCGCGGCGATCTCGGTTCCGTCCGGCATGGCGCCGTAGGCAAAGCTCTCGATCCCGCAGGTCGCGCAGAACAGATGCCGGATCTGCTTCCTGTTGAACAGATACTCGGTCAGCTTGTCCGCGCCCGACAGCAGGCGAAAGTCCTTGCGCGGCGCGAAGACCAGGACCGACCCCATCTTCTGGCAGCGCGAGCAGTTGCAGGTGATCGGCTTGTCGAGACTGGCCTCGACCTCATAGCGCACCGCCCCGCACTGGCATCCGCCGGTGTATCTGGTCATTGCTGCCTCCCTGTGGCTGACGCACCTGCGTCGAGCATAGTCCCGTCCGCCGCCGGGCATAAGCCCTCATCCGCGCACCGCCGCCCCGCCATCCGCGCACGTCTCCGCTATGGAAAAGGGCCGCGCCAGCGTGTATCGCCTGACCATGACCCAGACCCTCACGCTTCGCCGCCCCGACGACATGCACCTGCACCTGCGCGACGGCGCGATGCTGAATGCGGTGCTGCCCGAAAGCGCCCGCCATTTCGCCCGGGCGATCGTCATGCCGAACCTGGTGCCGCCGGTGGTGACGGCGCGCGATGCCGCCGCCTACCGCGACCGCATCCTTGCCGCCCTGCCCCAAGGCATGAGGTTCGAGCCCCTGATGACCCTCTACCTGACCGAGGCGACCGACCCCGAGGACGTGGCCGCCGCCCATGCCTCGGGCCTCGTCAAGGCGGTCAAGCTTTACCCCGCCGGGGCCACCACCAATTCGCAGTCGGGCGTAAAGGACTTTCAGAACGTCCGCCATGTGCTTGACCGGATGGCGGAAATCGGCCTGCCCTTGTGCGTTCACGGCGAGGTGACCGACCCCGCCGTCGACATCTTCGACCGCGAGGCCGTGTTCATCGACCGCGTTCTCGACCCGATCCGCCGCGCCACCCCCGGCCTGCGCGTGGTGATGGAGCACATCACCACCGAGGAAGGCGCGGCCTATGCCGGCGCCGGCGACGACACGCTCGCCGCCACCATCACCACCCATCACCTCGTCATCAACCGCAACCACATCCTCGCCGGAGGCATCCGCCCGCACTACTACTGCCTGCCGGTCGCCAAGCGCGAGAAACACCGCCTCGCCTTGCGCCGCGCCGCCACTTCGGGCGCAGCCCGCTTCTTCCTCGGCACCGATTCCGCACCGCATCCCGACCATCTCAAGGAACATGCCTGCGGCTGCGCCGGCTGCTTCACCGCGACCAACACCCTCTCGATCCTCGCCCATGTGTTCGAGGAGGAAGGCGCCCTCGACCGGCTTGAACCCTTCACCTCGCTGAACGGCGCGGCCTTCTACGGCCTTCCCCCGAACCCCGGCCGCATCACGCTCGAAAAGGGCGCCCCCGCCGCCTATCCGGCAAAGATCGACACCGGCGCCGGCCCGGTCACCCTCTTCGATCCGGGCTTCCCGCTGGCCTGGAAAGTCCTTTGATCTTTCACCCTGGTTCAAATATCCCCGCCGGAGGCTCCCGCCCTGGCCGCAGAACGCTCCGCGGGGGATATTTTGCGACAGAAAATGCAGGAAAGCCGCGCCCATGATCCCGTCGTCCTTCCCGCCGAAAGAGGAAATCGCCCGCCTGACCGCGCGGATGCTCCTGGAAATCAGGGCGGTGCATTTCAACGCCGAGACGCCCTTCACGCTCGCCTCGGGCCTGCCCTCCCCGACCTACATCGATTGCCGCAGGCTGATCTCCTACCCGCGCATCCGCTCGGTGCTGATGGATTTCCTCGCCGTGACGATCCTGCGCGAGGCGGGGTTCGAGGCCTTCGACAACATCGCCGGCGGCGAGACGGCGGGCATCCCCTTCGCCGCGATGGTCGCCGAACGGCTGGCCCTGCCGATGACCTATGTGCGGAAAAAGCCCAAGGGCTATGGCCGCAACGCCCGCATCGAAGGCGCGATGAGCGAGGGCCAGCGGGTGCTTCTGGTCGAGGATCTGACCACCGACGGCGGATCGAAACTGTCGTTCGTCGATGCGATCCGCGACACCGGCGCGACCTGCGCCCATACCGCCGTCATCTTCTACTACGGCATCTTCCCCGAGACGGTCGCCACCCTGGCCGGGCACGGGGTCGGCCTCCATTATCTTTGCACATGGCAGGACGTGCTGGCCGAGGCCCGAGCCTCGGGCGCCTTCGACGCCGCGACACTGGCCGAGGTCGGGTCGTTCCTGGCCGATCCCCGCCGGTGGCAGGCGGCGCGGCAGGCGAAATGACGCCCTGTGCGAAAATTGCTGTGGGCGAGAGCGTGGATGGTTCTGTGGACAAACCGCCCGTCCGCGCCGATCACGACAATTCCTCACCACATCGCCGCTGCATCTGGTAGCATGGGGCACAGAATCCACCGCCATTGGCGGAAAGGCTGCGATTTGCCCGAATCCTGCAGACCGGGCTAAGACGCCGGCGGGACAGAAAAGAGAGCTGAGGCATGAGCGAAATGGCAACCCTCAGGCAGGTTCTTCCGGCCGCGCCCGCGGCCGAGAACGAGGCCGTGCCGCACAACGTCGAGGCCGAGCAGCAGCTGCTCGGCGCGATCCTCATCAACAACGAGGTCTATGACAAGGTCAGCGGCCTGATCCGGCCCGAGCATTTCTTCTGCCCGGTCAACCAGCGCATCTTCGAGATCGCCGTGGCCCGCATCCAGAAGAACGCGCTCGCCTCGCCGGTGACGCTGAAGGGCTTTCTCGAGGACGATCAGGGCCTGAAGGAACTGGGCGGCCCGGCCTACCTTGCCCGCATCGCCGGGGCGGCGATCTCGGCCTACGCGGCGCGCGACTATGCGCAGATGATCTATGACCTTTCGGTCCGGCGCGACCTGATGGGGCTGGGCCGTGACATCACCGCCCGCGCCCAGAGGATCGATGTCGAGAGCGATCCGAAAGACCAGATCGTCGCCGCCGAACAGGCGCTCTACAAGCTGGGCGAGCAGGGCCATGTCGAACGCGGGTTCGTGTCGTTCCTCAAGGCCGCGACCGAAGCGGTGGAATCGGCCGATGCAGCCTACCGGCGCGACGGCGGCCTTGCCGGGATCTCGACCGGGCTTGACGACCTGGACCGAAAGCTCGGCGGCCTGCACCCTTCGGACCTGCTGATCCTTGCCGGCCGCCCGTCGATGGGCAAGACCTCGCTGGCGACCAACATCGCCTTCAACATCGCCAAGGCCTACAAGCGCGGCCTGCGCCACGACGGCACCGAGGGCGCGGTCCAGGGCGGCGTCGTCGGGTTCTTCTCGCTCGAGATGTCGTCCGAACAGCTGGCCGCCCGCGTCCTGTCCGAGGCCGCCGAAGTCCCCTCGGAACGAATCCGCAGCGGCGACATGACCGAACAGGAGTTCCGCCGCTTTGTCGAGGCCGCCAAGGCGCTCGAGGCCTGCCCGCTCTACATCGACGACACGCCGGCCATCCCGATCAGCCAGCTTGCCGCCCGCGCCCGCCGGCTGAAGCGCACCCACGGGCTCGATGTCCTGATGATCGACTATCTCCAGCTTGTCCGCCCGGCCACCGCCAAGGACAGCCGGGTCAACGAAGTCTCCGAGATCACCCAGGGCCTCAAGGCCATCGCCAAGGAGCTGAACATCCCGGTGATCGCGCTGTCGCAGCTCTCGCGCCAGGTCGAGAACCGCGAGGACAAGCGACCGCAACTCTCGGACCTGCGCGAATCCGGCTCGATCGAGCAGGACGCCGACGTGGTGATGTTCGTCTACCGCGAGGAATACTACAAGGAACGCGAAAAACCCGGCGAGGACAACCTCGAGGCGATGGCCAAGTGGCAGGAGGCGATGGAGCGCGCCCACGGCAAGGCCGAGGTCATCATCGGCAAGCAGCGCCACGGACCGATCGGCACGGTGGAACTGTCGTTCGAGGGCCAGTTCACCCGCTTCGGCAACCTCGCCAAGCCCTGGCAGCACGAGGGCGACGGCTACTGACCCGGTGTCCCGCATGACCGGCGGACCGGACCCCGGGGCCGCGACGCCGCCGCCGCTGCTGGCGCGCATCGCCGCCCGGATCGCGGCGCGGATCGAGCCGCTGGACGACGCGCGCGAGGCGCTGGCGGCCTTTGCCCCCGCGCTTCTCGGCACCCTGGTCCTTGCCGGAGGTCTCGTCCTTCTGTTCGCGGGCTCTTTCCCGCCAACCAACGAAACGCGCGAGGCGCTGCGCAGCATCCTGCCCCTGCCGTTCGTCGAGGCCTCGCATCTCTCGGCAAGCCTTGCCGGCCTGGCGCTGGTCCTGCTGTCGCGCGGGCTTTACCGGCGGATCGCCCGGGCAAACCGGGTCGCGGTGATCTTTCTGGCGGCCGGCGCGGTCTTCGCCGTCCTGCGTGGCCTGGAATGGACCGAGGCGCTGCCCCTCGGGCTGATCGCGCTCTTGCTGCACGCCACCCGCGGCGAGTTCTTCCGCCAGGGCGGCTGGCCGGCGCTGCGCCCGCCGCCGGGCTGGATCGCGCTTCTGGCGGTGGCGGTGGCGGCCTCGACCCTGGTCGGCCTGATCGGCTACCGCAACGAGGCCTACCGCAACGACCTGTGGTGGAGTTTCGCCTGGCAGGACGACGCGCCGCGATTCCTGCGCGCCACCCTCGCCACCTCGGTCCTGGTCGCCGCGCTGGCGCTCGACCGGCTGCTGATCCGCCCGGCGGCGATGGCGCATACCCCCTCGGCCATCCCGCCGGCGGTGCGGCGGCTGGTCGCCGAAAGCCCAAGCGCCGCCCGCAACCTCGCCCTTCTCGGCGACAAGAGCTTTGTCCTGTCGCCGGACGAGCGCGCCTTTCTCATGTACGGGACCAGCGGGCGCAGCTGGATCTGCCTGGCCGGACCGGTGGGCGCGCCCGACGCCTTCCGCGATCTGGTCTGGGACTTCACCGAGCGCGCCGACCGCGCCGGCTGCCGCGCGGTCTTCTGCGCCGTCCCCGGCGAGACGATCCATCCCTTCCTCGACCTCGGCCACGCGATCATCAAGATGGGCGAGATGGCACGCGTCGATCTTGCGGGCTTCAGCCTCGACGGCCCGGCGCGCAAGGACCTGCGCTATGCGCGCTCGCGCGCCCTCCGCGACGGGCTGGCCTTCTCGCTCCTGCCCCGCGCCGAGGTGCCCGCCCACCTTGACGAGCTGCGCGCCGTCTCCGACGCCTGGCTCGCCACCAAGAAGGGCCGCGAAAAGGGCTTCGCGCTCGGCTATTTCGATGCCGACTACCTTCGGCTGTTCGACATGGCGGTCATGCGGCGCGAAGGGCGCATCGTCGCCTTCGCCAACATCTGGCGCAGCGGCGGCAAGATCGAGCTGGCCGTGGACCTGATGCGCCACCTGCCCGGCCAGTCCGGCGTGCTGATGGAGGCCTTCTTCACCGAGCTGATCCTTCTGGCCAAGGCCGAGGGCTATGGCCATTTCCTGCTCGGCGGCGCGCCGATGTCGGGGATGCCCGAGCACCGGCTGGCGCCGGTCTGGGCGCGGATCGGGACGCTGATCTACCGCCACGGCGACGAGCTTTACAGCTTCGAGGGCCTGCGCGCCTTCAAGGAGAAGTTCGCCCCGGTCTGGACGCCGATCTACCTGACCTGCCCGACCAGCCTGTCCTTCCCCCGCGTGCTCCTTGACCTCGCCCTCCTCGTCAACCGCGCACCGGCCACCGAGGACGAGGGCGACTAGGCCCGCCACACGGGCGGCAGCGGCGCGCCGGGCCCGCGCTTTTTCCTTGACCCCGCCCCCCCCTCTGGCAAAAGGCGCACATGGCATCGGGCATACTCCACATCGACCTGGACGCGATCACCGCCAACTGGCGGGCGCTCGACGCCATGACCCCGGCCGGGGTGCAGACCGCAGCGATGGTCAAGGCCGACGGCTACGGGCTGGGCGCGGCGCCGGTGGCGCGGGCGCTGATGGCGGCGGGTGCGCGGCGCTTTTTCGTCGCCCTGACCGAGGAAGGGGTGGCGCTGCGCCTGGCACTCGGCCCCGAGGCGGAAATCCATGTCCTTTCCGGCCACATGCAGGGCGACGGCGGGCGCATCGCCAGCTTCGGCCTGATCCCGATCCTGAACAGCCCCGCCCAGGTCGAGCGCCATTTCACCGAGCTGCACGGCCATCCCTTCGGCCTCCAGCTCGAGACCGGGATGAACCGGCTGGGGATCGACGCCGCCGACTGGCGGCGGCTGGCGCCCGCGGTTCTGGCCCGGGGGCCGGGGCTTCTGATGTCGCACATGGCCTGTGCCGACGATCCCGCCCATCCCCTGAACGCCGAACAGCTGGCGCGGTTCTGCGCCATGACCGACGGCACCGGCGTCGCCCGGTCCTTCTCGGCGACCGGCGGCATCCTTCTCGGACGGCAGTATGACTTCGACCTGACCCGCCCCGGCATCGGCCTTTACGGCGGCGCGCCCTTCCGCGCGGCGCAGCCGGTGGCGCGCCTGTCGCTGCCGGTGGTGCAGGTGCGCGCCCTCGCCCCCGGCGACGCAGTCGGCTACAACGCCACCTGGACCGCCCCCGGCCCGGCGCGCATCGCCACGCTGGCGGCGGGCTATGCGGATGGCCTCTTCCGCGCGCTGTCGAACCGGGCCCGGCTTTTCCACGGCCGGACCGGCTGCCCGCTGGTCGGACGGGTGTCGATGGACCTCATCACCGTCGACATCAGCGCCCTTGCGGACACGCCCGAGACGCTCGACCTTCTCTGCCCGGCGCAGGGCATCGACGATCTGGCCGCCGCCGCCGGCACCATCGGCTACGAGATCCTGACCGCGCTCGGCCTGCGCTACGACCGCCATTATGTCGCCTCGGCCCCGGGGGTGCGCGCCGCATGACGATCGCCCCCCCCCTTGCCGGCATCGGCCGCGTCGTCCTGGCCGGTCTGGCCGATCTCGGGCGCATCGCCCGCTTCGCGGCCAGCGCCCTTGGCCATCTGGTGCGCCCGCCCTTCTACCCGCGCGAGTTCCTGTCGGCCCTGCTCCAGATCGGCTGGTTCAGCCTGCCGGTCGTCGGCATGACCGCCCTGTTCACCGGCGGCGCGCTCGCGCTTCAGATCTACGCGGGCGGCGCGCGCTTTTCCGCCGAGGCGGTGGTGCCCTCGATCACCGCGATCGGCATGGTGCGCGAACTCGGCCCCGTCCTCGGCGGGCTTATGGTGGCCGCGCGCGTCGCCTCCTCGATCGCGGCCGAGATGGGCACCATGAAGGTGACCGAGCAGATCGACGCCCTGGTCACGCTCTCGACCCATCCGATGAAATACCTGACCGTGCCGCGCATCCTCGCGGCCACCCTCGCGGTTCCGGTGCTGGTGGCGGCGGGCGACAGCATCGGCATCCTCGGCGGCTACCTGGTGGGGGTGACCAAGCTCGGCTTCAACCCGGCCACCTACCTTGCCAACACCCGCGCCTATCTCGAGGTGTTCGACGTGATCTCGGGCCTGATGAAGGGCGCGGCCTTCGGCTTCATCATCGCGCTCTGCGGCTGCTACTACGGGATGAACTCGGGGCGCGGGGCGCAGGGCGTCGGCGCCGCCACCAAGTCGGCGGTGGTCGCGGCCTCGGTCCTGATCCTCGCCACCAACTACCTGCTGACAGAGGTGTTCTTCTCGGCATGATCCGGCTTCGGGGCGTCTGCAAGAGCTTTGGCAGGAACCGGGTGCTGGCCGGAGTCGACCTGTCGGTCGAACGCGGCGAAAGCCTGGTGATCATCGGCGGTTCAGGCACCGGAAAATCGGTTCTTCTCAAGTGCATACTCGGCCTTGTTCACCCGGACGCCGGCACGATCACCGTCGCCGGCCAGCCCGCCCTGACCGGCGGGCCGGGGCGCGAGGCCTTCCTCGACCGGTTCGGGATGCTCTTCCAGGGCGGCGCGCTCTTCGACAGCCTGCCGGTCTGGCAGAACGTGGCCTTCCGCCTCCTGCGCGGGGCCCGCAAGCGCCCCCGCGACGAGGCGAGGGCGCTGGCCATCGACAAGCTGCGCCGGGTCGGGCTGAAGCCTGAAGTGGCCGACCTCTTTCCCGCCGAACTCTCCGGGGGGATGCAGAAGCGCGTGAGCCTTGCCCGCGCCATCGCCGCCGAGCCCGAGATCATCTTCTTCGACGAACCCACCACCGGGCTCGACCCGATCATGGCCGGGGTCATCAACGACCTGATCCGCGAGGTCGTGACCGAGATGGGCGCGACCGCCATGACCATCACCCACGACATGACCTCGGTGCGCGCCATCGCCGACAAGGTGGCGATGCTGCATGGCGGGGTCATCCGCTGGTGCGGCCCGATCGCCGAGATGGACCGCACCGACGATCCCTATGTCGCGCAGTTCATCCACGGCCGCGCCGAGGGGCCGATCGCCACGGTGCGCTGAGCGGGCCGCTGATCGGGCCGCCGAGCGGCGTTTGACAGGTTCCCGGGCCGGCGCTACCCTTTTTCGCAGGGCAACCTGGATGCGAGGCGCAACCGCAATGGGCATGCAAGGCTCTGCCATTGCATTGATGTTTCTCAGCAGCCTGCTCTGCCTGCCGCCCTATCTTGCCATGCAGATGTTCCAGCGCTCGTGCCGGCGGGCGCGGCGGCGCGGCCTCCCCACCACCCGCTATTCGCTGGCGATCTATGCCTGCCTCGGGGCCTTCCTGTTCAACCTCGCGGTCTTCGCCGTCACCGTGCGCGCCCTGGCGCAGGGCGGCGGCGACTTCGGCCCGCTCCAGACCGTCGCCGTGGCGGTGGCCTGGGTGACCTTCTGGCTGTGGCTCTTCCTGGCCGTGTCACTTGGCCGCAACGTCAGGCGCGGGCGCGGGCTGCGCTGAGGCCGCGGCGGGTCTGGACCTCGGGCGGGTATATCCTATATATTCACTCGGGAACCGCGCAGGAATGCCATGACCGCCGAACCGAAAGACCCGATCGAAGGCACGCCGCTGATCCGGCCCTCGACCACCGAGCATCCGCTTTACGAGGATGTGGTGGCCGCCTGCCGCACCGTCTACGACCCGGAAATCCCGGTGAACATCTTCGACCTTGGCCTCGTCTACACGATCGAGATCTCGCCCGAGAATTCGGTGGACATCACCATGACCCTGACCGCGCCGGGCTG
>JAFEFU010000018.1 GCA_018240425.1 Pseudomonadota bacterium | reverse complement strand
GGCGGGGGAAGGTGCAGGCTTCTGTTGCCAGGTGCCTGCGGACCCCGCCTTGCGCGGCTAAGCGCAAGGACTTGGTTTCGGCGACCCGAACTGCTTACGCAGCCAGAGCCATTGCCGGAGCACGGTTGTTGTTGGCAACTGTACATTTTGGACCGATAACGGTGGTACCTCACCGGGACAAAGCAAACCCCTTTAGGCGTTCGTCGATCCTGTTTCGGCCCCATGACCCGCCAACACGGGGCTTTGGTGGAGCCGCCGGGTACCGCCCCCGGGTCCGATCCGTTTATTACGAGCGCGTTTATGTCCATAGTCGCGGGCGAACCCCCGACAGGGCCAATATAGGGGCCTGGCGCGCCTGCCGCAAGCCGGTCGCGGCGGGCCGGGACGAAAGCCCGCGGGATCGCCGCTCAGCTTTGGGGCAGTGCGTCGCGAAGGAAGCGCACCATGTTGGCCCCCATCACCTTGGCGATCACCGGCTCGGTCAGGCCCTCGTCGATCAGCGCCTGGGTCAGGGCAGGCAGTTCCGATGCGTCGAAGGTGGTGGTCACCGCGCCGTCGAAATCCGAGCCGAGCGCCACATGATCCTCGCCCGCCACGGCGATGGCCGCCTTGATCGCCCTGGCGATGCCCCTGGGCGAGGGGTCGCAGACCGCCTCGTCCCAGAAGCCGATGCCGATCAGCCCGCCCCGGTCGGCCACCGCCCGGATCAGCTCGTCGGGGATGTTGCGGCGGTGCGGGCATTCGCTGAAGATGCCGGTGTGGCTGACGATCACAGGCCCCTGGACCATCGCCAGCACGTCGCGGTCGACCTGTTCGGAGGCATGGGCAAGGTCGATGATCATGTGCTTCTCCACCATCCGCTTGACCACCGCGCGGCCGAAGTCGGTCAGGCCCGCCCCGGCCCCGGCCTCGCCGTGCAGCGAGGCGCCAAGCTCGTTGTCGAAGAAATGCACCAGCCCGACCAGCCGGAAGCCCGCATCGTAAAGCCGGTCGAGGTTCGCAAGATCGCCCGACAGCGCGTGCCCGCCCTCGGCCCCGAGGATGCCGCCCACGACCTGAGCGCCCCCCGCCCGCGCGTCGAGCACCGCCTGAAGATCGGCGCGGCTGCGGACGATCCTCAGCATGTCGGGGGCCTTGGCCGCAAAGCCCTGCAGGTCCGCTGCCTGCGCAAGCGCCCGCTCGGTCAGGTTGAACCAGCTTTTCCGGGGGCGCAGCTGAAGGATGGACAGCAGGGTGATGTCGTCGCGCGCACCGGCGGTGTTGCGGTCGTCGTTCAGTCCCGTGGGGCTTTTCGTCACTGTCGTGAAGACCTCGATCGCGACATTGCCCGCCTGAAGCCGCGGCAGGTCGACCTGCCCGCGCCCCGAGCGTCTGGTCAGGTCGCGCCCCCACAGGAGGGAATCGGCGTGAAGGTCGCCGATCACCAGCCGCTCGTGCATGGCGCTCGCTGCCTGCGAGACCGGCCAGGGATCATGGGGCAGGACCCGGTTGCGCCCCCGCTCGACCATGCCGGGGCCAAGCATGATCACCCCGGCCAGGACAAAGGCCGCCAGCGACGCCAGAATTCCCGCAACCCAGCGCCACATCGCCCGCCCCCCGCACCTTTGGGCAAAGCCTAGCCATTGGCCCCGGTCCGGGCAACCGGGCTTGCGCGGGGATCAGTCTCCGATCTTCTCCAGCTCGTCGATCATGCCCGAGATCATCGACAGGCCCTTGTCCCAGAACTTCGGGTCCGAGGCGTCCAGCCCGAAGGGGGCCAGCAGATCCTTGTGGTGGCGCGATCCGCCCGCCTTCAGCATGTCGAGATACTTGGCCTGGAAGTCGGGCAGACCTTCCTCGTAGGCGGCATAGAGCGCGTTCACCAGGCCGTCGCCGAAGGCATAGGCGTAGACATAGAAGGGGGTGTGCACGAAATGCGGGATGTAGGACCAGAAGGTCTCGTAGCCGTCCATGAACTCGAAGGCGTCGCCCAGGCTTTCGCCCTGAACGCTCATCCACAGGGTGTTGATGTCCTCGGGGGTCAATTCGCCCGCCATCCGCGCCGCATGCAGCTTGCACTCGAAATCGTAGAAGGCGATCTGGCGGACGACGGTGTTGATCATGTCCTCGACCTTGCCGGCGAGGAGCGTCTTGCGTTCACCCGCGTCCTTCGCCTTGGCCAGAAGCGCCCGGAAGGTCAGCATCTCGCCGAAGACCGACGCGGTCTCGGCCAGCGTCAGGGGCGTGTTGGCCAGCATCTCGCCCTGGGGGGCGGCCAGCACCTGATGGACGCCATGCCCCAGTTCGTGCGCCAGCGTCATCACGTCGCGCGGTTTGCCCAGATAGTTCAGCATGATGTAAGGGTGAACGTCGGTGACGGTCGGGTGCGCGAAGGCGCCGGGGGCCTTGCCGGGCTTCACGCCCGCGTCGATCCAGCCCCGCTCGAAGAAGGGCACAAGCAGGTCGGCGAGGGCCGGCGAAAAGGCGCGGTAGGCGCCGCTGACGGTGGCGCGCGCCTCGTCCCAGCCGACGGTGCGGACCTCTTCGGTGGGCAGGGGGGCGTTGCGGTCCCAGACCTGCAGCTTGTCCAGCCCCATCCACTTCGCCTTCAGCCGGTAATAGCGGTGCGACAGCTTCGGATAGGCGGCGACCACGGCGTTTCTCAGCGCCTCGACCACCTCGGGCTCCACATGGTTCGCAAGGTGCCGCCCGGCCTGCGGCGTGGGCATCTTCCGCCACTTGTCCTCAACCGCCTTCTCCTTGGCCAGCGTGTTATGAACACGGGCGAACAGCTTGATGTTGCGGCCGAAAACCTCGGCCAGCGCCCGCGCGCCGGCCTCGCGCCGTGCGCGGTCGGGGTCCGACAGAAGGTTCAGCGTCGATTCAAGGCTCAGGGGCGCGTCCTCGCCCGCGACTGTAAATTCCAGCCCCGCCATCGTCTCGTCGAAGAGCCGGTTCCAGGCCGAGGCGCCGACCACCGACTGATCGTGCAGGAACCGTTCCAGCTCGTCGGACAGCTGGTGGGGCCGCATCGCCCGCATCCGGTCGAGCGCCACCCTGTAGCGCGCCAGCCCGGCGTCGGCGACCAGCGCCTGATAGGCGGCTTCCTCGATGCGGTTGAATTCGAGGCTGAAGAACACCAGGGGCGTGGTGAAGTCGGTGATCCGGTCCTGGCAGTCCGACATGAACTTGGCGCGCCCGCCGTCGGTGGTGCTCTGGTAGTAGCGCAGCCCGGCGAAGGACATGACCCGCCCGGCCACCTGTTCGATCCGCTCGTGGCGGTGGATGCAGGCCAGCATCGCGGCCGCGTCCAGCCCGGCCAGCCTGCCCTCGTAGTCGGCGGCGAAGGCCGCGCATTCCGCCTTCAGCCAGTCCATGTCGCGCGCCAGTTCCGGCGCGTCCTCGCCGCTGTAGAGGTCGCTCAGATCCCAGTCCGGCAGGTTGCCGAGGCCGCCCCCTGCGGTGGCATTGGCATCGCGGAGCGGGCGGCAGAGGGTGCGGGTCATGGCATTTCCTTTCGTCGGACCGCCAAGACATAGGCGCCCCGGACGGCAAAAGGCAAGGCGGGCGGGGCGAGTGCCGGGGGGGCCGCGCGATTGTGAAGGAATCCCGGCCGTTTTCGTGCTAGGGTGGAGCTATCGGGGGCGCCGCGCCTGCCCGAGACAGGGCCGGGCCTGCCGCTCTCCGCAATGGAAAACCAAGGCGAACGGAGGCGTGCAAGATGACATCGACCATCGGTAACCCCCTCTCTTGGTGGGCAAAGAACATCAGTGCGGCCGGCCATGAGGTTGGCAGCGCCGTCCGCCATGCCGGCGGCGACGGATCACATGCCCTGCCCGAAATCCGCACCGTGACCTTCGCCGACCTGCGCGCGGTGCTGCGCCTGGGGGTCGACGACTTCATGACCTTCCGCAGCGACGTGCTGATCGCCTGCCTTCTCTATCCGGTCATCGGCGGGGCGCTGATCTGGATCGCGGTCCACCAGGACGCGCTGCCCCTGGCCTTTCCGCTCTTGTCCGGCTTCGCGCTGATCGGGCCGGTCGCGGCGATCGGGCTTTACGAACTCAGCCGGCGGCGCGAGGCCGGCGAGGAGCCGACCTGGTCGGACATGATCCGGGTCCTGCACGCGCCGGGGTTCGGGGCGATCCTGATGCTGGGCTTCGCGCTGGCGATCGTGTTCATCCTGTGGCTCCTCTGCGCCTGGCTTCTGCACAGCCTGACGATGGGCGACGCCTCCTATACCGGGGCGGCGCATTTCATCGGCCGGGCCCTGACCACGCCGGGGGGCTGGGCGATGATCCTGATCGGCATCCCTCTCGGCTTCTGCTTCGCGCTTCTGGTGCTTGCGGTCAGCGTCGTCTCGTTCCCGATGCTTCTCGACCGCGACGTGGGCCTGCCGCGCGCGATCATCACCTCGGTCGGCGTCCTGCGCAAGAATCCGGTGACGATCCTCGCATGGGGCGCGATCGTGGCGGCGGGGCTGATCCTCGGGGCGCTGCCGATGCTTCTGGGATTTGCGGTCACGCTGCCCATTCTCGGCCACGCGACCTGGCATCTCTACCGGCGCGCGGTGGCCTGACGGCGGACAGTTGGCGGCAAGGGTGACGCAGGTGGCGGTTGCGGTCGGCGCGGCGCGGCAATAATGTTGCGCGGTCGGCAACCGGGAACGATCAATGACCTACTGCGTCGGGCTTCTCCTGAACGAAGGAATGGTGCTTCTGTCTGACACCCGCACCAACGCCGGGCTGGACAACATCGCCACCTACCGCAAGATGTTCACCTTCGAGGTTCCGGGCGAACGGGTGATCGTGCTGATGACCGCCGGAAGCCTTTCGGTCACGCAGACGACGCTCGCCAGGCTGCATGAGGCCGCCGAGGATCCCGAGGCGACGGACGGGACCTCGATCCTCCTGGCGCCGACCATGCTGAAGGTGGCCGAGCTGATCGGCAATACCCTGGCCGGCGTCCGTGCCGAGGTCGACGGGAAGCTGGCCGCGACCCATGCCAGCGCGTCGGCCTCGATGATCGTCGCGGGGCAGCGGAAGGGCGGGGTGATGCGGATGTTCCTCGTCTATCCCGAGGGGAACTTCATCGAGGCGACCGAGGACACGCCCTTCCTGCAGATCGGCGAGCACAAGTACGGCAAGCCGATCCTCGACCGGGTGGTGCGGCCCGAGACGACGCTGGCCGACGGACAGAAGGCGGTGCTTCTGTCGATGGATTCGACCCTGCGCTCGAACCTGTCGGTGGGGATGCCGCTTGACCTTGCCGTCGTGGCGCAGGGCGCGCTGCGGGTGACGCTCGAACGGCGGATCGAGGCCGGCGACAAGGATTTTCGCGCCATGAGCGAGGCCTGGTCGGCGGCGCTGCGCCAGAGTTTCGCCCGGGTGAAGATCTAGGGCGGTCTGCAATTCATCTGACGCAACGCTTGCCGCCGCACTCTCGCCCAAAGCGGCCGGGCCGCGCCGATGATCCACATGCACGGCAAACCACTCCCGGGGCCGGCCCGGTTTTCCGCCGGGGTGTCCTGTCCGGCGGCCCGTGGATCACCCTTGCGCGGCAAACAGCGCGCAGGCGCGGTCGTAGAAGCGCCGGCGGACCTCGGGCCGCTCCATCATTACCTCGTGTTCGGCGCCGGCGACGATGTCGAGTTCGCCCCCCGGCCAGCGCTCCATGCGGGCGCGGATGCGGCGCGGATCGACGACGCGCTCCAGCGCGCCAAGCATGGTCAGGCCGGGCAGGCGCGGCGAGGGGCTGAACGAAAGCGCCAGGCAGTCGCGCAGCGCCTCGTTCAGCCACTGCATCGACGGACCGCCGAGGATCAGGTCGGGGTGGGCGGCAATCTGGCGCTGCATGAAGGCATACATCGCCGGATCGCGGGTCAGGACATTGTCGGCAAAGGGCGCCTCGGACACATAGGTGGCGGCGCTGGTGCCGGGGGCGTAGAGGCTGCCCTTGCCGGCCAGCGCGGCCAGACCGCTGGTCAGCCAGGCCAGGGGCCGCAGCGCCGGGTTGATGTGCAGGCCCCACATCGGCGCGGAAAAGGCCGCCGCCCGGACCGGCAGCCCGTCCAGAAGGGCGCGCAGGCCGATCTGGCCGCCCATCGAATGGGCGATCAGGTGGAACGGCTGGGGCAGGCCCTCGGCCCGGACAAGGCCGAGGAACGCCGCCACGTCCTTCTGGTAGTCGCCGAAATGCCTGACGTGTCCGGTGGCCCGGTCGGGCAGGGGCCGGTCGGCCAGCCCCTGTCCGCGCCAGTCGAGCGTCGCCATCGCAAAGCCGCGCGCCGCGAGTTCACCCGCGGCCGGCCCGTATTTCTCGGCATATTCGGTGCGGCCGGGGAACAGGAGCACGGTTCCCCTTTCCCCCTGGCGCCAGAAGGCCGCACGGATTCGCACCCCGTCCGCGGTGGCCAGCCAGCGGCAGGTCTGTCCTGCCGGCGCCTCCGCCACATCGGCGTAGAAGGGCGCGTCCGCGCTCACGACAGGGCGGCGCCCAGCTGGATGGCCAGCCCCATGTTGCCATCGACGCTGAGCTTGCCCATCATGAAGGCGGCGGTCGGGTTGACGCTGCCGTCGAGGATGCCCTTGAACGTGTCGGCGCTGGCGGTCAGCGTGACATCGGCGGTCTCGTCGCCCGCGCGGGCGCCCGAGGCGTCCAGCATGATCGCGCCCTCGCCCTTGATGACGATCTTGGCCGATCCGGCGAAACCGCCCGGCATCTTGCTGTTCAGCGCGGCAACCGCCGCATCCACTGCACCGGACATGGTATTCCTCCGAAAGTGATGGCCGGTGCATTCGCATTCCGGCAGGCATGGGTTACATTGAAGCGGTTATGCAGTCCTTGTCCACATATCGCAAACGTATCGTTGCGTTCCTTTGTGGCGCGTTAATGACGCTGCTCGTGGCGGGCGCGGCTCCTGCGGCCGAGAAGCTGAGCGGGCCCGAGATGGACGCGCTCTTTGCCGCGCTGGCCGATCCGGCCAACGGCGACTGGCAGGCGACGCAGGCGAAGATCCTGGACGAATGGTCGAAATCCGGCTCTCCGGCCTTTGACCTCCTCTTGAAGCGCGGGCGCGACGCGATGGCGGCGGGCGATCTGGACGCGGCCATCGCGGATCTGACCGCGCTGACCGACCAGGCCCCCGATTTCGCCGAAGGCTGGAACGCGCGGGCGACCGCCTATTACCTGCGCGGCCTCTACGGCCCGTCGATCGCCGACATCGAACATGTGCTGACGCTCGAGCCCCGGCATTTCGGCGCGATCTCGGGGCTGGGCCTGATCCTGCAGGAGACGAACCGCAAGCATGACGCCATGCGCGCCTTCCAGCAGTCGCTGTCGATCAACCCCCATCAGGACGGCATCCGCAAGGCGCTGGATGCGCTTCAGTCCGAGCTGGGCGGCACCGACCTGTGACGCGACCCGCAGCTTTTCGATGGAAAGCGCCCGTCAGGGACGCTAAGGCAGGGCAGGGCGGGCGCCGGGGCAGGCCTGCCCCCCGCCGCCCCGCCTTCAGGAACCCGGAGAGGCCCCGATGACCGCGCAATCGAGGATCACCGCCGTCCTCGGGCCGACCAACACCGGCAAGACCCACTACGCGATCGAGCGGATGCTGGCGCACCGGACCGGCGTCATCGGCCTGCCGCTCAGGCTTCTGGCGCGCGAGGTCTATGACCGCATCGTCGCGGCGCGCGGCCCCTCGGTCGCGGCGCTGGTGACGGGCGAGGAACGGATCGTCGGCGAACGCGCCCAATACTGGGTCTGCACGGTCGAGGCGATGCCCACCGACATCGGCGCCGATTTCCTGGCGGTGGACGAGATCCAGCTCTGCGCCGACCCTGAGCGCGGCCATGTCTTCACCGACCGCCTCTTGAACGCGCGGGGGCTGCACGAGACGCTGTTTCTCGGCTCGGACACCATGCGCCCGGCCATCGCCGCGCTGGTCCCCCGGGTCCAGTTCCTGCGGCGCGAGCGGTTCTCGACCCTGACCTATGCCGGCTCGAAGAAGCTCAGCCGGATGCCGGCCCGCAGCGCCATCGTCAGCTTCTCGGTCGAGAACCTCTATGCGATCGCCGAGCTGATCCGCCGCCAGAGGGGCGGCTGCGCGGTGGTGATGGGGGCGCTCAGCCCGCGCACCCGCAACGCGCAGGTGGCGCTCTACCAGAACGGGGACGTCGATTTCCTGGTGGCGACCGATGCGATCGGCATGGGGCTGAACCTCGACATCGGCCATGTCGCCTTTTCCGCCACCTCGAAGTTCGACGGCCGCCGCATCCGCCATCTCTTCCCCCACGAGCTGGCCCAGATCGCGGGCCGCGCCGGCCGCCACATGGCGCCGGGCACCTTCGGCGTCACCGGCGAGGCCCATCCCCTGCCCGACGAGGTGGTCGAGGCGGTCGAGAACCACCGGTTCCAGCCCATCCAGCGCCTGCACTGGCGTTCGGGCGCGCTCGACTTCGGCTCGGCCGACCGGCTGATCGCCTCGCTCGAGGTCGCGCCGCAAAGCGAATGGCTGACCCGCGGGCGCGATGCCGACGACCTGAGCGCGCTGAAGGCGCTGACCGAACGGCCCGAGATCGCCAGCCGGGCGCGGGCGCCCGCCGACGTGCGGCTTCTGTGGGATGTCTGCCGCATCCCGGATTTCCGCGCCATCTCGGCGAACGAACATGCCGTGCTTCTGGCGCGCATCTTCGATTTCCTCCAGGGACAGGGACGCGTGCCCTCGGACTGGCTTGCGGCGCAGATCCAGCGCATCGACCGGGCAGAGGGCGAGATCGACACGCTGTCGCGCCGCCTCGCCTTCATCCGCACCTGGACCTATGTCGCGCAGCGCCGCGGCTGGGTCGACGACGAAAACCATTGGCGCGAGGAAACCCGCGCTGTAGAAGACCGCCTGTCGGACGCGCTGCACGCGCGGCTGACACAGCGATTTGTGGACCGGCGGACCAGCGTGCTGCTTCGCCGGCTCAAGCAGAAGGAGAGCCTTGTGGCCGAGGTGAACGACAAGGGTGAGGTGACGGTCGAGGGCGAATTCGTCGGCCGGATCGAAGGATTCCGCTTCCAGCAGGACGCATCGGCCAGCGCCGACGAGGGGCGCACCCTGCGCCAGGCCGCCTACGAGGCCCTGAAGCCCGAATTCCACCTGCGCGCCGACCGGTTCTACAACGCGCCGGACACCGAGCTTGATTTCACCGACCAGGGCGGCCTGATGTGGGGCAGCCACGCAGTCGGCAAGCTGGTCAAGGGGCCCGAGGTGCTGAAACCCCAGGTCGCCGCCTTTGTCGACGAAGAGGCTGGCCCCGACGTGGCCGGCAAGGTGCGCCGCCGGTTGCAGCACTTCATCGACCGCAAGATCGCCGCCGCCTTCGAGCCGCTGCTGGCGATGGGGCGCGACGAGGCGCTTCAGGGACTGGCGCGCGGCCTTGCCTTCCGTCTGGCCGAGCAGCTGGGCGTCCTGCCGCGCGATGGCGTGGCCGACGAGGTGAAGGCGCTGGACCAGGAGGCGCGGGGCGCGCTCAGGAAGCACGGGGTGCGCTTCGGCCAGTTCACCGTGTTCCTGCCGCTGCTGCTGAAGCCCGCGCCGACGCGGCTCAGGCTCCTGCTCTGGTCGCTGGCCAGCGACCTGCCCGAATTCCTGACCAGCCCGCCGCCGGGCCTGGTGACCATCCCCAACATCGCCGAGGTCGCCCGCGGCAACTACATCCTGGCCGGCTACCATCCGGCCGGCGCCCGCGCCATCCGCATCGACATGCTGGAACGGCTAGCCGATCTTCTGCGCCAGAAGGACAGCCGCGCCGGGTTCGAGGCGACGCCCGACATGCTGTCGATCACCGGCATGACGCTTGAACAGTTCGCCGACCTCATGGGCGGCCTGGGCTACCGGGCCGAGCGGGGCGAGCGAGAAAAGGTGCGCGCCGAGCCGGTGGCGGCGCCGGCCGAGGCGGGCGACGGGCCCGCCAATCCGATCCCCGAGGGCGAGGCGGCGATCCTGACGGTCACCGAGCCCGAGATCTTCTATACCTTCACCTGGGCGCCGAAGCCCCGCCCGCGCCCCGAACGCGGAAACCGCAGGCAGGGAGCGGCCCCTCAGGGCGGGGCCCCCGGCGAAGCGGGCGAACGCCGCGAGGCGCGGCCCCGGCGCGAGGGCGAGCGGCGCGACCGCCGCCCCGAGAAAAAGCCCGAGGGTGACCGGCCCGATCACAAGAAGGGTCCGCGCCCCGGCCGCGAGCGCCGCGAGGAGGGCGCGCGCAGCTTCGAGGCCCGCCCGCCGAAAAAGGCCGACCGGATCGACCCAGACAACCCCTTCGCCGCCGCCCTCATGGGGCTGCGCGACAAGATCTGACGGGTGGAGGGGCGCATCCGCCTCGACAAGTGGCTGTGGCAGGCGCGCCTGTTCAAGAGCCGCAGCCTGTCGGCCGCCTTCGTCGAGGCCGGGCATGTGCGGCTGAATGGCGCACATGTGGTCAAGCCCGCCCAGCCGGTCGGGCCGGGCGACGTGCTGACCTTTGCCGCGCACGGACGGGTGAGGGTGCTCCATATCCTTGACTGCGGCACCCGGCGCGGCCCCGCGCCCGAGGCCCAGGGCCTTTACCGCGAGGATGGCGCCCCCGCCGTTCCGGTCCCGCCGCCCGGGGGCGAATGATTTCCCGCCTCTTGCGCCAGCCGCGAACGCCGGACTTTCCGTGGCCGCGCCGGGGCGTCGGCGCTTGAATGATCCCGCACCAAGGTCTAGGTAGCAGCCGAAGCATTTCCCCCGGGGCCCTTCCCATGACCTATGTCGTGACCGACAATTGCATCGCCTGCAAATACACCGACTGCGTCGAGGTCTGCCCGGTCGATTGCTTCTACGAGGGCGAGAACATGCTGGTCATCCACCCGGATGAATGCATCGACTGCGGCGTGTGCGAACCGGAGTGCCCGGCCGACGCGATCCGCCCCGACACCGAACCGGACATGGAGACCTGGGTCGAGTTCAACCGCAAGTATGCGGTGCAGTGGCCGGTCATCACCCAGAGGAAGGATCCGCTTCCCGAGGCCGAGGCCCGCGACGGCGAGACCGGCAAGCTGGCGCGCTATTTCTCGGAAGCCGCCGGCACCGGCGATTGAGGCGGCGCTGATTCGACCGCCCGGCGGCCCGGCGGGCTGAACCGGGCGACGGGCACGCCCGCCGCACAGATGTGATCGGGAATCCGCCGGATTCCTCCCGGTATCGGCATGGGACCGCTTTCTGACGGTTCAAAAATCTGCTATACAGCCTTTACAAATGGATGAGGGCGCCTCGGGGCCACCATCGCCTTGTGCGGTGGGTGGCTTTTTCAGCGAAACCACAGGCCGGGTACCGGGACATCGTTCCGGTCTGCGGGTTTCGCTGTCTCCGATGGCTTTGTGCAAGGAACGAACTGCATGACCAAGACGAAGAAATCCGATTTCCGGCCCGACGATTTCGTGGTCTATCCGGCGCATGGCGTCGGCAAGATCATGTCGATCGAAGAGCAGGAGATCGCGGGGCTGAAACTCGAACTGTTCGTCATCTCGTTCGAGAAGGACAAGATGACGCTGCGCGTTCCCACCCACAAGGCGACCGAGATCGGCATGCGCCAGCTGTCGACCCCCGACGTGGTCACCAAGGCGCTGGAAACCCTGAAGGGCAAGGCCAAGGTCAAGCGCGCCATGTGGTCGCGCCGCGCCCAGGAGTATGAGCAGAAGATCAACTCGGGCGACATCCTCGCCATCGCCGAGGTGGTGCGCGACCTGTTCCGCACCGACGACCAGCGCGAACAGTCCTATTCCGAGCGTCAGCTCTACGAGGCTGCGCTCGACCGGCTGACCCGCGAAGTGGCGGCGGTCTCGGGCGTCGACGCCGCCGGCGCGCAGAAGCGCGTCGATGACATGCTGGTCACCCGCGCCGCCTGATCGGACCCATTGGCCCGGCCCGGAACGCCCGCCCCACGGCGGGCGTTTTGCTTTCCCGCGTCAGGCGGCCAGATAGCCGATCCCGGCAAAGACCAGGAGGGCGGCCAGGCCCTGCGGCAGGTTCAGGGGTTCCTTCAGGAAGCTCCAGGCCAGGAGGATCGCCACCATCCCGAAGGTCGATGAACTGACCGCCGCGAACTCGGGGTGGGGCAGGGTGCCGGCGAGAAAGACAAGCGACAGCGCCAGCGCGTCGGCTGCGCCCATCAGGAACAGGAGCCCCCAGGGAAAGCGGCCGGGCGGGCGGCCGGCAGGCGCCAGGATCACCACCGACAGAAGCACCAGCGCCGTCGCCATCCGCGCCGCCAGCATCGTTGGCGGGCCCCCGGCCAGGTTCGCCGCCTGGCCAAGCGCCAGTGTCAGGCCAAAGCCGAGGCTCGCCGCCGTCGCCCAGCCGAGGGCGCGCGCCTTGCCGCCCGCCCGCCCCCCATCGCCGCCAAGCGCCGCCGTCAGCCCGACCCCCGCGACGATCGCGAGAACCGCGACGATCTGGCCGGGGCCGGGCGCCCGGCCCTGCACCGCCGCCCACAGGACCGACAGAATCGGGAAAGATCCCGTCACCGGCGCGACCAGCCGCACCGGCCCCAGGTCGAAGGCGCGATAGAGCGCATAGCCCCCCACCGCATAGGCAAGGCCCGCTGCCACGGCCAGACCCAGGGCTTCGCCGGAAGGCGGGGGCAGAACCTGTCCGGCCAGCGCCATCACCGACGCCAGCAGGGCCAGCCCGGCCACCAGCACCGTCGTGAAGGCCAGAGTCACCCCCGCCCGCGGCGCAGCGATCCGCACGCACATGTCGTGAAAGCCCCAGGCCAGGGCGGCAATCAGGCCGAAAAGCAGCGACATTGTCCGAGAGTCTCCCTTCGCCCCTTGTTGGGATATTCTTAGCCCTCCGTCCATATCAGGTCTTGCACCGGGGCGGGCGGGTCAGTATTCTTTCTGATAAACAATGTTTACAACCATTCAAGTCACGCGAGGCCCCGATGTCGCTGCTCCTGCGCCCGCCCTTCGTGCCCGGCCCGCCCCGGCCCAGCCGGATTCTCGAACCCCTCGGCCTGCATGCCCCGCGCGGGCACGAGCGTTATGTCGTCGAGGGCGGGGGCGTGATCGTGATCGCGGCGCGCGCGGGCGACCGGCTCAGGATTGTCAATGACGAGGGCGGCCAGCCCTGCGAGATCGCGGCCTTCGCCGCGGACGGGCGCAGCGACACGGCCATCCTTGGCGCGCCCGCCAATTCGGACGCGGGCGGGCTGAAGGCGCTTCTCGCCTCGGGCCAGCCGTCGCTGACGGCGCTGCGGCGCCGGCTGGAGGGGCGCGGGATCGACCTTGGCCGCGCGCGGGCGCTGCACCTGTTCGGCGCCGACACTCCAGCCCGCACCGACGAGACCCTGACCCTGACGCAGGATGCCACCCTGGTCATCGGCGCGCCGGGCGGCGGCATGGCGCCCGACGCGCAGGATACGGCGACGCCGCTGACCGTTCATCTGACGCTCGCCCGCCCCCGGTCCGAGGCGCGGTTCGAGCTGCCCGATGCGCTGGCCGACCCGATCCTCGACCTCAGGGTGAAGTCGGCCACGGCCGAGGCCTATTTCGTCAAGGCCGGCGATTATCTGCAGATCATCGACGTGGACGGCCGCCAATGCACCGACTTCCAGTGCTTTTCGGCGCGCAAGCTCGACAAGGGGATCGAGCACGCGCTGGACGTGACCGCGACGCGCAGCGCGATGGGCCATGTCTATCCGATGCCGGGGCTGCATTCGAAATACTTCGATCAGGATTTCGTGCCGCTGATCGAGGTGGTGCAGGACACCTGCGGTCGCCACGACACGTTCGGCCTGGCCTGCACCGCCAAGTACTACGACGACATCGGCTATCCCGGCCATGTGAACTGCACCGAGAACTTCAACCACGCGCTCGGCAAGCATGGCGTCAAGCCGCGCGGCGGCTGGATGGCGGCGAACTTCTTCTTCAACACCGGGGTGGACGCGCACGGGGTCATGTATGCCGACGAACCCTGGTCGCGGCCGGGCGACTATGTGATGGTGCGTGCCCTGACCGATCTGGTCTGCGTCTCGTCGGCCTGCCCGGACGACACCACCGCCGCCAACGGCTGGAACCCGACCGACATCCATGTGCGCACCTATTCCGGCGCCGAGCCCTTCAAGCGCGCCATCGCCATCCGCCCCACCAAAGATTCGGAGCCGAAGATGACCAAGGAAACGGGATTCCACGACCGGCTGTCGAAGCTGACCCGCAATTTCGTCGAATACCGGGGCTATTGGCTGGCCAACGGCTTTGCCGCCGCCGGGCCGATCGAGGAATACTGGGCCTGCCGGCAGAAATCGGTGGTCATGGACCTGTCGGCGCTGAGGAAGTGGGAGATCACCGGCCCCGATGCCGAGGCGCTGATGCAGTACTGCCTGACGCGCGACGTGAAGAAGCTGGCGGTGGGCCAGATCGTCTATTCGGCGATGTGCTATCCGCATGGCGGCATGATCGACGACGGCACGGTGTTCCGGCTGGGCCAGGACAATTTCCGCTGGGTCGGCGGCGATGATTATTCCGGCATCTGGCTGCGCGAGCAGGCCGAGGCGCTGGGGCTGAAGGTGCTGGTGCGGTCCTCGACCGACCAGTTGCACAATCTGGCCGTCCAGGGGCCGGAAAGCCGCGATCTCTTGAAAAAGGTGATCTGGACCCCGGCCCATCAGCCGACGGTCGAGGAGCTGGGCTGGTTCCGCTTTACCGTCGGCCGCATTGGCGCTGCCGACGGGATCCCGGTGGTGGTGTCGCGCACCGGCTATACGGGCGAGCTTGGCTATGAGGTCTGGTGCCATCCGAAGCACGGCGGCGAGGTGTTCGACGCCATCTGGGCGGCGGGCAAGGACCACGGGCTGACGCCGATGGGTCTTCAGGCGCTGGACATGCTGCGGATCGAGGCGGGGCTGATCTTCGCCGGCTACGATTTCAGCGACCAGACCGACCCGTTCGAGGCGGGGATCGGCTTCACCGTGCCCCTGAAGTCCAAGACCGACGATTTCGTCGGCCGCGAGGCGCTGGTCCGCCGCAAGGAGCACCCCAGCCGCAAGATGGTCGGGCTGGTGATCGACGGCAACGTCCAGGTCGGGCACGGCGATTGCGTCCATGTCGGGCGCGCCCAGGTGGGCGAAGTCACATCGTCGATGCGCTCGCCCATCCTTGGCCAGAACATCGCGCTTGCCCGCATCGATGTCGCCCATGCCGAGGTCGGCACCGATGTCGAGGTGGGAAAACTTGACGGACATCAAAAACGTCTGCCGGCAAAGATAGTATCCCTGTCGCACTACGACCCGAAGAAGACCCGGCCGCAATCATGAGGTGAGACGATGGTTCAGAGCATCCTTGAACAGTTGGGCGGCGAACCCGCGCTCAGGAAACTCGTGAACCGGTTCTACGACCTGATCGAGACCCATCCCCGCGGCGCCAACATCCTGCGGCTGCATTTCCGCGGCCACGGCGTCAGCCATGTGCGCGAGGAGCAATACAGCTTCCTCTCGGGCTTCCTCGGCGGGCGGCGCTATTACTTCGAGAACCACGGCCACCATGACGTGAAGCTGATGCACGCCCATGTCCCGATCACGGCCGTCGATGCCGAGGACTGGCTGGCGCTGATGGATCAGGCCATCGACGACTGCGGCCTTGTCGGGCCGCATGTCGAGCGGATGCGCGCCACCTTCCGCCGGGTGGCGATGATTCTGGTCAACGACCTCAACGAATGGGGCCTGCCCGCCGCGCCGGCCCCTCGCGGCCGCGCGCCTGCCGGCGGGTGACGGGCGCGCCCCTCAGGCGACGATCAGGCGCCCGCCCGCCGCCGCCAGCGCCTCGGCCACCTCGGGCGGGGGCGGCAGGTCGGTGACAAGTTCGCCGATCCCGTCGAAGCCGCAGACCCGGATCAGCCCGCGCCGCCCGAACTTGGTGTGATCCGTCACCACGATCCGCCGCTCGCCGCGCGCCAGCACCATGCGGGCGAATTCGGCCTCGTCCAGATCGACATCCATGATCCCGCCGCCATCGACCGCGCCGGCCGAGATGACGGCGTGGCGCACCGAGAACTGCGCCACGAAATCCAGCGCCGACTTGCCGAAGGCCGCGCCGCTGTCGGGACGCAGCTCGCCCCCCGCCATGTAGACCCGGTTGCCGTTCTGGGTGGCCAGCGTCCGCGCGATGTCGGAGGAATTGGTGATGACGGTCAGCCCGCGATGGCGCACCAGTTCACGGGCAAGGAAGCTCGTCGTGGTGCCGGTGTCCAGCATCACCGCTTCGCCGTCGCGAATGGTGGCGGCGACGGCGCGGGCGATCCGGCGCTTGGCCTCGGCATTCTCGCGCATCCGCCGTTCGAACGGCGCCTCGCCCAGCTGGCCCGCCAGCCCTACGGCGCCGTGGGCGCGCACCAGATGGCCCGCATCCTCGAGCCCCCTGACATCCCGGCGCACCGTCTCGGCCGAGACGCCGAGAAGGGTTGCCAGTTCGCCCGCGCCCATCCGGCCGCGATCCTGCAGAAAGGTGATGATCCGATCCTGGCGGCTGGACAGCATCCATGCTCCTCCCTTGCGGAAACCCTATGGGTATTTTGCATTTCGCACAAGAAAAACACATGAAACGGTCGCGAAATTCACGAATATCCACAAATCCGCATTGACAGACTCGGCCGCCGCACCAATTCTGGCCCCGGATCGGGGGTCGGGGGATGAGCATCGAACGCATAGGCGCGCTGCCCTGCTGGGCGGGGGACATCACCGCCGAAGTCCTCAGGGGCGGCCTGTCCAACGAAAGCTGGAAGGTGACCGATGCCACCGGCGCCCATGTCGTCCGCTTCGGCACCGACTTCCCCTTCCACCATGTGTTCCGCGACCGCGAGGCGATGGCGGCGCGTGCCGCCCATGCCGCGGGCTTCGGCCCCGAGGTCGGCTATTCCGCCCCGGGCGTCATGGTCACGCGGTTCCTTGCGGCCCGCACCTGGGCCGAGGCCGACATGCGCGCCAGCCCCGGCCGGATCGGCGCGCTGATGCGTGACTTCCACAGCCGGATGCCCGCCCATGTCTCGGGCCCCGGCGCGATCTTCTGGGTCTTCCATGTGGTGCGCGACTATGCCCGCACGCTGTCCGACCGCTCCAGCCGCTTTGCCGGTGATCTGCCGCGCCTTCTCGCTGCCAACACGGCGCTGGAACTGGCGCAGGTGCCGATGCCCATCGTCTTCGGCCACCACGACCTTCTGCCCGGCAACTTCCTCGACGACGGGGCGCGGCTGTGGCTGATCGACTATGAGTATGCGGCCTTCGGCACCGGGATGTTCGACCTTGCCGGCGCTGCGGGCAATGCCGCGATGACGCCCGACGAGGAGGCGCGGCTGCTGGAGGCCTACTTCGGCCATGCCCCCGACGCCGCCACGCGGCAAAGCTTCGCCGCGATGAAATGCGCGGCGCTGATGCGCGAGGCGATGTGGGCAATGGTGTCGGAAATCTTCCTGACCGCGCCGGGCGCCGATTATGACGCGCACGCCCGCGACTACCTCGGCAGGCTGTCGGCGGCGCTTGAGGTTTACCAGACAACCTACGGAAAGATAAGCGGATGACCCTTCCCACCCATGCCCAGGTCGTCGTCATCGGCGGCGGTATCATCGGCTGCTCGACCGCCTATCACCTGGCGCGCGACCACAAGGCGGACGTGGTTCTGCTCGAGCAGGGGCGGCTGACCTCGGGCTCGACCTGGCACGCGGCGGGGCTGGTGGGCCAGTTGCGCTCGTCGGCCTCGATCACCCGCGTCCTCAAGTATTCGGTCGAGCTTTACAAGGGCCTCGCCGCCGAGACCGGGCTTCAGACCGGCTGGAAGATGACCGGCTGCCTCAGGCTTGCGACCAACGAGGACCGCTGGACCGAATACAAGCGCCTTGCCACCACCGCGAAAAGCTTCGGGATGGAGATGCACCTGATCTCGCCCGCCGAGGTCAGGCGCATGTGGCCCCTGATGGATGTGTCCGACCTGGTGGGCGCCAGCTGGCTGCCGACCGACGGGCAGGCCAGCCCCTCGGACATCACGCAAAGCCTGGCAAAGGGCGCGCGGATGCACGGGGCGAAGATCCACGAGGGCGTCCGCGTCACCGGCTTCGTGATGGACGGCCCGCGCATCACCGCAGTCGGGACCACCCAGGGCGAGATCGCCTGCGACACCGTGGTCAACTGCGCCGGCCAGTGGGCGCGGCAGGTGGGCGCGATGGCGGGGATCAACGTGCCCCTGCAACCCGTCCGCCACCAGTACATCGTCACCGAAAGGGTCGAGGGGCTGGCCGCCGACGCGCCGACGCTGCGCGACCCCGACCGGCGCACCTATTTCAAGGAAGAGGTCGGCGGCCTCGTGATGGGCGGCTACGAGCCGAACCCCCAGCCGCTCCCCACCGGCGACGTGCCCGACGACTGGCAGTTCCATCTGTTCGAGGATGACTACGACCATTTCGAGCAGCACCTGGTGCAGGCCATCGCCCGCGTCCCGGCCCTTGAAAAGGTCGGCGTCAAGCAGATGATCAACGGGCCGGAAAGCTTTACGCCCGACGGCAACTTCATTCTGGGCAGCGCGCCGGAATGCGCCAACATGTTCGTCGGCGCAGGCTTCAACGCCTTCGGCATCGCCTCGGGCGGCGGCGCGGGCTGGGTGCTGGCCGACTGGGCGATGAAGGGCGAGGCGCCGCTGGACCTCTGGGCGGTCGACATCCGGCGCTTTTCGGGGATGCACCGCGACCGCGACTGGGTCAGCGCCCGCACCTGCGAGGCCTACGGCAAGCACTACACCATCGCCTTCCCGCACGAGGAATATGACAGCGGCCGCCCGCGCATCACCAGCCCGCTCTACGCGCGGCTCAAGGCGCAAGGCGCGGTCTTCGGCTCGAAACTCGGCTGGGAGCGGCCGAACTGGTTCGCCCCCAGGGGCACCGAGGCACGCGACATCTATTCGATGGGCCGCCAGAACTGGTTCGGCGCGGTGGGCGAGGAACACCGCCAGTGCCGCGAGGCGGTGGGCATCTTCGACCAGTCCTCGTTCGCCAAGTATGAAGTCACCGGCAAGGATGCGGCGGCGGCTCTGGATTTCGTCTGCGCGGGCAATCTGCTGAAATCCCCCGGCAGCCTGACCTATACCCAGCTTCTGAACACCCGCGGCGGCATCGAATGCGACCTGACCGTGGCGCGGCTGGCCGAGGACCGCTTCTACATCGTCACCGGCACCGGTTTCCGCACCCATGACCTCGGCTGGATCGCCGACCATCTGCCCCAGGGCGACGTGGCCATCCGCGACATCACCGAGGACTGGGGCACGCTCTCCCTGATGGGGCCGAGGGCGCGCGACGTCCTGGCGCGGCTGACCGGCGCCGACCTGACCAACGCCGGCTTTCCCTTCGGCACGGTGCGCGAACTGGCGCTGGCCGGAACCCCGGTCCGGGCGCTGCGCGTGACCTATGTGGGCGAACTCGGCTGGGAGCTGCATGTGCCGCTGGCGGCGACCGGGGCGGTCTATGACGCGCTGATGGCGGCGGGGGCGGGCGAGGGGATCAGGCCGCTCGGCTACCGCGCGATCGAATCGCTGCGGCTGGAAAAGGGCTACCGCGCCTGGTCGGCCGACATCACCCCCAACGACACGCCTTTCGAGGCCGGCCTCGGCTGGGCGGTCAAGATCGCCTCGGGGCGCGATTTCATCGGCCGCGCCGCGCTCGAGTCCGCGCTGGACCGGCCGCTGACCAAGCGGCTTGCCGGCTTCACGCTCGACGATCCCGCCGCGGTGCTGGTCGGGCGCGAGACCATCCTGCGCGACGGCCAGCCCGTCGGCTACCTGACCTCGGGCGGCTACGGCTACACGATCGGCAAAAGCGTGGGCTACGGTTATGTGCGCAACACCGAAGGCGTCAGCGACGGGTTCCTGCTCGCGGGCCGCTATGAGCTGGTGGTGGCGAACGAGACGTTCCCGGCCCGGATCGGAATGCAGCCCTTCCACGACCCTGCGGGCCTGAGGCCGAAGGCCTGAGCCCCCTCTCGCGCGATCAGGCCGTGCCGCGCGCGGCGTCGGCAGCCCGTCCGTAGTAATGGCCGACGACATGCTCGGCCTCGGCGAAGAAAAGCCACCGCTGGGCAAGGGCGCCCGCAAGGTGCGGGATCAGCGCAAGGGCCGAGGCCAGGAGACCGGCGGGCAGCACCAGCATCAGGAGGGCGGGCAGGCCCGCGCCCAGCCCGAGAGCGATCAGGCGCAGCCTTCGCGCGTGCTTGCGCCCGACATGGTGGATCATCTCGCGCATCACATAGTTGGGGCTGGTGTGGGGGGGCGCAAAGGGCCGCACCCTCGGACCCAGCCCGGTCGCGGCCGCCGGCGACTGGCCCTGACGCGCGAACCGCCCGTCGCCCAAGGCAAAGGCCAGCAGCATCGCACCGCCAGACACCAGGCAGGCCGCCGCCGCCACCGGGCCGGGCAGTGCCAGGATCGCACCCCCCGCGGCCGCGAACGCCAGGAACAGGACCGGCGTGGTCCAGTGGTGCCAGCGCGGCACGGTCCTCAGCTGCGCATAGATCATCGAGGTGCAGAGGATGGTCAGCACACAAAACGCCGCCGCGATCAGGCCGGGCAGATGGCCCGCGAGCATCATCCCGGGCCGGAAGGCCGCCGCCAGCGCCACCGGCGCGCTGGCCGCCAAGGCTGCGACCGAGGCCCAGCCCTCGCGCGAGAGCCAGCTTGTCCGCCATTGGGTGAAGGCCCTCAGCGCCCGCTGCGGATTGCCGAGATGGAAGGTCGAGGCGACCAGCCCCGCCACCGCCAGCAGATATGCCAGCCCGAAGGCCACCAGCGCCGCGCCGCCCTGGACCGGCATCAGCCCGAGGTCGAGCGCGCCCAGAAAACCGAAGCCCACCCCCGACAGGACGGTGAAGATAATGACCGAAGGGGCGGGATGCATCAGAACCTCTCCAGAAGCCGGTCGAGCCAGCCGGCAAAGCCCGTGGCCTGCAGGTCGAGAAGCGGGGCAAGCACCGAGGCTTCGCGCCGCGCGTCCTTTGGCCGCGGCGGCAGATAGCGGTTGACGGGCCGCGTTCCCATCTCGGGCATCAGCGCATAACCCCCCCGGTCGGCGACCAGCCGGCTGACCGCGCTTTCGGGGTCGCCCAGGTCGCCGAAATGGCGCGCGCCGGTCGGGCAGGTGCGCACGCAGGCGGGCTGGCGGTCTTCCTCGGGCAGGTTCTCGTTGTAGATGCGGTCGACGCAGAGCGTGCATTTCTTCATCACCCCCGCCGCCGCGTCCATCTCGCGCGCGCCATAGGGGCAGGCCCAGGCACAGAGGCCGCAGCCGATGCAGGCGTCTTCGTTGACCAGCACGATCCCGTCCTCGGCGCGCTTGTAGCTGGCGCCGGTCGGGCAGACGGTGACGCAGGGCGCGTCCTCGCAGTGGAGGCAGGACCGGGGGAAGTTGATGATCTGCGCCGGGCCGTCGTCGGGCGTCACCTCATAGCTGTGGACACGGTTGAGGAACGTCCCGCAAGGCTCTGATCCGTAAGCGTCCATGTCCGACAGGGGGGCGCCGTAGCCCTGGTCGTTCCAGCCCTTGCAGGCGGTCACGCAGGCCTGGCAGCCGACACAGGTGTCGAGGTCGATGACCAGGCCGAGCTTTTTCGCGGAGGGCGGTGGAAGGGCGGTCATGGGCGTTGCTCCGCGGGTCTCGCCCGATTTCGGCGATATGACGAAATCGGGCCGCGGCCGCCCACCGGGCGGCGGCCGCGTTCGCGACCGCCTGGGCGGCCCCGGCCCGATTTGGCGAGGTCCGGCGATGACGGAAGGCCCCTTGGGCTGCGGCTTGCGCCTTCGCCCAACCGCCCGCGCGGCCTTCCACCGGAAGGCCGCCTCTGCGGGCGGGGCGCCCGACAGGAACTGAAGGGCGTCCTCATGGCCGGTTCCTCCCCGCCCTTGGCACCGGCGAGCCCAGCGGCGGAAACACAGGTTGCGCCTCGTCGGGCGCGGCGCATTTCTCGACCCGGACCCGCAGGTCGAACCAGGCCGCCTGGCCGGTGATCGGGTCGGAGTTCGACCAGCGCCGGCCGTCGCCGCGATCAGGAAGAAGTTCGTCGATCAGGTGATTGAGAAGAAAGCCCTTTGTCGCCTCTGGCGCATCCTCGTCCAACGCCCAGGCGCCCTTGCGCTTGCCGATCGCGTTCCAGGTCCAGACGGTGTTCTCGTTCAGCGCCGCCATGTGCGCGACCGGCACGGTGATCTGGCCGGAGGGCGAGGTCACCCTGGCCCAGTCGCCGTCCGCAAACCCCTGCGCCTGCCAGACCCTGGTTGGCAGATAAAGCGGGTTGTGGCCGTGAATCTGGCGCAGCCAGGCGTTCTGGCTGCCCCAGGAATGATACATGGCCATCGGCCGCTGGGTGATGGCGTGCAGGGGAAAGCCCGCCGCGCCCTCGTCGCCGAAGGGCGGATACCAGATCGGCAAAGGGTCCATCGTCGCGCGGATCCGGTCGCGCAGGTGATCGGGCGGCTGGCGCTCGTGATAGCCCTCGGCGGCCAGCTGGAACCGCCGCATCGGCTCGCAGTAAAGCTGGAACAGATAGGGCTGCGGCGTGTCGTAGAAGCCCATGCCCACCGCCCAGTCCTGATAGGCGCGGTTCCAGGGTTTGAAGAAGCGCGCCTCCTCGGGCACCTCGGCCAGGAAGAAGCCGCCATTGGCGATATAGGCGTTCAACTGGTTGGGGTTGGGCGCGCCGCGCCCGACCGCACCGCCGTCGCCGCGCCAGCCGATCAGCGGCCCGACGCCGGGGCGGCGCTGGTGGTTGACGATATAGTCGGCATAGTCGCGGTATTTCGCCCGCCCGTCCTCGGTCACGAAGCCCGGCAGGCCCAGCCGCCCGCCGAGGTCGACCAGCACCGACTGGAAGCCCCGCACCTCGCGGTCGGGCTCGATGACCGGCCAGCGGATCGCGTCGGCGGCATGGTCGGCCTCGCAGATCGGCCGGTCGAGAAGGCTGATGCAGTCGTGGCGCTCGAGATAGGTCGTGTCGGGCAGCACCAGATCGGCATAGGCCACCATCTCGGAGGCATAGGCGTCGGAATAGATGATGCGCGGAATCCTGTATTCGCCGTTGCCGTCCTTCGCCGTCAGCATCGCCATCGTCTCGGCGGTGTTCATCGACGAGTTCCAGGCCATGTTGGCCATGTAGAGCATCAATGTGTCGATCGGGTAGGGATCGCCCGCCACCGCGTTCGAGATGACCATGTGCATGAGGCCGTGCGCCGACAGCGGATTGTCCCAGGTGAACCCCTTGTCGATGCGCGCGGGTGTCAGGTCGTCAAGCTTCAGCGCCAGATGCTCGGGGCCTTGGGGAAAGCCGAGGTGCGGTCCGTCGAGCGGGCGGCCCGGCATGAAATAGCTGTGCGGCGTCGGATGGGCATGGGCGGGCTTGGGGTAAGGCGGCTTGAAGCGAAAGCCCCCGGGCACCTCGACCGCGCCCAGCAGGATCTGCAGGACATGCAGGGCGCGGGCGGTCTGGAAACCGTTGGAATGGGCGGAAATTCCGCGCATGGCGTGGAAGCTGACCGGGCGGCCGACCATCTTCTCGTGCCGCTCGCCGCGGAAATCGGTCCAGGGCTGGTCGATGACCACCGGATCGTCGAAGGCGGCACGGGCGATCTCGGCGGCGAGCGCGCGGATGCGGCCGGCGGGGATGCCGCAGCGGTCCGCGACCGCCTCGGGGGCGTAGTCGGCTGACAGATAGCGTTCGGCCAGGTGCTGGAAGACGGTCCGGCAGCCTTTCCAGGTCGCGCCGAGGTCGGGGCGCACGCCGGGCCGGTCATAGGGCGCGGGTTCGCCGGTCGCCCGGTCGATGACCAGGGGCTTGCCAAGGTCGTCGCGCAGGAGGAGGCCCTTTTCCTCGCCCTCGGTCTCGTCGATCAGGCAGGGGGCGTTGGTGAAGCGGGCGAGATAGTCGAGGTCGATCCTGCCGGCCATCAGCAGTTCGTGGACCAGCGCCAGGATCAGCAGGCCATCGGTCCCCGGAGTGATCCCCAGCCAGTCGTCGGCCACCGCGTTGTAGCCGGTCCTGACCGGGTTGATGCAGACCATCCGCCCGCCCCGCGCCTTCAGCTTGCCGATGCCGATCTTGATCGGGTTCGAATCGTGGTCCTCGGCCACGCCGAACATGACGAACAGCCTGGTCCGGTCCCAGTCGGTCTGGCCGAACTCCCAGAAGGCCCCGCCCATCGTGTAGATGCCGGCGGCGGCCATGTTGACCGAACAGAAGCCGCCGTGCGCGGCATAGTTGGGCGTGCCGAAGTTCTGCGCCCAGAAGCTGGTGAAGCTCTGCGACTGGTCGCGCCCGGTGAAGAAGGCGAGCTTTTCCGGCGCCGTGGCGCGCAAAGGCCCCAGCCACTGCACGGCCAGCCCCAGGGCCTCGTCCCAGCTGATTTCCTCGAACGCCCCCGATCCGCGCGGCCCGACCCGGCGAAGGGGCTTGCGCAGCCGCGACGGCGCCGTGACCTGCATGATCCCCGAGGCGCCCTTGGCGCAGAGGACGCCCTTGTTCACCGGATGGTCGCGGTTCCCTTCGATGTAACTCACCCGCCCCGACTTCAGGTGCACGTTGATCCCGCAGCGGCAGGCGCACATGTAGCAGGTGGTCTTGCACACCTCGTCCGAGACCGCGGGCGACGTGTCGATCCGGGGTTGGTTCACTGGTCAGCCTCTGCCTTGATCACTGTTTGCGCGTCCAGCGCAATCTGCCGTTCTTCCTCGGCCGGAACAATCCAGATCGCAACCGGACTGCCGGTTTTGTGCAGACATGACCGGCCGTCCGCATTGGCGGCGGGATCGAAGGCGGCCCCGGCGAAGGCCAGCCCTTCAAGGATCGCGGCGCGCACCCCGGCGTCGTTCTCGCCGATGCCGCCGGTAAAGGCGATGGCGTCCAGCCCGCCCATCGCGGCGATCATGCTGCCGGCGTGACGCACCGCCCAATAGCAGAAATGGTCGATGGCGAAGCGCGCCTCGGGGGTCCCCGCCGCCCGGAGCGCGCGCATGTCGCTGGTCCCGCCCAGACCAAGAAGTCCGCTTTCACGGTTGAGGATGCGGGCCGCGCCCTCGGTCCCGTGCAGGTCGGCCAGCCGCAGCACGGCATTGCCGTCGATCCCGCCGGTGCGGGTGCCCATCGTCAGCCCCTCGAGCGGCGAATAGCCCATCGTCGTCGCCGCGGACCGCCCGTCGCGGATCGCGCACAGCGAACATCCATTGCCCAGATGCAACGCCAGAAGCCTTGCTGGCAGCTTTCCTGCGGCATTTTCCTGCACTTTTCGAACAAGAGCGGTAAAGCTGATCCCGTGGAACCCATAGCGGCGGATGCCGAGGCCGGCGACGCTGTCGGGCACCGCATAGCGCACCGCCACCTCGGGGTTCGTGGCGTGAAAGGCGGTGTCGAAGCTCGCGAACTGCGGCAGGCGCGGGGCCAGCGTTTGCAGCGCGCGGATCGCGGTCAGGTTCGCGGGGTTGTGCAGGGGGGCGAGCGGCACGGCGGCTTCGATCTCGGCCTCGACAGCGGGCGTCACCCGGCAGGGCGCGGTCAGGCCCGCGCCCCCGTGCACGACCCGGTGCGCCGCTACGGTGAAGGATGACAGCCCGAACCCCGCCGCCCCGGCCGCCGCCAGAAGTGCGGCCACCGCCGCGCCGTGGTCGGGCAGGGGCAGGGCGCGTGTCCCCCCGGGCGTCCTCAGCGCCGATGCTCCGCCGATCTCGCTCGCCATCGCCGAAAAGACCGGCGCCGGCCCCTCGGCGAACACCGCCACCTTCACCGAGGACGAACCGGCATTGACCACGAGGACGGCCATCACGCCACCGCCGACCTGACAAGGCCGAGTGCCGCGAGAAACGCCAAGAGCAGGATGGCAAAGCGGCGGAATTCCTGCGGATCGGTCCGCAGGAAATGCCGCCCGCCCAGCCAGACGCCCAGCCCGATCACCGGCAGCGCCAGCGCGGCGACAATGAGCGTGTCCCAGGTCAGCATCCCGTGCCACCAGTAGAGCGGCGCCGAAAAGAGGTCGAGAAAAGGGAAATAGGCGACAAGCGTGGCGCGAAAGACCGGCGCCGGCATCGCCTGCGCGGCAAAGAAGGTGACGACCGGCAGCCCGCCCATCCCCGGCGCGTTGGCCAACCCCGAGGCGACACCGGCCAGAAGGTGCGCGCCGCCGCCCGGCGGGGTGCGCAGCCGCCACCTGCCCAGAAGCGCCGCGCACATGGCGAGAACATAGAGCGAGATCGCCGCCCGTGCCGCATCCACGCCGACGCTGGTCAGCGCCCACAGCCCCAGGGGCACGCCGGCCAGCGCCCCCGCCATCAACAGCCCGACCCGGCGCCAGTCCACGTCGTGGCGGATCAAGTGCCATTGCTGGAGGGTCATCAGGAACTCGCAGAAGGTGACGGTGGCGACCAGGTTCAAGGGGTTCGTCACCAGCCCCGCGGCTGAGACCACCAGCGCCGAGAAGCCGAACCCCGAATAGCCGCGCACGAAGGCCGCGACCAGGAAGGCAAGGCCCAGATAGGCCGCGCCCCAGGGGCCGAGGTCGTAGGGCAGGCTCATGCCGGTTGCGGGCGCATGTCGGCCTTCGAGATGCCCGCAACCTCGACCGGCTTCTTCATCGCATCGCGGCGGAAGGGCTCGCCCAGTTCCTGGTTGATCATCGCCTCGATCAGCGTCGTCTTGCCGTGGTGCATCTGGTCGTCGATGGCCTTGCGGAGCGCGGCGGTCAGTTCGTCCATCGTGCGCGCCACCACGCCCTGCAACCCGCAGGCCCGGGCGATGCCGGCATAGCTGACATCGGTGTCCAGTTCGGTGCCGACGAAATTGTCGTCGTACCAGAGGGTCGAGTTGCGCTTTTCAGCGCCCCACTGGTAGTTGCGGAACACCACCTGGGTGATGGCCGGCCATTCCTTGCGGCCGATCGCGGTCAGTTCGGTGACGGCGATGCCGAAGGCCCCGTCGCCGGAAAAGCCGACGACCGGGGTGTCGGGGCAGGCGATCTTGGCGCCGACGACCGACGGAAGGCCATAGCCGCAGGGGCCGAAGAGGCCCGGCGCCAGGTATTTCCGCCCGGCCTCGAAGGTCGGGTAGGCGTTGCCGATGGCGCAGTTGTTGCCGATGTCGCTGGAAATGATCGCCTCGCGCGGCAGGCCCGCCTGGATCGCGCGCCAGGCCATGCGCGGGCTCATCCAGTCGGGTTTCGCGGCGCGGGCGCGGCTGTTCCAGCTGGTGCCGGGATCGTCGTCCTCGTGGTCCATGCTGGCCAGCTTCTGCGCCCAGGCCGATTTCGTCTGCGCGATCAGCGCCTTGCGCTCGGCCCGCCCCGCATCGCCCGCGCCCTTCGCCAGACGTTCCAGGATGCCCTCGGCCACCTTCCCCGCGTCGCCGACGATGCCGACCGCGACCCGCTTGGTCAGCCCGATCCGCGCCGGGTTGATGTCGGCCTGGATGATCTTCGCCTCCTTCGGCCAGTAGTCCAGCCCGTAGCCCGGCAGGGTCGAGAAGGGGTTGAGCCGCGTGCCGAGCGCCAGCACCACGTCGGCCTTCTGGATCAGTTCCATCCCCGCCCGGCTGCCGTTGTAGCCCAGGGGCCCGGCGAACAGCGGATGGCTGCCGGGGAAGGCGTCGTTGTGCTGATAGCCGACGCAGACCGGCGCCGTCAGCCGTTCGGCCAGCGCCATCGAGGCTGGGATCGCGCCGCCGAGAACCACGCCCGCCCCGTTCAGGATGACCGGGAACTTCGCCGCCGACAGGATCGCCGCGGCCTCGTCCAACGCCGCCTCGCCGCCCGAGGGCCGCTCGAACGCCACGACCCGCGGCATGTCGATGTCGATCACCTGGGTGAAATAGTCGCGCGGCATGTTGATCTGCGCGGGCGCGGAATGGCGGTGGGCGTTCAGGATCACCCGGTTCAGCACCTCGGCCACCCGCGAGGGATCGCGCACCTCTTCCTGATAGCAGACCATGTCGCGGAAGAGCGCCATCTGCTCGACCTCCTGGAAACCGCCCTGGCCGATGGTCTTGTTGGCGGCCTGCGGCGTGACGAGGAGAAGCGGCGTGTGGTTCCAGTAGGCGGTCTTGACGGCGGTGACGAAGTTGGTGATGCCCGGCCCGTTCTGGGCGATCATCATCGCCATGCGCCCCGAGGCGCGGGTGAAGCCGTCGGCCATCATCCCGCCCGAGCCCTCATGTGCGCAGTCCCAGAAGGTGATGCCCGCCTTGGGGAACAGGTCCGAGATCGGCATGAAGGCCGAGCCGATGATGCCGAAGGCATGGTCGATGCCATGCATCTGCAACACCTTCACAAAGGCTTCCTCGGTGGTCATCCTCATGGTCCTGCTCCTTCGGGAATTGGCCTTTGGCCGACTTGTAACGCCGTCGGCCGGTCCCGGCTTAGGGCCAGTCGGCCCGGCGTCTTAGGTCCAGCCGGCGATTGCCCCGGCGATGAGGGCGATCCCCTCGGCGATGCGGCCCTGCGCAATCGAGGAATAGGCCAGCCGGTAGTGGTTGGCCGGGGCCGCAGCCGGGTCGAAGAACAGCCGCCCCGGTTCGATCAGCACGCCCTGCGCGCGCAGCGCCACGGCCAGGCGGTCGCAGTCGATCGCCTCGGGCGCGCGCATCCAGAAGCTTGATCCGCCGAAGGTGCCGGGGCCGGCCAGCGCCAGGCCGCTGGTTGCGATCGCCTCGGCCATCACCTGGCGGCGGCGGCGGAAGGTCTGGGCCATCCGGTTCAGGTGGCTGTCGTAATGGCCAAGCGCCAGGAAATGGGCGGCGGTGCGCTGGATCAGCCCCGGCGGGTGGCGCATGACCGAGGCGCGCAGCGCCCGCGCCTCGCGGATGAAGGGCTCGGCGCCCACCAGGTAGCCCAGCCTCAGTCCGGGAAAGAGCGACTTGGAGAAGGAGCCGACATAGATCACCCGCCCCTCGTCGTCGAGCGACTTCAGCGCCGGCGAGGCCGACTTGTGAAAGGACATCTCGAATTCATAGTCGTCCTCGACGACGACGAAACCCTGCGCCCGCGCCCGGTCCAGAAGGGCGCGGCGGCGGGCGACGGGCATGGTGCAGTTGGTCGGGCTCTGGTGGCTGGCGGTGGTGAAGACGACATGCGCGCCCTTGGGGATTGCGTCGGGCGGCAGGCCGTCCTCATCGACATCGACGCAGGCCCGCGCCGCGCCCGACTGGCCGAGGATCACCCGCAGGCCGGGATAGGCGGGATTTTCCTGCACCGCCAGGCGTCCCGGCCCGGCAAGGATCGCCGCCGCCATCCACAGCGCGTTCTGCGCCCCCATCGTCAGCAGCACCTCCTCGGGGCGGGCGGCGATGCCGCGCCGGGGCAGGATGGTGCGCAGGATATAGTCGATCAGCATCGGATCGTCGCGGGTGTGATAATCGTCGGTCAGCGCGTCGAAATCCTTGCGCCCGAGCGCCATCAGCGCGCAGGCCCGCCAGTTCTGGTGGTCGAACAGCGCCGCGTCGGCCTGCCCGTAGATGAACGGATAGGGGTACGAGCGCCAGTCGGCGGGCTTGGCCAGCTCGGGCGCGTCGGAAAACCGCCGCCCCGCCACCCGGTCCCAGTCGACGCCGCCGCCCGTGGCGCCGCGGCCCTGCGGGGCGCGGGGCGCGAAGTCGGGCGGGCGGGGCGCATTGGCGGAAACGAAATGGCCCGACCGGCCGCGCGCCGCCAGATAGTCGCCCGCCACCAGTTCGGTATAGGCCAGCGTCACGGTGATGCGGCTGATGCCCAGGTGGTCGGCCAGCCCCCGGCTTGAGGGCAGCCGCTCGCCGGCGCGGAAGCGGCCCGACAGGATCCCGTCGGCGACCATCTGGCGGATCTGCTGCTGAAGCGTTCCGCCCGCGCCGGGGGTCAGGAAAAAGCTTTCGACGGGAATCGGCATTCCTGGCCCCATGTCGGAACAAATCTCGCGCCACAATAGCGTGCCGGGCCTGCCGCGGGCCAATTCCTTTCGTCCAGGGGCACGGATGCGGCGGCCCGGCAGCGGGGCAGGGCGAAAACTCCCGGCCCGGGCCTCATTCCTGCCCAAATGGTCGGATCATGTGGCGGGGCATTGATCGGCGGGGAGGAAGGATTGAGCGACAGTACCGTGCTCGGGACGCCGGCGCGGGCCTCCGGCCCTGGCGCCGTCCCCGCCTCTCTGTGGTTGGTCATGATCCGGGCGTCGGCCTCGCTGGCCTTCGCCCTTGTGCTTCTTGCCTTTCTCTGGGGCCGGACGATCAATCACGATACTGCCTGGTACCTGGTCTCCACCCGCAAATGGCTCGAGGGGGCGCGGCTCTACGTCGATCTTTACGACGTGAACCCGCCGCTCGCCTCGTACCTGACGGTCCCGGCGATCTGGATTTCGGAGGCGCTGTCCATCGGCGACGTGAACGGGCAATATGCCTTCCTCGCGGCGCTGACCGGCATCAGCCTCTTTGTCGGCGACTCGCTCCTCGGCGCCCGGATCGCCGCCGGCGCCGCGCGGCGGGCGCTGGCCTTCCTCGGCCTCGGCGCGGTCCTGACCCTCCCCTCCCTGCCCGAGTTCGGCCAGCGCGAGCATCTGATGGCGCTTTTCGTGCTGCCGTGGTTCATCGGCCAGATTCCGGTGTCCCCGGGCGTGGCGCCGCGCCTGCCCGCGCGCGTCCTTCTTGCCGTCGCTGCGGCCGTCGGCATCTGCATCAAGCCCTATTTCCTGCCGATCCCGATCGCCGTCACGGCCTGGCACTGCCTGGGTCGCCGCAGCCTCTGGCCGCTCGTCTCGGCCGAAGCCCTTGCGATGATCGGCACCGGCGCCGCCTATGTCGTGGCGACGGCGCTCTTTCATCCCGCGTTTCTTGCCGACGCCGTCCCGACCGCGCGGCAGGTCTACCTGAGCTTCGGCCTTCCCGACCGGGTCGTGGCCGGCAACCTGATGAAAGGCTGCCTGCCCTACCTGGCCTATTTCATCCTCGTCGCCATCTCCTGGCGCAGGGCGGCGATGCCCGGCCTTCTTGTCGCAGGCATCCTGGCCGGACTTGCCTGCTATCTCCTGCAATGGAGCGGCTTCGGCTACCATCTCGTCCCGTTCTGGACCTTCGCCAACCTTGCCGTCCTCTGGACGCTGGTACAGTCGCCGAAACTAACGCCGCTCGCCGTCGGGGCGCTGCTGGCCACGGCCGGCGTCGGCGCGCTTGCCGTGCACCGCGGCACCTACCAGTTCCGTGCCCTGCCCGAGATCGAGGCCGCGATGGGGACTGCGCCATCGCCCCGGAGCCTGTTCGCCGCCACGACCAGCGTCGATGCCGGCCCCCTCCTTGCGCTCCAGCTTGGTGCGACCTGGGCCAGCCGCTATCCGCAGAACTGGACGCTGCCCGGCGCACTCGCCGGCCTTGCGACGACCGACTGCGCCGCGGAAGCCGAAACCTGCGCCCGCCTGCGCGCCATCCTCGACCGGACCCGCGACGCCGACCTGACCGACATCGCGACCTTCCGCCCCGAGATGATCCTCATCGACAAGCGCCGGCTCTTCATCCAGGACCGGAGCTTCGACTGGTATGCCTTCCTCGCCGCGGATCCGCGCTGGAGGACGCTCAGCGCGTCCTACGGGCTGGCCGGATCGACGGCGAATTTCGACGTCTGGAGGCTCAGGGCCGCCGGCAGCTGAAAGACCCGGACCTGATCCGGGGCGCGAAACCCGGTCAGGAAAAGACGCGCGTCAGCGCCTTGTCGATCGCCCCGGTGATCGCGTCGATGTCGTCGGCGGTGGCGATCAGCGCCGGCGAGAGGCACAGCGTGTTGTTCAGCCCCGGCAGCGAACGGTTGGTCATGCCGATGATGACCCCCTGCGCGCCGCATTCGGCCACCACCGCCGCCACCTTCTTCTCGTCCATCGGCTCCTTGGTCTTGCGGTCGGCCACCAGTTCGGCGCCGCAGAAAAGGCCCTTGCCGCGCACGTCGCCGATGACCTTGTGCTTCTCCATCAGCGCGCCGAGGTTGGCGATGGTCCGCTCGCCCATCCTGAGCGTGTTCTCCAGAAGGCCCTCGTCCTCGATGATGCGCATGTTTTCCAGTGCCGCCGCCGGCCCGGCGGTGCAGCCGCCGAAGGTCGAGATGTCGCGGAAATAGCTCATCGGATCGCCGGCGTCCTTGAAGAGGTCGAACACCGCCTCGGTGGTGACGGTGCAGGAGATCGCCGCATAGCCCGAGGCGACGCCCTTGGCCATCGTCACGAAGTCCGGCTTGATGCCGAAATGCTGGTATCCGAACCAGGTGCCGGTGCGCCCGACCCCGCAGACCACTTCATCAATGTGCAGCAGGATATTGTATTTCCTGCAGATTTCATGAACCCTCTCCCAGTAGCCCGTGGGCGGCACGATCACGCCGCCGCCGGCCGTTACCGGCTCGAGCACGATGGCGCCCACGGTGTCGGGACCCTCGCGCAGGATCACCTCCTCGATCGCGTCGGCGGCGCGCTCGCCATAGTTCTCGACATCCCACTGCTTGCGGTATTCCAGGCAGTGCGGGACCATGACGAACCCGTCGGGGTAGGGGCCGTACTGCATGGCGCGCTCGGGCTGGCCCGAGGTCGCCAGAGTTCCGATGGTGGTGCCGTGGTAGTCGCGCTCGCGGTAGAGGATCTTCCACTTCTTGCCGCCGTGATGCTTGTGCGCGATCTGGCGCACCATCTTGTAGACCTTCTCGTTGGCCTCGGAGCCCGAGTTGGAATAGTAGACGCGGCTCATCCCCGGCATCTTCGAGATCAGCCGTTCGGCGAACTTCGCCCCGGGCACCGACCCGCCGACCCCGGCGAAATAGTTCATCCTGACCAGCGTGTCGCGCACCACGTCGGCGATGGATTCCCGCCCATAGCCGACATTCACCGTCCAGACCGCGCCCGAGACCGCGTCGATGTATTCGCGCCCGCGCGCGTCCCAGACCCTGAGGCCCTTGCCCTCGACGATCACCCTTGGATCGGCGGCCTCGAACTGCTTGTGCTGGACCAGGTGGTGCCAGACATGCGCCTTGTCGGCGTCGATGACGGCCTGCATGTCGTTCGTGCCACGCGCAAGGTTCATGTCGCATCCTTTCCCGCAAGTGCCCGCAGCCGCCCGGAAGGCGGCCTGCCGTCGCCAGTTGACCACCATCGCCCGCCCTGCCGTAGGGCCAGGCCGCGTTCCCCCGTAGGTCCAACCTGTGCGCCCAGGTTGCGCGCCCCGTCGCTGGACCTAAACGCCTTGCCTGATCTGGACCTATACGGCCCGGCAGGCGGGCCACATACTGCCGGGAAAACTGAAGACTACATTCAGAAAACGGGGAGACTGCCAACATGACCAGACGTTTGCTGACCGGAGCCGTGGCCGCGCTTGCGCTCATGTCCGCCGGAACTGCCGCACTTGCGGTCGACGAGATCACCGTCGCCTACTTCCTCGAATGGCCGATGCCCTTCGAATATGCCAAGGCGATGGGCACCTACGAGAAGGAACTGGGCGTCAAGATCAACTGGCGCGCGTTCGAGACCGGAACCGCCATGTCGGCGGCGATGGCCTCGGGCGACGTGCAGCTGGCGGTCAGCCAGGGCCTGCCGCCCTTCGTGGTGGCGACCAGCGCCGGCCAGGACCTGCAGATCGTCGATGTCGCGGTCAGCTATTCCGACAACGACAACTGCGTGGTGCGCTCGGACCTCGAGATCACCAAGGACAATGCCAAGGAGCTTGAGGGGAAGAAGGTCGTCCTGCCGGTCGGCACCGCCGCCCACTATGGTTTCCTCAAGCAGATGGCCCACTTCGGCGTCGATGTCTCGACCATGCAGATCGTCGACATGGCCCCCGCCGACGGCGCCGCCGCCTTTGCCCAGGGCGGCCTCGACATGGCCTGCGGCTTCGGCGGCGGGCTGAGGCGGATGGAAGAGCACGGCAACGTCCTGCTGACCGGCAAGGAGAAGGAGGATCTGGGCATCCTCGTCTTCGACGTGATCTCGGCGCCCGCGCCCTTCGTGTCCGAGAACGCCGACCTCGTGTCGAAGTTCCTCAAGGTCACGGCGGACGCCAATGCCCAGTGGGCCGACGAAAGCAAGCGCGCCGAGATGCTGCCGGTCATCGCCAAGGACAGCGGCATGGACGAGGCGGCGGCGAAGGACTCGCTGGCGACCTTCAGCTTCCCGACGATCGACGAAAAGCTGTCGGCCAAGTGGCTTGGCGGCGGCGTCCAGGACTTCATGAAGGGCGTGGCCGATGTCTTCGTCAAGGCGGGCTCGGTTCCGGCCGCGCTCGACGACTACAAGGCGCAGGTGAACACCGGCCCGCTGACGGCGGCAGCCTCGATGTGACGCAGGCGGGGCGGCCCTCGGGCCGCCCTTTCCCTTCCGCCCCAGCCGGAGGCATCCCGCGATGGTCCTTTCCGTCCAGAATCTCTCGATGCGGTTCGAACTGCCGAACGGGGCCGCCATTCAGGCGCTCAAGGACGTGTCGCTTCAGCTTGAGAAGGGCGCGCTCCTGTCGGTTCTCGGCCCCTCGGGCTGCGGCAAGACCACGCTTCTCAACATCCTCGCCGGGTTTCTGATGCCGACCGAGGGCCGGGTGACGCTGAACGGCCATCCGGTCGAAGGCCCGGCCCCCGAACGCGGCATGGTCTTCCAGCAGGGCGCGCTCTTCGAATGGATGAGCGTGCGCCGGAACGTCGATTTCGGCCCGCGCATGAAGGGCATGGCCGAGGCCGAGCGCAACCGGATCACCGATCACCTTCTGGAGACCGTGGGCCTTCAGGATTTCAAGGACAAGGCGGTCTACGAACTGTCGGGGGGGATGCAGCAGCGCGTGGCGCTTGCCCGCTGCCTGGCCAACGACCCGGACGTGGTCCTGATGGACGAACCCCTTGGCGCGCTTGATGCGCTGACGCGCGAGAAGATGCAGGGCCTCGTGCTCAAGCTGTGGAAGGAGACGGGCAAGACCGTCGTCCTCATCACCCATTCGGTCGAGGAGGCGCTTCTGCTGGGCGAGCGGCTGATCGTCATGGCCCCGCGCCCCGGCCGCATCTTCCGCGAATACCGCCTGCCCTTCGCCGAGCGGGGCGTCACCTCCGACCTGCGGTCGGTGAAGAAGTCCGAGGGATTTGCCGAGAAGCGCTCGGAAATCCTCGAAATGATCTGGGGGATGGAGGAAGAGATCATGGGCCGCAAGGACCGCGCCGCATGATCGTTCTGGCCATCTATGTCGCGCTGTTCGCGCTGTCGTTCATGGCGGTTCGCCTGGCCCGCCGCCACCGCCAGCGCCATGACCTGACCAGCCTCAAGACCGTCACCTTCGGCGACGAAAGCGCGGTGACGCCCGATCGCACCGCCTCGGTGATCTCGGTGGTCGCGATCTTCCTGATCTGGGGGGCCTTCACCGGATCAAGACTGGTGCCTCTGCATGTGCCCGGCCCCTTCACGGGCGAGACCGCCTTCACCTATACCGCCGCCAACCTCGCCGGCCAGACCGACGATGCCCGGGTGACGGTCCTTGTCCATCCGCTCGACGACGTGAAGCCCGCGCCCCAGGTCGCGCCGGGCGAGGGCTTCGCCCATGACGATTCCGCCGCGGTCGCCGCCTGGCGGTCGGTGCTTCTGAAGGTGCAGGACAATGACGAGGGCGGCAAGGGCACCGGCTATGCCGTCACCGCCATCGACGGCCGGCCGATCTCGCCCGGCGGAACCCAGAGGGTCGCGCACGGCACCGTCACGCTGACGCCGAAAGGGTCGCTGAACTTCCAGCCCGACAAGGGCTGGCAGGTCGAGCCGATCTGGCTGCCGGCGCCCGAACGGGTGGCGGCGCGGTTGGCCGAGATCGCGCGCACCGGCTATCAGAACACCTCGCTCTGGGAGCATCTGGGCTATTCGCTGATGCGGGTTCTCGCCGGGTTCGCACTCGGCTCGGTCGTGGGCATCCCGCTTGGCTACGCGATGGGCCTGTCGGGCTGGTTCCGCGGCTGGTTCGACCCGATCGTCGAGTTCATGCGCCCGGTGCCGCCCCTGGCGCTGATCCCGCTGGTCATCATCTGGTTCGGAATCTGGGAGTCCGGCAAGATCGTGCTCCTGTTCCTCGCCGCGCTGTGGATCATGGTGATCGCCGCCCGGTCGGGGGTGTCAGGGGTGAAGATCTCGAAGATCCACGCCGCGTATTCTCTGGGCGCCTCGAAGCGGCAGATCCTTGCCCATGTCATCGTCCCGAACTCGCTGCCGGACATCTTCACCGGGGCGCGGGTGGCGATGGGGGTCTGCTGGGGCACCGTCGTCGCCGCCGAACTGGTCGCGGCCGAGAAGGGCGCGGGCATGATGATCATCGCCGCCTCGAAGTTCCAGCAGACCGACATCGTGGTGATGGGCATCATCCTGATCGGCGTGATCGGCTATGGCATCGACATGCTGATGCGGGTGGCCGAACGGCGGCTGGTGCCGTGGAAGGGCAGGGGCTGACGGGCGGGGGCCGGGCGCGGCGTGGTCGCCAGGCGCGCCAGGCGGTCCGGTCCAGTCAGCCCGCCTGCCGGTTGTGCGACAGCCGGCTGCCCAGCAGGTCGCCGGTTTCCGCCAGGATCGGATAGGCGACCTGGGTGACGGCGGCGTTCACCTGTTTCAGGGCGCGCAGCGTCTCCTGATGGATGTTCGAGGTCTCGATCGATTCGACGCGCCCTTCCTTCAACCGCTCGAGGTGCGAGCGTTGCAGCCCCTGCTCGATGTCGCGCACCTGGTCCTTTTCGGCGACGAGGGCACGGGCGGCATCGGGGTTCAGCGTCATCACCACGTTCAGCGCCGCCTGGGCGTTGGCCAGCACCCGGTCGTGGAAGTCATTGACTTCGGCGAAGCCGGTTTCCGAGAATGTCACCCCTTCCTGATCCAGCCGGCGCGCCAGGGGCAGCATCGATTGCGCGATGACGTTGGCGGCGCTTTCGAGATTGGCGCCCATCTCGGCCAGCCCCAGCACCCGCCGCTCGGATGTCTCGTCAAGATTGGTGCGTTGCAGCCGGGCGAGGAACAGCTTGGTCTCGAGATGGATGCGGTCGACATCCTCCTCCTTCAGGCGGATGGCGTCGGCCGCGCTTTCGTCCCAGGTGCGGTAAAGGCCCATGATCGCGCGCAGCATCGCCTCGACCCCTTCGCCCATGACGAGGATCTCGCGCGTCGCGGCGGAAAGCGCGCGTGCCGGCTGGTCGAGCGTCGCCGGGTCCAGCGCCGACACCCGGTCAAGGCGGGTCGCCACCGCCGGGGCCGCGACCAGACGGCGCGCGGCCCGCATCAGGGGGCCGGTGACGGGCAGGGCGAGGACGAGAAGCGCCAGGTTGAACAGGAGATGCAGGTTCAGCACCTGTCGCGCCGGGGTCGGCCCCAGGGCGTCGAACGAGGGCCGCGCCAGCGCCAGGGTCAGGAGAGCGACCGCCGCCCCGCCGCCCCGCACCGCCAGGTTGGCCAGGATCATCCGCCGCGCCTCGAGCCCGGAGCCGAGCGTCAGGGTCAGCCCGTTCATCGACGAGCCGAGGTTGGCCCCCAGCACCATCGCCGCGCCCGCCGCGACCGGCATCACCCCGGTCTGGGCCAGCGTCACCACCAGCAGGACCGACGTGACCGACGACTGCACCGCCCAGGTGAAGACCGCGCCGATGGCGAAGGCCGTCACCGGGTCGCCGCCGAGATAGGCCATGACCGCGGTCAGCCCCTGCGCCTTCGCCAGTGGCTCGGTCGCGGCCAGCATCATCCCGAGGGCCACGAAGATCAGCCCCAGCCCGATCAGGCTGCGCCCGGCCATCCGCCATTCCCGCTGCTGCGAGCGCTGGAAGATCGTCACCCCCGCCAGCAGAAGGACCGGCACCAGCCAGGTCGCGGGCGTCACGAGGATCTGGGTGACAATGGCCGACCCGAGGAACGAGCCCAGCATCACCGCCGTTCCCGCCTCGCCGGTCAGGGTGCCGGCGGCGGCAAAATTCGCCACCAGGACGGCCACCGCGGTCGAGCTTTGCAGGACCATCGTCGCCCCGGTGCCGGCGGCGGCGGCCAGAAGCCGGTTTTCATTGCCGCGCCGCAGCCAGCGGCGCAACTGGACCGACCAGCCCCGCTCGACCCCGGTCCTGACCAGCCTGACCGCCCAGATCAACAGCGCCGCCGCGCCCGCGACATGGATGACGAACAGGATCGGTGTGTTCTCGGGCAAGGACTCGTTCTCCTGATTCGCGGCTGCTGTTACAAAAGTGTCATGAAACCTTCACAAATCGCCCCGTGGCACAATGGCAAAATGACGGCGCGCGGCAGGCAGTTGACGCGGGCCGGCAGGCGCGCAGAGATGCGGCATGGCCTTCACCCTTCGCCAGCTGCAATTCTTCGTCGCCGCCGCCGAGCAGGCCAGCGTCTCGGGCGCGGCGCGGGCGCTGTCGATCTCGCAATCCTCGGTGACCGAGGCGATCCAGTCGCTGGAAGACGACTTGGGCGTCGTGCTGTTCGAGCGCCGGGCACGGGGGCTGGAGCTGACCCACAAGGGATCGCTGTTCCTGCGCCACGCCAGCCAGATCCTCGGCGATGTCTCCACCGCCCGCATGGCCTTCCGCGAGGAGGAGGGCGACCTGACCGGGCGGCTGTCGCTGGGCGTCACCTCGCTGGTGGCCGGCTACGTCCTGTCAGACCTGCTGTCACGGTTTCGCCGTGCCTTTCCCAGGATCGACCTGTCGGCGGTCGAGGATACGGCCGACTATCTTCAGCACCTGCTGATCGGGGGCGAGCTTGACGTTGCGGTGCTTCTCACCTCGTCGATCCGTGACCGGGCCGCGATGCAGGTCGAATCGCTTCTGGTCTCACCCTACCGGCTGTGGCTGCCCACCGGCCACCGGCTGAACGCGGCCGAGGCCATCTCGCTCGACGATCTGGCCGGCGAAAGCCTGATCGCGCTGACCGTGGACGAGATCGAGGAATCCACCCGGCAGATGATGGCGGCGCTGTCGGTGCGCCCCGAGATCGCCTTCCGCACCCGCTCGGTCGAGGCGGTGCGCAGCCTGGTGGCGACCGGGGCCGGGGTGGCGCTCTTGCCCACGCTGGTCTACCGGCCCTGGTCGCTCGAGGGCGACCGGATCGAGATCCGCGACGTGTCGGGCGACCTGCCGTCGGTCCAGGTCGGCCTGGTCTGGCGCAAGGGCGCGCCCCTGTCGCCGGTGGCGCGCAACTTCATCCGCGCCGCCCAGGGTTCGGTCGGCGACCGCTGAGCGGCCTGACATATCGGAAAAGCAGATATCACGTTTCTGCCTTTTGATATTGCGAAAGCTTGGCCCTGGCCGCAGTCTGTTGCCCATGAAGGCGGACCTGCCGCCCGCCCGGCCATGATGCCTGCGTTCAAAGGGGAGCGAACCATGCTGAAAAGACTTCTGATCTCGACGACCGTTCTTGCCCTGGCCGGAACCGGCCTCGCCAATGCCGAGATGACCGCGGTCGGCGACGGCGAGGGACAGCTGAACATCGTCGCCTGGCCCGGCTACGTCGAGCGCGGCGACAGCGACAAGGCCTATGACTGGGTGACGAAGTTCGAGAAGGACACCGGCTGCAAGGTCAACGTCAAGACCGCGAACACCTCCGACGAGATGGTGGCCCTGATGAACGAGGGCGGCTTCGACCTCGTGACCGCCTCGGGCGACGCCTCGCTGCGGCTGGTGGCCGGCAAGCGGGTCCAGCCGATCAACACCGACCTCATCCCCTCGTGGAACAAGGTGGACAAGCGCCTGCAGGACGGCCCCTGGTTCACGGTGGGCGGCGTCCATTACGGCGTGCCCTACCAGTGGGGGCCGAACGTGCTGATGTACAACACCAAGGTCTTCAAGGAGCCGCCGAAAAGCTGGTCGGTGGTGTTCGAGGAGCAGAAGCTGCCCGACGGCAAGTCGAACAAGGGCAGGGTGCAGGCCTATGACGGGCCGATCTACATCGCCGACGCCGCCCTCTATCTGATGGCCCACAAGCCCGAGTTGGGGATCAAGAACCCCTACGAGCTGAACGAGGACCAGTACAAGGCGGCGCTCGACCTGCTGCGCGGCCAGCGCGAGCTGATCGGCCGCTACTGGCACGACGCGATGATCCAGGTCGATGACTTCAAGAACGAGGGCGTGGTGGTGTCGGGCTCGTGGCCCTTCCAGGTGAACCTGCTGGTCGCCGACAAGCAGCCCATCGCCTCGACCATCCCCGAGGAAGGCGCGACCGGCTGGGCCGACACGACGATGATGGAGGCCGACGCCGCCCATCCGAACTGCGCCTACAAGTGGATGGAGCATACGCTGAACTCGAACCTGCAATCCGACCTCTCGGTCTGGTTCGGCTCGAACCCGGTGGTCCCCGAGGCCTGCACCGACAAGTCGGGGATGCAGACCAAGGAAGGCTGCACGGCGAACGGCATGGACGAGTTCGACAAGATCCGCTTCTGGACCACGCCGGTCGCCAACTGCTCGTTGGGCGAGGGCGCCTGTGTGCCCTACTACCGCTGGGTTTCCGACTATATCGGCGTGATCGGCGGGCGCTGACCGCCGGAGACCGATCCCTTTCCGACCCACCCCACCCCCGGCCTCTGCGCCGGGGGACGCTTGGATCTTGCCATGACCTCATCAGCCATACCAGCGGTCGAATTCCGCGCCGTCTCGCGCCATTTCGGCCCGCCGTCCCAACCGATCAGGGCGGTCGATCAGGTCGACCTCGCGATTGCCGAAGGTTCGTTCTTCGCGATGCTCGGGCCGTCGGGGTCGGGCAAGACCACCTGCCTCAGGCTGATCTCGGGCTTCGAGGCGCCGACCGCCGGCGAAGTGCGGATCTTCGGCGAGAATTCGGGTGCGATCCCGCCCAACAGGCGCAGCGTCAACACGGTCTTTCAGGATTACGCGCTCTTTCCGCACATGTCGGTGCGCGACAATGTCGCCTACGGGCTGATGGTCAGAGGCGTCGATCGCCGCGCCCGCCATGCACGGGCCGACGAGATGCTGGCACTTGTCAAGCTTGACGGCTTCGGCGAGCGCAAGCCCGCCGCCCTGTCGGGCGGGCAGAGGCAGCGGGTGGCGCTGGCCCGCGCGCTGGTCAACGAGCCGCGGGTTCTCCTGCTCGACGAGCCTCTGGGCGCGCTTGACCTGAAACTCCGCGAGGCGATGCAGGACGAGCTGAAGAACCTTCAGCAACGCCTTGGAATCACGTTTGTCTTCGTCACTCACGATCAGGGCGAGGCGCTCAGCATGGCCGACCGGGTGGCGGTCTTCAACCAGGGCCGCATCGTCCAGGTCGGCCCGCCGGCCGAGATCTACGAGCGCCCCGCCACGCGCTTTGTCGCCGATTTCGTCGGCTCGTCCAACGTGCTGCCGCCCGAGCGGACCCGCGCACTGGGCGGACCGGCCGAATGGGCGAGCCTGCGCCCCGAGGCGATCCGGCTGACCGAGACGGGCGGGCTGCGCGGCCGGGTGACGGGAGCGCGCTACCTGGGGGCGGGCACCCGGCTGACGGTCGCCGCCGGGGCGCCGGGACGCCCGGGGGCCGACGAGGCAGACATCGCGGTTCTGGTCCCGGCAGGGCGCGCGGTGCCGGACGTGGGCGCCGAGGTCGGCCTGGGCTGGGACGCCGCCGCCCTGCATCTGATGGGGTCGGAATGAACGGGGCCGAAGGCATCGCCGGGCGGCTCAGCACGCTTTTCTGGAGGCGGCCGCGGCTTCTGCTTGCGGTCCTGCTCGCGCCGCCTCTGCTGTGGCTGGGCGTGGTCTATGTCGGCTCGCTGTTCGCGCTCCTGTGGCAGAGCTTCTATTCGATCGACGAGTTCTCCGGCACCATCGTGCGGCAGTTCACGCTCAAGACCTATGGCGAGCTGGTCCTGCCGCAGAACTTCGACGTGATCGTCAGGACGGTGACGATGGCGGCGGCGGTGACGCTGGCGGCGGCGGTCCTGGCCTTTCCGGTGGCCTATGTCGCGGCCCGTCATGCCAGGGGGCGCTGGAAGCCGGTCTTCTACCTGGGCGTGATGCTGCCCCTGTGGTCGTCCTATCTGGTCAAGGTCTATGCCTGGAAGCTGATCCTCGCCAAGGAGGGGATCGTGACCTGGGCGGCGGGCGGCATCGGGGCGGGGTCGGTGCTGGACGCGCTTCTGGCCCTGCCGGTGATCGGCGGCAATTCCCTGTCGACCAGCTACATCGGCACCTTCCTCGTGTTCGTCTATGTCTGGCTGCCCTACATGATCCTGCCGATGCAGGCGGCGCTCGAGCGGGTGCCGACCTCGATGCTGGAAGCTTCGGCCGATCTCGGGGCGGGCGGCCTGCGCACCCTGTGGAGCGTGATCCTGCCCCTTGCGCTGCCCGGCATCGTCGCCGGCTCGATCTTCACCTTCTCGCTGACCTTGGGCGACTACATCATCCCCTCGATCGTCGGCTCCTCGCGCTATTTCATCGGCCAGGCGGTCTATTCGCTGCAAGGCACCGCCGGCAACATCCCGCTGGCCGCCGCCTTCGCGGTCATCCCGATCCTCATCATGCTGGCCTACCTGACGGTGGCCCGGAAACTGGGGGCCTTCGATGCGCTCTGACCGCCCGCCGTTCCTGCTGTCGGCCGGGGCCGCCTTCGGGCTTCTGTTCCTGCACCTGCCGATCCTGCTGATCTTCCTCTACGCCTTCACCACCGAGGAAAAGTCCTATCAGTTCCCGCCGCCCGGCCTGACGACCGAATGGTTCGCCGTCGCCTGGAACCGCGCCGACATCTGGCCGCCCCTGTGGCTGTCCCTGAAGGTCGCGGGGATGGCCGCGGGGCTGGCGCTGGTGCTTGGCACGCTGTGTGCCGCGGCGATGGCGCGGGCGCGCTTCTTCGGGCGCGACGCCATATCGCTGCTGATCGTCTTGCCCATCGCGCTGCCCGGCATCATCACCGGCATGTCCCTGCGCGCCGCCTTCGCGATGGGCGACGTGCCCTTCTCGACCTGGACCATCGTCCTGGGCCACGCGACCTTCTGCATCGTCATCGTCTACAACAATGCCGTCGCGCGCTTTCGCCGGATGGGTGCCTCGATGCTCGAGGCCTCGGCCGACCTGGGTGCGAACGCCTTCCAGACCTTCCGCCATGTGATCCTGCCCAACCTCGGCTCCGCGCTGCTCGCGGGGGGGATGCTGGCCTTTGCGCTGTCGTTCGACGAGGTGATCGTCACCACCTTCACCGCCGGGCAGCAGAAGACCCTGCCGATCTGGATGCTGGACGAGCTGGTGCGCCCGCGCCAGCGGCCGGTCACGAACGTGGTGGCGATCGTCGTCTTCGCCGCCACCTTCCTGCCGATCCTCGGCGCCTATTTCCTGACCCGCGGCGGCGAGGAAACCGCCGGCGGCGGCAAATGAAAGGATGAAGCCATGACCCTTCACATCGACACCGACCTGCTGATCGGCGCGGCGCTGGAACCGGGGCAGGAGACGCGCGAGCGCGTCTTGAACCCGCGCACCGGCGCCCTGATCCTCGAGGTGGCCGAGGCCTCGACCGATCAGGTCGACCGGGCGGTGACTGCGGCGCGGGCGGCCTTCGACGGCTGGGCGCGGACCACGCCCGCCGAGCGTTCCGCCGCACTCTTGCGCATCGCCGACCGGATCGAGCGCGATGCCGAAGGCTTTGCCGCGCTCGAGGCCCTGAACTGCGGCAAGCCGATCAACGCGGCGCTGAACGACGAGATCCCGGCCGTCGTCGACTGCTTCCGCTTCTTCGCCGGGGCGGTGCGCTGCCAGCACGGCGCGATCGCCGGCGAATACCTGGCCGGCCACACCTCGATGGTGCGCCGCGACGCGGTCGGCGTGGTGGCCTCGATCGCGCCCTGGAACTATCCCCTGATGATGATGGCCTGGAAGCTGGCCCCGGCGATCGGAGCGGGCAACGCCGTGGTCTTCAAACCCTCCGAGCAGACGCCGCTGAGTGCGCTGAAGCTGGCGCGCATCTTCGCCGAGGTCCTGCCCGAGGGCGTGGTGAACATCCTTCCGGGCCGGGGCGAGACGGTCGGCAACTATCTCATCAACCATCCCGGCGTCGACATGATCAGCCTGACCGGCGATGTCGCCACCGGCAAGAAGATGCTTCAGGCCGCGTCGAAGTCGGTCAAGCGCACTCATCTGGAACTGGGCGGCAAGGCGCCCGTGGTGGTCTTTGACGATGCCGATGTGGGCGCGGTGGTCGAGGGCCTGCGCGCCTTCGGCTATTACAACGCCGGCCAGGACTGCACCGCCGCCTGCCGGGTCTATGCGGGCAGGAAGATCTATGACCGGCTGGTGGCCGACCTTTCGTCCGCCGTCTCGACCATCCGGCTGGGCAACGCCGACGACACGACCAACGAGATCGGCCCGCTGATCTCGCTGCGCCAGCGCGACCGGGTGGCGAGCTTCGTCGAGCGCGCGCGCGAGCTGGCGCATGTCGAGGTGACGACCGGCGGCGCGACGATGGGCGATGGCGGCTTCTACTACCGCCCGACGGTCATCGCCGGCGCCAGGCAGGAGGACGAGATCGTGCGGCGCGAGGTCTTCGGCCCGGTAGTGTCGGTCACGCCTTTCGCCGAGGTCGATCAGGCGGTCGGCTGGGCCAACGACAGCGACTACGGCCTGGCCTCGTCGGTCTGGACCCGCGACGTGGGGCGCGCGATGGCCACCGCGGCGCGGCTGCGCTATGGCTGCACCTGGATCAACACCCATTTCATGCTGGTCAACGAGATGCCGCACGGGGGGCTGAAGCAGTCGGGCTATGGCAAGGATCTGTCGGCCTACGCGCTCGAGGATTACTCGGTCGTGCGGCATGTGATGGTCCGGCACGGATAGTCCGCGCCAGCCCCTCCCCGGGGCACGCCATTCGTGCTAGTCTCGCGCCGTCGCGGGCCGGGCCGTCCGGCGGCGGCCGCGCGGCCAGCCAGGGGGGCGCGAATGGCACGCTATATCATTACCGGCAATTTCACTTCGGCCGCGGCCAAGGGGATGCTGGCCCATCCCAGCGACCGGCAGAAGGCGGTCGCGCCGCTGATCGAGGCGGCGGGCGGGCGGCTCGAACAATATCTGGTGACCACCGGCAAGACCGACTTCCTGATGATCGTCACCGCCGACGACGCCCAGGCCCTTGTCGGCGCGCTTCTCGTGGCCGGGGCCTCGGGGGCGGTCGCGAACCTGCAGACGGTGCAGGCCTTCACCTCGGCCGAATTCCTTGCCGCCCAGCAGCGCGCCGGCAACCTCGCGCCGCGCTACCAGGCGCCGGGCTGAGGGGCGGGCCTATAGCGGCACTCGCGGGCGGGTGTTCTTAACCTGGTGTTAACCTTGGTGCGGCCACCCTCGCGCCATGAAACATCTTGCCCTCCTGCTGTTCCTCGCCGCCTGCGGCGCCTCGCCCGCGCCGCAGTTCTTCGGCGCGACCCGCCACCAGGTCACGCTCGGCGGGATAGAGTTCGTGGTTTTTCAAAAGGACGACCGGGCCGAGGTCGTGCGCCTCGGCTATCTGGGCCGCGCCGAGCGGGCGCCGGTCCCGGCGCTGATGGAGCAGGCCATCGCCCGCACCACCGGCTGCCGTGCGGTTCCCGGCAGCATGATCACCGGCATGCCCGGCGACACCGGCGAGGCGCGGTTCGACATCACCTGCTGACTCAGCCCAGGAAGACGCGGACCGCCGCCTCGAACTCGCGCGGCTTGTCGGCATGCAGCCAATGGCCGGCGCCGGGGATTTTCGCCTGCCGGGCGGCGGGAAACAGCGCCTTGATCCGCGCGCGGTGCTCGGGCCGGACATAGTCCGATGCCGCCCCGGTCAGGAACAGCGCCGGCCGGTCGCTGGACCCCGCGACCTCGGGCCAGCCGACGATCCCGCCCATCTCGCGGCCAAGCACCCCGAGGTTCAGCCGCCAGCGCGGCGGAACGGACTTGAGGTCGAGCGATTGCAGCAGGAAGGCCCTGGTTCCGTCCTCGGGGACCGCCGGGCGCAGCCTGCGGTCGGCCTCGCTGCGGGCGTCAAGGTCCGTCAGGTCGAGGCCCTGCATCGCCGCGACCAGGGGCAGGTTGGAATGGTGATAGGCGACCGGGGCGATGTCGGCGACGACCAGCCGGTTGACCAGTTCCGGCCGGGACAGCGCCAGCATCATCGCCGCCTTGCCGCCCATCGAATGGCCGACAACATCGAAGGAGGTGCCTTCGCTTTCAATGACTTCGGCAAGATCGCCGGCCATGTCGGGGTACGTGTGGCTGTCGGCCCAGAAACTGTCGCCGTGGTTGCGCATGTCGACCGCCACCACCCGCCGGTCCGAGGCCAGCCGCCGCGCGATCGCGCCCCAGTTCCGGGCCGATCCGAACAACCCGTGGGCGATCAGGAGCGGGGGAAGGGCGGTGGCGTCGCCGTAGGTGATGCGGTTCAGCATGTCCCTTCCTAGCGCGCGCCGGCCCGGCTTTCCAGTCCGGCTGCGCTGCGCTAGTCTGCGCGTGCGGGGGGTGCGGCGCATGAGCAGGAATGTCCGGCAGATGGCCGACCGGGTGGCCGAGCTGATGGAGTTGCGCCTGCGCGTCAAGGGCGAGGGGCTGGCGGACAAGCTCAGGCACGGCGGCCGCCTCCTGCCGCGCAAGGTTCTGGGGGCGGCGCAATATCTGGCGCAGGCGGCCGAACAGGCGCAGATGCCGAAGCTGCAAGGCCAGATCGACGCCGAACAGATCGCGCTGGCCTATGACCTCTGCGTCCGCCATCTGAAGCCCCTCGGGGCCGGGGCACGGCGGGGGGCGATCCTCTGGGGCCTTGCCGGGTCGCTGGCGGCGATCCTCGTGCTTTGCGCCGGCCTCTTTGCCGCCGCCCTTTTCTGGCGGGGCTATCTCTAAAAACCGTCAGACAAAAGTGGACTCCGGTCTTGTCGCAAGACAGGCGCAAATACGGATTCTGGTGCCTGTCTGGCGCTTCCATGAGCGCCGGACGGGCACCAGGACGGGGGCCGCGCGGCCCCCGCCGGTGTGGCGCCGACGCGCTTCACGTGCCCGGATAGATCGGGAACTTCTTGCACAGGGCTGCGACCTCGGCCCGCACCTTGGCCTCGACTGCTCCATTGCCGTCTTCGCCATTTTTCGCAAGTCCATCAACCACTTCGGTGATAAGCCGCGCGATCTGGCGGAACTCGGCCTCGCCGAAGCCGCGGGTGGTGCCGGCGGGCGTGCCCAGCCGGATGCCCGAGGTGATCGTGGGCTTTTCCGGGTCGAACGGAATGCCGTTCTTGTTGCAGGTGATGTGGGCGCGGCCGAGCGCCTTTTCGGTGGCATTGCCCTTCACGCCCTTCGGGCGCAGGTCGACCAGCATCACATGGGTGTCGGTGCCGCCGGTGACGATGGCAAGGCCGCCCTTCATCAGCTCGTCGGCCAGCGCCTGGGCGTTCACCACGACCTGTTTCGCATAATCCTTGAACTCGGGCTGAAGCGCCTCGCCGAAGGCCACGGCCTTGGCGGCGATGACATGCATCAGCGGCCCGCCCTGGATGCCCGGGAAGATCGCCGAATTGACCTTTTTGGCGATGTCCTCGTTGTTGGTCAGGATCATGCCGCCGCGCGGGCCGCGCAGGGTCTTGTGGGTGGTCGTCGTCGCCACGTCCGCATAGGGGAAGGGCGAGGGGTGCTGGCCCCCGGCAACGAGGCCGGCGAAGTGGGCCATGTCCACCATCAGATAGGCGCCGACCGCATCGGCCACCGCGCGGAACTTCTTGAAGTCGATCTGGCGCGGCACGGCCGAGCCGCCGGCGATGATGAGCTTGGGCTTGTGCTCGCGGGCCAGCGCCTCGAGCTGATCATAGTCGATGCGGCTGTCCTGCGGACGCACACCATACTGGACCGCCTTGAACCACTTGCCCGACTGGTTCGGCGCCGCGCCGTGGGTCAGGTGCCCGCCCGAGGCGAGGTTCATCCCCAGGATCGTGTCGCCGGGTTGCAGAAGCGCCATGAACACGCCCTGGTTGGCCTGGCTGCCGGAATTCGGCTGGACGTTGGCGAACGAGCAGCCGAACAGCTTGCAGGCGCGGTCGATCGCCAGGTTCTCGGCGACATCGACCCACTGGCAGCCGCCGTAATAGCGCTTGCCCGGATAGCCTTCGGCATACTTGTTCGTCATCACCGCGCCCTGGGCTTCCATCACGGCGCTGCTGACGATGTTTTCCGAGGCGATCAGTTCGATCTCCTCGCGCTGGCGGCCCAGCTCGGAGACGATCGACCCCCAAAGCTCGGGATCGCGCGACGAAAGCGGTTCGGTGAAAAAGCGGTTGATGGCAGACATGCGGTTCTCCTCGGTCCCTCTTCGCGGATGGTTTGTAGCCGAGGATGCTGCATCGCGGAAGCGCGGAAACGACCATTTCGGACATTCGGGCGAAACAAAGTTCACTATCGGAAACTTCGCGGCGGCGGCGGGCGGGGCTTGAATTTCAACCGCCGCCGCCGCTCTATGACGGCACGGGGCAGTACGGGGCGGCGGAAGGCGGATCGGGACGTGGGCGGCAAGCGGAAGATCACCTTTCTGGCCAGCGAGGCCCAGCCGGCGCAAGCCGCCCTGGCGCGCCTTTCACGGCGCTTCGGCTCGGTGCCGGTCGGCGAGGCCGAGGTGATCGTGGCGCTCGGCGGCGACGGATTCATGCTCCAGACGCTGCACCAGCATGACGCGCTCGGGCTTGCGGTCTACGGGATGAACTGCGGCACCATCGGCTTTCTCATGAACGAGTATGACGAGGAAAACCTGCATGACCGGCTGGCGGCCGCGGAAGAGACCGTGATCAACCCCCTGCGGATGCGGACCGAGGGGGCGGACGGGGTGGTGAACGAGGCGCTGGCGATCAACGAGGTCGCGCTTCTGCGGGCCGGGCCGCAAGCCGCGAAACTGCGGATCAGCGTCGACGGGCGGGTGCGGATGGAGGAACTGGTCTGCGACGGCGCGCTTCTGTCCACGCCGGCGGGCTCGACCGCCTACAACTATTCGGCCCACGGGCCGATCCTGCCCATCGACTCGCAGGTTCTGGCCCTGACGGCGATGGCGGCCTTCCGCCCGCGCCGCTGGCGGGGGGCGATCCTGCCCAAGGCGGCAAGGGTGCGCTTCGACGTGCTGGAGCATGACAAGCGCCCGGTGATGGCCGATGCCGACAGCCGGTCGTCGCAGCGCGATGTCCTCGCGGTCGAGATCGCCTCGGAGCCCGCGATCCGCCACCATATCCTCTTCGACCCCGGCCACGGGCTTGAGGAGCGGCTGACGCGCGAGCAGTTTACCTGAGATCCGGCCGGGCGTCGGCGGCGGCCCAGGCCTCGAGCTTGCGATAGAGCGTCGAAGGCGCCACATCGAGTGTCCGCGCCGCCCGCGACACCGAGCCGCCATGCCGGGCGATCGTCGCCTCGATCACCAGCCGCTCGATCTCGGCCAGGCTCTTGCCCAGAAGCGGCTCGACCGATTTCGGGATGGCGGGCATCGCGGCCTCGGCGGCCTCGGCCAGAAGCTCGTCGGGCAGCATGTCGCGGCCCACCGTCTCGCCGTCGTGCATCACCACGATCTGGCGCAGGACGTTCAGAAGCTGGCGGATGTTGCCCGGCCAGGCCAGCCGGCGGAACAGCGCGCGCACGTCCGACGACAGGGCGGTGAAGCGGCGGCCTTCCTCGCGCGAAAGGGTGGCAAGCGCCGCCTGCGCGATCAGGTTCACGTCCTCGCCGCGGGCGCGCAAGGGCGGCATCTCGATGGGGATGACGCGCAGGCGGTAATAGAGATCCTCGCGCAGGCGGCCCTGGCGCACCGCTTCGGCCGGGTCTTCGGCGCTGGCGCAGATGATCCGCACGTCGATGGCGCGCGCCTCGTCCGCGCCGAGGGGGCGCACCTCGGATGTCTGGAGGAACCGCAGAAGGCGCGACTGCATCGTCGGGGCGAGGTCGCAGATCGCATCCAGGAACAATGTTCCGCCATCGGCCGCGGCCAGCGCGCCGGCCTTGTCCGATCGCGCGCCGGGATGGGCGCCCGCGACATGGCCGAACAGGTCGGATTCGGGGTGATCGGCCGCCAGGGCGCCGCAGTTCAGCTGGATGAACGGGCCGTCGGCCCGCGCCGACTGCCGGTGGATTTCGGCCGCGCACAGGCGCTTTCCGGTGCCGCTTTCGCCGGTGATGAACACCGTCGCGTTCGAGCGCGCCACCGAGTGGATCCTGTCGAGGACCGCCTGCATGGCCGGCGAGCCGCCGATGAGCGGAGACTGGGTCATCGCCGCTCTCCTCCGGTGCGGGCGGCGGCTGTCCGGCACGGGGCCGGCCTCGATCCTTGCATCCGGCGGGCGGATGGCGTCCTTGGCGTTCGTTTCTGGGTCATGGCACTGGTGGAATGCCGCAAGGGGCGGACAGGAAAATCTGTTCAAGCAGGGGTTGCAATATGCTTCCTGTCTATGCCAGGAACCGCAATCCGCCAACCTGTCTAAATCGTCATGTCCTTCCGTTGCAAACCGCGAGAGTGCCGCGGGTGTGGCGGTGCCGTCAGCTGTAAAGCGTGACCGGGGTTCCTGCGATTGCCGACATGTTCAGCAGGCCGCGCGCGGTGATCGAGGGGGTGCAGATGTGCGCGCGGTTGCCCATGCCCATCAGGATCGGCCCGACCTCGAGGCCGCCGGCCTTCATCTTCAGGATGTTGCGGGCGGTATTGGCCGCGTCGGTATAGGCGAAGACCAGGATGTTCGCCGGCCCTTCGAAGCGGCCGCCGGGGAAGATGCGCGCCCTGAGGTCGGGGTCAAGCGCCGCGTCCGCCGACATCTCGCCGTCATAGGCGAAGTCGAGGTCGCGCGCGTCGAGGATGTCCATCGCCGCCCGCATCCGCCGCCCCGAATCCGTGTCGAGGTTGCCGAAGTTCGAGTGCGAGCACAGCGCCACCTTGGGCGTCACCCCGAAGCGGCGGGCATGGCGGGCGGCGCCGATGATGGTCAGGGCGATCTGCTCGGGCGTCGGCACCGCGTTGACATGGGTGTCGGCCACGAACAGCGGCCCGTCCTCCTGAATCATCAGGGACAGCGCGCCCTGCGGGCAGAGACCGTCGCGCCCCAGCACCTGGTTGACGTAGTTCAGGTGCCACAGATACTGGCCGAAGGTGCCGCAGATCATGCTGTCGGCCTCGCCGCGGTGGACGGCGACGGCGGCGATGGCGGTGGCATTGGTGCGCAGGATCGCGCGGGCGATGTCGGGGGTCACGCCGCGCCGCTCCATCAGCCCGTGGTAGGTCTGCCAGTAGTCGCGGTAGCGCGGATCGTTCTCGGGGTTCACGATCTCGAAGTCGCGGCCGGGGCGGATCGGCAGGCCGGCGCGCTCGCAGCGCCGCTCGATCACCTCGGGACGGCCGATCAGGATCGGCTTGTCGGTCATCTCCTCGAGCATGGCGTTGGCGCAGCGCAGGACGCGCTCGTCCTCGCCCTCGGCGAAGACGATGCGGCGGCTGGCGGTGCGCGCCGCCTCGAACACCGGCCGCATGATAAGGGCCGAGCGGAAGACCGAGCCGTTCAGCTTTTCGCGGTAGGCGTCGAGGTCGGCGATCGGCCGCAGCGCCACCCCCGTCGCCATCGCCGCCTGGGCGACGGCGCTGGCCACCACCCCGATCAGGCGCGGATCGAAGGGCTTGGGGATCAGGTAGTCAGGCCCGAAGCTGAGTTTCTCGCCGCGATAGGCGGCGGCGGCCTCGGCGCTGGTGGTGGCGCGGGCCAGCGCCGCGATCCCCTCGATGCAGGCCAGTTCCATCTCGTCGTTGATGGTGGTGGCACCCACGTCCAGCGCGCCGCGGAAGATGAAGGGAAAGCACAGGACGTTGTTGACCTGGTTGGGAAAGTCGCTGCGCCCGGTGGCGATGATCGCCTCGGGGGCCACGGCGCGCACCTCGTCGGGCAGGATCTCGGGCGTCGGGTTGGCCAGGGCAAAGACGATGGGCCGCGCCGCCATCTTCGCCACCATCGCCGGCGTCAGCACGCCGGGGCCGGAGAGGCCGAGGAAGAGGTCCGCCCCCTCGATCACGTCTGCAAGGCCGGCCGGCCGGTCGCCCTGGGCATATTCGGCCTTCTGCGGGGTCATCTGCGCGGCGCGCCCGTGGTAGACCAGCCCCTCGAGGTCGCAGAGCCACACGTTCTCGCGCCTGACCCCCAGCTTCAGCAGCATGTTCAGGCAGGCGATCCCCGCCGCGCCGCCGCCGGTCGAGACGACCTTGATCTTGTCGAATTTCTTGCCGGCCACATGCAGCGCATTGGTCGCCGCCGCGCCGACGACGATCGCCGTCCCGTGCTGGTCGTCGTGAAAGACCGGGATGTTCATGCGGCTGCGGCACAGTTCCTCGACGACGAAGCAGTCGGGCGCCTTGATGTCCTCAAGGTTGATCGCCCCGAAGGTCGGCTCCAGAGCGCAGACGATCTCGGCCAGCTTCACCGGATCGGGCTCGTTCAGCTCGATGTCGAAACAGTCGATGTTGGCGAATTTCTTGAAGAGGACGGCCTTGCCCTCCATCACCGGCTTCGAGGCCAGCGCCCCGATGTTGCCAAGGCCGAGGACCGCGGTGCCGTTGGTGACGACCGCCACCAGGTTCCCGCGCGAGGTGTAGCGGCTGGCGGTGGCCGGGTCGGCCTTGATCTCGAGGCAGGCTTCGGCGACGCCGGGACTGTAGGCGCGCGACAGGTCGCGGCCGTTGGCGAGCGGCTTGGTCGCGCGGATCTCGAGCTTTCCGGGCTTGGGGAATTCGTGATAGTCGAGCGCGGGGTGCCGCGCCGTCTCCTGCCGCGTTTCGTCCATTCGCCCCTCCCGGCCTTTGGGCAAGGGTAGCCGGAAAGCCGCCCGCTTCAAACACGCGATTTTCGCGGCAGATACAAAAGACATACAATAAAATCCTTGAAATGATCCTTCAAGCTTGAAGAATATGGCCGGGGAAACCGCCGCCCATTCAGGAGACGAGGATGACCGAGACGCGCGCCGAAGTGCTCTTGCCCACCACCGACCTGCGCAAGGATCTGCCCTTCTTCACCAAGGTCCTCGGGCTGAGGATGGACATGATCTATCCCGCCGACAATCCGTCGGTCGCGGTCTTTTCCGGCCACGGGCTGCGGGTGCGGCTCGATCAGGGGCTGAAGGCGGCGCCGGGACAGCTGCGCCTTCTGTCGGATGCGCCGGACGCCATTGCCGAGGGCCAGCGCCGCTTGACCGCGCCGGGCGGCACCGAAGTGACGATCGACGAGCTGAACCCGCCGCTGGTCCTGCCGCCGACGCAGCACGCCTTCGTCGTTCGCCGTCTTGCCGACCAGGCCCCCTGGGTGATCGGCCGCGCCGGCATGGCCTACCGCGACCTGGTGCCCACGCGCCTTGGCGGCGCGATCATCGCCAGCCACATCCGCGTGCCGGACGGCAAGGTTCCCGACATGGTGCATTTCCACAAGGTCGGCTTCCAGCTGATCTTCTGCGTCCGGGGCTGGGTCGACGTGCTTTACGAGGATCAGGGCGGCCTGCGCCGGCTGAACGCGGGCGACTGTTTCATCCAGCCGCCGCAGATCCGCCATCGGGTGATGGAGGCCGGCGGCGACATCGAGGTGATCGAGATCGGGGTTCCGGCCGAACATGTCACCGAGATCGACCATGACATGGCGCTGCCCACCCCGGACCTGCGCCCCGACCGCGAATGGGACGGCCAGCGCTTTGTCCACAATCTTGCGCAAGAGGCGGTCTGGCAACCCTTTCGCCAGCCCGGCTTCGTCTGCCGCGACACGACGATCGACGCCAACACCAGGGGCGTGGCCGGGGTCCAGGTCGTGCGCCGCGGCGACGGGGCGGCGGTCGCCACCCGCCACGACAGCGACATCCTCTTCGGCTTTGTCATGGCGGGCGAGATGACCCTGCACGGCGAGGGCAAGGAGCCCTACCGTCTGGCGCGCGGCGACGCCTTCGTGACCCCGCCGGGCATGGCGACGCTCTGGGCCGAGGCAAGCACGGATTTCGAGCTGCTCGAGGTGTCGCTGCCCGGGCGCTTCGTGACGACCCCGGCGTAGGCCGCGCCGACCTCGGTCGAGACCCGGGGCCGGCCCTTGCCCCGGACTTCGGGGCGGGCAATAAAGGGCTGGCCCGCCAGATCAAGGGGGACAGGATGCCCGCCGCCGATCCAGAACTCGTCGCCGCCGCCCGCGCGGTCCGCGAGAACGCCCATGCGCCCTATTCCCGCTTCAAGGTCGGCGCCGCCCTGCGCGCGGCCTCGGGGCGGGTCTATGTCGGCTGCAACGTCGAGAACGTCGCCTACCCCGAGGGCACCTGTGCCGAGGCCGGCGCCATCGCCGCGATGGTCGCGGCCGGCGACACCCGCCTGATTGCCGTCGCCGTCATCGCCGACAGCCCGGCGCCGGTGCCGCCCTGCGGCGGCTGCCGGCAGAAGCTGGCCGAGTTCGGCGCGGGCGAGGTGCCGGTCACGCTGGCCACCACCGACGGCGGGCTGACACAGACCACCATCGCCCAACTCCTGCCCGGCCAGTTCAGCGCCGCGCATATGGATCGTGCCTGATGGAGGCCCGCCAGATCATCGCGGCGCTGCGCGACGGGCGCGGCCTGCCGGCGGATGCGGCGCGCTGGTTCGCCGCGGGTCTCGCCTCGGGCGAGGTGACGGACGCCCAGGCCGGGGCCTTCGCGATGGCGGTCCTCATCCGCGGCCTGTCCGACGGCGAAAGGGTGGGCTGGACGCTGGCCATGCGCGACAGCGGTCAGGTGCTGGGCTGGAACCTGCCCGGCCCGGTGATCGACAAGCATTCGACCGGCGGCATCGGCGACTGTACCTCGCTTCTCCTCGCCCCGGCGCTGGCGGCCTGCGGGGCCTATGTGCCGATGATCTCGGGGCGCGGGCTGGGGCACACCGGCGGCACGCTCGACAAGCTCGAATCGATCCCCGGCTACCGGACCGACCAGCCGGTCGACCAGCTGCGCCAGATCCTGTCCGGGGTGGGCTGCGCCATCGTCGGGGCCAGCGCCGACATCGCCCCGGCCGACCGCCGGCTATACGGGGTGCGCGACGTGACCGGCACCGTCGAGTCGGTCGACCTCATCACCGCCTCGATCCTGTCGAAAAAGCTGGCCGCCGGGCTTGAAGCACTGGTCCTCGACGTCAAGTGCGGCTCGGGCGCCTTCATGAAGACCCTGCCCGAGGCGCGCGCCCTGGCCCGGGCGCTGGTCGACACCGCCAATGGGGCGGGCTGCGCCACGGCCGCGCTCGTCACCGACATGTCGCAGCCGCTTGCAGCGGCGGCGGGCAATGCGCTCGAGGTGGTCGAGGTGATGGAGACGCTGACCGGGCAGGCCATCGACCAGCCGCTCTGGGATCTGACGCTGGCGCTTGGCGGCGAGGCGCTGGTGCTGGCGGGCCTGGCCGACGACGCGCTGGCCGGCGAGGACATGATCGACGAGGCCCTCGCCTCGGGCCGGGCGGCCGAGACCTTCGGCCGGATGGTCGCGGCGCAGGGCGGGCCGCACGATTTCGTCGAACGCTTTCCCGACCGCCTGCCGGCGGCGGCGGTGGTCGTGGATGTCTGCGCCGACGAGGCCGGCTTCGTCGCCGCGATCGACGGCGAGGCGCTTGGCCATTGCGTTGTCCGCCTCGGCGGCGGGCGGCTGAAGGGCGGCGACCGGATCAACCCCGCGGTCGGCCTGTCCGACCTCGCGCCGGTGGGCGAGCCCTTGGCGAGGGGCGAGGCCTTCGCCCTCGTCCATGCCGCGACGCCCGAGGAGGCGGCGCGCGCGGTCGCCGAAGTGAAGGCCGCCTACCGCATCGGCGAGACCGCCCCGGACGAGCCGGACCTGATCCTAGAACGGATCGTCTGATGGCGCGCGCCTTCCTAATAGTCATGGATTCCGTGGGGGCGGGCGGGGCGCCCGACGCGGCGCGCTTTTTCAACGGCGCGGTGCCCGACGAGGGGGCGAACACGCTGGCCCACATCGCCGCCGCCTGTGCGGCCGGACGGGCCGAGGCCGGGCGTTCGGGCCCGCTGCGGATGCCCAACCTCGACCGGCTGGGCCTGTCGGCGGCGGTGGGCCTCGCCTCGGGGGCGGCGATGCCCGGCCTCGGCGCCGTGCCGCAGGGCCTGTGGGGGGCGGCGACGGAAGTGTCGAAGGGCAAGGACACGCCGTCGGGCCACTGGGAACTTGCAGGGGTGCCGGTGCCCTGGGACTGGCACTATTTCCCCGATACCCGTCCGGCCTTTCCCGCCGACCTGATGGCCGAGGTCGCGCGGCTGTGCGGGGCAGGGGGCACGCTTGGCAACTGCCATGCCTCGGGCGTCCCGATCATCGAGGAACATTGCGCCGAGCACATGCGCACCGGCTGGCCGATCTGCTACACCTCGGCCGACAGCGTCTTCCAGATCGCCGCCCACGAAGGAACCTTCGGCCTCGATCGGCTCTTGAAACTCTGCCGGGACATCGCGCCGCGCCTGCACGCGATGCGGGTCGGCCGCGTCATCGCCCGGCCCTTCACCGGCGGCCCCGGCAGCTTCCGCCGCACCGGCAACCGCCACGACTATGCCATCGCGCCCCCGGCGCCGACGCTCTGTGACTGGCTGGCCGGGGCGGGGCGCAAGGTCCATGCCGTCGGCAAGATCGGGGACATCTTCTCGATGCGCGGGATCTCGGATCTGCGCAAGGGTGCCGATGCTGCACTTTTCGAACATCTGATGGCGCTTGCCGCGTCGGCCGAGGCAGGTTCCCTGACATTTGCCAACTTTGTCGAGTTCGACACGCTTTTCGGCCATCCGCGCGACGTGTCGGGCTACGCCCGGGCGCTGGAGTGGTTCGACGACCGGGTGGGCGAGTTTCTCGCCCTGCTGAAGCCCGGCGATCTGGCGGTCTTCACCGCCGACCACGGCAACGATCCGACCTGGACGGGCACCGACCATACGCGCGAGCGGGTGCCGGTCCTTGGCTGGGGTCGGGGGGCGAAGGCGCTCGGCCATGTCGCCTTCACCGATGTGGCGGCATCGGTCGCGGCACACCTCGGGGTGCCGTCCCAGGGACCGGGGCGGAGCTTCCTGTGACACCCAAGGTCGAACTGCACCTGCATCTGGAAGGGGCCGCGCCCCCGGCCTTCATCCGTGGCCTGGCGCGCGAGCGTCACATCGACATTTCCGGCATCTTCGACGAGCACGGCAACTATGCATTCCGTGACTTCCCCCACTTCCTCAAGGTCTACGAGGCGGCGACCTCCTGCCTGCGCACGCCCGAGGATTACGGCCGCCTGACGCTGGCGGTGCTTGAGCAGAGCGCGGCGGCGGGGGTGATCTACTGCGAGACCTTCCTGTCGCCCGACTTCTGCGGCGGCGGCGACGTGCAGGCCTGGAAGGATTATCTGGCCGCCATCCGCGAGGCCGCCGGCCAGGCCGAACGGCGCGAGGGCATTGCCCTGCGCGGGATCGTCACGCCCATCCGCCACTTCGGCCCCGGGCGGGCGAAGAATGTTGCCCTTTGTGCGGCGGAAACGGTCGGAGACTGGATCGTGGGCTTCGGCCTTGGCGGCAACGAAAACGCGGGCGAACCCAGGGACTTCCGCTGGTCTTTTGATGCTGCGCGCGAGGCGGGCCTGCGTCTGACCTGCCATGCCGGCGAGTGGCGCGGCCCCGAAAGTGTGCGTGCCGCCATCCGCGACCTCGGGGTCGAGCGCATCGGCCACGGGGTGCGGGCGATCGAGGATCTGGCCCTGGTGGACGAACTGGCCGAACGGGGGATCGTGCTCGAGGTCTGCCCGGGATCGAACATCGCGCTTGGCCTTTACCCCGGCTGGCGCCGCCACCCGATCCACGCCTTGCGCGAGCGCGGCGTCAAGGTGACCGTCTCGACCGACGATCCGCCCTTCTTCCGCACCGACATGCGCAGGGAATACGAGCGGCTGGCCGAGGCCTTCGACTGGGACGAGGGGGTTTTTGCCGCCATCGCCCGCACCTCGATTGACGCGGCGTTCTGCGATGACGATACACGGGGCAGGATCGTCAAGAGGCTGGAGGCCGCCCGTGCGTGAACACCTGACCATCGTCAAGCATCCTCTGGTGCAGCACAAGCTGACGATCATGCGCGAGAAAGAGACATCGACCAACTCCTTCCGCCGCCTCCTGCGCGAGATCAGCCAGCTTCTGGCCTACGAGATCACCCGCGAGATGGAGATGACGACCAAGCGGATCGAGACGCCGCTGTGCGAAATGGACGCGCCCACCATCGACGGCAAGAAGCTGGCGCTGATTTCGATCCTCAGGGCCGGGAACGGCTTGCTGGACGGGGTGCTGGAACTGATCCCCGCGGCGCGGGTCGGCTTCGTCGGCCTTTACCGCGACCCCGAGACGCTGCAGCCGGTGCAGTATTACTACAAGGTTCCCGACCTGCGCGACCGGCTGACCATCGCGCTCGATCCGATGCTGGCGACCGGCAATTCCTCGGTGGCGGCGATCGACCTTCTGAAGAAGTCGGGCGCGACCAACATCCGCTTCATGTGCCTTCTGGCCGCCCCCGAGGGCGTGGCGCGGATGCGCGAGGCCCACCCCGACGTGCCGGTGGTGACGGCGGCGCTGGACAGCCACCTGAACGAGCATGGCTATATCGTGCCCGGCCTCGGCGACGCCGGTGACCGCATGTTCGGGACCAAGTAGGTGCAGGCGGGGGTGCTGCGGCGGGCGGCGGGCGTGGCCGTCCTGTCGGTCGCCGCCGCGGCGGCATGGGCCGAGGCGCCGCCTGCGGGATTCGCGGGGCGGCAGTTCACCGACGCCAGGGGCTGCCAGCACCAGCGCGCCACCCTGTCGGGCCGTGTCCTGTGGCTGCCGCTCCTCGGTCCCGACGGGCAGCCGGTCTGCGGACAGGGTGGAAAGGCGGACGGTGCGGCGCCCGAGGCTGCGCTGAAGCCTGTGGCCCCGGCATCCGCCCAGGCCCGGCCGGTCCCGCCGGGGGCGAGATGGGTGCAGGCCGGCGCCTTCGCCGATCGCGCCAATGCCCTGCGGGTCTGGAAGGCCCTGAAGGCGCAGGGCTTTTCCGCCGGCCTCGTGCCGGTGAAGGGCGGCAGCCTGACCGCGGTCGTCGTCGGCCCGTTCGAGCGGCCCGCTGATCTGGCAGCCGCCGCCGCCCGCCTTCGCAAGGCGGGATTCCCCGCTGCCTTCGCGCGCTGACCTCAGCCGCCGCAGATGCCCTGAAGCGTGACCCAGTCCGCATCGCTCATCAGCGGCGCGGGCGGCGGCTCCTTGGCGAAGGGGTCGGCCTCGATCAGGCCGAGCGTGGTTTCGCCGGTCTTGTCCACGGCATAGGCATAGGCCGAGGCGCCGACACCCGTCTCCTCGAAGCGCCGAATAAGCGCGTCGGTCGGGACCGGGGCGGGGGGCGCGGTCAGAAGCCGCTGGCCGTAGCCGGCGAATGCGCCGTCGGGCGGACTGCCGGTGGTCAGAAGGTGAACCGCGGCGCGCAGGCCCGCATAGCGCAGCGCATCCTCGAGCGGATCGTGCGCCGCGGCGCGCACGGTCTCGGCCAGGACATAGCCCGCGATCACCTCGGGCGTGTCGTGATCCTCGATCAGCGGCCGGCCGACCGCCACGAAGTTTCCGGGCAGGTGGATGGCGCCCTTCAGGGCCTCGGGCAGGATGACTATCCCGCCGCCGCCGCCCTTCAGCAGCCGGTCCGACAACTGGGCAAGCGCGGCGGTCCCGTCGGGCGCGGCGCAGGGCCGGCCGGTCAGACGCTCGACATCGGCAAGGATGGCGCGGCCGATGGCGGCGCGGGTGGCCGAGGGCAGAACCTTGGCGGTGTGGGCGATGAGCGCCCCCGGCAGCCAGAAGAGGACCGCCGCCGCGAGCGCCCCGGCCACCGCCAGAAGCAGCGCCCCGCGCAGCCGGCCCGGCCGTGGCCGCCGGCGGGCGATGATCGCGTGGACCTTCGAGATGGCGGCGATCATCGTCTCGTCGTCGATCTCGATCTCCTCGCCCGAGGCGGGATCGGGCGAATAGACCGCGGGCATCACGCCGGGATTGACCCGCACCACCGCCGGCAGCGACCAGTGGGTCAGCGCCCGTTCGCTCGGCGTCTCGCGGAAGATCAGCGAGGCGTCGCCAAAGGCCACGATCACCTCGCGCCTCTGGCTGTCCGCCCCTTCGCGCCACAGGCCGGGGCATTCCAGACGCTGGTACTCGGTAAGCGCCGTCATCGGGTGGGTGCTGCTCGCTGTCTGCCTCTGGACGACCCTATCCCATGCTTTGTTCCGTGCCAATCACGGCGGCGCAGATATGGGGCGGGCAGACCCTAGAGAGGCTTTGCCGGGCACTAGAGAAGCTTTGCCACCGCCCGCAGTTCGAACTTCTGGATCTTGCCGGTCGAGGTCTTGGGCAGGTCGCAGAATACGATCTTCTTCGGGGTCTTGAAGCCTGCCAGGCGGCCGCGGGCAAAGGCGATCAGCTCCTCCTCGGTGGCGCTGGCCCCGTCCTTCAGCTCGACGAAGGCGCAGGGCACTTCCCCCCATTTCTCGTCGGGCCGGGCGACCACCGCGCACAGAAGGACGGCGGGATGGTGCATCAGCGCGCCCTCGACCTCGACCGACGAGACGTTCTCGCCGCCCGAGATGATGATGTCCTTGGCCCGGTCGGTGATCTTGATGTAGCCGTCCGGGTGGCGGAAGGCGATGTCGCCCGAGCGGAAGAAGCCGCCGCGGAAGGCCTCGGCGGTCGCCTCGGGGTTGCGGTAGTAGCCCTTCATCACGCCGTTCCCGCGCATGGCGATCTCGCCCAGGTGCAGGCCGTCGCGGGGCACGTCGCGGCCCTCGTCGTCGTGGACGGTGATCTCTTCCATCATCGGCATGAGGACGCCGGTCCGCGCCTTCAGCGCCGCCCGCGCCTCGCCCTCGGTCCCGTCCCACTCGGGCTTCCAGATGCATTCGGTCGCCGGGCCGTAGCTTTCGGTCAGGCCGTAGACCTGGGTGACGTTGAAGCCGAGGGGCTCGATCGCGGCGAGCGTCGCGGCGGGCGGCGGCGCACCGGCGGTGAAGACCTCGACCACATGGGCGAAGGGGCGCCGGTCGCCGGCCCTGGCGTTGATCAGCGTGTTCAGCACGATCGGCGCGCCGGCAAAGTGCGTGACGCCATGATCGGCGATCGCGTCGTAGACCGCCTTGGCGGTGATGTCGCGGCAGCAGACGGTGGTGCCGCCCAGCATCGGTACCATCCAGGCGTGGCACCAGTTGTTGCAGTGAAACAGGGGCACGATGACCAGATAGACCGGATAGAGCACCATCCGCCAGGAAATCGCGTTCTGGACGGCGGACAGGTAGGCGCCGCGGTGGTGATAGACCACGCCCTTGGGCCGCCCGGTGGTGCCCGAGGTGTAGTTCAGCGCGATGCTTTCCCATTCGTCCTGCGGCAGGTGCCAGGGCGCGGCGGGGTCGCCGCCTTCAAGGAAGGCCTCGTAGTCCTCATGCCGCCCGGTCGCGGCAATGCCTGCCTCCCGGTCCGCCACCTCGACGATCCTCGGCGCCGGTCCCGCAAGCGCTGCGATCGCCGCCTCGGCCAGGGGCACCAGCGCGCTGTCCACCAGCAGAAGCTTGGCCTCGCCGTGGCCGAGGATGTAGCTCACCGTATCCACGTCCAGCCGGGTGTTGATCGCGTTCAGCACCGCGCCTGCGGCCGGAACGCCGAAATGCGCCTCGGCATGGGCCGGCACGTTGGGCAGGAGGGTGGCCACCACGTCGCCCGGCGCGATCCCGGCCCGGGAAAGGGCCGAGGCCAGCCGGCTGACGCGGGCGTGATAGTCACGGTAGGTCAGCCGCGCCTTGCCATAGACCAGCGCCGTGCGGTCGGGAAAGACATCCGCCGCCCGCGCCAGGAACGACAGGGGGGTCAGCGGCACATGGTTGGCGGCGCACTTGTCCAGCCCGGATTCGTCTTTAAGCCAGCCCATCTGCCCCTCCCCGGCATTGGAATGTCGCGTCCGGACATGATTAATCACCGACAGCCTGTTTTCCATAGGCCAGTTCCGACATGAGAGATGCAATGACCGTCACCGCCGCCCCGCCCGCCAGCCGCTTTCAGGGCCACACGCTCGCCGCGGCGGGGATGATCCTGGTCTATGCGCTGATCATCGGCTTCACCGACAACTTCGTGCAGACCATCGCCAGGGACGGCGGCCTCTGGCAGTTCCACGTCACCCGCACCGCGATGGCCTGCCTCATCATGGCGCTGGCCGCGCCGCTTCTGGGGCTGGATCTGCGGCCGAGGAACTGGGGCGCTGTCATCGGGCGCAGCCTGATCCACGGCACCGGGATGATGCTCTATTTCGGCTGCCTCGCCTTTCTCAGCGTCGCCGAGGTTGCCGCCGGCCTTTTCACCGCGCCGATCTTCGTCCTTCTCATCTCGCGCTTCGCCTATGGCCACCGCATCGGCCCCTTCCGCATCGCCGCGGTCCTTGTGGGATTTGCCGGCGTCCTTCTCGTCCTCGGCATCCGGCCCGGCGCCGACATCGGCCCGGCCATGATCCTGCCGATCATCGCCGGGGCCTTCTATGCGCTCGGCAACATCGCCACCCGCGAATGGTGCGCGGGCGAATCGGCGGGGACGCTGCTCATCGGCTTCTTCCTCGGGCTCGGCTTCCTTGGCCTGATCGGGATCGCGGTCCTTGCTGTCTGGCACCCCGAGGTGCCCGGCGGGCCCGCGGGGTTCGTGCTGCGCGGACTGGTCTGGCCCACCGGCCCCTTCCTCTTCTGGACCTTCGTCCAGGCGGCGGGCTCGCTTCTGGGGGTGGGCTTCATGGTCCGCGCCTACCAGATCGCCGAGGCCAGCCGGGTTGCCGTCTTCGAATATGTCATCCTGCCGATGAGCGCCCTGTGGACCTGGGCGCTCTGGGGCGAAGTGCTTTCGCCTGCGGCGGGTGTGGGAATCGTCCTCATCATCGCGGCCGGGGTGCTGATCGCCTGGCGGTCGCGGGCGGAATGATCATCTCGCGCGGGCGCCGCTATGTCTTCGTCCATATCCCCAAGACCGGCGGCACGGCGCTGAGCCTCGCGCTCGAGGCGCGGACCCTGAAGGACGACATCCTGATCGGCGACACGCCCAAGGCGCGGGCAAGGGCGCGGCGGCTGGCGGGCGTGCAAAGCCGCGGGCGGCTGTGGAAGCATTCGACGCTGGCCGACATCGACGGGCTGGTCGGCCCCGGCGATCTGGCCGGATTCTTCATCCTCACGCTGGTGCGCAATCCGTGGGACCGGCTGGTCAGCTACTATTACTGGCTCAGGGGGCAGACCTTCGATCACCCGGCGGTCGGACTGGCGCGGACGCACGGGTTCAGCGCCTTCCTGAACCATCCCCAGACCGCCGCCTCGCTGGCCGCCTGGCCCTATGGCGCCTATCTGCGCGCGGCCGACGGGCAGGAAAGGCCCGCCCACTTCGCCCGGCTCGAGGCGCTCGACGCCGATCTCGCGCCGTTCGAGGCGCATCTCGGCTTCCGCCTTGCGCCCCTGCCGCGCGTCAACGAAAGCGCGCGGCCGCGCGACTGGCGGGGGTGCTATTCGGACGCGGACGCGGCCCTTGTCGCCCGCCTCTGCGCCGAGGACATCGCCCGCTTCGGTTACCGCTTCGATCCCTAACCTCCGGCTTTTCCCCTGGCCGAAACCTCTGCGGGGGTCCGGGGGCGGGTGTCTGGCGGCGCAAGGCCCCCCGCCCCGCCCCGATCAGGCCGCCCTGGCCTGCGCTCCGAACCGGCCATAGAAGCTCTCGCCCTTCGCCGCCATCTCGCGCAGGAGTTTCGGCGCGCGGAACCGCGCCCCGTGGGCCCTTTCCAGCCCGTCGCACAACTCGACCGCGCGGCCCGCGCCCAGGATGTCGAGCCAGCCGAACGGCCCGCCCGACCAGGGGCAGAATCCCCAGCCGAGGATCGCACCCACGTCGCCCTCGCGGATGTCGGTCAGGACGCCCTCCTCGAGCGCGCGCACGGCCTCGAGCACCTGGACGAACAGCAGGCGGTGCTGGACGTCGTGCAGGTCCGGCTGGCCGGCGGCCACCGGCCAGGCCGAGGCAAGGCCATCCCAGAGGCCGATCCGGCTGCCGCTGGCATCATAGGCGTAAAAGCCGGCATTGGCCTTGCGCCCCAGCCGGCCCCGGTCGGCCATCGCGAACAGGACTGCATCGACGGCGCCGTCGGGATAGTCCTCGCCCATCGCCGCCCGCGTCGCCCTGGCGATCTTCACCCCGAGGTCGATCGATGTCTCGTCGATCAGCTGCAGGGGGCCGAGCGGCAGGCCGGTGAGCTTCGCGGCGTTCTCGATCAGCGCCGGCGCCACCCCTTCGGCCACCATCCGCAGCCCCTCGTTGACATAGGGGATGATGCAGCGGTTGGCGTAGAAGAAGCGCGCGTCGTTGACGACGATCGGGGTCTTGCGAAGCTGGCGGACGAAGTCCAGGGCCTTGGCCACGGCGAGATCGCCGGTCTCGCGGCCGCGGATGATCTCGACCAGCATCATCTTGTCGACCGGAGAGAAGAAGTGGATGCCGATGAACTGGCCGGGGCGCTTCGCGGCCTTGGCCAGATCAGAGATCGGCAGGGTCGAGGTGTTGGTGGCGAAGATCGCCCCGTCGGCCAGCACCGCCCCGGCCCGCGCCGTCACCCCGGCCTTGACCTTCATGTCCTCGAACACCGCCTCGACCACAAGGTCGCAACCGGCCAGCGCCGCGTAATCCGTCGTCGGCGTGATCCGTGTCAGCACCTCGGCCTTTCCCTCGGCCGTGACCTTGCCGCGTTTCACCCCCTTGTCCAGGAGCGCCTCGCTGTGCGCCTTGCCCCTGTCGGCCGCCTCTTGCGTCGCGTCGATCAGCACCACGTCGATGCCGGCACTGGCCGCGACATGGGCGATGCCCGCCCCCATCATGCCCGCGCCGAGAACGCCCAGCCTTTTCACCCTCTGGTCGGGCGCACCGGGCCGGTTCGCGCCCTTCTCCAGCGCCTCCTTGCTGATGAAGAGCGAACGGATCATCGCCGCCGACGAGGGGTTCATCAGCACATGGGTGAACCAGCGGGCCTCGATCCTGATCGCCGTGTCGAAGGGCACCAGCGCGCCTTCGTAGACCGCGCTCAGCAGCGCCTTGGCCGCCGGATAAACGCCTTGGGTCTTGCCGTTGACCAGGGCCGAGGCGCCGACGAAGGTCATGAAGCCCGCCGGATGATAAGGCGCGCCGCCCGGCATCTTGTAGCCCTTCGCGTCCCAGGGCTTGACCATCTCCTCGGGCCTGGCGCCCAGCACCCATTCCTTCGCCCGTGCCAGCAGCTGTTCTGGCGCCACGACCTCGTCGACGATCCCGGCGGCCCGGGCGGCCTTGGGGTCCGACAGCTTGCCCTCGAGCAGGAAGGGCGAGGCCCCCATCGGGCCGAGCTTCCTGACCAGCCGCGTCGTGCCGCCGGCGCCGGGGAAGATCCCGACGAGGATTTCGGGAAAGCCGATCCTGGCCTTCGGATTGTCGGCGGCGATGATCCGGTGGCAGGACAGGGGGATTTCCAGCCCGATGCCGAGCGCGGTGCCGGGCAGCGCGGCGACGATCGGCTTGCCGCCCTTGCCGGTCTTCAGGTCGCGGCCCATCAGTTCGATCTTCCGCTCGAGCCGGTGGAAGCCCATGATCCCGTCGAAAAGGCCCCGCGCCGGATCGTCGCCGGCGCTTTCCTTCATCTTGGCGATGATGTTGAGGTCCATCCCCCCGGCGAAGTCCTTCTTGCCCGAGGTCAGGATCACGCCCTTCACGCCATCGTCGGCGATCGCCCTGTCGATCAGCGCGCCAAGATCGGCTGCCGCTTCCAGATTGAGGACGTTCATCGACTTCGACTTGACGTCCCAGGTGATGGTGGCGACGCCGTCGGCATCCAGGGAATAGGTGAAGTCGCTCATCTCATGTCTCCTCGGGCAAGGCGGGGCGGGGAAGATGTCGGTGCAAGGGCGTCCGCAAGCCGCTCATTTCCGCGGCCCCGTCCAGTCGCTGCCGTCCCGGTAGGTGAAGCGCGCCTTGCCGCCGCCGATCTCGACGCGCAGGTCGACGTCCGAATAGGTCGCAACCTCGCTCGGGGCGCGCGTGCCGACGACCAGGAACTTCGCCACGCGGCCGGTGCGGTTGATGAAATGGTGGCCGTTGGTCGAGCCCGCCGGAAAGGCCGCGCAGTCGCCGGGGCGCATGACGGTCTCGCCCTCGTCCTCGACCAGCACGCACTCGCCCTCGGTCACCATGACGAACTCGTCCTCGTTCCGGTGCCAGTGGCGCAGGGACGAGAGGGCGCCGGGCTCAAGCGACACGAGGTTGGCGCCGAACTGGGTCAGCCCTCCCGCGTCGCCGAGGCGCAGGGACGAGCGGCCCTTCATCATCGCGGCGTAGGGTTCGGGATAGATCGAGCCGATCTTGACCGGGCATTTCGACAGGTCGATGACTGGCATCGTCACACCCTCTCGATGATCGTGGCCGCGCCCATTCCGCTGGCGACGCACAGCGTCGCAAGGCCGACGCCCTTGCCGGTGCGCTCCAGTTCGTCGAGAAGCGTGCCGATCAGCATGGCTCCGGTCGCGCCTAGGGGATGGCCCATCGCGATCGCGCCGCCGTTGGGGTTCACCCGCGCCGGGTCGGCGCCGAAGGCCTGGAGAAAGCGCAGGACGACGGCCGCGAAGGCCTCGTTCACCTCGAACAGGTCGATGTCGGATATCGCCATGCCGCTCTCTTTCAGGATCTTCTCGGTCACCGGCACCGGGCCGGTCAGCATGATCGTCGGGTCGGTGCCGATCTTGGCCGTCGCCCGGATGCGCGCGCGCGGCTTCAGCCCGCGGGCCTTGCCGAACTCGGCGGTCCCGATCAGCACCGCCGCCGCGCCATCGACGATGCCGCTGGAATTCCCCGCATGGTGGATATGGTTGATCCGCTCCAGATGCGGATACTTCATGATCGCCAGCTTGTCGAAGCCGGGCATCACCTCGCCCATCGCCTTGAACGAGGGCTCGAGCCGGCCAAGCGTCTGCATGTCGGTGCCGGGACGCATGTATTCGTCGTGATCGAGGATGGTCAGGCCGTTCTGGTCGCGGACCGGGACGATCGACCGGGCGAAACGGTTCTCGGCCCATGCCGCCGCCGCGCGCCGCTGGCTTTCGACCGCGAGCGCGTCGGCATCGTCGCGGGTGAACCCGTACTCGGTGGCGATGATGTCGGCTGAAATCCCCTGCGGCACGAAACAGGTCTTCATCGCCAGCGACGGGTCGACGGCGATCGCCGCCCCGTCCGAGCCCATCGCCACCCGGCTCATCATCTCGACACCGCCGGCGATGTAGGCGGCGCCACCGCCGCCCCGGACCTGGTTGGCGGCGAGGTTCACCGCCTCGAGCCCCGAGGCACAGAAGCGGTTGATGGCGAGGCCGGGAATGCTTTCGTCCAGGCCCGACAGCAGCACCGCCGAGCGCGCAAGGCAGCCGCCCTGTTCGCCGACCTGGGTGACATTGCCCCAGATCACGTCCTCGACCGCGTGGCCTTCGAGGCCGTTGCGTTCCTTCACCGCGTCGAGAAGGCGCGCCGACAGCGCCACCGAGGTGACTTCGTGCAGCGCCCCGTCCGGGCGCCCGCGTCCGCGCGGGGTGCGCAGCGCGTCATAGATGTAGGCGTCGCTCATGCGGTCCTCCTCATGCCCGTGCGGTCGGATGGCCGGGCATCATGTCATGGCGGTGGTTCCGGCCGGGCAGGGCGGCGGCGCTCTGCGGCGCCTTCGCCTGCGGGGCGACCGGACTTGAGTATTTGGGCAAGGAAAAAGCCGCGCGGTAACCGCGTGTTAACCCCGATGCCGTCTGGTGGGCAGCGCGGTACAGGCTCGAGAGCCGATGGCCGCCAAGGGAAAAGCCGCCCCGGCCGCCGGTCAACAGCCGCGACGCAAGCGTATCTTGCGGGCGTCCGGGGCGCATCTTCCGATCTTTCCTTGCAGAAATACTCATTACCCGCCCCCCGCTCATGCCTTCCGGTCGGCGAGTTCGGCCTTGAACAGCCGCAGCCGGTGGCCGAGATTCTCGCCGTTGATCACCGATCCGAAGTTCTCGAACAGGAAGGACAGCGCCTCGTCGACCGAGATTTCGGCCTCGTCGGCAAAGCGGAACAGGGCGCGGTGCGCGTCGTTGGTCATGGCGACGGTGAATCTGCGGGTCAGGCGAAGGCGCTTGGGCATCGGTTCCCTTTCGATCGGTGCCGGACGGGCCGGACATCTGCACTGCCGGCCCCGTCCGCCAGCCTAGAAGGCCGCGTCCGCCAGCGCCATGACCGGCCCGGCGCCGGTCCTGATCCGCGCGAGGTGGAGCGCGGTGGCGGGCAGGTGGCGGGCCATGTAGTAGCGGCCGGTGACGAGCTTTGCCTCATGGAAGGTGCGGTCGCCGGCGCCCGAGGTCAAGGCGGTCTGCGCGGCCCGGGCCTGGCGCGCCCACATCAGCCCGAGGCAGACATGGCCGAAGAGGTGCATGAAGTCGTAGGAACCGGCGAGTGCCGCGTTCGGATCCTTCAGGCCGTTCTCCATGAAATAGAGGGCGGCGGCCTGGAGATCCTTCGACGCGGCCTTGAGCGGATCGAGAAAGTCGGCCTTCAGCGCCGCATCGCCCTCGTTCTCGCGGACGAAGCCCTTCACCATGTCGAAGAAACCCATCAGCGCCTTGCCGCCGTCCTGCGCCAGCTTGCGCCCGACGAGGTCGAGCGCCTGCACCCCGTTCGCGCCCTCGTAGATCATGGTGATGCGGGCATCGCGGACGAACTGGCTCATGCCCTGTTCCTCGATATAGCCGTGCCCGCCCCAGACCTGCTGGGCCTGCACGGTCATGTCGAAGCCCCGGTCGGTCAGGAAGCCCTTGATGACCGGGGTCAGGAGCGAGATCAGCCCCTCGGCCGCGCCATCGCCCAGGCGCTGCTCGCGGTCGATGAGCGACGCCCCCCACAGGGTCAGCGCCCGCGCGCCCTCGACAAAGCTTTTCTGGTCCATCAGGTTGCGGCGGATGTCGGGATGGACGATCAGCGGATCGGCCGGGCCCGAGGGGTTCCGCGCCCCCCGCACGTCGCGGCCCTGGAGCCGCTCCTTCGCATAGGCGAGGCTGTTCTGGTAGGCGGCCTCGGCCACGGCGTAGCCCTGCAGGCCGACGCTGAGGCGCGCCTCGTTCATCATGGTGAACATCGCCCGCATCCCCTTGTGCAGCTCGCCCAGCAGATAGCCGGTCGCGCCGTCATAGTTCATCACGCAGGTGGCATTGCCGTGGATGCCCATCTTCTCCTCGATATGGCCGGCGGACAGGGCATTGCGCGGCCCGAGGCTGCCGTCGGCCTTCACCAGGACCTTCGGCACGATGAAGAGGGATATGCCCCTGGTCCCCTCGCCGCCGCCGGGCGCCTTGGCGAGGACCAGATGGATGATATTTTCGGCCAGGTCATGCTCGCCTGCCGAGATGAAGATCTTCTGGCCGGTGATCTTGTAGCTGCCGTCCGCCTGCGGTTCGGCCCGGGTGCGCAACAGCCCGAGATCGGTGCCGCAATGCGGTTCGGTCAGGTTCATGGTGCCGGTCCAGTCGCAGCTGGCGAGTTTCGGCAGGTAGGTGGCTTTCTGCGCGTCGGTTCCGTGCTTGTGGATGGCCGAGAATGCCCCGTGGGTCAGGCCCTGATACATGTTGAAGGCCATGTTGGCCGAAACGAAGATCTCGCCCACCGCCGAATAGATGACGTAGGGAAGGCCCTGACCGCCATAGGCGGGATCGGAGTCGAGAGCGGTCCAGCCGCCCTGCCGCATGGCGGCAAAGGCCTCGCGGTAGCCTTTCGGCGTGTGCACGACACCGTTTTCCAGCCGGCAGCCCTCGCGGTCGCCCGAAGCGTTCAGCGGCGCCAGCACCTCGTGCGCGAGCTTGCCCGCCTCTTCGAGGATGGCGCCGGTGAAGCCGGGGTCCAGCCCCTCGCATCCCGGAACCCCCGAGGCGCGGACATCGAGAACTTCGTGCAGGACGAATTGCAGGTCGCGGATCGGGGCGGTGTAGGCGGGCATCTCGGCTCCTCTCGCGGTCAGGCGGCGTTCGGGTGGTCGTGGTCCTGGGGATCGGGCAGGGCGCGGGCCAGGGCGATCTGGTCGGTCAGATCGACGATCGCGCGGTCAAGCTCGTCGCGCTGCGCGCGCATCTCGGCCAGCCGCCGCTCGGCCAGTTCGATGGTGCGCGGCAGTTGCAGGTGTTTCTGGTCGGCGAGGTCGTAGAGATCGAGAAGCTCGCGGATCTCCTCGAGGCTGACGCCGAAGCGCCGGCCGCGCAGGATCAGCTTCAGCCGGGCGCGGTCGCGGCGCGAGTAGAGCCGCCTCTGGCCCTCGCGCAGCGGCGAGAGCAGGTCCTTCTGTTCGTAGAAGCGCAGGGTGCGGGGGGTGAGATCGAACATCTCGCACATGGCGCGGATGCCCATCAGATCATCACTCATGACTTCGGTTCCTTCGGTCGTGCGGGCGATGGCCAAGAGTCCGGGACATCAGGGCGGACTGCAAGTGAAGATGACGTGAACGTAAGCATGACGTGGCGTCGCGGGAAGGCCGCCGCGCGCCCTTTCGCACCGGACGGCCCGGCGGACGGGGGCGGTTCAGTCGTCCAGGCGGGCGGCCGTCGAGTCGCGGAGCGCGCGCAGGTCGGCGATGGTCGTGTCGAGTTCGGCGCGCTGGCGGGCCAGTTCGGCCAGCTGGCGGTCGGCGAGGCCCAGCCAGGCGAGGTTCTGCTCGCGCGTGCCCTTGCGGTCATAGAGGAGAAGCCACTGGCGGATGTCCTCGAGGCTGAATCCGAAGCGCCGGCCGCGCAGGATCAGCGTCATCCGCGCCACCTCGCGCGGGCCGTAGAGCCGCGAGCGGCCGTCCTTCGCAGGGGCGAGAAGCTCGATATACTCGTAATAGCGCAGGGTCCGGGGCGTGACCGCGAAGCGGGCGCACATTTCCTTGAACGACAGCATGGTGTCCGGCATCGGCTCCTCCTCCCCCGGCAAGGTTAGGCAGCGGCGCGGGCCGAGACAACATCCTTGTCCGCCCCACGCTTTTCCGCCGCGCGGGCTTGCGTCCGCCCGCGTCTGGCCGAATAAAGGGGCGAGGCAGCAGCGGGCAGGTCAGGTGGGCGGCGGCAAGACACAGATCGCGCAGCAGTTCATCGAGGCGCTGCCCCATGCCCGCGACCTCGGGATGAGGCTCGAGGACAGCGGCGACGGGCGGGCGGTGATCTCGATGCCCTACGACCGGCGGCTGATCGGCGACCCCGAGACTGGCGTGATCCACGGGGGGGCGGTGTCGGCGCTGATGGACACGAGCTGCGGGGCGGCGGTCCTCAGCCACCCGCTGCGCCCGGTCAGCACCGCGACCCTCGATCTCAGGATCGACTACATGCGCCCGGCGACTCCCGGCCAACGTATAACCGCGCGGGCCGAATGCTATCACGTCACCCGCACCGTCGCCTTCGTCCGCGCCACCGCCCATGACGAGGACGAGGGCCGGATCGTGGCGATGGCGACCGGGGCCTTCACGCTGGAACACCGCGCCGAGGGCGGGCGATGAGCAGGGGGGCCGCCCGCACGCCGCCCGAGCCGGTGCAGGTGATCAAGGGCCGGCGCGACGCGGCGCTGGCGGCGCTGGCGGGCGCGGTTCCCTACATCGGCTTCCTGGGCATCCGCTTCGACCGGCGCGGGGACGAGCTGACCGCGGTCCTGCCCTTCGACGAGCGGCTGATCGGCAATCCGGCCCTGCCGGCACTGCACGGAGGGGCGACGGCGGCCTTTCTCGAGGTCGCGGCGATCATCGAACTTGGCTGGGCGGCGATATGGGAGGACATGGAGGGCGCGGCGGCGACCCTTGCAACGCCTGATTCCGTGCGGCCCCGGCTGCCCAAGACGATCGACTTCACCATCGACTACCTGCGTTCGGGCCTGCCGCGCGATGCCTATGCGCGGGCGCGGGTCAACCGCTCGGGCCGCCGCTATGCCTCGGTCCATGTCGAGGCCTGGCAGGACAACCGCGCCCGCCCCTTCGCGCAGGCGACCGGCCATTTCCTGATGCCCGAACGCGGCGGCGGGGGATGAGCACCCCGGCCACGGTTGGCGGCCCCGCCGCTCTCGGGCACCGCCGGGTGCTGAGGATCGCCCTCCCCATCGTCCTGTCGAACGCCACGGTGCCGCTGCTGGGCGCGGTCGATACCGGCGTCATCGGCCAGCTGGGCCAGGCGGCGCCGATCGGCGCGGTGGGCATGGGGGCGGTCATCCTTGCGACCTTCTACTGGGCCTTCGGTTTCCTGCGCATGGGCACCTCGGGGCTGGCCGCGCAGGCCACCGGCGCGGGCGACGAGACCGAGGCGGCGCTGATCCTGTTGCGGGCGCTGGCGGTCGGCGCTGCGGCGGGGCTGGTCTTCATCGCCGCCCAGGCCCCGATCTTCGCGCTGGCCTTCGCCGTCTCGCCCGCCTCGCCCGAGGTCGAGGGGCTGGCCCGCGCCTATCTTTCCATCCGCATCTGGGGGGCGCCCGCCACCATCGCGCTTTACGCGGTGACCGGCTGGCTGATCGCGCGCGAAAGAACGCGGGGGGTGCTGGCGCTGCAACTGTGGATGAACGGGCTGAACATGGGGCTCGATGTCCTCTTCGTCCTCGGCCTAGGCTGGGGGGTCGGCGGGGTGGCCACCGCGACGCTCATCGCGGAATGGAGCGGGCTGGCCCTCGGCCTCTGGTTGTGCCGGGGGGCTTTCGCGGGCGGACTGTGGCGCGATCTCGGGCGGCTGGCCGATGGCGAGCGGCTGCGGCGCATGGCCGGGGTCAACGGCGACATCATGCTGCGCTCGGTCCTGCTGCAGGGGGCCTTCACCAGCTTCGTCTTTCTCGGCGCGCGCTTCGGCGACGTGACGCTGGCTGCCAACCAGGTGCTGCTCCAGTTCCTCGAGGTGACGGCCTATGCGCTCGACGGTTTCGCCTTCGCCGCCGAAAGCCTGGTCGGCCAGGCGGTCGGGCAGAGGTCGGGGCCGATGCTCCGCCGCGCCGCCCTCCTGACCAGCCAGTGGGGCGCGGGCGGGGCGGTGGCGCTCGGGCTTGCCTTCCTGTTCGGCGGGCCGTGGCTGATCGACCTCCTGACGACCGAGCCCGCGGTGCGGGCGGCGGCGCGGGGCTGGCTGATCTGGGTGGCGCTGATGCCGGTCCTCGGCATCGCCTGCTGGATGCTGGACGGGATCTTCATCGGCGCGACCCGCACCCGCGACATGCGCAACGCCATGATCCTGACCATGCTGATCTATCTGCCGGTCCTGTTCCTCTTGCCGCGCCTCGTCGGCAATCACGGGCTGTGGGCGGCGCTCGCGCTCTTGATGGTGCTGCGGGGGATCACCCTCGGCCGGCTTTACCCGCGCATCGCGCGTGGCCTCGGCGGCTGAGGCGCGCGGCGCGGTTCAGCCCCGCGCCGCCTTCTCGTCCAGCCCCGAGAGGCCCTCGCGCCGGGCCAGTTCGGCCTCGACATCGGCCAGCGTCACATCGCGCGCGGCCAGCATCACCAGGAGGTGGTAAAGTACGTCGGCCGCCTCGGCGGTCAGCCGTTCACTGTCGCCCCTGACCGCCTCGATGATCGCCTCGACCGCCTCCTCGCCGAACTTCTCGGCGCATTTCTCGGGGCCGCGCGCCAGGAGCCTTGCGGTCCAGGAACTGTCGGGATCGGCGCCCTTGCGGGCGGCGATGGTGGCGGCGAGCCGGTCAAGCGCACTCATGTCAGCCTCATCGGGATGCCGGCGCGGGCCATGTGTTCCTTGGCCTCGCGGATCGAATAGGTGCCGAAGTGGAAGATCGACGCGGCCAGCACCGCCGAGGCGTGGCCGATGGTCACGCCCTCGACCAGATGGTCGAGCGTGCCGACCCCGCCCGAGGCGATGACCGGCAGGTCGACGGCGTCGGCGATGGCGCGGGTCAGGGGCAGGTTGAAGCCCGCACGGGTGCCGTCGCGGTCCATCGAGGTGAGAAGGATCTCGCCCGCGCCCCTGGCCTCGACCGTGCGGGCGAACGCGACCGCGTCGATCCCGGTCGGCCGCCGCCCGCCGTGGGTGAAGATCTCCCACCGGCCCGCCGCCACGGTCCGCGCGTCGATGGCCACGACGATGCACTGGCTGCCGAACCGGTCGGCGGCCCGGGCCACCACGTCGGGATCGGCGACGGCGGCGGAATTGAAGCTGACCTTGTCGGCCCCGGCCAGAAGGAGCGCGCGCACATCCTCGGGGCTGCGCACCCCGCCGCCGACGGTGAGGGGGATGTAGCATTGTTCGGCGGTGCGGGTGACAAGATCGAACATCGTGCCGCGGTTCTCGTGCGTGGCGTGGATGTCGAGAAAACAAAGCTCGTCCGCGCCCGCCGCATCGTAGGCCTTCGCGGCCTCGACCGGATCGCCGGCATCGACCAGATCGACGAAATTGACGCCCTTGACCACGCGGCCGTCGGCAACGTCGAGGCAGGGGATCAGGCGGGTTTTCAGCATGGGCGGGGTTCCGGGCCGGAAGAGGGGGCGGTCGGCCCCCTCTGCGCCTGCGGCCCCCTCTGCGCCTGCGGCGCATTCACCCCCGAGGATATTCGGACCAGGGTGAGCATCATGCGGCCTTCAGCGCCGCCAGCGCCGCGCCAAGGTCCAGCGCCCCGTCATAGAGCGCCCGCCCCGAGATCGCGCCGGCGATGACCCCGGTGTCGCGGAGCGCAATGAGATCGGCGAGTGACGAGACCCCGCCCGAAGCGATGACCGGGATCGAGACCGCGCGGGCCAGCGCCTCGGTCGCCGCAAGGTTCGGCCCGCCCATCGCGCCGTCGCGGTCGATGTCGGTGTAGATGATCGCGGCCACGCCCGCGTCCTCGAACGAGCGGGCGAGGGTGGTGACCGCCACATCGGTCTCGGTCGCCCAGCCCTTGGTCGCCACCCGCCCGCCGCGCGCGTCGATCCCGACCGCGACCCGGCCGGGGAAGGCGCGGGCGGCCTCGCGCACCAGCGCGGGGTTTTCCACCGCCACAGTCCCGAGGATGACGCGCGCGAGGCCCTTTTCCAGCCACATGGCGATGGTCTTCATGTCGCGGATGCCGCCGCCAAGCTGGGCGGGGACCGTGACGCGGGCGAGGATCGCCTCGACCGCGGCGGCGTTCACCGGGCGGCCGGCGAAGGCGCCGTTCAGATCGACGAGGTGCAGCCATTCGCAGCCCGCCTGCGCGAACCGGGCGGCCTGGGCGGCGGGATCGTCGCCGAACACGGTCGCCCGGTCCATGTCGCCCCGCACGAGGCGCACGCACTGGCCGTCCTTCAGGTCGATCGCGGGATAAAGGATCATGCGGCCGTCTCCACCCTGGCAGCGCCTATTGCCACAGGGCGGGCGGCTTGCCAAGCGGGGGCCGGCGCAACGCAGGCCTTGCCAGACGGGGCTGCGGGCGGGATCATCGGCGCACAGGGGAGTGCGGGACATGAAACGACTGGCTCTTGCGGCGCTGATGGCGCTGACCGGCGGCGCCCTGTGGGCGGCGGACCCGGTCGAGGGGGTGTGGAAGACGAGGCCCGATGACAACGGCAACTTCGGCTATGTCAGGATCGCGCCCTGCGGCGACCGTCTGTGCGGGGTGCTGATCAGGGCCTTCGACAAGACCGGGGCCGAGACGCACTCGGACAATATCGGCAGAAAGATCGTCTGGGACATGACCCCCGACGGCGCAGGCGGCTATGGCGGCGGCCAGGTCTGGGCGCCCGACCGCGACAAGACCTACGCCTCGAAGATGGTGCTGTCGGGCGACACGCTGTCGGTTTCCGGCTGCGTCCTCGGCGGGCTGATCTGCCGCGCCCAGGACTGGACGCGGGTGAAATAGGGCGGCTGGCCGGGTGATAGAGCCTGTCCGGCGCTTCTGCCTGCGTCGGACAGGCTCTGGACATTGCATTGGCGCGGCACCGTTCCCGGGGCGGAAGTCGTGTGCCGTCTCAATCGACCGCGTCAACCATGACGGCGCTGCTTGTCATGCTTTTCAGGCGCAGCGGCAATATCGCCTGATAGGCCGGTGACGCATACCATGCCTCGGCTTCGGCCCGCGATGGAAACTCGACAATGGCCACACGCTCGTGGGGCCAGTTCCCTTCGACCACGGTGAAACGGCCACCGCGCACCAGGAATTTTCCGCCGAAGGTGGCCAGCGTCGGCATGACCAGATTGAGGTATTCGTCGAAACCGGCCGGATCGTGGATCCTCTCCAGGACGATGAACAAGGCCCGCATATTGCTGTTCTCCCCGCTGTGAGCGCGAACGCCTGCGCCGGGGAGGCCAGAGGCGGATCGACGGGCGCGCAATGTCCGGCGGCGGGCAGTATGGCTGCGCCGATCGGCACCGTGTCCCGCCGGGCCGGTCAGCCGAACACCGACCAGCCCATCCGGCGGGCGAGCATCTCGACCGCCTCGGTGCCGAGTTTCGAATTGCCTTGCGCGTTCAACCCCGGCGACCAGGCGGCTATCGCGGCGCGGCCGGGTGCCACGGCAAGGATGCCGCCACCGACGCCGCTCTTGCCCGGCAGGCCGACCCGGTAGGCGAACTCGCCGGACCCGTCATAGTGGCCGCACATCATCATCAGCGCGTTGATGCGCCGCACCCGGCCCGGCGAGACCAGGCGCGGCCCGCCCCCGGCACCGATCAGGAAGCGCCCGGCGCGGGCAAGCTGGTCGCAGGTCATCTCGATCGCGCACTGGTGGAAATAGGCGCCGAGCGTCAGATCGGGCGGGTTTTCCAGGTTGCCGTGGGCGCGCATGAAATGCGCAAGCGCGAAATTGCGGTGGCCGGTGCGGGTCTCGGACCGCGCGACGCGCGCGTTTATGTGGATGTCGTCGTCGCCCGCCGCGTCGCGGATGAAGCGCAGAAGCTCGCCCAGAAGCTCCTTCGGCTGGTGGCCGGCCAGGATCGCGTCGGTGACGACGATGGCGCCGGCGTTGATGAAGGGGTTGCGCGGGCGCCCGCCTTCGCCTTCGAGCTGGAGGATCGAGTTGAAGGCGTGGCCCGACGGCTCGCGCCCGACCCGCGCCCAGAGCCGGTCGCCGAGCCGGCCGAGCGCGATGGCGAGCGTGAAGACCTTGGAAATGCTCTGGATCGAGAAGGGCACACGGGCATCGCCCACCGAATGCTGGCTGCCATCGGCCAGAACGACCGACAGGGCGAACTGCGCGGGATCGACGCGGGCGAGTTCGGGGATGTAGTCGGCGACGCGGCCCCGGTCTTCGCGGGCGCTGAGTTCGGCATGGATTTCGGCGAGGATCGCGGCGGTGTCCATGGCCCCGCCCTCAGGGCCGCCAGGCGAGGAAGTTCGCGATGAGGCGCAGGCCGGTCGCCTGGCTTTTCTCGGGGTGGAACTGGGCGCCGACGATGTTGTCCCGCCCGACGATGGCGGTGATCGGCCCGCCGTAGTCGCAATGCGCCAGCAGGTGCGCCGGGTCGGCGACGCGGAAATGGTAGGAATGGACGAAATAGGCGTGGCTTCCGGTTTCGATGCCGGCCAGGACCGGATGGGGCCGGTCGATGACCAGGTCGTTCCAGCCCATGTGCGGCACCTTCAGCCGCCCGTCCCCGGGCGCGATCCGCTCCACCTCGCCGCCGATCCAGCCGAAGCCCCGGGTCGGGCGGTATTCGTGGCCGCGCGTCGCCAGCATCTGCATCCCGATGCAGATGCCGAGAAACGGCCGGCCCCGGTGCATGACCGCCTCGTCGATGGCCGCGTAGAGCCCCGCGAACCGGTCGAGCGCGGTGCGGCACGAGGGGAAGGCGCCGTCGCCGGGCAGGACGATCCGGTCGGCGCGCGCCACATCCTCGGGCCGCGACGAGACGAGGACGGCCCCGGCGCCGGTCTCGGCCGCCATGCGCTGAAAGGCCTTCTCGGCCGAATGCAGATTGCCGCTGTCGTAGTCGACGAGGACCGTCAGGCTCACAGCACCCCCTTGGTCGAGGGCAGGGCGCCGCCAAGGCGCGGGTCGGCCTCGACCGCCATGCGCAGGGCGCGGGCGACCGACTTGAAGGCCGCCTCGGCGATGTGATGGCTGTTCAGGCCGTGCATCCGGTCCACATGCAGGGTGATCCCGCCGTGGGTCGAGAGCGCCTGGAAGAATTCGCGCACCAGTTCGGTGTCGAAGGCGCCGACCTTCGCGGTCGGGAAGGCGACGTTCCAGACCAGATAGGGCCGCCCCGACAGGTCGAGGGCGCAGGCCACCTGCGCGTCGTCCATCGCCAGGCTGAAATGGCCATAGCGGCGGATGCCGCGCTTGTCGCCAAGCGCCTCTGCCAGGGCCTGGCCGATGGCGATGCCGCAATCCTCGACCGTGTGGTGGTCGTCGATGTGCAGGTCGCCCCTGGCGGTGACGGTCAGGTCGATCAGCGAATGACGGGAGAGCTGGTCGAGCATGTGGTCGAAGAATCCGACCCCGGTGCGGTTTTCGTAACGTCCGGTGCCGTCAAGGTTCAGCGCGACCGAAACCTCGGTCTCGGCCGTCTTGCGGGTGATGGTCGCCTTGCGCATGGTGCTCTCCGCCTGTGCCCGCGCCTTATAGGCGGTAACAGGCTGCGGGCCAAGCCGCCGCAGCGGCGTGGTGGAAGGGCGCGGCGCAAAAACAAAGGGCACCCGAAGGTGCCCCTGTTTCATGGAGCGGGCGATGAGATTCGAACTCACGACCCTAACCTTGGCAAGGTTATGCTCTACCCCTGAGCTACGCCCGCGTCCTTGGGTGAGGGCGATGTATAAACTCCGCCGCGGGGCTGCAAGTGGAAAATTGCGGCATGGCGGGAATTTTCTCAGCCGCGCGTCCGGTCGCGGCGGCGCTTCTGGCGCCAGAGGTTCAGCCCCTCGACCCCGCCGCCAAAGACCATCGCCGCATAGATGAAGCCGCGGTCGATGTGGTGATGGAGGCCGTCGGCGACCAGCGCCATGCCGACCATGACCAGGAAGGCCAGCGCCAGCATCTTGGTCGAAGGGTGGGCGGCGACGAACTCGGCGATCGGTTCCGCTGCCACCATCATGATCAGCACGGCGACGACGACGGCGGCGAACATCACCTCGACATGATCGGCGATGCCGACGGCGGTGATGACCGAATCCAGCGAAAAGACGAGATCGAGCAGCATGATCTGGAAGATCGCGGCGGAGAGCGAGGCATGGGCCACGCTGCCCTCCTCATGCGTCTCGCCCTCGACCTCGGCGAAGATCTCGGTCGTAGCCTTCCAGATCAGGAAGAGGCCGCCGGCGATCAGGATCACATCGCGCCAGGACAGGTCAAAGCCGAAGATCGTCACCACCGGCTCGGACAGGCCGATGATGAACGAGATCGACATGAGGAGGAGCAGCCGCAGCACCAGCGCGCCTGACAGGCCGATCATCCGCGCCTGACGGCGCTGGCCGACGGGCAGGCGGGCGGCGGCGATCGAGATGAAGATGACGTTGTCGACGCCGAGAACGATCTCGAGGACGGTGAGCGTCAGGAACGAGGCCCAGACGGCGGGGTTGGAGAGGAGCTCGATCATCGGCGGCCTTTGCTTGGGGAAGAGATGGGCGCGGCCGGTCGGCCGGCGCCTCCCTAGCATCGCTAGGGGCGCGGCGCCAGCCATGCGTTCCCGGTGCCGTGATTCGCCTCTGCCGCGGTAAGAGATGTGAGTTTTCGTTTTTCCTTGCGTGGTTGCGCGGGAAAGCTCGTCCGCCGCATCTTGAGGGCCGGGCCTTCCCGTCGGCGCTGGCGGATCGTGCCGGGAACGCTATTCTTGCCGCCAAAGGCAGACCGGCCGCGGAATCGCAAGGAACGGAAGATGGACGTGAGAACGAACGGCGAGGTTTCCTTCTGGTATGCAGACATGGGCGGCTTGCCGGACTGCCGGCCGCCCCTGTCCGGAGACGTGACCGCCGATGTCTGCATCGTCGGCGCGGGCTACACCGGCCTCTGGACCGCCTATTACCTCAAGAAGGCCGAGCCGGGCCTGAACATCGTGGTGGTCGAGAAGGAGTTCGCGGGCTTTGGCGCCTCGGGGCGCAACGGCGGCTGGTGCTCGGGCGAATTCGGCTGGAGCCGCGAGAAATACCTGTCCACCGGCAGCCGCGAGGGTGTCATCGCGATGGGAAGCCAGCTGCGCGCCACCGTGGCCGAGGTAGGGCGCGTGACCGCAGAGGAAGGGATCGACTGCGATTTCCTGATGACCGACTGCCTGACCTTCGCCCAGGCCCCCGCCCAGATGGAGCGTCTGCGCGAGGCCCATGACGAGGCCATGCGCTGGCAGGTCCCGGCCGAGCGGCTGGAACTGATCGGCGGCGCCGAGGCCGCGGCGCGCATCCGGGTGGCGGACGCGCGGGGCGCGCTGGTCCGTCACCATGTCGCCCGGGTCCAGCCCGCGAAGCTGGTGCGCGGCCTCGCCGCCGCGGTCGAGCGCCGGGGCGTGAGGATCTTTGAAAAGACCACCGTGACCGGCATCGGGAAGGGCCGCGTCATCACCGACCGCGGCACCGTCAGTGCCGGCCGCATCGTTCGCGCGACCGAGGGGTTCACCCACGCCATTCCCGGCCAGCGGCGCGAATGGATTCCGATGAACAGCGCGATCCTCGTCACCGAACCCCTGCCCGAGGCGATCTGGCGCGACATCGGCTGGGAGGGGCGCGAGCTTCTGTCCGACGCCTCGCACACCTACTGCTATGCGCAGCGCACCCGCGAGGGCCGGATCGCGATGGGCGGGCGCGGCGTTCCCTACCTTTTCGGCTCGCGCACCGACGACCGGGGCCGGACCCAGCCCGAAACCGTCGAGAAGCTGAAGGCCATCCTCTACCGCATGTTGCCGCAGACCCGGGGGCTGAGGCTCGACCATGCCTGGTGCGGGGTGCTTGGGGTGCCGCGCGACTGGTGCGCGACGGTGGGCCTCGACCGCGAGACCGGGATCGGCTGGGCGGGGGGCTATGTCGGCCTTGGTGTCTCGACCTCGAACCTCGCCGGGCAGACGATGGCCGATCTGGTCCTTGGCCGCACGACCGACCGCACCGTCCTGCCCTGGGTCAACCGCCGGCCCCGCAAATGGGAGCCCGAACCGCTGCGCTGGCTGGGGGTGCATGGCATGTACCGCCTGTACCGGATGGCCGACCGCAACGAGGCCGCAGGCGGGGGCAAGCAGACGTCGCGCCTCGCCACCCTCGCCAACAGGCTCACAGGACGCTGAGCGGGGGGCGGGTTCGCCGGCGGCAAGGTTGCGAGAGGGGGAGGTTGGATGGCGGACCCGGAGCGATTCGAACGCCCGACCCTCAGATTCGTAGTCTGATGCTCTATCCAGCTGAGCTACGGGTCCGTTGCAGGGGCATTTAGCGGGGCGGGGCGGGCAATGCAAGGGCGAAAAGGTGGGGGTGGCGGGGCGGGTTCCGCGGGCCGCGCCCTCAGCCGCCGGGCGTGAACGCGACGCGCTGGCGGAGCGCGCCGGTGGCGGCGTCGAGGATCAGGATCTCGTCCTGGTCGGTGACCACCGCCACCCAGCCCTGGCCCAGCGTCACCGCCCGCGCCTGGGCACCGCCGGGCAGGCTGAGATGCGCGGGCAAGCCCGGCAGGGGCGGCTGTCGGAGGCCGTTCAGGCGGGTGACAAGCAGGCCGATGACGATTATGAGGCCGAGGATCATGGTCGCGGTCAGCACCGTGACCAGGCGTTTCAGAAAGACCAGATCGGGCGGCAGGGCCGCGTCCGTTGCCGGAGCATCCTTCATGTCGGACATCGCCCGCGCCTCCCTTGCCGTCACCATCAGGGCCAACCCGCCCGACCGGCTTGATAAGGCCTTGGCGCGCGATGTGCCAGAAGAAGCCGCCCTGTCGCGGTCGCGGCTGGCGCGGCTTCTGGCCGAGGGTGCGGTCAGCCGTGACGGGCAGCCGGTGACCGACGCCAAGGTACGGGCGGCCGAGGGCGAGGTCTACCGGATCGCGCTCGGCCCCGCCGCCGAGGTCGGGACCGCGCCCGAGGCCATCGCGCTGAGCGTCGTCTGGGAGGACGCCGACCTGATCGTCATCGACAAGCCTGCGGGCATGGTCGTCCATCCCGCGCCGGGATCGCATTCGGGCACGCTGGTCAACGCACTTCTCCATCATTGCGGCGAGACGCTCTCGGGCGTCGGCGGCGAACGGCGCCCCGGCATCGTCCACCGCATCGACAAGGACACGACCGGGCTTCTGGTGGTGGCCAAGACCGACCGCGCCCATCACGGCCTTGCCGCCCAGTTCGAGCGCCACAGCGTCGGCCGCCGCTATCTGGTGCTGGTCCACGGCCGCCCCGACGCTGCCGACCCGCGCCTGCGCGGGGTCAAGGGCCTGAGCTTCGAGGGCGCGGGCATCCTGCGCATCGCCACCCACCTGGCCCGCCACAAGACCGACCGGCAGCGGCAGGCGGTCCTCTTTCACGGCGGCCGCCACGCGGTGACACGCGCCAGGGTGCTCGAGTCCTTCGGCACCCCCCCCGCCGCCAGCCTGATGGAATGCTGGCTGGAGACCGGGCGCACCCATCAGATCCGGGTGCATCTGGCCCATGCCGGGCACGGGCTGATCGGCGACCAGACCTATGGAGGGCGGCGGAAACTCTCGGCGCGCGCGGTGGGGGAAGCGGCGGCCGGGGCGGCGGCGGCCTTTCCCCGCCAGGCGCTGCACGCCGCGACGCTGGGGTTCACCCATCCGGTCACGGGCGAGGATCTGTCCTTCGAAAGCCCGCTTCCGGCCGATTTCGCCCGGCTTCTCGACCTGTTGCGCGCCGGTCCCGGCCCGGCCTGACCAATGGGGCGGTCGCGTGCATTGAATTGGCCGTGACCGGCCGACACATTCGCCCGCACCCGCCTGACGCCGCCTTCACCTTGCGCTAATCTCCCCGTGCCATCCCTGCGCGGGTCGACGGCCGGCCGGGGTGGCAGGGGGGTCTTGCACCGGGGGCCAAGCACACCTAGATTGCGCAGTCCTCTCCCGCGAAAGGGTCACAGATGACGAGTTACGCCAATCTTCCCGCGCCCAGTCCCGAACAGGGGCTGAACCGCTATCTGCAGGAAATCCGCAAGTTCCCGCTGCTGGAACCCGAAGAGGAATACATGCTGGCCAAGCGCTGGGTCGATCATCAGGACGCCGGCGCCGCGCACAAGATGGTCACCTCGCACCTGCGGCTCGCCGCCAAGATCGCGATGGGCTATCGCGGCTATGGCCTGCCCCAGGCCGAGGTCGTGTCCGAGGCCAACGTCGGGCTGATGCAGGCGGTCAAGCGCTTCGATCCCGAACGCGGCTTCCGCCTCGCGACCTATGCGATGTGGTGGATCCGCGCCTCGATCCAGGAGTATATCCTGCGGTCCTGGTCGCTGGTGAAACTGGGCACGACCTCGGCCCAGAAGAAGCTGTTCTTCAACCTCAGGAAGGCCAAGTCGAAGATCGGCGCACTCGAGGAGGGCGACCTGCGCCCCGAGAATGTCGCGCGCATCGCCCATGACCTGAACGTGACGGAAGACGAGGTCATCGACATGAACCGCCGGCTGGCGGGGTCGGACGCCTCGCTGAACGCCTCGGTCGGCTCGGACGGCGAATCGACCTCGCAGTGGCAGGACTGGCTCGAGGACGAGGATGCCGACCAGGCCAGCGCCTATGCCGAGAACGAGGAGCTGGCCGCCCGCCGCGCCATGCTCCTGCGGGCGATGGACACGCTGAACGAGCGCGAGAAGCACATCCTGATCCAGCGCCGCCTTCAGGACGAGCCGGTGACGCTGGAACAGCTGTCCGAGGAATATGACGTCAGCCGCGAACGTATCCGCCAGATCGAGGTGCGCGCCTTCGAGAAGCTCCAGGCGCGGATGCGCGAGCTGGCGCGCGAAAAGGGTATGTTGACCCCGGCCTGAGGCGAGGGGGGCAGGGCGCCGCCGGCGGCGCCCGCGCCCGCCCGCCGCCGGTGCACATCGCGTTGCAAACTGCCAAAATGCTTGTGCTATTCCGCCGGCCCCGTTACCTCATCGGCCGAAACTGCGCAAAAGGTGGCCGAATGACCCTGGTCGAGAGCGTGCTTCCCCCCATGCACCCCGAGGGGCGGCGCTTCCTTGCGATCTTTGCCGTGGCGACGGCGATCCTGTTCTTCATCTGGCATCCCCTTGGCTGGGCGGCGCTGGCCGTCACGCTCTGGTGCTATTACTTCTTCCGCGATCCGGTGCGCTCGGTGCCCCTGGCCGAAGGGCTGGTGGTCAGCCCCGCCGACGGGGTGGTCTCGCTGATCGGCCCGGCGGCGCCGCCCGACGGGCTGGGGCTGCCGGCCGCGCCCCTGACCCGGGTGTCGGTGTTCATGAGCGTCTTCAACTGCCATGTGAACCGCGCGCCCTGCGAGGGGCGGGTCGGTGCCGTCGTCTATCGGCCCGGCAAGTTCCTCAACGCCTCGCTCGACAAGGCCAGCGAGGACAACGAGCGCAACGCGCTGAGAATCGATCTTGCCGACGGGCGCTCGCTCGCGGTGGTGCAGATCGCCGGGCTGATCGCGCGGCGCATCGTCTGCTGGTCGGGCCAGGGCGCCGCGCTGCGGTGCGGCGAAAGGTTCGGCCTGATCCGCTTCGGCTCGCGGCTCGATGTCTACCTGCCGGCCGGCGTGCAGCCGCTGGTCAGCCTAGGGCAGACGATGGTGGCGGGCGAAAGCATCATCGCCGACCTGTCCGGCCCCCAGGCGCCGGCCCAGTTCCGCCGCGACTGAGATGGCGCGCACCCCCCGCAAGCCCCGCGCCGAACTGCCGCTGGTGCAGCTTCTGCCCAATGCGCTGACCCTCGGCGCGATCTGCGCCGGGCTGACCGCGATCCGCATGGCCGCCTACGGCGCCTTCAGCCAGGCGGTGGGGCTGGTGATCCTGGCGGCGGTGCTGGACGGGGTGGACGGCCGCCTGGCGCGGGCGCTCGGCAGCGAAAGCCTGATCGGGGCCGAACTCGATTCGCTGGCGGATTTCGTCAACTTCGGCGTGACGCCCGCGATGATCCTCTACTTCTGGGCGCTCGAGCCCGCCGACGAACTGGGCTGGGCGGCAGCCCTTGTCTATGCGCTGTGCTGCGTCCTGCGGCTGGCCCGCTTCAACGTCGGCATCAAGAGCGATCCCCCCCCCGACAAGCGGTTCTTCACCGGGGTTCCGTCGCCGGCCGGGGCACTTCTCGCGCTCGGCCCGCTGTTTCTGGTGCGCGCGCTCCACCTGTCCACGCCGCTTCCGCCCGAGGCGGTGGCGCTGTGGCTGGTCATTGCCGGGGCGCTGATGGTCAGCCGCCTGCCGACCTTCTCGCTCAAGACGACGATCTATGCCGAGAATGCCCGGTTCGTGCTGATCGGCGTGACCGCGCTGGTGACGATGCTGGCCGCCTACCCCTGGCAGACTCTCCTGGCCTTCGATGTGGTATATCTGTCTGGCCTCGTGCTGTCATGGAAGGCCAGCCGCAGGCCCGCAACGGAAGGCGAGCGCCCCGATGGAGATTGAAGCGATCCAGTCCGCCTATGCCCGATGGGCGCCGGTCTATGACCTGGCGTTCGGGCTGGCGACCAGCAGCGGCCGGCACCGCGCCGTCGGGCGGATCAGCCGGCGCGGCGGCAGGGTGCTCGAGGTGGGCGTGGGCACCGGGCTTGCGCTGCCCCTCTACGGGCCGGGGGTCGAGGTGACGGGCATCGACTTCAGTGCCGAGATGCTCGAACGCGCGCGGGAGAGGGTCCGCACCCGCCGTCTCGGCAACGTCAAGGCGCTTTACCACATGGACGCGCGCCACCTGGCCTTCGCCGACGAAAGCTTCGATTCCGTGGCGGCGATGCATGTCCTTTCCGTGGTCCCCGAGCCCGAGCGGGTCCTGGCCGAGATGGTGCGGGTGACGAGGCCGGGCGGCGAGATCGTGATCACCAGCCACTTCGCCGCCGGGCGCGGCCTGATGGCGCGGATCGAGGGGCTGGCCGCGCGCCATGCCGACAAGCTGGGGTGGCACGCCGATTTCAGCCGCACGCGCATTCTGGGCGCCCCGGGGCTGAGCCTCGCCCACGAACGCCGGCTGCCGCCCTTCGGGATGATGACCCTGCTGGTCCTGCGCCGCGACTGAGGGCGCGTTGCGGCGGGGGCGGGGCGCTGCTAGCCTGCCCCGGTCGGAGGTCAGGGTTTGGGCAGGGGGAGATCCGCGATGCAGCCGGTCAACTGGGGCATTCTCGGCGCCGCGAAGTTCGCGCGCGATCACATGGCCCGCGCCATACACGAGGCCGAGGGCGCGCGGCTTGCGGCGCTGGCCACCTCGGACCCGGCCCGCGCCGAAGGGTTCCGCGCCTTCTGCCCCGACCTCAGGGTGCACGACAGCTATCAGGCGCTCCTGGCCGATCCGGCGATCGAGGTGGTCTATGTGCCGCTGCCCAACCATTTGCATGTCGAATGGACCGAAAAGGCGCTGCGGGCCGGCAAGCATGTCCTGACCGAAAAGCCCATCGCCATGTCGGCCGGCCAGATCGACGGGCTGATCGCGCTTCGCGACGCAACCGGCCTTGTCGCTGCCGAGGCCTACATGATCGTGCACCATCCCCAGTGGCAGCGCGCCCGGCAACTGGTTGCGGAAGGGGCGATCGGGCGCATCCTCCATGCCGATGCCGCCTTCAGCTACGACAACCGCGCCGACCCCGGCAACATCCGCAACCGCCCCGAGACCGGCGGCGGTTCGATCCCCGACATCGGGGTCTATGCCTATGGGTCGGTCCGCTGGGTCACGGGGGCCGAGCCTGTCTCGGTCCGATCGCGCATCCACCGCGAGAACGGGGTCGATGTCTTCGCCCAGGTCTGGGCCGGGATGGAGGGGCCGGGCGGGCGCTTCACCTATGGCGCCATGACCTCGATGCGGCTCCCGCCCCGGCAGGAGGTGGTCTTTCAGGGCGAGGGCGGCCTGATCCGCATGACCGGGCCCTTCAACGCCGGCCTTTTCGCCGAGGCGCAACTGCACATGCTGCGCCCCGGGCAGCCCGATCATGTCGAGCGCTTTCCCGGTGCGCGCCAGTATCGCAACCAGGTCGAGGCCTTCTGCCGCTCGGTCCGTCAGGGGGCCGCCTATCCCTGGCGGCTGGAGGACGCGCGGGGGACGCAGGCGATGATCGACATGGTCTTCGCCGGAGAGATTGCGGGGTAAGCCGACGCGGCCCGGTCGCTTCGGGCGGCCGGCGGAAGGCAGGCGTCGCGTCGGACGAATGCAAACCTCTCCCGGACACCTTCGCCCCTGGCGCCCCGGCACGGCACCGCCGGGAAACGGTCGGGCGGGAGTGGCGGGGCCTCACTCCTCCTCTTCGTTGGCGGCGATCATCACCACCTCGCCCGCATCCGCCAGCTCGCGGATGGCGAGGATGAGCGCGGTCTGCGCGGTCTCGGCATCCTTGTCGCGCACCTTGGCAAGGCCCGCGATCTCTTCGCGGAGCGCAGCGGCCATGCGCTGCGACATGTTGGCCAGGATGAACTCCGCCGCCGCCGCCGCCGCCCCCTTCGCCCCGGCCAGCGCCGTGACCAGCACCGACTGATCCAGCCCGCGCAGGATCTTCGGCACGTCGCGGGCAAGGATCCTTTCGGGAATGTGGGCGAAGGTGAAGATCGTCTTCCTCACCTGTTCGGCCAGCCCGCGGTCGGTCTCCTCGAGCCCGCGGATCACATCCTCGCGCATGGAGGAGGGCGAGACGTTCAGGATTGCGCCCACCCGGTGCACGGGATCGCCCTCGATGGCGCGCGCTGGCTGCACCTCGAGCTGGCCGGCCAGCGACTGGCCGATGCGCTGGACCGTCTCGGGGCTGACATTGGCGGTCTGCGACATCGCGTAGGCGATGCGCCGCGCCCGCTCGCCCGGCAGCCGGCCAAGAAGCTCGGCCGCGCGCGGCACCGCGATCTTCGACAGGATCACCGCGCAGACCTCGATGCTTTCCTCGGTCATCGCCGGCATCAGCTGTTCGGCGTCGAACCCGCGGATCTTCTCCCACGGGTCAGTGCGGGCCGAGGCCCCGGCCAGCCGCCGCAACCGGCTGGCGGCCGAGGGCGAGATGTGGCCGTCGAGAAGTTTCAGCGCCCCGTCGATTCCGCCGGGAAAGGACAGGCCGACCTGTTCGATCAGGGCGCAGAACTCCTCGACCACGGCGGCCAGCGTGTCGCGGTCGATGGCCTGCATCGCCGCCATCTGCTCGGTCAGCGCGGCCTGGAGATGGTCGGGCAGGCCGGCAAGCGGAACCTCGGCGCCCTCGGCCAGCAGAAGGCGCACGATCACCGCCGCCTTCTGCCTGCCGCTGAGGTGAACCGCCGGCGCGACCGAGCCTTGCGCCCCGCCGGCTGGTCGTTCGATCCGTGCGAGCCCGGCCATGATGCACCCTCCCGAAGCCGGGGCATCATCGCCGGGGCAGGGTTAAGGCCGGGTTAGAACGGGCCGGCTCAGTAGGAGAAGAGCGCCCCGGTCTGGATCGCCTGGCGCAGCGACTGCTCGGCCCAGGTTCCCGCGCCGCCGCGCGCCACGATCTCGTCAAGCTGGGCGTCGGCGAGTTGCATGTTCCCCATCTGGACATAGGCCTGGCCCATGTAGCTGCGGGCCAGGATGTTGTCGGGGTTCTGGGCCAGCGCCGCCTGGTAGTATTTCATGCCTTCGTCCATGCGGCCTGCCTTGCGGTTGGCAAAGCCCATGTAGGTCAGCACCCGGTCGGTCTGGCCCTCGGTCATGGCCTGGAGCACCACCAGGGCGTCGTCGGGCCGCCCGGCATAGGCCAGTTCGCGCGCCGCGGCGTACAGCGTGTCATTGTCCAGCTGCCCCGACTGCGCCGGCACGCATTTCTGGGTCTTCTGGTCCCAGACCTCGGCCTTCTTGCACTTGGTCGTCGTCTGGGTTGGCTGCGGCGGGCTGCTGCTGCCCCCACCGGCCGCGAGCGCGACCCCCGGCAGGGCCAGCCCGACCATCAGCGCAAACTGCGTCAGATAGGACATCAGAGGCCTCCATCCCTGTTACAGAGTCAAGAAGGCCACGCACCGCCCCTTCATGGCAAATCACAATCCGACGATTGGCCGTGGTCAGGCCGCGCCGAACACCCGCGCAAAGATCGTGTCCACATGCTTGGTGTGATAGCCGAGGTCGAACTTCTCCTCGATCTCGGCGGGCTTCAGCGCGGCCGTCACCTCGGGGTCGGCCAGGAGCTCGGTCTTGAAGTCGGCGCCCTTCTCCCAGACCTTCATCGCGTTCCGCTGCACCAGCCGATAGGCGTCCTCGCGCGAGACCCCGGCCTGGGTCAGCGCCAGCAGCACCCGCTGCGACATGACCAGCCCCTTGAACTTGTTCATGTTCTTCAGCATGTTCTCCGGGTAGATCACCAGCTTCTCGATCACCCCCGCCAGCCGGTTCAGCGCGAAATCCAGCGTCACCGTCGCGTCCGGCCCGATGGCGCGCTCGACCGAGGAATGGCTGATGTCGCGCTCGTGCCACAGCGCCACATTCTCCATCGCCGGGACCACCGCCATGCGCACCAGCCGCGCCAGCCCGGTCAGGTTCTCGGTCAGGACAGGGTTGCGCTTGTGCGGCATCGCCGACGACCCCTTCTGGCCGGGGCTGAAATATTCCTCGGCCTCCAGCACCTCGGTGCGCTGCATGTGGCGGATCTCGATGGCGATGTTTTCCATGCTCGAGGCGATCACCCCGAGGGTCGCGAAGAACATCGCGTGACGGTCGCGGGGGATCACCTGGGTCGAGATCGGCTCGGGCACGAGGCCCATCATCTTGCAGACATGTTCCTCGACCCTCGGGTCGATGTTGGCGAAGGTGCCGACCGCGCCCGAGATCGCGCCCGTGGCCACTTCCGCGCGCGCCGCCTTCAGCCGGGTCCGGCCCCGGTCCATCTCGGCGTAGAAACGCGCGAAGGTCAGGCCCATCGTCGTCGGTTCGGCATGGATGCCGTGGCTGCGGCCGATACGGACGGTATCCTTGTGCTCATAGGCGCGCGTCTTCAGGGCCGCCAGCACGCGGTCGAGGTCAGCCAGCAGGATGTCCGCCGCGCGCACCAGCTGCACGTTCAGCGTGGTGTCGAGCACGTCCGAACTGGTCATCCCCTGATGGACGAAGCGCGCCTCCTCGGCGCCGACATGCTCGGCCAGATGGGTGAGGAAGGCGATCACGTCATGCTTGGTCACCGCCTCGATCTCGTCGATCCTGCCGACGTCGAACTCCACGTCCTTCGCCCGCCACACCGCCTCGGCGTTGGCCCTGGGGATCACGCCGAGCGCGGCCTGCGCGTCGCAGGCATGGGCCTCGATCTCGTACCAGATGCGGAACCTGGTTTCCGGCGACCAGATCGCGACCATCTCGGGGCGGGAATAGCGGGGGATCATAGCGGACCTGTGAATTGTGGCGGGTCTGGCGGTGTCCTAGACTGCGGGGGCGGGGCTGACAAGCAGCGAGGACGCCATGCGGACACTTGTTTGCGCCATCCTTCTCGCTCTGGCCCAGCCGGCCGCGGCCGAAGAAGGCTGGAGCGCCCTGACCGGCGACGCGGCGCAGCAGGCGCTGGTGGGGCATGTGCTGGCCTATCCCAACGGCGCGACCCAGAAATTCACCGCCAGCGGCGACACGTCCTATGACAGCGGCCATCTGCAGGCCGGGCGATGGCAGGCCGACGCCAATGGCTATTGCTCGGTCTGGCCGCCGTCGGACCGGTGGACCTGCTACCGGCTGGACCGCTCGGCCGACGGGCGAAGCCTGCGCTTCACCGCCGCCGACGGCAGCGCCACGATCGGCCGCTACGCCGACCCCGACTGATGCCCCGCACCAGGGCCGTGCGCTTGACCTTCCCGGCCACTGGCGCAAACCTCGGTGCAGTCACAACCGGATAGCGAGGAAGCGATGGCCAGGGAAATCGTCAAGGGCCGCGAGGTCACCATCCATTTCGACGCAGGCCGCTGCGTCCATTCGCGCAACTGCGTGCTTGGCCACCCGGACGTGTTCGTCCCGAACGTGAAGGGCGAATGGATCCACCCCGACGCCTGTTCCGCCGAAGAGGTGATCCGCATCGGCCAGAATTGCCCCTCGGGGGCGATCCAGGTCTTTCGCAACGATGGCAGCGGCTCGTCCAATCAGGTGCCGCTGGTCAACACCGTCCGGGTGCGCGAGAACGGCCCCCTGGCGATCGAGGCCGAACTTCTGATCCGGGGCGAGCGCCAGGATGCCCCGCGCGCCACGCTCTGCCGCTGCGGCCAGTCGAAGAACAAGCCCTTCTGTGACGGCGCCCACGTTGCGGCGGGCTTCACCGCCAGCGGAGAGCCGGCGGCCAGGGACGCCCCGGCGCTCGAGGTCAGGAACGGCCCGGTCGATGTCCAGCCGCAACCGAACGGCCCCCTGAAGATCGTCGGCAACCTCGAGGTGGTCAGCGGCACCGGCCGCACCGTCAACAAGGTGCGCCAGGCCTTTTTCTGCCGCTGCGGCAACTCGCAGAACAAGCCCTACTGCGATGGCAGTCACAAGCGGGTGGGCTTCGTCGCCGACTGAGACGCGGACCTATCCGCCGATCAGCGCCGGGTCGAACGGATATTTCGTCAGGTTCTCGCACCCCGCCTCGGTGATCAGAACCTGATCCTCGAGCTTGATCGAGAAGTCACCCCCCTCGGGGGAAACCAGTGCCTCGGTGCAGAGCACCATCCCCGGCTCCAGCGCCACCTCGAAGGCGCCGTCGACCCAGGCGTCGGGGTAGGGGACGAAGGGCCATTCGTCGCAGAGGCCCACACCATGCATCTTGCAGGAATATTTCTGCTTCCGGTACTGCGCGTCCAGCTGGTGCCCGCCGTGGGTCAGTTCGCGGATCGTCACGCCGGGCTTCAGCCGCGCCTGATGGTCGCGGATATGGTCGATCCCGTGGTTCATCGCGCTGACCATCGCATTGGTCGGCCGCCCGCCGCCGATCCACCAGGTCCGCGACATGTCGATGCAGATGCCGTAAGACCCGATCAGGTCGGTGTCGAAGGCGACGATCTCGTTTTCCTGCACGATCCGCGGCCCGCATTCCTGAAACCAGGGGTTGGTGCGCGGCCCCGAGGCCAGAAGCCGCGTCTCGATCCATTCGCCGCCGCGCCGGATGTTGCCCTTGTGCAGTTCGGCCCAGATGTCATCCTCGGAAACATGGCCGCTCGGCACTTCCGTTCTGGCAAAATGTTCCATTTCCGCTATTGCCGCCTCGCAGGCATGATGGGCGCAGCGCATGGCGAGGATCTCGTCCGGCCCCTTGATGGCGCGGGCGCGCTCGGTGAGTTCCTCGCCCTCCATGACCTGAAACCCCGCCCGCTCCAGCGCGCGCAGCCCGTGGACCATGATCTTGTCGACCGCGATCCGCCGGTTCGCCCCCGCGTGCGCCGCCATCACCTCGGCCACCTGGCCGGCAAAGGCGCGCGCGTCGCGTTCGGTCCCGTCGCCACAGACGTTGTAGAAGAACGAGGCGCCCGAGCGCAGCTCCCTGACCAGAGGGTTGAAGGCGACCAGGAACGGCGCCTGCTTGTATTCCCAGACGACCATGTGCCCGTCGGCGCAGACCATGCAGGCGCGGAACGGGTTGTGGCTGTTCCACAGCTGCATGTTGGTGGTGTCGGTCGCATAGCGGATGTTCAGCGGGTCGAACAGGAGAAGCGCGCCATAGTCTCGGGCCTGAAGCGCATCGACCAGCCGCCGCCAGCGATATTCGCGCATCCGTTCGAGGTTGGGCAGCGTGAGCCCCGCCGCCGCCCATTCGCCGAAGGCCAGCTGCGTCGGGCCGATCTCGACCCGGTCGTTGTCGTTGGGGCTGCCGTCGCCGAGCGTCGCTCCCCGCGTCGGGTCGATCTTGCGGCGGTCGGCGTAGTGCGGCGACATCTGCGGTCCTCCCCATCCGCGCCGAGAATGGACGGGCCGGGATGCCGGGGCTTGGCCGCCAGCGACAGGCCGCGGACGAAATGTGCCGGCGGGCATTGTTGTCACCGCCACCGCGGCGCATCATCGCCAGGCGGCCGCGGACTCATCCCCCCGAGGGACCGCCAGCCACGCAGACAGGAGGTTCCCGATGGACATCATGCGAAGCGGCGCGCGGCCCTCGGGCAAGGGCCCGGCCGAGTGGTTCAGCGGCCAGGTGCGGATCGACCAGATGTGGGAGGCCCCGGCGCCCGCGCGGATGCGCAGCGCCCATGTGACGTTCGAGCCGGGTGCCCGCACCGCCTGGCACACCCATCCCCTGGGCCAGACCCTGATCGTCACCTCGGGCCTTGGCTGGGTGCAGCGCGACGGCGGGCCGGTCGAGGAAATCCGGCCCGGCGACATGGTCTGGTTCGCGCCCGGCGAGAAGCACTGGCACGGCGCCACCGCCACCACCGGGATGAGCCACCTCGCGGTCCACGAAGCGCTGGACGGCAGCACCGTGACCTGGCTGGAAAAGGTCGCGGACGCCGACTATGGCGCCGGGGCGCGCAGGTAGGCAAGAAGGTCGGCGGAACGAAAAGGGCGCCCGAAGGCGCCCCTTCCTGACTCACTGCCGGGTAGGGCGGGGCTCGGCCCGCCACGCCCCTCAGCAGGAATAGTACATCTGATACTCGACCGGATGCGGCGTATGCTCATAGGCATAGACCTCTTCCCACTTGAGCGCGACGTAGCCCTCGAGCTGGTCGCGGGTGAAGACGTCGCCCGCGAGGAGGAAGTCCATGTCCTTCTCCAGCTCCTCCAGCGCCTCGCGCAGGGACCCGCAGACGGTCGGGATTTCGGCCAGTTCCTCGGGCGGCAGATCGTAGAGATCCTTGTCCGACGCGGGTCCCGGGTCGATCTTGTTGCGGATCCCGTCCAGGCCCGCCATCAGCAGCGCGGCAAAGGCCAGGTAGGGGTTGGCCGACGGATCGGGGAACCGCGCCTCGACACGCTTGGCCTTGGGGCTTTCGGTCCACGGAATCCGCACGCAGCCCGAGCGGTTCCGCGCCGAGTAGGCCCGCAGCACCGGGGCCTCGAAGCCGGGGATCAGGCGCTTGTAGCTGTTGGTGCCGGGGTTCGTGAGCGCGTTCAGCGCCTTGGCGTGCTTGAGGATGCCGCCGATGAACCACAGCGCCTCCTGGCTGAGGTCGGCGTACTTGTCGCCGGCGAACAGCGGCTTGCCGCCCTTCCAGATCGACATGTTGACATGCATCCCCGACCCGTTGTCGCCCTTCATCGGCTTCGGCATGAAGGTCGCCGACTTGCCGTAGGCATGGGCCACGTTGTGGATGACGTACTTGTATTTCTGGATGTTGTCGGCCTGTTCGGTCAGCCCGCCGAAGATCAGCCCCAGTTCGTGCTGGCCCGACGCCACCTCGTGGTGGTGCTTGTCGACCTTCATGCCCATGCGCTTCATGGTCGACAGCATCTCGCTGCGCAGGTCCTGGGCGGCGTCGATCGGGTTCACCGGGAAATAGCCGCCCTTGTGCGGCGCGCGGTGGCCCTGGTTGCCGTGTTCGTATTCGGTGTCGGTGTTCCAGGCGGCGTCGCCGCTGTCGATCTGGTAGGCGACCTTCTGCGGCGTCACCGAATAGCGCACGTCGTCGAAGACGAAGAATTCGGCCTCAGGCCCGCAATAGAAGGCGTCGCCGATCCCGGTCGACTTCAGATAGGCCTCGGCCTTCATCGCCGTGCCGCGCGGATCGCGCGAGTAGGGCTCGCCGGTGTCGGGTTCGACCACGTTGCAATGCACGCACATGGTCTTTTCGGCGTAGAACGGGTCGATGTAGACCGAGCCGGGATCGAGGATCAGCTTCATGTCGGACTGGTCGATCGACTTCCAGCCGGCGATCGACGAGCCGTCGAACATGAAGCCTTCCTCGAAGAGATCCTCGTCCACCAGATCGACATCCAGCGTCACATGCTGGAGCTTGCCCTTGACGTCGGTGAAGCGGATGTCGACATAGGCGACCTCCTCGTCCTTCATCAGCTTCAAGGCGTCCTTGACCTTGCTCATGCCTTGTCCTTTCGGGGTTGATGGCGTTGGCCGGTCGCCCGGCCGGTTGTTCAGATCGCGTCCTCGCCGGTCTCGCCGGTGCGGATGCGGATGACCTGTTCGACGGGCGAGACGAAGATCTTGCCGTCGCCGATCTTGTCGGTGCGGGCGGCGGAGATGATCGCCTCGATGGCGGCCTCGACCATGTCGTCGGCCAGAACCACCTCGATCTTCACCTTGGGCAGGAAATCGACGACATATTCGGCGCCCCGGTAAAGCTCGGTATGGCCCTTCTGGCGGCCGAAGCCCTTGACCTCAGTGACGCTCAGCCCCTGAACGCCCACGTCCTGAAGCGCCTCCTTCACCTCGTCGAGCTTGAAGGGCTTGATGATGGCTTCGATCTTCTTCACCGGGCCGGTTCCTTTCACGGGTCTCGGGCGCCACTCAGCACTTCCGTAGGGCGCCTTCAATTGGCTAGGCTGGCGGGGCAGGGGCCGCGGGTCGGAATCCGCGGTGGATGCCGCTTTTTTGTGCAAACCGCCCGGATTGCGGGCGATCCGAGAATCCGAAGGGCTGAAACATGACCGAACTCCTGACCGCCGCGCAGATGCGCGCCATCGAACAGGCGGCGATCGCCTCGGGCGAAGTCACGGGGCTGGAACTGATGGAACGCGCCGGGAAGGGCGTGGTCGAGGCGATCTTCGAGGAATGGCCGGAACTGAAGGCGACCTCGCACCGCGCGGTGGTCCTCTGCGGGCCGGGCAACAACGGCGGCGACGGGTTCGTGGTGGCGCGGCTCCTGAAGGAGTGGGGGTGGGCGGTGGAGGTGTTCCTCTACGGCGACCCGGAGAGGCTGCCGCCGGATGCGCGGGTGAATTATGAGCGGTGGCGGGGGATGGGGGAGGTGGGGGCGTTGACTACCCGTCGCCCGCTTCCCCTTCTCAAGGCGGATATCATGATTGATGCACTCTTCGGCACCGGACTCGCGCGACCGCTCGAGGGGTTTGAGCGTTTATTCTCCGACATCTACGAGGCGCAGAACAATATATTCAGCGGGATCCATTCGCCGAACCTGGGGGCAGTGGTGGCTGTGGATATCCTGAGCGGCACGTGCGCTGACAGCGGGCGCCTTCTGGCGAAGGGAGACTATGATCCGGTGCGCGCCGACCTGACGGTCACGTTTCACTGTCGCAAGATCGGGCACGTCCTGAGCGAGACCTGGAGCGAAAAGACTGTGGTCGCTGACATTGGGCTTAAAAGGTGGCACCGGCTTCTGCCCTGGCGCGAGATCGTCATGGAAATACGCAAGCCTACAGGCCAGAGCCTTCTGAAATTTGACGCCGACCACAAATACGCCCACGGCCACGCCCTGATCCTCTCCGGCCCGCCCGGCCATACCGGCGCCGCCCGGCTTGCGGCGCGGGGCGCGCTTCGGATCGGCGCCGGGCTGGTGACGGTGGGGGCGCCGCCCGAGGCGATTCCCGAACATGCGGCGCAACTGAACGCCATCATGCTGCACCCGGTATCGGACGGCGCCGACCTGACCGATACCCTCGCCGACCCGCGCATCACCGCCCTCTGCCTCGGCCCCGGCCTTGGGCTGGACGAGCGGGCGCGGGGGCTGGTGGCGGCGGCGCTCGCCTCTCCCTCCGATCTCGCCCCGGGCCCGACCCGGGGCCCCGAGGCTTCGGGCGCGCCAGAGGGGCGAGGCCCCGGATCAGGTCCGGGGCGAGAGAAGCGACCCGCCACCGTTCTCGACGCCGACGCCCTGACGCTCCTCGCCCGCGACCCCGCGCTCTTCGCCGCCCTGCACAAAAACTGTATCCTCACCCCCCACGCCGGCGAATTCGCGCGCCTGTTCCCCGACATCGCCGAAAAGCTCGCGGCCCCCGCCACCAGGGGCCCCGCCTATTCCAAGGTCGACGCCACCCGCGCGGCGGCGAAGCGGGCGGGCTGCGTGGTCCTCTACAAAGGCCCCGACACGGTGATCGCCGACCCCTCGGGCCGCTGTTCGATCAACTCGGCCCATTACGACCGCGCCGCCCCCTGGCTCGCCACCGCCGGGTCCGGCGACGTTCTGTCAGGCTTCATCGCGGGCCTTCTGGCGCGCGGCTTCGCCCCGATGCAGGCCGCCGAGACCGCCGCCTGGCTCCATGTCGAATGCGCGCTGGCCTTCGGCCCCGGGCTGATCGCCGAGGATCTGCCGGAACAATTGCCGGCGGTGTTCAGGAAACTTGGACTCTAGGCGACCGACCGGGCCGGAACCACGCCGCAGCACAGTTCCACGCCCTCGGCATAGACCACCTCGGCCTCGTCGAACATCAGTTCGTAAAGCCTGAGGCCCAGCACCTTGCCCAAGGTCACATATTCGCCGTCCACCAGCCGTTCGGCCGGAACCATCGCCTGATCCTGGCCAAAGATCGCCCCCGCCCGCCAGTCGCGGATCAGGATCGGGATCGAGGCGGGCAGCGTCAGGTCATGCTCGGGCCGGTCGTGGCCGAGCGCCGAGGCGCGGATCGTCACCGAGGGGCCCGAATAGCGGTGCACCCGCACAGCGCGCAGGACCCGCATTCCCGCGCGTGTCACCACCCGCTCGCCTGGTTCGAGGAAGTCGACCGGCAGGTAGCCGGCCAGCGTCGCCACCACCGTCCCCGAGGCGATGCCCCGGACCGGCGCCGCCCGCGCCGCCGTTTCCGATCTTGACAGGTCGCGCAACAGGGTCATGCCGATCCTCTCGGATGATCTTCTCTGGCCGTCTCCGCCAGTAGTCCCGCCAATTCTGGCAAAATTGCGTTCGGCGCATGGCTTTCTCTGGCCGCCAGGGGCCGTTTTTCCACTCGCATCGCCCCCGCCTTCTTGCTAGAAGGACGCCGATTTGGGGGCGGCCCTGCCAGAGGGCGGCCCCCGTGGCTTTGGCGGGTGTGGCGAAATTGGCAGACGCACCAGATTTAGGTTCTGGCGCCTAACGGCGTGGGGGTTCAAGTCCCTCCACCCGCACCAAGAGGAAAAGGACGAAGGAATGCAGCTGACCGAGACCCTGAAGGACGGACTGAAGCGCGGCTACACGATCACCGTGAGCGCGGCCGAGCTTGACGCGAAAGTCACCGAGAAACTCATCGAGGCGCAGCCCGAGGTCGAGATCAAGGGCTTCCGCAAGGGCAAGGTGCCGATGGCGATGCTGCGCAAGCAGTTTGGCCCCCGGGTTCTGGGCGATGCGATGCAGGAAGCCATCGACGGGGCGATGAAGGACCATTTCGACAAGTCGGGCGAACGCCCGGCGATGCAGCCCAAGGTCGAGATGAAGGGCGGCGACAACTGGAAAGAGGGCCAGGATGTCGTGGTCGAGATGAGCTACGAGGCGCTGCCCGAGATCCCGGCGCTCGACGTCTCCAAGGTCAAGCTCGAGCGGCTGGTGGTCAAGGCCGAGGACAAGGCCGTGGCCGAGGCGCTGGAGAACCTGGCGAAGTCGGCCCAGTCCTTCGAGGAGAGGAAGAAGGGCAGCAAGGCCAAGGACGGCGATCAGGTGGTGATCGACTTCAAGGGCTCGGTCGACGGCGTGCCGTTCGACGGCGGCGCCGGCGAGGATTATCCGCTGGTCCTCGGCTCGAACAGCTTCATCCCCGGCTTCGAGGACCAGCTGGTCGGCGCCAAGGCCGGCGACGAGGTTTCGGTCAACGTGACCTTCCCCGAAAGCTATCATGCCGCGCATCTGGCCGGGAAGGCCGCGGTCTTTGCCTGCACCGTCAAGTCGGTGAACGGGCCGAAGCCGGCCGAGATCGACGACGAGCTGGCCAAGAAGTTCGGCGCCGAGAGCCTTGACGCGCTGAAGACCCAGGTGGCCGAGCGGCTTGAGGCCGAATACAAGGGCGCCGCCCGCGCGGTGATGAAGCGCGCGCTTCTCGACCAGCTTGACGGGCTGGTCAGCTTCGATCTGCCGCCGACCCTGGTCGAGGCCGAGGCCCACCAGATCGCCCACCAGCTGTGGCACGACGAGAACCCCGACCACCACGGCCATGACCACGGCTCGATCGAGACCACCGACGAGCACAAGAAGCTGGCCGAGCGCCGGGTGCGCCTCGGGCTGCTGCTCGCCGAACTCGGGCGCAAGGAAAAGGTCGAGGTGACCGACGCCGAGATGACCCAGGCGGTTCTCGCCCAGGCCCGCCAGTATCCGGGCCAGGAACGTGCCTTCTTCGAATTCGTGCAGAAGAACCCGCAGATGCAGCAGCAGCTGCGCGCGCCGATCTTCGAGGACAAGGTCGTCGATCACATCTTCGCCGGCGCCAAGGTGACCGAAAAGGAAGTCTCGAAGGACAAGCTGCAAAAGGCGGTCGAAGCGCTGGACGAGCTCTGATCCGGCCGGCGACGGCAGACGACAGGGGCCGCCTTCGGGCGGCCCTTTTCCTTTGGCGCGGGCCGCCCTTCCGGCTGGCTTCGCGGCCCCGTCGGCGGGGTTCCGCCGTCGGCCGGGGCGCGACGATTTGTGTTGTGCAACTGTCGAAGGGAATCCTTACATTCACTCTGAGGTTGACGCCGCGTCATGTGGCCCAACCCGAGTCGCGTGACGAGTGCGCCATTCACTCCCGGGGGGATAACCATGCTTCACGACAGGAAAGAAAGGTCATTCGACAGCATTCTGGACGATGCCATCGCCGATCCAGAGCGGCTGGAGGCGCTGCGCCGCGCCCTGCGGTCGCGAGTGGGGGCGCTGGACGTTACGGCGATCGGCCGCCGCCCGCTGGTGTCGCGGACGTCCGTGGCGGCTTCGGCGGCTGACCCTCATGATGACAGTCTGTGGGACAACATGCCGGTCTGATCCAGCGGTGCCGCCGTGCATTCGGGCTTGACCGGATCGCGCCAGGGCGCGAGAGTGGGGTTGTGGCGGACGGCCAGAGGGCCGTCGCCGCATTTTCCCCAACCGCCTGCGCGACGCGACATCCGTGCCGATCTTCGGCTCCGGCCGCTTGTGCCGGGTCCCGCGCGCGGCCCGATCCGCAAGGGAGATCTGCGATGACGGACATCATCCGCCGCGCGGCGGCGTTCGCCGAAGTGAAACATGCAGGGCAAGCGCGCAAGGATCGCGACTGTTCGCCCTACATCGGCCACCCGGCCGAGGTCGCCGGCCTCGTGGCCGGCTTCGGCGGCACGCCCGCGGCCATCGCCGCCGCCTGGCTGCATGACACGGTCGAGGATTGTCCGCCGACCACGCTTGCCGACATCGAGGCGAGCTTTGGCCCCCATGTCGCGGCACTGGTGGGCGAGCTGACCGACGACAAGAGCCTGGCCAAGGCCATGCGCAAGCGCCTTCAGGTCGAACATGCGCCCTTCAAGAGCGCCGAGGCGGCGCTGGTCAAGATCTGCGACAAGATCAGCAATGTCCGCTCGCTCGGGCAGACGCCGCCGGTCGGCTGGTCGCGCGCCCGCCGCCTGGACTATGTGGCCTGGGCCGAAGCGGTGGTGGCGAAACTGCCCGCCGTTCCCGATGCCGCCCGCGCCACCTTCCGCGCCACCGCCGAAGGCACCCGCGCCGGAATCGCATCGGAAGGCTGACCCCGCCCCGCCTTCCCCGCCCCGCCTTCGTCGCGCCTTCACCCCGCCTGCGCCGGTCCGACCCTGACATCGGCCCAGATCGGCAGGTGGTCCGACGCGATGCGCGCCGGCCCGTTGTGATGGGTGCCCGCCGCCATCAGATGCAGGTCGGGGCCAAGCGCGATCCGGTCCAGCCGCGCCACCGGGCGGGCGGCGGGAAAGCTCGGCCCCGGCGCGTGGACGGTAAAGCCCGCGCCCAGGGTTTCGGTGCCCCGCGCCGGCGACCATTCGTTGAAGTCGCCGATGATCGCGGTGGGCAGGGCCGGGCGGTGCGACAAGGCCGCGGCCAGCGCCGCCAGTTGCAGCTTGCGCGACCGGCGAAAGAGGCCGAGATGCACCGCGATCACCCGGAAGGCCGGCCCGTCGCCGCGGAACTCTGCCGCCAGCGCCCCGCGCGGCTCGAGCCCCGGCAGATCAATGCGCACCAGTCCCGTCAGTTCCAGCCCCGGCCGCGCCAGGATCACCTGACCATGCCAGCCGAAACTGTGCCGCCCCAGTGCTGCGGGAACCGCCCGGAGGCCGGTCGCATGTTCGGCCAGATCGCGCGACAGCGCCGCGGGGCGATGGCCCAGGCGGTGATCGACTTCCTGCAGGGCGATCACGTCGGCATCGAGGCCGGCCATGACCGCCAGCACCCGGTCGGGCCGGCGGCGGCGGTCGAGCCCCAGGCACTTGTGGATGTTGTAGCTGGCCAGCCGCACGCGCATGGCCTGAACATAGTCCCGGACGGCGCAAGCTTGAAGGGCCGCCGGAGCATTCTCATATCCGGATCATGCTCATGCGCAAGATCCGCGATCAGACCTTCGTGACCCACGCGATCTGGGCGCTGCTGGCGCTGGCGATTCCCGTCGCGCTGGTCGAGGGGCGCTGGTCTCTGGGCTTCGTGGCGTTGGCGACTCTGGCCCTGTCGTTCGTGCCGGTGCTGGCCGAGCAGCGGCTTGGCATCGACCTGCCGGTGCGCTTCGTCGCCGCCATCGTCATCTTCACCTTCGCCACCATCTTCCTCGGTGAGGAGATGGATTTCTACAACCGTTACTGGTGGTGGGACATCATCCTGCACGGAGGCTCGGCGGTGGGCTTCGGCCTCATCGGCTTCCTGTTCATGTTCACGCTGTTCAACGGCGACCGCTATGCCGCACCGGCCTGGGCGGTGGCCTTCATGGGCTTCTGCTTTGCGGTGATGATCGGCGCGGTCTGGGAGATCTTCGAATTCAGCATGGACCGGATCTTCGGCGCCAACATGCAGAAGTCGGGGCTTCTGGACACGATGGGCGATCTGATCGTCGACTGCATCGGCGCCAGCATCGGCGCCTTCGCCGGTTTCCTGTTCCTGAAGAAGCGGCAGCTGGGCGGGCTGACCGGAATCTTGCAGGAGTTCGTGGTCAAGAACCGCCGCTTCTTCCGCAAGCTCGGGCGCTGAGGCGGATCACGTCCCGCAGAAGGTGCGGCGCACTTCCTCGTCGGGAAGGGGGGCAAGCGCTAGGTCCAGCGCCCCGGGCTGATCCTCGTAGGGACGCGCAAGCACCCGGTTGAGCCGCCGGAACGGCCCGAGATCGCCCGAGACGGCGGCGCGGATCGCCTCTTCGACGCGGTGGTTGCGGGGGATGAAGGCCGGGTTCGCGCCCGCCATCACCGCCCAGGGATCGGGCTCGGCCGCGATCCGCGCGCGCCAGTCGCGCTCCCAGGCGCGGAAGGGGGCAGGGTCGGTGAATTCGGCCGCCGCCAGCCCGTTGCCCAGGCCCCTGAAGGTGCGGGTGAAGTCCGCCCCCGCCGCCGCCATCCGGGTCAACAGCGTCTCGATCAGCTCGCCGTCGCCGGGATCGTCGGTGGTGATGCCGATCTTGGCGCGAAACAGCCGCAGCCATTCGCCCTCGTAGATCGCGGGGAAACCGTCCAGCACCCCGGTCAGCGCCGCGATCGCGGGTTCCTCCTCGCCCATCAGCGGCAAGAGGCACGAGGCGAACTGCGCCAGGTTCCACAGCGCGATGTTGGGCTGGTTGCCATAGGCATAGCGCCCGAACTGGTCGATCGAGGAATAGACCTTGCGCGGGTCATAGCCGTCCATGAAGGCGCAAGGCCCATAGTCGATGGTCTCGCCCGAGACCGCCATGTTGTCGGTGTTCATCACCCCGTGGATGAAGCCAAGCGCCATCCAGCGGGCGATGAGCCGCGCCTGCCGTTCCATCACCGCACCCATGAGCGCCAGGGGCCTGTCGGCCTGCGGATAGTGGCGGGCGATGACGTGGGCGACCAGCGCCGCCAGCGCGTCCCTGTCCTGCCGCGCGGCGAAATACTGGAAGGTGCCGACGCGGATGTGGCTGGACGCCACCCGCATCAGCACCGCGCCGGGGCGCGGCCCCTCGCGCAGGATCGTCTCGCCGGTGGTGGCGGCGGCCAGCGCCCGGGTGGTCGGCACCCCGAGCGCCGACATCGCCTCGGACAGGATATATTCGCGGATCACCGGGCCGACCCAGGCCCGCCCGTCGCCGCGCCGCGAAAAGGCGGTCTGCCCTGACCCCTTCAGCGCCAGGTCGAAGCGCGCGCCGTCGGGCGCGATCACCTCGCCCAGAAGCAGCGCCCGCCCGTCGCCCAGCTGCGGCACCCAGCCGCCGAACTGGTGGCCGGCATAGGCCTGCGCGATCGGCTCGGCGCCCTCGGGCAGGCGGTTGCCGGTCAGAAGCGCCGGGTCGGACGCCAAGGCCGCCGGGTCCAGCCCCAGCCGCCGCGCCAGATCCTCGTTCACGGCGATCAGCGCCGGGGCCGCGACCGGCACCGGCGCCTGGCGGACGAAGAAGCGGTCCGGCAGGCGGGCATAGGAATTGTCGAAACGGATGGTCACGCGCGTCTCCGCCCTGTCCGTCCAGATGTGGGCCGCGCGGGCCGCGGGGTCAAGCCTCGACCGGATCGCCGGCGGCTTCCGGCTGCACGTCGGCCGCCGCGCCCAGGGCCTCGGCCAGCGACTGGAACCGCGCCTGCGCCACCTCTCCGAACAGCGCCTCGGCGCCGCGGTTCAGCCGGAAGGTCAGCCGCCGCGCCACCGGATCATAGGCAAGGGTTCCGGTCCGCTCGGGCGACTGGGCCGACAGCATGGCGCCGAAGCGCATGGCCTTGCCGAGGATCTCGGCGGCCTGGACTTCCGCCGGGGGCAGCAGCGCGAACAGGGGCTCGAGCCGAGACCCGGCGCGCGAGTTCTTGTAGCGGTGCAGCAGCGCCAGCCCCAGGAACACCCGCTCCTGATGCGACAGGCCGCCGAGATTGGCGCGCGTGGCATTGTCGAAGCAGACCTCGGCCCGGTAGTCCGGGTGGGCGCGCCAGGTCGTGTCATGGAGAAGGCAGGCCGCGCGCACCATCCTCAGCCGCTCGGGCGGGGCGGTGCCATAGATCGGCATCAGGAAGTGGAACAGCTTCTTGCCGAAGCCCGGCATCCGCGCCATCGTCTGCTCGGCATAGCGGCAGGCCTCGATCAGCGGATCGCGGCGGCGCAGCTTCTCGGGCATCTGCTCGTAGAGAAGCCCCTCGCGGATGCCATAGGACGACACGTCGATCTCGCGCGGGGCAAAGACCTTGACCAGCTCCTTCAAGACCAGCGCCGCCAAGGGCACCAGGTCAAGCCGCGCCTGCGAGGTGCCGGTCTTCATCCTCAGGGAGTCAAGGTCGGTCCGGCCGATCCAGTCCAGGGTCTCGACCAGGGCGGCGGGGTCCATGCGGTATTCGTGCAGGACCGTCATCGGATAGGCGCGCCGCTCCATGTCCAGCCGCGCGATCGCCCGCCACGAGCCGCCGACCAGGTAGATGCGGTCGTGATCGGTGCCGATGTCGGCGGCAAGCCCGCGAACGACGGCGCGGATGTGCTTGAGGATGCCCGGTTTTCCGCCGGGAACCTGTTGCAGGCGGAAGGGGCCGAGCGGCGATGTCGCCCGCCGTCCGACCCGGCCTTCCTTCAGTTCGGCCAGCTCCATCGAGTTGCCGCCCATGTCGCAGACCAGGCCCTGCGCCTCGGGCCAGCCGAGAAGCACGCCCTGCGCCGACAGCCGCGCCTCCTCGGCACCGTCGATCACCCAGAGCTTCAGCCCGGTCTCGCCTTCGACCTCGCGCACGAATTCGGGTCCGTCGGTGGCCTCGCGCGCGGCGGCGGTGGCCACGCAGGTCAGGGGCGGCAGGTCCATCCCCTCGGCCAGCGCCGCGAACCGCTTCAGCGCGGCCAGCGCCCGCGCCCGCCCCTCGGGGTTCAGCCGGCCGGTCTGCGCCAGGCCCTTGCCAAGGCCGGCAAGGATCTTCTCGTTGTAGAAATAGGCCGGGCTGCGCGCCGCCCCGTCAAAGACGACCAGCCGCACCGAGTTCGATCCGACATCGACGACGCCGACCCTTTCCAGCGCCCGCGCCGATGGGTCATCGAACAGCGAATGGCCGAAAGGCGCGCTGTCCTCGGGCGGAAGCTCGGGCCTCTTCTTCATGTGCGGTCCCCGCTGATGCAGCCACAGATTCCCCCGCGCGGCAGACTAGCGGTTCCGGTCGGGGGCGCAAGGCGGCTCGCGGGGCGCTCGCCCCCCTCAGTCGCGGGCACGGGCCAGGCGCGGCACGTCCTTGGCCCCCGCCGAACCCCGCCCCGACAGCGAGGGGTTCTCCATGAAGAACGTGTGGCAGCTGAACAGGTCGGCGCCCTCGGGCAGGTCGCGCAGATAGCGCCCGTCGGGTTGCAGCACCCAGCTTTGCGCCTCGTCGGCGAGGTTCGCCGCCATGATCTGGCTGACGATCTGCGCCTTGACCGTGTCGTTCAGCGTCTCCACCAGCGTCTCGACCCGCCGCGACAGGTTGCGCCCCATCCAGTCGGCGGACGAGATGAAGACGCGGGCCTTCTTCGAGGGCAGGCCGTGGCCGTTGCCGAAGCAGACGATGCGGCTGTGTTCCAGGAAGCGCCCGACGATCGACTTCACCCGGATGTTCTCGGACAGGCCCAGGATTCCGGGGCGCAGGCCGCAGATGCCGCGCACCACAAGGTTGATCCTGACCCCGGCCTGGCTTGCCGCGTAAAGCGCGTCGATGATGTCGGCCTCGATCACCGAATTCAGCTTGGCCCAGATTTCGGCCGGGCGTCCGGCGCGGGCATGGCCGGCCTCGGCGGCGATCAGGTCGAGAAGCCGCGGCTTCAGCGTGGTGGGCGAGATCGCCAGGTTCTCCAGCCCCTCGGGCTGCACATAACCCGAGAGATAGTTGAAGACCTTGGTCGCGTCGCGCCCGAGCGCGGCGTTGCAGGTAAAGAGCGACAGGTCGGTATAGATGCGCGCGGTGATCGGATGGTAGTTGCCGGTGCCGTAATGGGTGTAGGTCACCAGATCGGCGCCCTCGCGGCGCACCACGGTCGAGATCTTGGCATGGGTCTTGTAGTTGGTGAAGCCGTAGACGACATGGGCGCCCGCCCGTTCCAGCCGCCGCGACTGGCGGATGTTCGCCGCCTCGTCGAAGCGCGCCTTCAGCTCGACCAGCGCCGTCACCGTCTTGCCCGCCTCGGCGGCCTCGCACAGCGCCGCGACGATCGGACTGTCCTGCGAGGTGCGGTAGAGCGTCTGCTTGATCGCCAGCACGTTGGGATCGGCCGCCGCCTGGGTCAGGAAGCGCACCACCATGTCGAAGGTCTCGTAGGGATGGTGCAGCAGCATGTCCTTCTGACGGATCGCCGCGAACATGTCGCCGTCATGGTCCAGCACCCGCTCGGGGACGCGGGGGGTGAAGGGCGGCCACAAGAGGTCGCGCCGGTCGAGCACCAGTTCCTTCACGTCGGCCATGCCGACCATGCCCTTGACCTCGACCATCTCGTCGGGGGAAACGCCAAGCTCCTCCATGATGAGCGCCCGCAGGCCCTCCGGGGCACCGGCGGTGATCTTCAGCCGGATCACCTGGCCGCGCCGCCGCCGCTTCAGCGCGGTCTCGAACTCGCGCACCAGATCCTCGGCCTCGTCCTCGACCTCGAGGTCGCTGTCGCGCAGCACCCGGAAGGTGCAGTGCCCCACGTCGCGATAGCCGGGAAAGAGCGAGCCGAGGTGGAGAAGCAACAACTCCTCCATCGGCAGGAAACGCGCCGGGCCGGGCAGGGCGATGAAGCGGCGGACCTGCTGGGGAATGGGCAGAAGCGCCTGCATCCGCCGCCCGTCGGCGGCGCGCTCCAGCTCCATCGCCAGGCAGAAGCCGGTGTTGGGGATGAAGGGGAAGGGATGGGCCGGGTCGATCGCGAGGGGCGAGAGCACCGGAAAGACCTGGGCGAGGAAGTAGTCCGAAAGGTATGCCTCGTCGCGCCTCGTCAGCTTGCCGCGGGTCAGAAGGGTGATGCCCTGCGCCTCCATCTCGCGCTTCAGCCGGTTCCAGACCGTCTGCTGCATTCCCATCAGCCGCCGCGCATCCTCGTTGACCAGGGCCAGCTGCTCGGCCGGGTTCAGCCCGTCGTCCGAGGGCAGCGCATTGCCGGCGCGCGCCAGCTGGCGCAGGCCGGCGACGCGCACGGTATAGAACTCGTCAAGGTTGGTGGCCGAGATCGACAGGAACCGCACCCGTTCCAGAAGCGGCACGCGCGGGTTGCGGCTTTCGTCGACGACACGCCAGTTGAAGGCCAGCCAGCTGACCTCGCGGTTGAAGAAGCGCTTCGGCCCGGCGATCTCGGCCTCGGGCAGGCGGGCGGGGGCAGGAAAAGGGGACTCGAGGAAATCGGCCTGGGTCATGGGCGGCTTATCGGCCTGAAGGGTAACGGTTCCATGACTGGATCACGGAGCGGGCGCCCTGTCCAGACACTCTGCCGCCAGCGCCCGCGTCACCGGCCGGCCAAGCGCCAGCGCCCGCGCGTCCAGGGCCGCGACGATCGCCCGCGCCGCGGCGAAGGACCGCTCGATCCGGCTGACCAGATAGGCGACCACCGAGGGCGCGACCTGCAACTGGCGGTCGGCGAACAGTTTCAGGATCACTGCCGCCAGAAGCGCATCGTCGGGCGGATCGAGCCGGGCCAGCGCCGTCGCCTCCATCCGGCTTCGCAGGTCGGCGAGCGTCAGGCCCCAGTCGGCAACCGGCCGCCGCGCCGTCAGCAGAAGCAGCCCCCCGGCCGCCGCCATCCGGTTGTGCAGGTGGAACAGCATCTCCTGCCGGTCGGGCGCAAGCCGGTCGGCATCCTCGATGATCAGGGCCTCGGGAAGCGGGTCGATGGCGAAAAGATCGCCTGCCTCGACGATCATCGCCGCCCGGTCATGGGCAAAGACCTGGGCCAGGTGCGACTTTCCCGACCCCGCCGGCCCGATCAGCAGGAGCTTGCGCTGCGGCCAGAGGTCGGGGCGGTCGATCAGGTCAAGCGCGGTCCGGTTGGCGGGCGAGACCAGGAAATCCTCGCGCTCCAGTGCTGCGCGCACCGGCAGGGCAAGGGTCAGCTGGCGCGGCATCAGCCCTTGTCCTGCCTGGGGGTGCCCTGGTAGAGGCGGCTGGCCAGATACTGCGCGATCCCGAAGCGGGCGAGGACGCCAAGCGCCGCGGCCACCGGCACCGCGGCCAGCATTCCGACGAAACCGAAGAGCGTCCCCATCGCCGACAGCGCGAACAGGAGCCACACCGGATGCAGGCCGACCGACTTGCCGACGAGGCGCGGGGTGATGACATTGCCCTCGAGGAACTGGCCCACCGCGAAGATGCCGACGACGATGGCGATCTGCACCCAGTCGCCCCAGAACTGGAAGAGGGCGAGCCCGATCGCCAACGCGCCGCCGATCAGCGCGCCGACATAGGGGATGAAGGTGATGACCCCGGCGATCGCGCCCACGACCAGGCCGAACTGCAACCCGGCCAGCATCAGCGCCAGCGCGTAGTAGCTGCCCATCAGCAGGCAGACCGTCACCTGCCCCCGCACGAATCCGGCCAGCACCTTGTCGATGTCGCGGGCGATGGTGCGGATGCTCTCGCGGTGGTCGCGGGGAAGGCCCTCGTCGATGCGCGCGACCATGTGGTCCCAGTCGAGAAGCAGGTAGAAAGCCACGACCGGCACCACGACCAGAAAGACGATCCAGTTGATGACCGAGATCGCCGAGGAGAGAAGCCCGGTCGCCAGCTCTCCGCCCCGTGCCTGGATGGTCCGGCCGAGCGAGGCCAGGGTCTCGCGCACGACGTTGTTGGCATCCATCGCGTGCGGAAACCGTTCGGTCAGGAAGGTCTGCAGCTCGCCCAGGATCGTCGGTGCGGCGTTGACCAGCTGGACCAGCTGGCGCACCAGCATCGGCACGATCAGCAGGGCGAGGAGGACGAAGGCCAGGAGTGCCATGAAGGAGATGGTCGCGGTCGCCGCCGCCCGTGACAGGCCCATCCGCTCCAGCCGGTCGGCGACCGGGTCGAGGAAATAGGCGATGGCGCCGCCGACGATGAAGGGCAGGATCACGTTTCCGAGGCCCCAGAGAAGCCCGAAGAACAGGACCGCCGCGATCCCCCAGTACTGAAGCTGCTGCCGGACCGGCAAGGACATGGGCCACTCTCCGCTGTTCGCCCCCGATCTAAGCCCTGAGGCCCCCTGTGCACAAGTCCGGGCCGACTGGACCGGCAGGGCGGCTCCCTTGCCTCGCGTTGGCCTTTCGCATAAGCCCTCGGGCGACAGTGACAGACAGAGAAGCGTCCGCCATGCGCCTGACCCGCTATTTCCTTCCCGTCCTCAAGGAAAACCCCGCCGACGCGCAGATCGTGTCGCACCGCTACATGCTGCGCGCCGGCATGATCCGCCAGCAGGCGGCGGGCATCTATTCCTGGCTGCCGCTCGGCTTCCGGGTGCTGAAGCGGGTCGAGGAGATCGTCCATCAGGAACAGATGCGCGCCGGCCATATCCCGATGCTGATGCCGACCCTCCAGCCCGCCGACCTCTGGCGCGAAAGCGGGCGCTATGACGACTACGGCCAAGAGATGCTGCGCATCCGCGACCGGCACGAGCGCGACATGCTCTATGGGCCCACGAACGAGGAGATGATCACCGACATCTTCCGCGCCCATGTCGGCAGTTACAAGGACCTGCCGCTGACGCTCTATCACATCCAGTGGAAGTTCCGCGACGAGATGCGCCCGCGCTTCGGCGTCATGCGCGGCCGCGAGTTCCTGATGAAGGACGGCTACAATTTCGACGTGGACCGGGCGGCGGCGCTTCATGCCTACAACCGCCACATGGTCAGCTACCTGCGCACCTACGAGCGCATGGGCCTGACCGCCATCCCGATGCGCGCCGCCTCGGGTCCGATCGGCGGCGACAATACCCACGAGTTCCTGGTGCTGGCCGCGACGGGCGAGTCCGAAGTCTTCTACGACAGCGCGGTGACCGACCTGAAACTCGGCAACCGAGCGGTGGACTATGACAACCGCGCCGAGGTCGCGGGCATCTGCAAGGAGTTCACCACCCTTTACGCCCGCACCGACGAGACCCACGACGCGAGCCTCTTCGACCAGATCCCCGAGGCCCGCCGCAAGGTCGGGCGCGGGATCGAGGTCGGCCAGATCTTCTATTTCGGCACCAAATATTCCGAGGCGATGGGTGCCACGGTCGTCACCGCCGACGGAAGCCGCGTCCCGGTCGAGATGGGCAGCCACGGCATCGGCGTCAGCCGCCTTCTGGGCGCGATCATCGAGGCCAGCCATGACGACCGCGGCATCATCTGGCCCGAGGGCGTGACCCCCTTCCCGGTCGGGATCGTCAACCTCAAGCAGGGCGACGCGGCAACCGACGCGGCCTGCGACGGTCTCTACAAGGCGCTGGCCGCGAAAGGGCTCGAGGCGCTTTACGACGACCGCGACGAGCGGGCGGGCGCCAAGTTCGCGACGATGGACCTGATCGGCCTGCCCTGGCGCATCACCGTCGGGCCGCGCGGGCTGGCCAATGGCAAGGTGGAACTGACCTCGCGCCGCACCGGCGAGAGCGAGGAGATGACCGCCGCCGCCGCCGTCGACCGGATCGCGCAGATCTACGCCGGGCGCTAGGGCGGCAGGGGCGGGGGCCAGCCCCCGCGCCCACGGGATATTTGCGCCACAATGAAAGGAAGGGGCGCGCCTTTCGCGCCGGAAAGCTGATGGCAGGTAGCACGAGACCTTTTGCCCCTTTCGAGTTCCTGATCGCCTGGCGCTATCTGCGGGCGCGGCGGGCCGAGGGCGGCGTGTCGGTGATGACCTGGATCAGCCTCGTCGGCATCACCCTTGGCGTCATGGCTCTGGTGGCGACGCTTGCGGTGCGCGCCGGCTTTCGTGACGAGCTGGTGCGCACCATCCTCGGCGCCAATGCCCATGTGACGGTCTTCAGCGAGTTCCACCCCAGTCCCGACGGCGGCGAGACCGCGACGATCGCCGGCTATGACGCGCTGGCCGCCCGCATCGCCGCCCTGCCAGGGGTCCTGCGCGCCAGCCCGAAGATCTCGGGCTTCGGGATGCTGACCTATGGCGACCGCTCGAACGTGGCGGAGGTCTATGGCGTGCCCGTCTCGGAACTGAAGGCGCTGCCCACCTTCCGCGATGCGCCGAAGGCGCTTGGCAACATTGACGACTTCGGCAAGCCCGTCTCGGCCGGCGGCGGCATCGCCATAGGCGCCGGGATCGCCCGCACCCTCGGCGTCGTCCCGGGTGACGAGGTGCGGCTCATCAGCCCCAACGGGGCCAAGACCGCCTTCGGGACCAGCCCGCGCGTGAATGCCTACCGTGTCGTCTACATCTTTTCCGCCGGGCGCGCCGATATCGACGACGCACGCATCTACATGCCGTTTGCCGAGGCGCAGAGCTATTTCAACCGCGAGGGCGTCGCCGACGAGATCGCGGTCTTCCTGAAGAACCCCGAGGATCTGGCCGGGGTCGAGCCGGCGATCCTGGCCGCGGCGGGCGAGGGGCACTATCTCTGGACCTGGAAGGACGCCTCGGGCTCCTACCTCAACGCGCTCTCGATCGAGGATGACGTGATGTTCGTGATCCTGTCGCTGATCGTCCTGATCGCGACCATGAACATCACCTCCGGCCTTGTCATGCTGGTCAAGAACAAGGGCCGCGACATCGGCATCCTGCGCACGATGGGGCTGAGCCAGGGCTCGATCCTGCGCATCTTCTTTCTCTGCGGGGCCTTCACCGGCGTCATCGGCACCGTCTGCGGGGTGATCCTCGGCTGCCTGATCGCCTGGAACATCGACCCGATCATGGCCTCGATCAACTGGCTGACCGGGGGCGGCGCCTGGGACCCCTCGATCCGCGGCATCTACCGGCTGCCGGCGCGGCTTCAGCCCTGGGACGTAAGCAAGGCGGCGGCGCTGGCTCTGGTCCTGTCCTTCATCGTCACCATCCTTCCCGCGCGCCGGGCGGCGCGGATGAACCCGGTCGAGGCCCTGCGCTATGAGTGAGCCGGTCCTGGCGCTGTCGGGCATCGTCAAGCGCTTTGGCGCGGGCGGCGCGGGCGAGATCACCGTGCTGGACGGGCTGGACCTGGCCCTGGCGCCGGGCGAGGTGGCGGCGCTGGTCGCGCCCTCGGGGGCGGGGAAATCGACGCTTCTGCACATCGCTGGGCTTCTCGACCGGCCCGACGCGGGCGAGGTGCGCATTGCCGGGCGCGCGCTTGGCGGCCAACCCGACGCGATCCGCACCGCGGTGAGGCGGGCCGAGGTGGGGTTTGTCTATCAGTTCCATCACCTCTTGGCCGAGTTTTCGGCGCTCGAGAACGTGCTTCTGCCGCAGCTTGCCAACGGCATCCCCCGCGGCGCTGCCGAAACGAGGGCGCGCGGCCTGCTCGACAGGCTCGGCCTCGGCGACCGGCTGGCCCACCGTCCGGCCGAACTCTCGGGCGGCCAGCAGCAGCGCGTGGCCTTCTGCCGGGCGCTGGCCAACGGCCCGCGGCTGCTTCTCGCCGACGAGCCGACCGGCAACCTTGACGGCGCCACCGCCGAACAGGTCTTTGCCCTTCTGATGGAGGTGGTGCGCGAGACCGGCATGGCGGCGCTGATCGCCACCCACAATGCCGACCTGGCCGCGCGCATGGACCGGGTGATCCGGCTGGGCGCCGGGCGGGTCGCGGGCTGACCCAGATCAAGGACGCAGGCATCCGCGCGGGCTTTGCTGGGCCCGCCGCAGCCAAGGAGCGTGCCCATGTCCCCGACCCTGACCCGTTTCGCCGGCCTTGCCGGGGCCGCGTTGGCCCTGCTGGCGGCGGCCTGCACGACCCCGCCGGCGACGCGCGGGCAGGCGCTTTATGCCGACTACTGTGCCAGCTGCCACGGGGACGCGGGGCGCGGCGACGGACCGGCGGCGGCAAGCCTGGCGAAGAAGCCCGCCGATCTCACCCGGATCGCGGCGCGGCGCGGCGGGACATTCCCGCTCGCGCGCGTCATGTCGGTGATCGACGGCTATACCCGGCGCAATGATCACGGTTCGGTCATGCCGGAGATGGGCGCGGTCATCGCCGCCTCGCCCGAGGTCATGGTGGACACCGGCGACGGCACGCCGGTCCCGGTGCCGTCGAACCTTCTGGCGCTGGCCGGCTATCTCAGGTCGATCCAGCGCCCCTGAGAGCGCCCCCGAGAGCGCGCCTGAGGGGGATCAGCGCGCGAAGCAGCGCGACTTCATCCCGAAGCCCGCGGGCGAGCAGATGTAGGAGCCATGCCCGAAATAGCGGCTCTGGACCGCCGGGGCCGCGTCCTGGGCGCTGGTCAGCTCGGGGTTCTGGATCTGGCCGCTGCGCACCTTCTTCGGCGCCAGCCAGTTGAAGACCACGCCGCCCGGAAGGCGGACGACGGCGCCGGCGCGCGGGCTGGCCGGGCCGGCAAGCGCGGCGGCCGGCACGAGGGCAAGCGACAGAAGGGCAGCGGCCAGGACCTTGCGGCCCGGCAAGCGATCGCACGTCACCACGATGTAACCTCTCAGGCAGATGCCCCGCATGGCATGCGCACCTTGCCGAAGGCAGAACCGGCGCGGCGCGGACCCTGGGGGCAAGGACAGCTGAGACTCACGCTATGGGCGATTTGCGCCGAAACTATGGCCCGGAACCGGGGTTTGACCGGGCGAGTTTGTTAATATTGTGGCAGTCTCCGCGGCCTCGATTCAAATTGCCGGCAGCCGCGGGGCGGGCGAGACGGCGGGGAAGCGGCCCCCGGCAAACGAAGGGGGGCGGCACCGCCGCCCCCCCCGAGGGTCTGTCCTGCGCCGCGTCCCTACTTGATGACGCGGTTGGCCAGCCGCCAGTCCGGCAGGCCGAAATTCTCGGGCCAGGGATAGACTTCGCGCTGGTCGAAATAGACGACGCCGACCAGGTTGGGATAGGCCGCCCGCGTCACGCGGACCGAATTGTTCCAGCTGTCCACATAGGCCTGATCGCCCGAATAGCCCAGTTCGGCGACGACCACCGGCTTGCCGAACTGCGCGGCGCGGGCATATTTCGGGCCGAAGATCTCGAGATAGCTGCGGTCGTGGCCGAACTTGGCCCGGTCATAGGCCTGAAGCCCGAAGACCGAGATGCCGACGATGTCCACATAATCGTTGCCGGGATAGTAGGCCTCCATCCCCGCATCGCCGAGGGGCGACCACATCACGCGGATGTTGGGCGCGGCCTTGCGGCAGATGGTGATCATCCGCCGGTAGGCGGCGATATAGTCCGCGGGCTTCCAGCCGGCCCAGATGAACTGGCCGGACTTGTCCTCCATCTCGTGGCCCCATCGCAGGGTCACCGGGCTTTTCAGCTGGCCCATCACCCGGCAGATGCTGTCCATGTTGGCATCATAGGCGCCCGACGCGATGCCCGCGCGAAGGTGCTGGGGGGTGTTGCGTTCGCTTCGCGACCAGGTCCAGGGCTCGAGCGTGACCAGCAGCGCGCGGTGGCGCGCCAGCGCATAGGCGTCGGCCTCGTTCAGCGAGGGCAGATAGACGTCCTCCCAGGGAAGGAACAGATGTTCGATCACCGGCACCTTGTCGTCGGCGAAGTCCCCGCCGGGGTCATAGGCCCCGAACGGCACGTCACCCGGCGGCGAAGGCTCGGCCACTGCCCCCGATGCCGCCGCCAGAGCCATCAGCACCCCCAAGACCAGCCCCTTCATCCTGCCACTTGTCATCTCGTTTCCTCCATCATCGGTCCGGCCGCGGGTCACGCCCGTCAGTTCCAGCCCGGATCAAACCTGTAGTGCACCCGCAGATGTCCGTTCAAGCCCGCGCCCGACACCGCATATTGCGCGCTGGCGATGCGGAAAGGGTCCATCCCCAGGCTCAGTGCATAGACGCTTTCCATGCCGCGCGCCACGACTGCCGACACCATCAGCACGCAGAGCGCCGCGACCGATGTCGCCTGCACCAGCGCCGTGCGCCAGCTGGCGCGCAGGTCGGGCAGCCGGTCGTGCAGGTGGCGCAGGACGATCGAGGTGGCGATCCCGGTATAGATCAGCGCGTTGATCCCCGACAGGACGTAGAAGCCGCGCGCATCGTCGGCATCGCCGATCAGGATCACCGGCAGGATCGCGCCCACCGCCAGCGCCACATAGACCGCGACGACCTTGGTGGGCAGCCGGCGGGTGGCGGCCTCGCCCTTGGGCGTCACGCGGAAATCGACGAAGCGGCCGGTCAGCCGGTCGCGCAGCGCCATCAGGCAGCCCCACAGCACCCAGGGCCATTGCAGGAACACGAACAGCGCCTTCTCGAGGCCGAAGACCTTGCCGCGGAAGGGCCGGAACAGCCCGTCGCGGCGGATGGCGAGGGCGATCCAGACCAGCACCGCCGTCACCGGCAGGCCGTGGCCGACAAAGGCCGGATAGCTGACATCGGCCAGGCGGGTGTCGGCGGCCAGCGCATAGATCGGCGACAGATACATGTAGAGCATGAAGGCCGCGAAGAACATGTACCAGGACTGGCCAAGCAGGAAGACGAACCTGAGGTTCCAGGGAAGGCGCGGCAGATAGCGCGCGGTGTGCGAAAAAAGCAGCGTCACAAGGCTGCGCGACCACTGGAATTCCTGGGTCGCCAGGTCGGCCAGGCTGGCCGGCCCGTCGCCATAGGCGATGGCGTCGATCGCATGCACCCCGCGCCAGCCCCCTGCGGCCAGCACCATCGAGGTCGAGTGATCCTCGGCCAGCTCGGGCCCCAGTCCGCCGACCGCGCGCAGGGCGGCGGTGCGCACCGCATAGTGCGAGCCGATGCAGATCGAGGTGAAAAGCTGCGAATAGCCGCATTGCAGCGCGCCGTGAAAGGCGGCCTCGCTGTCCAGCCGGGTGCGCGCCGCCCAGCTTTCGCCGGCATTGGCGTTGCAGATCGAGGGCGCGCTGACATAGCCCACCGCCGGATCGGCGAAGGGGCGCAGGATCTCGCGCAGGTAGCCGGGCTGGGGGACATGGTCGGCGTCAAGCTGGGCCACGATGTCATAGGCGTCATAGCCGAAGTGATCGTAGAAATAAGCCAGGTTGCCTTCCTTGCACCGGGTCCGGCGCGGCCATTCGGCGCGGTGATAGTCGGCGACGCCCTTGCGGCTCGAGATGCGCACCCCGTTCTCGGCGCACCAGCGCGCGGTCTCGGGCGAAGGATCCTCGTCTGCCAGCCAGGTGTCGTGCGGATAGTCCTGCGCCAGCATCGCGGCCAGCGTCTTCTTCAGCAGGGCCAGGGGCTCGCCCGGCGTCTTGGTCACCACCATCGCCACGCGCCAGCGGGCGGGCAGCGGATCGGGCGCGACCGAGCGCCGGCCGTTCAGGAAGACGACGAGGAAATAGGCCTGGAGAAAGAAGATCCAGCCAAGGCAGGCGGTGGCCAGCGCAAAGCGCCCCGTGCCGATGTTGTGGGCGGGCTGAAGCCACCAGGACCAGAAGAACAGCGCGGCCAGAACCCAGGCAACGGCGGCGACAAGGTACTTGTGCCGCGCGCGCCCCGACAGGAGGGGGGCGAGATATGGCCTGCGCTTGGCCACCGCTCAGGCCACCCTGGCCACGCGGACGCCAAGGCCGAACCAGGGCGCCGCATGGGCGACGATCGTGTCGATGTCCGACAGTTCGGCGCGGAACCCCAGAACCTCGGCAGCGCGCGAGGGGTCGGCGGCCAGCACCGGCGGATCGCCCGCCCGGCGCGGCGCGAGGCGCATGGGCACGGTCCGGCCCGTCACCCGCTCGATCGCAGCGGCGATCTCGAGGACCGACAGCCCGCGTCCGGTCCCGAGGTTCAAGGCCACGCTTTCGCCCCCGCCGGCCAGATGGCCAAGTGCCAGCACATGTGCCCGCGCCAGATCGGCCACATGCACATAGTCGCGCACGCAGGTTCCGTCGGGGGTCGGATAGTCATGGCCGAAGACCTGGAGCGGCACGCCGCCCGCCGCCGCGCGCAGGGCCAGCGGGATCAGGTGGGTCTCGGGCTCGTGCCGTTCGCCCAGCCGGCCGCCGGGGTCGGCACCGGCCGCGTTGAAATAGCGCAGCGCGACATGGCGGAGCCCGTAGGCCGCGCCATAGTCTCGCAGCATCTCCTCGCAGATCAGCTTGGTGCGGCCATAGGGATTGATCGGCCGCTGCGGCGTCGCCTCGCGGATGGGCAGGCTCTCGGGTATGCCGTAGGTGGCGCAGCTTGACGAAAGGACGATCCGGTCCACCCCTGCATCGCGGGCGGCATCGAGAAGGGCGATCATGCCGCCCACGTTGTTGTCGAAATAGAGCGCGGGGTTCGTCACCGATTCCCCGACATAGGCCGAGGCGGCGAAATGCAGGATCGCGTCGATGCGGAACTGCTGCAAGGCCGCGGCCAGCAAGTCGCGGTCGCGCACGTCGCCGCGCACCAGGGGCCCCCACATCACTGCATCGGCATGGCCGGTCGTCAGGTTGTCGTAGGCAACCGGAAGGCCGCCGGCCTCGGCCACCGCCTTGCAGGCATGCGCGCCGATGAAGCCGGCGCCGCCGGTCACCAGGACGCGGGCACGGGAAAGATCGCTCAAGACAGGGCCTCCTGTTCGGCGGCGCGCCTGGCGGGCGGCAGGCCCAGCTCGGCGGCGAAATGGGTGATGGTGCGGTCCAGACCCTCGCTCAGCCCGATCAGCGGCGCCCAGCCCAGTTCGCGCCCTGCGCGGGAAATGTCGGGCCGGCGCTGGCGCGGATCGTCCTTGGGCAGCGGGCGGCGCACGATGCGCGAGCGCGATCCGGTCTTGTCCAGCACCATCCGCGCCAGATCGGTCATCGTGAACTCGCCGGGATTGCCAAGGTTCACCGGCCCGTGGCAGTCCGAGGCCATCAGCCGCACGAACCCCTCGATCAGGTCGTCGACATAGCAGAAGGACCGGGTCTGGCTGCCGTCGCCGTTCAGCGTGATGTCGCGCCCGCTCAGCGCCTGAACCACGAAGTTCGACACCACGCGCCCGTCGTCCGCGCTCATCCTCGGGCCATAGGTGTTGAAGATGCGCACGAGGCGGACATCGACGCCGTGCTGGTGGTGATAGTCGTGAAACAGGGTCTCGGCCGCCCGCTTGCCCTCGTCATAGCAGGCGCGCGGGCCAAAGGTGTTGACCGCGCCGCGATAGCCTTCGGGCTGGGGCGTGATTTCCGGGTCGCCATAGACCTCCGAGGTCGAGGCCTGGAACACGCGCGCGCCCTTCTGGCGTGCCAGTTCCAGCACGTTCATCGCGCCGATCACCGAGGTTCTGAATGTCTGCACCGGGTCCAGCTGGTATTTCGGCGGCGAGGCCGGACAGGCGAGGTTGTAGATCTCGTCCACCGCCCCCGCGATGCGGATGGGATCGCAGACATCCTGGCGCATCATGGTAAAGCGCAGGTTATCCCCGTGGTGGGCGACATTGGCCAGGCGTCCGGTCGACAGGTCGTCGAGGCAGATCACCCGATGGCCCTGCTCCAGCAGCCGGTCGGTCAGGTGAGAGCCGAGAAACCCCGCGCCCCCGGTGACCAGCACCGTCTTGATGGCTGGCGGCGCGTCGGCGGTGCCGAAGGCCGGGGAAGACCCCGTGAAGGTGAGGAAATCGTCACGCATCTATTGCACCCGTAATTGGGAACGACCGGTGGGCCGCGTCTGGCTCAAATGAGATCCGGTTCCTCCGAAGCCCGCCAAACCGGGCATCGGGATCGCCGCAAAGGAATGTTCGAAAGGCACCCGTCCGCACATCAAAAGTTACCATCCCCACCGTCTGCGACCCTAGACTATGGCGGAATTATGTCAAACCGGCCCCCCGCCGAAATGGCTATTTCGGCGCGGAATTCCCCCCATCTTTGCGCGATTGTTGCCGGAATGCCGCCCTTTGCGGGGGGCATCGCCCCCCCCGTCCCCTGGCAGGGCGAAGGGCGATTCCCGAAGCCCCCGGGGCAAAGGAAAACCCCGGCCGCCCGGGCCGGGGTCGCGCAAGTGGTCAGGGCCGGCTCAGGCGCGGCGGCGGCGGCGGAGCAGCCCGAGAAGGCCGAGCGCCCCGGCAAGCCCTGCGACCGGCAGGGGCAGCGGCACAGGCGAGGCGCCGACGTTCGAGAACTCGAACCCGCCGCTCGTGGACGAGAACCGCACCTGGTCGAAGTTCAGCCCCGACACCTTGATCAGCGCGGCACCCCGCCCCGGGTTCTGGATCGCCACGCCCGGCAGCTGGTCGCCGGCCAGCGTGCCAACCACCTGACCATTCAGCAGGAATTCTATGAGGTTGCCGGTATCCAGCGATCCCCAGAGCAGCGAGAAGATGTTCTGCGCCTTGGCGAAACTCAGGACGTTCGTGTTCGACCGGTCAGGCGTCTGCCAGGTTGCCCAGAAGGGGATCGTCTGCCAGCCGGGCAGGGGCGTCGCGCCGATGGTCTGGCTGGTGCCATAGATACCCGGATCGAAGGGCGAGCAGAACGAGACGCAGGGGTCGATCTGCGGAAACCAGGCGTTGGGCATCTGCAAGGGCGCCGAGGTCCAGTTGCCGCCGTTGGGCAGAGCCACGCTCTGCGACACGTTCACCTTCTGCCAGGCTGCCCCGTTCTGCGCGACGGTCTTGACGGTCAGCGCCTCGGCCGACAGCGGGGTGGCCATTAGGCCGATGGCCAGCAACAATCTCTTCATCTTCAGCACCCATACCCTTGCCGCAAAACCGGCGGACTGTGGCAGGATTAAGGCGAAGTTTTCGCGATGCCAAGAGTTTGCCGCAATTTACCCGCATGGTCGCGGCTTCGGGGCAACAATCGCGCCGGGCCGCGCGCTTTGTTCGCCGCCATCCTCATCCTGCGGCATCGGGGCAACGAAAAAGGCCAGCGCCGGGGGTGCGCTGGCCGAATCGGTCCGTGACCGGCTGCCGGAACTCAGGCCGCCTTGAGCAACCCGTCGTCCTTCAGCCCGGCATAGCACTCGTCCAGGGACTTCCTCGCCCGCGCGATCATCACGTCGATCTCCTCGGGCTTGATGATCAGCGGCGGGGCAATGATCATGCGGTCGCCGACATGGCGCATGACCAGGTTGTTGGCAAAGCAGCGCTCGCGGCAGCGCAGGCCCACCGTCCCGGCCTCGGACGCGAAGCGCGCCCGCCGGGCCTTGTCGGGGGTCAGCGCGATCGAGCCCATCAGGCCCACCAGCTTCGCCTCGCCGACCAGCGGGTGGTCGGTCAGCGCCTGCCACTTCTGGGCAAGGTAGGGATGGGCCACGTCGCGGACATGCTCGACCATCTTCTCTTCCTCGATGATCCGCAGGTTCTCGAGCGCAACCGCGGCGGCGACCGGGTGGCCGGAATAGGTGTAGCCGTGGTTGAAATCGCCGTGGCTGCCCAGGACCTCGGCCACCTCGTCGCAGATGATCGAGCCGCCGATCGGCTGGTAGCCCGACGACAGGCCCTTGGCGATGGTCATGATGTGCGGCCGGATCCCGAAGGTCTGGGCCCCGAACCAGTTGCCGGTGCGGCCAAAGCCGGTGATGACCTCGTCGGAGATCAGCAGGATGCCGTACTTGTCGCAGATGCGCTGGATTTCGGGCCAGTAGGTCGCGGGCGGCACGATCACGCCCCCGGCGCCCTGGATCGGCTCGCCGATGAAGGCCGCGACCTTGTCCACGCCGAGTTCCAGGATCTTGTCCTCAAGCTCGCGGGCGCGCAGCAGGCCGAAATCCTCGGGGCTCATGTCGCCGCCTTCGGCATACCAGTGCGGCTGGCCGATGTGGACGACACCGTCGATGGTGCCGCCGCAGGCATGGATGGGGGCCATGCCGCCCAGCGTGCCGCCGCCGATTGTCGAGCCGTGATAGCCGTTCTTGCGCGCGATGATGACGCGCTTTTCCGGCTGGCCCTTGATGTCCCAGTAGCGGCGCACGGCGCGGATGTTGGTGTCGTTGGCCTCGGATCCCGATCCGGCGAAGAACACATGGTTCAGATCGCCCGGCGCCAGTTCGGCCAGCTTCGCCGCCAGCGCAATCGCCGGGACGTGGCTGGTCTTGAAGAAGGTGTTGTAATAGGCCAGTTCGTCCATCTGGCGCTTGGCGACCTCGCCCAGTTCCTTGCGGCCATAGCCGATGTTGGTGCACCACAGGCCCGCCATCCCGTCGAGGATCTTGTGGCCGTCGCTGTCGGTCAGCCAGATGCCCTCGCCCCGCACCATGATCCGCACGCCGGTCTTGGCCAGCGAGGCGTTCTCGCTGAACGGGTGCATGTGGTGGGCGGCGTCCAGCGCCTGGAGTTCCTTGGTCGGCATGTGGTTGGTGATCTTGGTCATCGCGCCCTCTCAGGTCCGGGGTGGGCGGCCCTGTGGCGCGGGTGCGGCGGTGGAATCGCCGCGCGGTCCGGCCAGGTGCCATTGCCGCCAGAATAGGGCCGGGCCGGCCGATGTCAATGAATTTGATCAAATTTACGCATGATATGATCAAAAATCCGCGGCCGGCCTTTCCGCGGCCGGGGCTTTCCCTTGCCAGAACCTCCGGGAGGGGGTGCGGGGGAGGGCGCGCGAGGCGGCAGGCGCGCCGGGCAGGGGCCTCAGACCTCGCCCGCCGCCAGCGCGGCGCGCACCTGGTCGATCCCCTGGCCGATATCGCTCTCGACCGCCGCCGCCAGCGCACCGGCGTCACCGGCCCGCATAGCGGCAAGCGCCTCGGAATGCTGGTCGGTCAGGCGCCCCTTGCGGTAGCGGTCGGCGACCACCCGCAGCGACGGGCCAAAGCGCAGCCACAGCGATTGCGCAATATCGACCAGGGCGCGGGCATCGGACGCCTCGTAAAGGACGAAGTGAAAGCGGTGGTTGCCCGCCAGATAGCCGGAAATGTCGTTTTGCATGATCGCGCGGTCGATCGAGGCGTCGATGGCCGCCAGCTCGGCGATCTTCGCCTCGGTCAGCCGCGGCGCCGCGAGTTCGGCGATCTTCGGCTCGATGGTCAGGCGGGCAAAGGCGATCTGGTCCAGAAGCCCGGCCGTCAGGTGCGGGACCGATACCCGGCGGTTGCCGTGCAGTTGCAGGGCGCCCTCGGCGGTCAGCCGCCGGATCGCCTCGCGCACCGGGGTCATCCCGGTCTCGAGATCCCGCGCCAGGCCCTGGATCGTCACCGCCTGTCCTGGCACCAGCCCGCCGGTCAGCACCATGTCGCGCAACTGGACATAGGTCGTCTCGTGGGTCGGGACCTTGCGGTCCGAAGAGGTGTCGATCAATGCGTCCATGCGCCCCGGCTGCCCCCGCAGGAAATTTTGAGCAAATTACGGGCAGGGCGACCGCCGCGCAAGACGCTACGGCAGGTCTGCACCCCCCTGCGCTTCGGGCCGCGCTGCCATGAGCAGGATCTGCACGTCCGCGACGTTGGTTCCGGTGGCCCCCACGGTCAAGAGATCGCCCGAGGCCGCAAGGGCCGCATTGCTGTCATTGTCGGCCAGAAGCGCCTCGGGGTCCGCGCCCGCCGCCCGCATCCGCGCGGCGCTTGTCTCGTCGACGATCCCGCCGGCGGCCTCGGTCGGCCCGTCGCGCCCGTCGGTGCCGCCCGACAGAAAGACGAAGGGCCGGCCCAGCCGTTCCGGCGCGGCCAGCGCCAGCCGCAGCGCCAGTTCCTGGTTGCGCCCGCCCCGGCCCTTGCCGCGCAGCGTGACGGTGGTCTCGCCGCCGAAGATCAGGCAGGCCGGTCCCGGTCCCGCGGCCCCCGCGGCGGCAAGGATGGTCTCGGCCGCATCTCCGACATCGCCGGTCAGTCGGTCCGAGACGATCCTGGTGTCAGGGGTTTCCGACGCCTTTTCAACGGCCTCCAGGCTTTTCCTGTTGCTGCCAATCAAGAGGTTGAGCGCCGCCGGCCGGGCCGCCGCCACAGGCTCGGGCGCCTCCAGATGGGCGCGCACCGCGGGCGGAAGCCGGTCCCACACCCCGCGCGCCTGCAAGAGCCTGCGGGCGTCGGCGCGGGTGCCAAGCGGCGCCGCCGTCGGACCCGAGGCGATGGCGCGCAGGTCGTCGCCGATCACGTCCGACAGGATATAGGCCGCGACCGGCGCTGGCGCGGCCAGCCGCACCATGCCGCCGCCCTTCAGCCGGGACAGTTGCTGGCGGATCAGGTTGATCTCGGTGATCTCGTAGCCATGCGCGAGAAGCAGGCGGTTCACCTCGGCCTTGTCGTCAAGCGTCAGCCCCGGCGCCGGCGCGGGCAAGAGCGCCGAGCCCCCGCCCGAGATCAGCGCCACCACCCGGTCGGCCGCCCCCGCGCCATCGAGCAGCGCCGCCACCGCCCGCCCGGCCATCTCGCCGTTCTCGTCCGGCACCGGATGCCCCGCCGCCATCACCGTCGCGCCGGGCAGCGGGCGGGCATTCTCGTAGTTGGTCACCACCAGCGCCCTGACCGGCGCACCGATCAGGGCTGCCAGCGCCGCCCCGGCCATCGGCATCGCCGCCTTGCCGACGGCCACCACCAGCCAGGCGCCGCCTGCCGCCGGCGGTTCCGGCGGGGCCGCGGCCCAGGCGGCGCGCAGGGCGCCGGCCGGGTCGGCGGCATGGACCGCCGCCCGGAACAGGCGCAGGGCTTCGGCGCGCAGGTCCATGCTCAGGCCCCGGCGATCTGGCGCGCCTTCTCGACCAGCACCTCGGCCTGACGGATCGAGGCATAGTCGATCAGCCGCCCGTCCAGCGACACCGCGCCCTTGCCCTGGCTGGCCGCCTCGGCCATCGCGTCGAGGATGCGCCTGGCCCGCGTCACTTCCTTTTCCGAGGGGCTCATCACCTCGTTGGCCATCGCGATCTGGCTGGGGTGGATCGCCCACTTGCCCTCGCAGCCGAGGACCGCCGCCCGCTTGGCCGCCGCCTTGTAGCCCTCGGGGTCCGAGAAGTCGCCGAACGGCCCATCGACCGGGCGCAGGCCATTGGCGCGCGCCGCGACCACCATCCGCGCCAGCGCATAGTGCCACATGTCGCCCCAGTGGACAGCGCGGGTCGCATCGTCAAGCGGATCGGTCAGCACCGCGTAGTCGGGGTTCACGCCGCCGATGATCGTCGTGCGCGCCCGGGTCGAGGCGGCATAATCGGCCACGCCGAAATGCAGGCTTTCATTGCGCTTCGAGGCCGCGGCGATTTCGCTGACATTCTGCATTCCAAGCGCGGTCTCGATTATATGCTCGAATCCGATGCGCTTCTTATAACCCTTGGCGTCTTCAATCTGCGTCACCATCATGTCGACCGCATAAACATCCGCCGCCGTGCCGACCTTGGGGATCATGATGAGGTCGAGCCGCGCGCCCGCCTGCTCGACCACGTCGACGACATCGCGATACATGTAGTGCGTGTCCAGCCCGTTGATGCGGACCGACATGGTCTTCTTGCCCCAGTCGATCTCGTTCAGCGCCTTGATGATGTTCTTGCGTGCCTGGGCCTTGTCGTCCGGCGCCACCGCGTCCTCGAGGTCGAGGAATATCACGTCTGCCTCTGATTGTGCTGCTTTTTCAAACATTTGCGGCGCACTGCCCGGAACGGCCAGTTCGCTGCGGTTCAGACGGGCGGGGGCCTGTTCGATGGTGTGGAAGCTCATGGTGCGAATCCTCTGGCTGTGGGTTGCGACGATGGGCGACAGAAAAGGAGGCAAGATTCTGCGCCTGTCAAGCAACAAAATTTCCCTCCGGGAAGGTGCGACGAAACATCCTGACCGGCCCGCGCGGCCCCGGGTCAGCCCCGCCCCTGCACCTCCTGCGGCAGCCGCGACGAGTAATAGAATGCAATCGCCTGGGCGCGGTTCTTTACGCCGAGCTTTTCAAAGAGGTTCGACAGGTGGAATTTGACCGTGTTGGCGGATATTTCGAAATCCCGCGCCAGGTCTTTATTCGACAAGCCCTTCGCCAATGCCTCGAGCAGCGCCCGCTCGCGCCGGGTCAGCTGGGCGATCGGGTCGGCCTGCAACTCGCGCACGTCGAGGAACGGGAACACCATCTGCCCGGCCGCGACCGCCAGGCAAGTGTCCAGCAGCTTGTCGACGGGAACGTTGCGGGCGACGAAACCGGCCGCCCCCGCCAGCATCGCCAGCCGCGCCACCTCGCCGCGCGGATCGTCGCCGTAGACCACGATCCGCGGCGCGCCGGGCTGGTCGCGCAAGACCTCGATCAGCTTCTGCCCGCCAAGTGCCGGCAGCATCCAGTCGATCACCGCGACCGAGACCGGCACCCGCATCACCGCGCCCAGGAACCCCTCGGCGGTCGAGGAGGTGGCGACCAGCGAGAATCGCGGATCGCGGCTGAAAAGCTCGGACATGGCCGACAGGACCAGGGGATTGCCGTCGGCCAGCGACAGGTCGATCGGGGTTTCGGTGGCATTAACTGTCTGCATCTGCTTGTCTTTTCGTAAAAACCTACCCGTAAAGGTGGCTATACTCCCAGCATACAACGGTATTCTTACCATTATGGGTGGGAAATATCCTATCCATCAGGTTACCCGAAAGCAGGAGTAACGCAGGTTGTGGCCGAGCCGCAATCGGAATCAGATGGCCGCAACAATCTTGCACGGGGACCGCCATGACCGAACCGAAAGTTTTCCCGCCGCTGACCATTCCCGAAACCCTTGCCGCCGGCCCCGGCCCCGGCAACACCGATGCACGGGTGCTGGCCGCCTTCGCCAACGCGGGCCTTGCCGACCACATGCAGGCGGACGTCCTGCGCGGCATGATCGAGTCGAAGCTGATGCTGCGCAGCCTCTGGGGCACCCGCAACATCCACACCTACGGGGTCGGCGGCACCGGATTCTCGGGCCTCGACGTGATGCTGAACGCGATCCTGCCCGGCGACAAGGTGGTGGCCTTCGTCAACGGCACCTTCTCGGGGATCGACGGGCTGACCATCCGCATGAAGGCCGCGACCCGCGAAGAGCTTGCCGCGAGCCCGATGGACCCGCGGCCCGCCTCGGTCACCATCGTCACCATCCCCCACGGCCAGTCGATCGGCGCCGAGACGATCGACCGGGCGCTGGCTGAGCAGAAGCCGAAATGGGCCTTCATGGCCCATTGGGAAACCGGCTCGGGCCGCATCAACGACATCCGCGCCTTCTCGGACGCCTGCCTCAAGCACGGCGCGATGGGCCTGGTCGATGCGGTCTCCTCGCTCGGGATCGCCGATTTCGCCATCGACGACTATCCCGGCGTGGTCGGCTGGGCCTCGTGCCCGCAGAAGGGCGTCCTGTGCCTGCCGCTCACCTACGCGCCGGTCTCGTTCGCCGACCGCTATATCGACGAGATAAGGAAGACCGGCTGCGCCTCCTATGTCCACCACCCGATCCTCGAGGCCCGCCACTGGGGCGTCATCGACGGCAAGGACGTGCCGGCGCCCGCCTATCACCGCACCCACTCCGGCTATGCCGTCGCCGCCTTCCACGAGGCGCTGCGCCTCACGCTCATCCACGGGCTGGCGCAGAAGGCCCGCGACTACGCCTTCCACGAAAAGGCGCTCAGCGCGGCGGTCACGGCGATGGGCTGCACGGTCACGTCGAACATGACCTCGCTTGTCGTCCTCAACCTGCCGCCGTCCCTGGCCGGGCGCGAGAAGGAACTGGTGCAGAACTGCCGCGCCGTGGGTTTCGGCATCTGGCCGACCCTGTCCGAGCCGGTCCAGGTCCGCATCGGCATCCTCAACCAGATCACCCGTCCGGCCATCACCGGCATCGTCACCCGCTTTGGCGCGGCGCTGGCCGACATGGGCGCCGAGATCGACATGGCGGGCGTCCTCGCCGGACTGGACCGCCATTATCAGGCCGCGATGGCCGCCGAATAACCGCAAGGGAGGGAGGCCCGCATGGACATCCATGAATATCAGGCCAAGGAAATACTGAAGTCGTTCGGGGTGGCCGTCCCGGACGGGGCGCTGGCCTACAGCCCCGAACAGGCCGCCTACCGCGCGCGCGAACTGGGCGGCAACAAATGGATCGTCAAGGCCCAGGTCCATGCCGGCGGCCGCGGCAAGGCGGGGGGCGTCAAGCTCTGCGCGTCCGACCATGAAATCATCGACGTGACCGGCGACCTCTTTGGCCGCAAGCTCGTCACCCACCAGACCGGCCCCGAGGGCAAGGGCATCTACCGCGTCTATGTCGAGGCCGCCTGCGCCTTCGACCGCGAGATCTATCTGGGCTTCGTCCTCGACCGCACCTCGCAGCGGGTGATGATCGTCGCCTCCTCGGAAGGCGGCATGGAGATCGAGGAAATCTCGGCCAACCGGCCCGACTCGATCGTGCGCTCGACGGTGGAACCGGCCGTCGGCCTGCGCGATTTCCAGGCGCGCGAGATCGCCTTCCAGCTTGGCATTCCGCCCGAACTCACCCAGCAGATGGTGCGCACCCTGCAAGGCTGCTACCGCGCCTTCCGCGAGCTTGACGCGACGATGGTCGAGATCAACCCGCTGGTCATCACCGCCGACAAGCGCATCGTCGCGCTCGACGCCAAGATGACGTTCGACTCGAACGCGCTCTTCCGCCACCCGCAGATCGCCGAGTTGCGCGACAAGAGCCAGGAAGACCCGCGCGAAAGCCGCGCCGCCGACCGGGGCCTGGCCTACATCGGCCTTTCGGGCAACATCGGCTGCATCGTCAACGGCGCGGGCCTCGCGATGGCGACGATGGACACGATCAAGCTGGCCGGGGGGGAACCCGCCAACTTCCTCGACATCGGCGGCGGCGCGACGCCCGAACGGGTGGCCAAGGCCTTCCGCCTCGTCACCTCCGACAAGAACGTCCAGGCGATCCTCGTCAACATCTTCGCCGGCATCAACCGCTGCGACTGGGTGGCCGAGGGCGTCGTCCAGGCGCTGAAGGCCGAGCCGGTCGACGTGCCGGTCATCGTCCGCCTGGCCGGCACCAACGTCGAGGAAGGCCAGAAGATCCTTGCCAAGTCCGGCCTGCCGATCATCCGCGCCAATTCGCTGATGGAGGCCGCGACCCGCGCCGTGACCGCCTGGAAGAACGACCTTGCCCAGAACACCAAGCTGAGGGCCATGAAATGAGCATCTTCATCAACCGCGAAAGCCGCGTCATCGTCCAGGGCATCACCGGGCGCATGGCCCAGTTCCATACCAAGGAAATGCTCGACTACGGCACCAATGTCGTCGGCGGCGTCGTCCCCGGCAAGGGGGGCGAGCAGGTGTTCGGCGTGCCGGTCTTCAACACGGTCAAGGAGGCGGTCGAGGCCACCGGCGCCGACGCCAGCCTGGTGTTCGTGCCGCCGCCCTTCGCCGCGGATTCGATCATGGAAGCGGCCGATGGCGGCATCCGCTATTGCGTCTGCATCACCGACGGCATCCCCGCCCAGGACATGATCCAGGTGAAACGCTACATGCTGCGCTACCCCAAGGAACGCCGCATGGTGCTGACCGGGCCGAACTGCGCGGGCACCATCTCGCCCGGCAAGGCGCTTCTGGGCATCATGCCCGGCCACATCTACCTGCCGGGCAACGTGGGCATCGTCGGCCGGTCGGGCACGCTGGGGTATGAGGCGGCCCAGCAGCTGAAGGATCTGGGCATCGGCGTCTCGACCTCGGTCGGCATCGGCGGCGATCCGATCAACGGCTCGTCGTTCCGCGACATCCTCGAAGCCTTCGAGTCCGATCCCGAAACCCATGTCGTCTGCCTGATCGGCGAGATCGGCGGCCCGCAAGAGGCCGAGGCCGCCGCCTATATCCAGAACCACATGACCAAGCCCGTGATCGCCTACATCGCCGGCCTGACCGCGCCCAAGGGGCGCACGATGGGCCATGCCGGGGCGATCATCTCGGCCTTCGGCGAAAGCGCATCGGAAAAGGTCGAGATCCTCTCGGGTGCCGGCGTGACCGTGGCCGAGAACCCCTCGGTCATCGGCGAGACCATCGCCCGGGTGATGAAGAAGAAGGCGGCCTGACCCCCGCCGCGCCCGCCCGGGGCCGTTTTCCGGGCGGGCGCGAAGGCCTGTCGTGTGCCATACGTCATCCATACGCAGGCATTCCCACAGAAGGACGGTCCCGCCATGCCCAGACCCAGGATCCTGACCACCCGCCGCTGGCCCGAAGCCGTCGAACGGCAGCTCGCCGACCGTTTCGATCTGGTGCTCAACGAGGGCGACCGGCCGATGAGCGCCGAGGACTTCCGCGCCGCCTTCCGCGAGTTCGACGCCATCTGCCCGACCGTCACCGACAAGCTCGGCCCCGAGGCCTTCGCCGTCGACAACCCGCGCACGAAGATCCTCGGCAACTTCGGGGTGGGCTTCTCCCATATCGACGTGGACAGCGCCAAACGGCACGGCATGATCGTGACCAACACCCCGGATGTCCTTTCGGAGTGCACCGCCGACATCGCCATGACCCTGATGCTGATGGTCGCGCGCCGGGCGGGCGAGGGTGAGCGCGAGTTGCGCGGCGGCGAATGGTCCGGCTGGCGGCCGACCCACATGATCGGCACCAAGGTTTCGGGCGCGGCGCTCGGCATCATCGGCTTTGGCCGCATCGGACAGGCGATGGCGCACCGGGCGCATTTCGGCTTTGGCATGAAGATTCTGGTCCAGAACCGCTCGGCGGTGGCGCCGGCGGTCCTGGCCCACTATGGCGCCACCCAGGTGGCCTCGGTCGAGGATCTTCTGCCCCAGTGCGATTTCGTGTCGCTCCATTGCCCGGGGGGCGCGGCGAACCGCCATCTGATCAACGCCGGACGGCTGGGGCTGATGCGCCCCGACGCCTTCCTCATCAACACCGCGCGCGGCGAGGTGGTGGACGAGGCCGCGCTGGCCGCAGCCCTTGCCGCCCGCCGGATCGGCGGCGCCGGGCTTGACGTGTTCGAGCGCGAACCGGCGATCACGCCCGCCCTTCTGGACTGCCCCAGCCTGGTCATGTTGCCCCATCTCGGATCGGCGACCCGGACGACGCGCGAGGCGATGGGTTTCCGCGTGATGGACAATGTCGTGGCCTTTTTCGACGGCCAGCCGCCCGCGGACCGGGTGGCATGATGTCCCGCGCGATCCAGGCCCCGCCGGCTGCCGAACCGGGTCTGGACAGCCTGCTTCCCGAAGGCGCGGGCGAGGATCTGCGCGCCGGCCTCATCCGCCTTCTCCTGTCGGTGGTGGCGGCGCGGGCGCCTTCGGTGGCGCGCTGGCTGCGCATGGGGGCGGCCGATCCGATCCCCTCGGGATCGGAAGCGGTTCCCTATCTCCAGGCCCTGAACATCTTCTTCCAACTGCTGAAGATCGCAGAGGAAAACAGCGCCATGCGCAGCCGCAGGCGCACCGAGGCCGAGATCGGCCCCTCGGCGGTTCCGGGCAGTTTCGCGATGGCGTTCGAGCGGCTGGCCGGGGCGGATGTCCCCCGGCCCGAGATCGAGGCCGCGCTGGCGCGGCTGACCGTCGCGCCCACACTGACCGCCCACCCGACCGAGGCCAAGCGAGTCACCATCCTCGAGATTCACCGACGCATCTACCGGCGCCTGGTCGAACTGGAGACACAGCGCTGGACCCCGCGCGAGCGTTTCCGTCTGGTTGACGAGGTTCGCAACGAGATCGACCTTCTGTGGCTGACCGGCGAGTTGCGCCTCGAACGCCCGAGCCTCGACGACGAGATCGCCTGGGGCCTGCAATTCTTCCGCGACGCGATCTTCGACGCCGTCCCCCAGCTTTACGAACAGTTCACCGACGCCCGCGCCCTGGTCTTCCCCGATGCGTGGGGCGAGGACGCGCGACCCTGCATCGCCTTCCACAGCTGGATCGGCGGCGACCGCGACGGAAACCCCAACGTCACCGCCGACGTGACCGCCCGCGCGATCGCGGCCGGGCGGCAGGCGGCGCTGGCCTGGCACCTCGACGGGGTGAGGACCGCGGCGCAGCGCCTCTCGGTCTCGGCGCGGATCGCGCGGATTCCGCCGGCCACCACCGCCCGGCTCGAGGCCCTTGCCGCCGGCGACCCGGCACTCGCCCGCCGCAATCCCGGCGAGGTCTTCCGCCAGGCCCTGTCGGCCATTGCCGGCCGCATCGCCGCGACCATCGAGGGGCAGGGCGGCTATGACGCGCCCTATCGGCTGATCCGCGATCTGGCGACGGTCGAGGAGGCGCTGCGCGACTGCGGCGCGGGCGGGCTGGCGCTGCAATATCTGCGCCCCTTGCGGCTGCGGGCCGAAGTGTTCGGCTTTCGCAGCTATGCCCTTGATATCCGTCAGAACTCTGCCACCATAAATGCCGCGCTCGCGCAGATCTGGGGCGATGGCGCACCCCCGGCGGGCAGCCCGGAGTGGGCCGCGCGGCTGGACGAGGAGCTGGCCGCCCCCGCGTCGCCCGTCGATCCCGGCGTGCTTGCGCCCGCCTCGGGCGATCTGATCCGCCTGCTGCGGCTGATGCAGGCGCAGGTGGCCGGGCAGGACGAACAGGCCTTCGGCCCTTTCATCGTGTCGATGACCCGCTCGCCCGCCGACCTGCTGGCTGTCCATGCCCTTGCCCGGCGGGCGCTGGCGGGGACGGGGACCACGCCGGAACTGGCGCTGCCCCTGAACGTCGTGCCCCTGTTCGAGACCATCGCGGACCTGCGCGCCGGGCCGGAGATCCTGGCCGCCTATGTGCAGACCGGCCCGGCCCGCGCCGCCATCCGCGAGCGCAAGGGCCATGTCGAGGTGATGCTCGGCTATTCGGATTCCAACAAGGACGGCGGCTTCTTCTGCTCGACCTGGGAGCTTGACAAGGCGCAGCGGCGGATCACGGCGCGCATGGCGGAGCTGGGCCTTGCGGTCAGCTTCTTCCACGGCCGCGGCGGCTCGGCCAGCCGGGGGGGTGCCCCCACCGAACGGGCCATCGCCGCCCAGCCCCAGGGCACCGTCGGCGGCCGCCTGCGCCTGACCGAACAGGGCGAGGTCGTTTCCGCCCGCTATGCCAATCGCGGCACGGCGCTGACCCATCTGGAACTTCTGGCCTCGTCGGTCCTTCTGCACACGGCGGGCGGCGAGGGCAGGGCGATCCCCCGCCCCGATCATGCCGAGGCGATGGAGGCCCTTTCGGGGATGTCGCAGGCCGCCTACGCCGGACTGGTGGCGGTTCCGGGCTTCGTGACCTATTTCCAGGAGGCCAGCCCGGTCGAGGAAATGTCGGCGCTGCGCATCGGTTCGCGCCCGGCGCGGCGGTCGGGGGCGGCGACGCTCGACGACCTGCGGGCGATCCCCTGGGTCTTTGCCTGGTCGCAGAACCGCCACCTTCTGTCGGGCTGGTATGGCTTTGGCTCGGCGGCGGCCTCGTTCATGCAGGTCCGCGGCGTCGAGGGGGCGGCACTCCTGCGCGAGATGTTCGAGACCTCGCGCCTTTTCCGCCTGATCACCGACGAGGTCGAGAAGTCGCTCTTTCAGTCCGACCTCGCCATCGCGGCGCGCTATGCCTCGCTGGTCCGCGACGGCACCGTCCGCGAGGCGGTGCTCGGGCGGCTGCGGGCCGAACATGCGCTGACCCGCGCGGCGATCCTGTCGATCACCGGCCAGACCTCGCTGGCCGAGCGCTTTCCGATGTTTCGCGAGAGGTTCGAACGGGTGCGCGCCCATCTCGACCGGATCAACGACCTTCAGGTCGATCTCCTGCACAGCCTGCGGGGCGGGCCGCGCACCGAGGCGGCAATGGTCCCGCTTCTGCAATCCATGAACTGCATCGCCGCCGGCCTCGGCTGGACCGGCTGAGGGGACAGGAAAACCTTCGGGGTCTCAGGGCCAAACACGAGTCCCGGAAGGAGAAAGGCGCCGATTAGCTCCCGGCGCCTTTCGCCTTTCTTGGTGGGCTTGATCGGCCGTCGCGTGCCCAAAAAAGAAGCGCCGGGCAAGCCCGGCGCAGTTTTCCTCAGGTGCTGGGGGTCAGTTTCTGAGGTAGGATTCCATGCTGTCGTCGAGGGCGTCCTTCCACGGCGTATGGTGCATGGGCGCCATCGTGCCGGTGATGACCGACTTGTAGGCATTGTTGCGGAAGCCCATGATGTCCTTCTTCTTGTGCTCTTTCCATTCGAAGAAGGCCTCGCAGGCGCCATCGACATCGAACGACGGATAGTCGGTCTCGGCGATCAGTTCCTTCACATATTCGCCCTGGTAGTGGATCGCGTCGTGGGCATCGGCGCCCGCGTCCTCGCCCGCCACCCGGTCGGTCACATCCTTCAGCAGCACCTTCTTGTCGGCGGGAATGGCGATCCGGCCCATGATCGCATCCCTGACCCACCAGGCCTGGGCGTCGAACATGTTGAAGGTGAACCACTGGTCCTGCATCCCCAGATAGAAGAGCCGCGGGTTATGAACGTAGGCCACACCCTTGTAGAGATCGGCGGCGGCCAGGCGGTTGCGGGTCTTGAGGCGCAGCTCGTCCGGCAGGAAGGGGAAATGGTGCTGGTAGCCGGTGCACAGGATCAGCGCGTCGGCGTTGGCGGTGGTTCCGTCCTTGAAGGTCGCGGTCTTGCCTTCAAGCTTGGTGATGATCGGCACTTCCTTCCAGTTCGACGGCCACTTGAAGCCCATCGGCGCGGTGCGGTAGCTGACCGTCACCGACTTGCAGCCGTATTTCCAGCATTGCGAGCCGATGTCCTCGGCCGAGTAGGAGGTGCCGACGATCAGGATGTCCTGGCCGGCGAATTCGCGCGCGTCGCGGAAGTCGTGGGCGTGCAACACCCGGCCGTTGAACGAGGCCATGCCCTGGAACTCGGGCACATTCGGGGTCGAGAAGTGGCCCGAGGCGACGATGACGTGATCGAACTCCTCGGAATACATGTAGTCCTTGGGCAGATCCTTCACGGTCACGGTGAACTTGGCGCGGTCGATGTCGTAGCTGACATTGCGCACCGCGGTCGAGAACCGGATCCAGTCGCGCACGCCGGCCTTCTTCACCCGCCCTTCGATATAGTCAAAAAGGACGGCGCGCGGCGGATAGCTGGCGATCTGCTTGCCGAAATGTTCCTCGAAGGAATAATCCGCGAATTCAAGGCCTTCCTTGGGGCCGTTCGACCAGAGGTAGCGATACATCGACCCATGAACCGGCTCGCCATATTCATCCAGTCCGGTGCGCCAGGTGTAGTTCCACAGACCGCCCCAGTTGGATTGCTTCTCGAAGCAGACGATCTCGGGGATGTCGGCACCCTTCTGCTTGGCCGACTGGAAGGCGCGCAACTGCGCCAGACCCGAGGGACCGGCGCCGATGATGGCGATGCGTTTTTTCATGTGGACTGGCTCCCGCTGGTCTATACCGGTTTTGCGAAACTGGTTCTTCTGGTTTGGACCAATTAAGCGGCCTGGTTGCCCGTATGTCAATAATTTTGCATCTTGGTAATATCGCTGTGAGGGCCGGGCGGAAGTGTCGGGAATGACAGGACTTTGTGGAGGTCCACCATGAGCGGCGGCAGTTTTGCGCTGAATCTTGCCGTCTCGGGCAGGCTCAGGCGATTCGATATCGGCGTCGCCGAGCCGGTCCGCATCGGCTTTCTGGCGCCGCTCAGCGGCCCGGCGCAAAGCTGGGGCCTGCCCGGGGCGATGGGATGCCGCATCTGGGTGGACTGGATCAACCATGCCGGCGGCCTGTTCATCGGCGGCCGCCGCCACCCGGTCGAACTGGTCGAGGTCGACAGCGGGGCGGACCCGGTGCAGGCGGTGCGGGGGGCGCGCTGGCTGGTGCAGGACCAGGGCGTGCGCTTTCTCCTGACGCTTGGCGGCGACACGCTGCGCCCGGTCGTGCGCTACCTGACCGACCAGAAGATCCTGACCGCGACGCTCCTGCCGTCGGACCTCTCGCCCGACACGCCCTATCTGATCGCGCCATCCGAGATCCATCCGCTCTACAATGTCACGGCGGTCGAGTGGCTGGCCGCGGCGCGCCCCGGGCTGCGGCGCGTGGCGCTCTGCAGCCAGATGGACGCCCTGGGCCTGCCGTCGCTCGCCACCTATCGGGCGGCCTTCGCGGCGGCGGGGATCGCCGCCGTTCACGAGGTGCGCTATCGCCCCGACGAGACCGGCGCCGAGGCGATGGTGGCGGCGATGCTGGCGCCCGGCCCCGACATCCTGTGCTGGTGCACGAGCTACGAGCCGATGGTCCACGCCCTGACCGAGGCCGCCCATCAGGCCGGTTTCCGCGGCCAGATCGTCAGTTGCACCGCCGACAATTACCCGCGCCTGATCGCGCGCACCTCGCAGGCCTTCATGGAGGGCTTCCTGTTCCAGTTCCCCGATTTCGACGACCCGGCGCTGCGTGAGCGGGCGTTCTTCTTCAACCGGCCCGCCGCCTTCTGGCAAGAGTACAACCGCCGCTTTCCCGGCAGCTGGTCGGCGGTCAGCTGGGAGTATGTCGCGGCACTCGACCTGTGGCATTCGGCGGTGGAAAGCGCGGGGGGCATCGCCCCCGTCTCGGTCCTGGCGGCGATGAAGCGCTCGGGCCGGGTCGAGACGGTGTTCGGCGAGGCCGACTGGGGCGGGCAGGATCTGTTCGGGATCGACAACGCGCTGATCGGCGACTGGCCGGTGGTGCGGATCGAGGGGGGCAAGGCCCGCATCGTCGCCTTCGGTTCGATCCGCGGCTGGCTCGCGCGCAACGGCGACCGCCTTCGGGCCGAGATGCGGGGCCTTGGCCAGATGTGGCACCAGCGCCAGCGCTGACGCCGCCGGGAGGGCAGGGCGGGGCGTCAGTCCTGGTGGAGGAGGATCTTCTGCTCTTCTGTCAGTTGCAGCTTCATGTATTCGGCGGCGGTCTCGATGTCGCGGGCGGCGATGGCGTTGAACAGCTGGTTGTAGCGGCGCTGGAAATCCTGGATCCGGTTGGGTGTCAGGTGCCTGCGGTTCAGGGCGGCGCGAAAGCTCTGGCGGCGCGTCTCTAGGATCAGCGCGTAGCAGGCGATCAGCAGGGGATTGCCGGTCCCTTCCGCCAGCTGGCGGTGGAACTCGTCCTCGAGCCGGGCAAAGCGGTTGGCGTCGGTCTGGACATTCTCCATCTCGGACAGCGTGCGGCCCAGATCCTCGATCCGGCGCGGCGACATGTTGACGATGGCCAGACGCACCATTTCCGGCTCGAGGATGCCGCGCATCACCTGAAGGTCGAGCGGGCCGGTTTCCGATGCGGCCTCGCCGGGTGCGGGCTCCTCGAGTTCGCCGAGGCCGGTGACGAAGCTGCCCGAACCGGCGCGCCGGCGGATGACGCCCGAGGTCTCCAGCACGTCCAGCGCCTCGCGCACCGTGTTGCGCGCGACCCCGAGTTCGACGGCGAGCGCGCGTTCCGAGGGCAGGCGCTCGTCGGTGCCGTAATCCTCGGACCGGATGCGGGCGAGGATGGTCTCGACCACCACGCGCACCGTGGCACCGACCGTCTGGTCGGCCATCAGCGCCGTCACGCCGGCATCGCGCGCTCTCATCGTCTGGCTCTCCGCTGGCCCCGCGCGGCAAGGGAAGCGCGCGAAAGGGGCGCTGTCAACGCCCCTCGCAAGGCCGGGGCCGCACCCCGGCGCCGGCAAGCCCCGGGATCAGATGTCCAGCGTGTTCTCGCGCTCCCACCGCGAGAAGTGCGAGACATAGCTGTCCCATTCCTTGTGCTTCAGCTTCAGGAAGGCGGCCGAGAAGTCGTTGCCCATCATCGCCTTCAGGGTCTTGTCCTTGTCGTATTCGCGCAAGGCGTCCAGAAGGTTCAGCGGCAGCTTGGGCGCGCCCTTCACCGTATGGCCGGCCTGATACATGTCGATGTCGTAGCGACGGCCGGGGTCGGCCTTGGTGCGCACCCCGTCAAGGCCGGCGGCGACGATCACCGCCTGCATCAGATAGGGGTTGGCGGCGGCGTCGGGCAGGCGCAGCTCGAACCGGCCGGGGCCGGGGACGCGCACCATGTGGGTGCGGTTGTTGCCGGTCCATGTCACCGAATTCGGCGCCCAGGTCGCCCCCGACGAGGTGCGGGGCGCGTTGATGCGCTTGTAGCTGTTGACCGTCGGGTTGCAGATCGCGGCCAGCGCCGAGGCGTGCTTCATGATGCCGCCCAGGAAATGGCGTCCCTGTTCGGACAGGCCCAGCTCCTTGTCGTCGTCGGCGAAGGCGTTCTTGCCGCCGTCCAGCGACCAGACCGAGATATGGGCGTGGCAGCCCGATCCGGTCAGGCCCTTGAAGGGCTTGGGCATGAACGAGGCGCGCATCCCGTGCTTTTCGGCGATCGACTTCAGCATGAACTTGAAGAAGGAATGCTTGTCGGCCGTCTGAAGCACGTCGTCGTACTTCCAGTTCATCTCGAACTGGCCGGTCGCGTCCTCGTGGTCGTTCTGGTAGGCCTCCCAGCCCAGCTCCAGCATGTAGTCGCAGACCTCGGCGATCACGTCATAGCGTCGCATCACCGCCTGCTGGTCGTAGCAGGGCTTTTCCGCATTGTCGTAGGGGTCCGAGATCTGGTCGCCCTCGGGGGTCAGCAGGAAGAACTCCGGCTCGACCCCGGTCTTGACGCGCAGGCCTTCCTTGGCGGCCTCGTCGACCAGATGGCGCAGGACGTTGCGCGGCGCCTGGGCGACCGGGCGCCCCTCCATCACGCAGTTCGAGGCCAGCCAGGCGACCTCCTTCTTCCACGGCAACTGGATCGCCGAGGACGGGTCCGGCACCGCCATCATGTCGGGGTGGGCGGGCGTCAGGTCAAGCCAGGTGGCAAACCCGGCAAAACCCGCACCGTCAACCGCCATGTCGTTGATTGCCTGCGCCGGAACCAGCTTGGCGCGCTGGCCGCCGAACAGGTCGGTGTAGGACACCATGAAGTACTTGACGCCCTTGTCCTTGGCCCATTTGCCCAGGTCCGTGACCATCGTTAGCTCCCTGTCGTGTTTCATTTTTTTCAGTATCCTCCGCGTCCCGGGATCCAGTTCGTTCCGGCGATCGGCACCCCTGCCATCGCCGCCGCCTCGACGTTCAGCGCGACCAGATCTTCCGGCTCCAGGTTGTGCAGGTGGTTCTTGCCGCAGGCCCGCGCGATCGTCTGCGCCTCGAGCGTCATCACTTTCAGGTAGTTCTTCAGCCGCCGGCCGCCGAGAACCGGGTCGAAGCGCTTGTAAAGCTCGGGGTCCTGGGTGGTGATGCCGGCCGGGTCCTTGCCCTCGTGCCAGTCGTCATAGGCGTCGGCGGTGGTGCCGAGCTTCTGGTATTCGGCCTCGAGCGCCGGGTCGTTGTCGCCAAGCGCGATCAGCGCCGCCGTGCCGATCGCCACCGCGTCCGCGCCAAGCGCCAGCGCCTTGGCCACGTCGGCGCCGGTGCGGATGCCGCCCGAGACGATCAGCTGCACCTTGCGGTGCATCCCCAGATCCTGAAGCGCCTTCACCGCCTGCGGGATGCAGGCCAGGATCGGCATGCCGACATGTTCGATGAACACGTCCTGGGTGGCGGCGGTCCCGCCCTGCATCCCGTCAAGGACGACGACATCTGCCCCGGCCTTCACCGCCAGCGCAGTGTCGTAATAGGGGCGGGCGCCGCCGACCTTGACATAGATCGGCTTTTCCCAGTCGGTGATCTCGCGGATTTCCATGATCTTGATCTCGAGATCGTCGGGCCCGGTCCAGTCGGGGTGGCGGCAGGCCGAGCGCTGGTCGATGCCCTTGGGCAGGTTGCGCATCATGGCCACACGGTCAGAAATCTTCTGGCCCAGCAGCATCCCGCCGCCGCCGGGCTTGGCGCCCTGGCCGACGACGATCTCGATGGCATCGGCGCGGCGCAGGTCGTCGGGGTTCATCCCGTAGCGCGACGGAAGGTACTGATAGACCAGGGTTTTCGAGTGTCCGCGCTCTTCCTCGGTCATGCCGCCGTCGCCGGTGGTGGTCGAGGTGCCGGCCGCCGAGGCGCCGCGGCCCAGGGCCTCTTTCGCCGGGCCGGAGAGCGCTCCGAACGACATGCCGGCGATGGTCACCGGAATGTCGAGGTGGATGGGCTTCTTCGCGTGGCGGGTGCCCAGCCAGACGTCGGTCGCGCACTTCTCGCGGTAGCCTTCCAGCGGATAGCGGCTGATCGAGGCCCCGAGGAACAGGAGGTCGTCGAAGTGGGGCAGGTGGCGCTTGGTCCCCGCGCCGCGGATGTCATAGATGCCCGAGGCCGCGGCGCGGCGGATTTCGGCATTGATCGCGGGGGTGAAGGTCGCCGAATAGCGTGGCGGAGTATGGGGGAAATCGGACATTTGGTTTCCTCAGTAGGCCGACGCGTTGTCGATGTTGAAATTGTAGAGCTGGCGGGCCGAGCCATAGCGGCGGAACTCCTCGGGCCTGGCCTTGCCGGTGGCCTCGCCGCGGCGCAGGAGATCCTCCAGCAGCTCCAGATGTTCGGGGCGCATCTCCTTTTCGATGCAGTCCGACCCCAGGCTCTTGACCTTGCCGCGCACGAACAGCCGCGCCTCGTAGAGCGAGTCGCCAAGCGCGTCGCCCGCGTCACCCAGGACGACAAGGCTGCCCGACTGCGCCATGAACGCCGACATGTGGCCGATGTTGCCGTGCACGACGATGTCGATGCCCTTCATCGACACGCCGCAGCGGCTGGAGGCGTTGCCCTTGATGACCAGAAGCCCGCCCCGTCCGGTCGCGCCGGCATACTGGCTGGCGTTGCCGTCGACGATCACCGCGCCCGACATCATGTTCTCGGCCACGCCGGGGCCGGCATGGCCCTTGATGCGGATCGTCGCCTGCTTGTTCATCCCGGCGCAGTAATAGCCGGTCGTCCCGTGCACGGTGATGTCCAGGGGCGCATCGACGCCGACGGCGATCGCGTGGCTGCCCTTGGTGTTGATGATCTCCCAGGCGGTCTGGTTGGTCGTGCCTTTGACTGCATGCAGGGTCTGATTGAGTTCGCGCAGGCCCCTCGCCGCAAGGTCGAATGTCTGCATGTCCATAGCTCCAGCAATGTGCATCTGCATGTCAGTGATTCCAGAAGTAGACGGTGGCGGGCTCGGGCTCCCACACGCGGGCGGTCTCGATGCCGGGAAGGTTCACCATCGCCCGGTATTCCGAGCCGAAGGCGACATACTGGTCGGTCTCGGCCATCACCGCCGGCTTGCAGGCGATCGGATCGCGCACGACGCCGAACCCGTCCTTGGTGCCGACGACGAAGGTGTAGAAGCCGTCGAGATCTTCGAGGCCCGATTCCAGCGCCTCGCCGAGGTTGTGGCCTTCCTTCAGCTTGTGGCTGACGTAGGCGGCGGCGACCTCGGTGTCGTTCTGGGTCTCGAAGGTCATGCCCTCGCGGATCAGCTCGCGGCGCAGACCGTTGTGATTCGACAGCGAGCCGTTGTGGACGAGGCACTGGTCAGGCCCGGTCGAGAAGGGGTGCGCGCCCATCGTCGTCACCGCCGACTCGGTGGCCATCCGGGTGTGTCCGATCCCGTGGGTGCCGTGCATCTTCGACACGTCGAAGCGCGAGGCGACATCCTTGGGCAGGCCGACCTCCTTGTAGATCTCGAGACTGTCGCCGACGCTCATGATCTTCAGGTCGGGGCGCAGGTGGGCCAGCGCGGTGCGTGCCGATTCGACCTGGTCGGCCGGAATCTCGAGCACCGCATGGGTGCTTTTCACCAGCATCAGCACGGGCTTGCCGATCGCGTCCTTCAGATCCTGGTCAAGGCGCGCAAAGTCCTTGTCGGGGGCCGCAGACTGGACGGTGATCTTGGCCCGCCCGTCGTTCGCGCCGCCATAGATGGCGATACCGGCGCTGTCCGGCCCCCGGTCCGTCATGGTTATCAGCATCTCGGTCAGCATGGCGCCGAGTTTCGGCTCCAGCGACTTGTCCTTCAGAAACAGCCCGACGATCCCGCACATGATGTCCTCCTGATCGTGTCGTCCCCGGCCTGGCCCGGGTTCCTGTCTTCTACTAGCAGGAATGTTTTTTTCTTGCTAGGCAAAAATGGCACTCCCTTGCGGTTTCGCGTCGAGGCCGCGGGGTGGCCAAACGGAATGCTTGACAGAATGTCGCACCCGGCGTTTCCTGTCATCAAAATAAAATGCCGGACATGAAAAAGCGCGCCGCGCCCCGCGCAGGTCCGAATACCAAGGGCGGAGGGGAGACATGACATGACTGAACTCGGTCGAAGGATCGAGGCCATGCACAGACGCGACGTGCAGATCGCATGGGCGTTCGTGATCGGCCTGTGGCTGGCAGTGATCTTCGTGGCGCTGGCCACCTGGAATCTCGCCCCGTCGGGAGGGGCGCGGCTGCTTCTTCTGGCGGCAGGAGCCGTGGTGCTTCTGTTCAACACCGCCGCGATCATGGCGATGCTGCGCCATTACCGCGAGGACCGCGACTTCATGTACGGGCTGGACATCAAGTTCCTTGATGAAGCCCGCGCGGCGAGGGGGTGAACGGCATGGCAAGATACATCGCCCCCGTCCAGGGCAAGGTCAGCCAGCTGATCGACGTGATCGTCCTTCTGATCCTGTCGATCGGCGCGCTCTACCTGCCCCTGTGGATGCACATGGCCGGCGCGGCCAAGACGCCCGGCGTCGTCGAGAATCCCACCTGGGAAAGCCTCGGCCAGAACGCGGTGCAGGCCGGCCAGTACGAGGCGCTCGGCTATACGCCGGCGACGGCGGCCGATCTCATCACCGCGCGATTCGACTACAGCTTCAGCTACCTGAACCTGATCGTCATGGTCGTCGTGATCGTCGGCTATTTCGTGATGATGCTGAAGTTCTCGGAAACCGAATACCGCGAAGTCATCGCCGAAAAGTTCGGCGAGAAGTGAGGGGGCCGGCAATGGATATGTGGACATACCTCGAATACGGCGCCTGGGCCCTGTCGGCGGTCCTCGGACTTCTGATGGTGGCGGACTGGCTCCGCACCGACAGCACCTATTCGGAAGAGGTCCTGACCTCGTCCCGCGAGGGCGAGCTCGAGGCCATGACCGAGGAACATCATCTCGAAGGGGGGCAGGGATGACGGATACGGACATCACATCGCAGGCCATCGACGGAATGGGGCCGCACGGCACCAAGGTCGGCCTGCTGCGCGTCCTCGGGCCGGCGCACGTCTGGGCGCTTGGTGTGGGCATCGTCCTTGTGGGCGAATACATGGGCTGGAACTTCGCGGTCGGCAAGGGCGGCGCCTATGCGGCGCTGATCGCCTGCTGGTTCGCGGGGATCCTCTACAGCTGCGTGGCCATGATCGATTCGGAGGTGACATCGACCGTCGCCGCCGCCGGCGGGCAATATACCCAGGCCAAGCACATCATCGGCCCGCTGATGGCCTTCAACGTCGGCCTCTACCTGACCTTCGCCTACACGATGCTCGAGGCGGCGAACGCGATCACCGCCGGCTACCTGATCGACCAGGTGGCGGGCATGACCGGCCATCAGGGCGGCATCGACCAGCGGCCCTTCATCATCCTGGCGATCATGTTCCTGGCCTGGCTGAACTATCGCGGGGTGCTGGCGACGCTGACCTTCAACCTGGTCATCACCGCCATCGCCTTTTCCGCGATCATCATCCTGTTCCTGTCGACATCGGGCGTGATCGGGGCAGGGGACATGAAACATGCCGACCTGCTGGCCGGGCAGGCGTCGCTTCCCTACGGCTGGATCGGCGTCCTCGCGGCGATGCACTTCGGCCTGTGGTACTATCTGGGCATCGAGGGCACGACCCAGGCCGCCGAAGAGGTCCGCTCGCCCGCGCGCTCTCTGCCGTTCGGGACGCTCGCCGGGATCATGACCCTCCTGATCGCGGCGACGCTGACCTGGTACGTCTGCTCGGGCACCCTGCCCTGGGAGTTCCTGGGCGACGGGGTGAACGGGTCGGTTGCGCCGCTGTTCGACACGGCGCGGCTGTCGGGGTCTCAGGCGCTGGTCTGGCTTCTGGGGATCGGGACTCTGTTCGCCACGCTGGCTTCGGCCAACGGCTGCATCAACGATGCGTCGCGGGCCTGGTTCGCGATGGGGCGCGACCGCTATCTGCCCGGCTGGTTCGGGGCGGTCCACCCGGTCTATCGCACACCCTACCGCTCGATCGTGTTCCTGGTGCCGATCGCGCTGATCTTCGCCCTTGGCGCGCCGCTCGATCAGGTGATCACCTTCTCGATCCTGTCGGGGCTTCTGGAATACACGTTCATGCCGCTGAACGTGATCCTGTTCCGCAAGAAGTGGCCGTTGGCAACCATCAAGCGCGGGTATGAGCACCCGTTCCACCCGCTGCCGGCGATCACGCTGCTGGCCTTGTGCTCGGTGACGTATTTCGCCGTGTTCCTGGGCTACGGGACGCAGCTGGTGGCGATGATCGGCTTCTACATCGTGGTGTCGCTGTGGTTCCACTTCTGGCGCTACCGCTTCGTCAACCGGGGGGCGCAGTTCACCATGCCCTGGCCGCGGCCCGAAGGCTACTGACGCGGGCCAGGTGCCCAGATGCGGGGCGGCGACCGCCGCCCCGCGTTCCGACCGCGAGGGGGTGATGATGAAGCTTCCATTCTCGGGGCCAGGTGCATTCGCAGCGCGGCGCGCGCGGCGCGGGGCCTATCTGGATCTCTGCCGGCCCTTGCTGGCCAACTGCGCCAGCGGACCGACGCCGCACGGGTTCGCGCGGCTGGCCGGACGCCACGAGGGCCGCCGCTTCGACCTCCAGGCCCTGCCCGATGCGCTGAGCTACCGCAAGCTGCCGTGCCTGTGGCTGATGGTGACCCTGACCGAGCCGATGCCGGTCGCCGGCACCACCGACATCATGATGCGGCCAAGCGGGACCGAGGTCTTTTCGCGCTTCGCCGAACTCCACCATGCCATCGCCCTTCCCGCCGGTTTCCCGGCCGGGGCGGTGCTGCGCACCGACGCGCCCCGGGCGCTGCCTGCGGCCATCGTCGCCGACCTTGCCGGGCTCTTTGCCGCGCAGCGCCTGAAGGAGATGGTGATCTCGCCCAGGGGCCTGCGCCTTGTCTGGCTGGCCGAAGAGGCCGACCGCACCCGCTATCTTCTGTTTCGCGACAGCGAACTGGGCAGCACGCCCGCCCCGGCCGAGACCGTCCGGGTGCTCATGGGTCGCCTCGCGCTGCTTGCCCGCCGGATCGAGGACGACGCGGCGGCGACGAGGGGCGCGGCATGATCCGCAGCATGATCTCGGGCCGCCCACTGCCGCCGGCGCTGGTCCTTGGCGCGGCGATCGTCCTGCCCGGATCGGGGCAGCTTCTGAACCGCCAGCCGGTGCGGGCGCTGGTCTTTGTCTTCTTCATCCTGCTTCTCGGCGGCTTCACCCTGAAGACCGCGGCGCCCGACGTCTCGGTCGTCGGCAAGTTCGCGGGCGGCCTCTTCGTCTGGGCGATGGCCATCCTCGACGCCTACAAATGGGCGCGCGTCCGCGCCGCCCTGCACGATCATCGCGAAGCGGCGGCACGGGCCGGACCGGGCGGCGGCCCATAGGGGTGAATCACCGGCCGTCAATGGCGACAAGGAAAAAAATATTCTTGACGTGCAAAAAATCGCTTTGCAGATCGCTCTGACTGCGACAAGTTAACCTCGCGACCTACGGCGGGGGGCGGACAGGTCGCGGAAGATCACATCAACCCTCCCGCAAGATCAGCCTGCCCAAGGGCAGGCCAAGACAGAACAACCGCAGTATCCGGCAGGGAGAGCCGCGGGCTGCGGGACCGCCGATCCTTCAAGGGGTCGGCCGGTTCAACATTGGAGGGAATGAGAATGGCATCTGAAAAGGGCTCCGGCGAACTCGTCCGGGCACTCGACTGGAAGGGGGCGTTCTGGGTCGCGGCGGGGGTGCCGCCACTTGTCCTCTTCTCGATCGGCGGGATTGCCGGCACCACCGGCAAGCTGGCCTTCGCGGTCTGGATCATCTCGATGATCATGGGCTTCCTGCAGTCCTTCACCTACGCCGAGATCGCCGGCATGTTCGGCAACAAGTCGGGCGGCGCCTCGATCTATGGCGCAACCGCCTGGGTGCGCTATTCCAAGCTGATCGCGCCCCTCTCGGTCTGGTGCAACTGGTTCGCCTGGTCGCCGGTCCTGTCGCTGGGCTGCGCCATTGCGGGCGGCTACATCCTGAACGCCCTTTTCCCGATCCCGGCCGCCGACAGCCAGCCGGTGCTTGACTGGGTGCAGGCCAACATCGCCAACTATACGGCCACGACGCAATCGGTCGTGGACTATATCGCCGCCCACGCGGGCACCGCGCCCGACGCGGCGATCCAGGCGGTGGCGACCGCGGACGGCGTGGCGGCGCTGACCCCGGCGATCCGCACATGGGAGGCGTTCCACATCGCCATCCCCGCCTTCAACGGCCATGACTTCACGCTCTACTTCAACTCGACCTTCATCATCGGCGCGATCCTGATGCTCATCATGTTCGCGATCCAGCACCGGGGCATCGCCTCGACCGCCAGCGC
>JAFEFU010000017.1 GCA_018240425.1 Pseudomonadota bacterium | reverse complement strand
GACGTAGCCGGGCATGTCATCGAGGGAGCCTATCAGGTGCTGGGTGGCTTCGTGCATGCGCAGGAATCGCGCGAATCCATGCAGGCCATCACGCTGGACGCCGGTGAATCGGAAGTGTTCGCCCGCGCCGCGCTGGCCCTCAAGTACGACGACCCGACCAAGCCCGCACCGATCTCGGAATCACAAATCCTGATGCCGCGCCGCTTCGACGACCGCCGCCCCGACCTGTGGAGCGTGTTCAACCGCACGCAGGAGAACTTGACCAAGGGCGGCCTGTCCGGGCGCAGCACCAACGGACGCCGCCAGCAGACCCGCCCCGTGCAGGGCATTGATTCGGACATTCGCCTGAACCGCGCCCTGTGGCTGCTGGCCGATGGCATGCGTGCTCTCAAAGCCTGACCCCCTCTGGCGCTTTTCCCGCCGGAGGGGCGGTTTCCCCTCCATTCCCTTGTTTCACTTGTTTGGAGATTCACCATGAACGCCGTTACCACCACCACCGAAGCCCGCGCCGTCCAGACCGCAGCCAACAGCGCCGCGAACGTGCTGCAAGCCGCCGACCCGAGCAAGCACATGATCCTGGTGCCGCTGTCGCGTCTGGTGCTGCGCCCCACGGGCCGCAACGTGCGCAAGACCCCGCGCATGTCCATCCCTGAACTGGCCGCATCCATCCAGCGCGTGGGCCTGCTGCAAAACCTGATCGTGATTCCCGCCGCCGATGGCCTGCAATACGAGGTGGTGGCCGGTGGCCGTCGCCTCGCAGCTTTGAAGCTGCTGGCGAAGAAACACCGCATCGCCAAGGATTGGCAGGTGCCTTGCCTGCAAGTGGCCGATGGCACGGCCCGCACTGCCAGTCTCACCGAGAACGTGCAGCGTGAAGCCATGCACCCGGCTGACCAGTTCGAGGCGTTCGCCGCGCTGGTGGCCGAAGGCCGTCCCATCGAGGACATTGCAGCGGATTTCTCCGTCACGCCGCTGGTGGTGCAGCGCCGCTTGAAGCTGGCGAATGTCTCGCCGCGCCTGATGGAGGACTATCGCGCCGATGCCGTGAGCCTTGACCAACTGATGGCCCTGGCCGGGACGGATGACCACGCGGCACAGGAAGCCGCCTACTACGACGCCCCACAGTGGCAGCGTCACCCCTCGCACTTGCGCGAGCGTCTGACCGAGCGCGAGATTGACGCCTACCGGCATCCGCTGGTGCGCTTCGTTGGGTTGGACGCCTACGAGCAGGCGGGCGGTGGTATCCGGCGTGACCTGTTCGCGGAAGGAGATGCGGGCGTGTATCTGACCGACGCCGCACTGCTGGAACGGCTGGCGCAAGACAAGCTGACCGGCATCGCCGCCGAGGTGAAGGCCGAGGGCTGGGCTTGGGCCGATGCCACGCCGGGCATGACCCATGCCGACCTGCACGCCTTCCAGCGCGCCCCGAGGGAGCGGCGCGAACCCAACAAGCGCGAAGCGCAGCGCATCGAGAAGCTGCAAGCCAAGATGCAGGAGGTGGCCGAAGCGGTGGATGCCGCGATGGACGCCGACGACGAGGACAAGGCCGATGCCTTGCAGGAGGAAGGCGAAGCCCTGAGCGAGCAGTTGCAGGCACTGGAAGAAGGCTTGCAGGGATACGGCGCGAATGTGAAGGCCGCAGCCGGTGCCATCGTCACCATCGACCGCAACGGCGAGGCCGTGATTCATCGAGGGCTGCTGCGCGAGGCCGAGGCGAAAGCCCTTCGCACGCTGGAGAAGTTGCGCCAAGGCTTTAGCGACCCGGACGCCGCGAACGATGACGAAGGCGAGGAAGACGTGCAGCCCAAGGCCGCAGCGATTTCCGACCGGCTGGCCCAACGCCTGAGCGCGCACCGCACGGCGGCGCTGCAAATCGAGGTAGCCCAGCATCCACAGGTGGCGCTGGCCGTGCTGGTGCATGGCATGGTGCAGACCGTCTTTCAGGGCCGCTACTACGGCCACGATATGCCGCTGGGCGTGAGCCTGAAAATTCAAGACCGGCTGGAAGGCATGGCACCGGACTGGCCCGAGTCTCCCGCCGCCGTAGCGCTCCGCGAATCGCAGCAGACGTGGGGCGGCAAGTTGCCCGAGGACAGCGCCGCACTGTTCGCCGCGCTGCTGGCGATGGGGCAAGGCGAGTTGGTCAAGCTACTGGCCGTGTGCGTGGCATCCACGGTGGATGTGGTGACGCTGCGCGCCACGGCGCAGCAGCCGGGCGAAGAACTGGCGCAGGCCGTGGGCCTCGACATGGCCGCGTGGTGGCAACCGACTGCGGAAGGCTATTTCAAGCATGTCCCGAAGGCGGCCGTTCTGCAAGCCGTGGGCGAATTCGCGCCCGAGAGCGTCAACCGGCTGGCGAAGCTCAAGAAGGCCGACATTGCCCGCGAGGCCGAGCGGCTGGTGAACGGCAAGGGTTGGATGCCCGTCATTTTCAAGATGGATGGCGTGCCCGAGCAAGGCTCGCAGGACGGTGCGGAGGCAGTCACCACCGTGGCGGGTGAACCCGCCGAAGCGTTGGCCGCTTGACCCGTGCCGAAGGCAAGCGCCCCGGCCTAAACCGGGGCGCTTCGCTGCAAGGAGAAATTCCCATGACCCGCACCACCACCAGCCACCCGCGCATGGCGGCGATCTACGCTCCCGGCACGGTGCGCGCCCGCCGCTGGCACGGCGATGGCGACGTGCGCGGCTACCGCCCGCCCTCGGGTTGGACGGCCCATGCCGACCTCACCGACATTCACCCCATCACGGGCCGCGCCTTGCAGCGCGCCGTGTGGTGGATCATCGAAACCAAGGAATGACGCCAGCACCGGCCCCAGCGTTTCGCGCTGGGGCCGGTGGATTCAAAAATCCGGGCACGGCAGTGGCCGCGCCCGGTGTTGAATCCGAACAGCCCATCAAGAACACCACGCCGCCGCCTTCGTTGGCACTCAGGCGGCGGCGTTGAAGGCATCGCTGTACTGCGCGATGCCTTCGGGCATTGGCCCGTGGAAGGCCAGTGCCATGAAATAACCGGGCGGCACGCCCGGCAGTTGCAGGCCCGCATGGGCCTGAAAGCCAAAGCGCGCGTAGTACGTGGGTTCTCCCAAGAGCACGCAGCCTGCGGCCTGCATGTCCCGCAGTTCGGCCAGCGCCTGTTCCATCAGGCCCGCGCCGATGCCTTGTCCTTGCTTTTGCGGTAGCACGGAGATCGGCCCCAGGCCGTACCAGCCTTTGGCCTTGTGGCGGTGGCCGTCGGTGATGGCCACGGGCGACAGTGCGACGTGGCCGATGACCTGGCCATGTTCTTCGGCCACGATGGAAAGCGCCAATTCGTTAGCGTCGCGCAATGCACGCACGATGAATTGCTCCGTGTGGCTGGTGTGTGGTGCATTGGCGAAGGCGGCAATGGTCACGGCCTCGATGGCCGCGATGTCGTCCGGGGTTTCGTGTCGGAGCTGGATGGTCATGGTGTTCTGCGTTCCCTTCTCAGAATATAGAACGGCCTGGGCGTGTCGGCGCATAGCGCCGCCGGGCTCTCGGGCTGCGCCCCGTGCCGACTTCGCTGTCACGGCCATTCGGCTTTGATCCCTCACGCCTTCGCGCCTGCGGCGCTGCGCGCTGTGCTTGCCTCCAGGGGAAAGCCCTACGGGCTATCCCCGCCGCGCGGGCTTGGCGCCCCTCGATACCGTCGAACCGGCTGCGCCGGATCGGCCCGGCCAGCGTCCCGCCGCATGTGCAGTGCTCGGTGGGTGCGCCGTGGCTTGCTGCGGCAAGTTGTGCGAATACGTGCCGTCCTCAACGCTGGCGGTTCTCGCCCATCACGTCACGAAGGACGGTTCACGGACATCCCGCCCGGCATCGCTATGGAGCTTCTGCGCCACGCCCGAAGACCGGCGCCGCAAGGTGCGGCAGGGGCGTTCTCGCTTGTCGTCGGGTGGTTGACCTGGCCTACGTCAGTGGGCGAGCCGGTGCAGCCTTCGTTCGGGGATGCCGAGCCGGCCTGTCTCCTTTCGATGCGGTTCGGCCCAAGGCGTCCTTGTGTTGTTGTGAATCCTGGCGGTGGCGCGGCTGCGCCTCGGGCTTCATGGCTGCAACCGTCCGGCGAAAACAATTTCCCCTCTGCTGCGCAGATTCCTCGCGGGCCAAATTCTTTTCGCCTCCCGGCTCTCCACTGCGTTGCGACCGCAAGCGGTGCAGCCCGCCCGTCCCCCGCCGGCCGGATCACAACAAGGACGCGATGGGCGCGAACCTTGTTC
>JAFEFU010000016.1 GCA_018240425.1 Pseudomonadota bacterium | reverse complement strand
GCCGAAGCCCGATACAGCAGGTTTATCAATAACTTAGGCGAGTTCAACATATGCCGGTGCTTTCCGAAACCTGACCTGGCTTCCCCTCTGCTGGCCCCTACAAGGCTCCTGGGAATCGGGTCTTTTCCGAGGAGTCATCATGGCGAAAATCAAACTCACCAAGTCCGCAGTCGATGCGGCACAACCCCAGGCGCAGGCCGTCGAACTCCGGGACACGCTGGTGCCCGGCTTCCTGTGCAAGATTACACCAGCGGGCCGCAAGGTGTTCATGCTCCAGTACCGCACGAACGCTGGCGAGCGACGCAAGCCCGCCCTGGGCTTGTATGGAGAACTGACGGTCGAACAGGCGCGCTCGCTGGCCCAGGAATGGCTGGCCGAGGTTCGCCGAGGCGGCGACCCCAGCGCGGCCAAGGCCGCCGCCCGTTCAGCCCCCACGGTCAAGGAGCTGTGCACCAAGTTCATGGAGGACTACTCCAAACAGCGCAACAAGCCCAGCACCCAGCGCGGGTATCAGGCCGTCATCGACCGTTGCATCGTTCCGATGCTGGGCCGTTTGAAGGTGCAGGACGTGAAGCGGCCGGACGTGGCCACAGCGATGAAGAAGATGGCCCACAAGCCCGCCGAGGCCAACCGTGCTTTCAGCGTGATGCGCAAGATGTTCAACCTGGCCGAGGTGTGGGGCCACCGGCCGGACGGCACCAACCCCTGCCGCCACGTCCCGATGTACCCCAACGGCAAGGCCACGCACCTCATCAGCGACGAGGACATGGGCAAGCTGTTTCGGCGACTGGAGCACATCGAGGCCGAGGGCCTGGAGAACTACGTCATCCCGCTGGCGATCCGCCTGCAATTCGAGTTCGCCGGCCGCCGCTCCGAAATCGTGACGCTCCAATGGGATTGGGTGGACCTGGACAACCGCCGTGTGATCTGGCCCGACAGCAAGACCGGCGGCATGTCCAAGCCCATGAGCGAGGTAGCCTATCGGCTGCTCGCGACGGCGCCGCGGCCGGAAGGCATTCCCTACGTGCTCCCGTCCCCGAGCCATCCGGGCAAGCATCTGACCACGGGCGAGTATTACAACGGCTGGAGCCGCGCCCTCAAGGCGGCGGGCGCCACGCACGTCGGCACGCACGGTATCCGCCACCGCTCGGCGACCGACATTGCCAACTCGGGCATCCCGGTCAAGGTCGGCATGGCGCTGACGGCGCACAAGACCGTGGCGATGTTCATGCGCTACGTCCATACCGAGGATGATCCCGTGCGAAAGGCCGCCGAACTGGTGGCGAACCGGCGCAAGACGATTACTGAGGCGCAACGTCCCGCAGAGGTAGCAGCATGACCAGGAAGACGCATGCGGCGGTGCTAGCCGCACCCGCTGCTTTGCCTGCCGGCTACGCCGGCATCCACAGCGGCATCGTGGATCTGCTTGACGCTGCGCGCCAGGCGGCGGCGCGCAGCGTCAATGCACTGATGACGGCGAGCTATTGGGAGATTGGTCGCCGCATCGTGGAGGCTGAGCAACAGGGCAAGCGGCGTGCGGGTTATGGTGAGCAGTTGATGGAGCGACTGTCCAGCGACCTCACACGGCAGTTCGGCCGCGGGTTCAGTCGCCAGAACCTGCAGCAGATGCGATCGTTCTTTCTGACCCGGCCAATTCGCCAGACAGTGTCTGGCAAATCTTCCCCGAAGCCCATGCGGCCGTGGCGGCTTGACGAGCTGGCACAGGTCTTCACGCTGCCTTGGTCGGCCTACGTGCGGCTGCTGTCGGTCAAGGACGAGCATGCGCGCCAGTTCTATGAAGCTGAGGCCCTGCGCGGCGGATGGAGCGTGCGCCAATTGGATCGGCAGATCGGCAGCCAGTTCTACGAGCGCACGGCGCTGTCGAAAAACAAGGCGGCGATGCTGGCCAAGGGCGCGGTGGCCAAGCCCGAGGATTCCGTCGCGCCCGGCGATGCCATCAAAGACCCGTATGTGCTGGAGTTCCTCGACCTCAAGGACGAGTATTCGGAATCCGATCTGGAAGACGCCTTGATCCGGCGGCTGGAAGACTTCCTGCTGGAGCTGGGAGAGGGATTCACCTTCATCGGGCGGCAGCGCCGGTTGCGTATCGACCAGACCTGGTATCGGGTGGACTTGCTGCTGTTCCATCGCCGGCTGCGCTGCCTGGTCATCGTCGACCTGAAGCTGGGCAGCCTGAGCCATGCGGACGTGGGCCAGATGCACATGTACTGCAACTACGCCAAGGAGCACTGGGCCTACCCCGAGGAGAACCCGCCCGTGGGCCTGATCCTGTGCGCCGACAAAGGCCATGCGCTGGCAAGGTACGCGCTGGAGGGCTTGCCCACCAAGGTGATGGCGGCGAACTACCGCATGGTGCTACCGGATGCCGAGCTGCTGCAGCAAAAGCTGGAGAGCACGCGGCTTTTGCTCGAATCTCGCGCGGCACTTTCCCACAAAGAACGCAAGCCATAGCTGAGCGTCCTCGCGTTCCTCCGTCGGGCTTCGCTGGTTGCGTCCGAGCCTCGTGCCGAGTCACGGCCATTCGCCTTGATTCCTGACGCCTCCGGCCCTTGCCGAACCGCATGCGTTGCCCCAAGTAAGCAAAAGTAATGTACGATTGACGTACATCGTCAATTCTCTCGCGCCAACGCTGATGAATCACGGGAAGCGAGGGGGCGATAGCCTGTTCATTTTGAGGTCAATATGACTGCGGCAGTCCATCAACCGGGTGAAGTTCTCGCACAAAGGCTGGAAGCCATTGGCGTGTCACCGACTGAGTTGGCGCGCCAGCTTAGCGTCCCCGCCAATAGGATTACTCAGATCATCAATGGCAAGCGAGGGATTACTGGCGATTCAGCGTTGCGGCTTGCCCACTGGTTCGGGGACACCCCGCAATTCTGGATGAGCCTGCAAGTGCAATCCGACCTTGAACTGGCGGAAGCTGAGTCGGGGCTAGCCATCAGAGCGCTCCCTACTGGTCCGGTCGTTCGCGGCCATAAGGCCCACAAGCAGGTGAAGACTGCATAGGAAAGGACTTATGACGGGGGAGAACAAAACCTTATCTCACGGTGGTGGGTGTGTTTGTAAGGAGAGCATCGCGTGACCGATGCCGCTACAGACATCACGTTCCACTATCCGCCGGAGCTGTTCAATCTCCTGGTGGATGTTGTCCCATTGCTCAACCGATCCAAACAAGATGTGCTTGTCTTCTTTCGTGGCGCAGGTGTGTCTGACACCACGACTGCGGACATAGCCGCTCATTTGAGAAGCGCGCCAAAGGACGTCAACAAGTACCAAATGGTGCGCACCGTGCTGGAGCGCCTCAACGCGAAGGGGGAAGCCGCTCTTCGCGAGCGACGTGAGGTGCTGCGGCGTGTCGTGGACTTTGCAAACTTCGATTCGTGCTGGCCCGACGATCAGCTCAAGGCCAAGGGCCTTGTCGCCAGCATCCGTGAAGTCGTCAATCAGAAGGATGCCTTCACACGAATGAACAACGCTCGTGAAGAAGAACGGCGAGCGCGCCTCGCTGAGACGCAGCGAATCGCTGCGGAGAAGCGCGAGCGCACTTCCAGGATCGAGAATGCCAAGCAGGGTTTGTATGCGCTGTTTGGTACTTCAGCGACGGCACAGGAACGCGGCAAGATGCTGGAGACCGCTCTCAACAATCTCTTCCAAGCCTATGGCGTTCTCATTCACAAAGCCTTCCATTTGGTCGGCAATGCTGGGGAGGGGATCGTTGAGCAGATCGACGGCGTGATTGAGCTTGGTAGCACCTTGTACTTCGTTGAAATGAAGTGGTATCGCAACCCGGTGGGAAAACCCGAGATATCAGAGCATCTTGTTCGTCTCATGTCGCGCGCAGAGGTTCGAGGCATTTTCATCTCTGCCAGTGACTACACCGATCCCGCGTTTCACACGGTACGTGAGTTCCTGCAACACAAGGTCTTGATTCTTTCGACTCTGCAAGAGCTGGTGCATCTACTCGAACAACAGGACGACCTCGCAGAGTTCTTCACGAAAAAAGTCCAGGCGGCGCAGATACACAAGAACCCGTACTTCCGTCCTCATGATGGCCAAGGAGAAGGTGCGTTATGACGGCGAGTTGGAAAAACATCAACAAGCCGTCGAGTCCCACGACCGCGGTCACCGCAGCGCAGGTGGCGAACGGTCCCGTCATTCCACCACAGCAAAGGCTGTTGACCTACTCGCCAGACGAGTGGGAAGGCTTCGTCGAAGAGTGGGCCTACTACTGTCTCCCGGCGAAGTACAAACATGTCCAACGCTTCTCGGGTGCTGGCGACATGGGAATTGACATTGCCGGATTCGCCGACGACAAGCGCCTCAAGGGTGTATGGGATAACTACCAGTGCAAGCACTATGACCACGCCCTTAGGCCCGGCGATGTCTGGGTTGAGTTCGGCAAGGTCATCTGGTACTCGTACAGCGGTGAGTACGCCGCACCCCGTCATTACTACTTTGTTGCCCCCCGAGGCGCGGGCACATCGCTCAGTCGCCTGTTGGCGAACGCTGCGAAGCTGCGCGAAGAGCTGATTGCCAACTGGGACAAGCACGTAAAGGACGAGATCACGGGCACACAAGCGGTGCCGCTCGATGCAACGCTCCGCGCCTATGTGGATGCCTTCGACTTCTCTATCTTCGACGCCAAGACAGCGCTCCAACTTGTTGACGATCACCGCGCCACGCCGGTTCATACAGCGCGCTTTGGCGGTGGGTTACCAGCGCGGCCTGCTTCCGAAAAGCCGCCCCAGGAAGTCGCCGCCACCGAGAGCCGTTATGTGACGCAATTGCTCGGCGCATATGGCGAGCACACGGGGTCGATCGTGACCCATCCCTCGGCCCTGTCCGTACCAAAGCTCAAGGATCATTTCCGTCGCCAGCGCGAAGCGTTCTATGAGGCGGAGTCGCTGCGCGTCTTTGCCCGCGATAGTGTGCCGCCTGGCACCTTTGAATCCTTGCTCGATGACATCCACGGCGGCGTCATCGACACGCACGACGCGAACCATGCTGATGGCTACGAAAAGGTCTGTGCCGTCACCAAGGCTGCTCGCGATATGCAAATCACGGCGAACGCCCTCATCACCTGTACGAACCCCAAAGATAGAGATGGAATCTGCCATCAACTCGCGAATGAGGATCGCCTGCGGTGGACACGATCATGAGCCTGGAACGCAAGCCGATCACATTCAATGGGCCGCTTGAGGCCGGTATCCGCGCGGTGTCAATTCTGGCAGCCGCCTTTCCGCAGACCTACGACCTTCAGCGACTTGTCGCCCTTGACTACCTTCTTGTCCACACAGGCGATATCAACGGCCCGGACAATTTGCATCCACCGACGCCGATGCACTCGGCTGAATTGCTGGTGCGCCGCAAGCTGGTCGAGCAATCGCTACTTCTCATGATGACCCGAGATCTCGTAGAGCGCGAAGTCACACCCGATGGCATTAAATATGGTGCGGGCGAAAGCGCTGAAACGTTCCTTTCGTCAGTTTCGTCGAGCTATCTGTTGGCCCTGAAGGATCGAGCCACCTGGCTTGTCGAAACCCTCGGCGGCCTCACTGACGAACAATTCAAGGGTGTCATGCGCCGCTTCTTTGACAAGTGGGTCGAGGAATTCCAACAGGTCGAGCGGAGCTTGGGGGGCGAAAAAGCATGACGGCCGCTACTCCCGGCATCCGCTTGCGATTTCTCGGCTTTTTCGGCCCGCAGAAGCCGCCCGCAACCGTGACTTTCGGCCCCGGTCTGAATGTCATATATGGCGCATCGAACACTGGAAAATCTTTCATCGTCGAAGCCATCGACTTCATGCTCGGCGGCAAGCCGCCCTTGCGCGACATTCCTGAGCGTGTCGGTTACGACCTCATTCTTCTGGGTCTTGAGACGCTGGACGGGAAGGCCTTCACGCTCTGGCGCAGCATGGACGGTGGTGGATTTCGACTCTACGAAGACTTACATCAGACGCCACCTGCGGCCGATGTTCGGTACAAGCAGCTTGATGAACAGCACAGCGACAAGAATGACGAAAACCTGTCTTCGTTCTTGTTGGGCTTGTGCGGCCTTGGTGGCAAGCGTGTCCGCAGGAACTCCAAGAACGAAACCAACAGCCTGAGCTTTCGCAATATTGCGCGCCTGATGATCGTCAACGAGACGGAGATCACACAACAAAGCTCACCGCTCTTTGACGGCAATCCCATCGCCAACACGCCGAATCTCGCAACGTTCAAGTTGCTTTTGACTGGCACGGATGACTCTGCGCTGGTCGCCAGCAATAAGCGTGAGCCAGAGGAACTGTCGCGTGAGGCGCAACTGAAACTTCTTGACCAACTGCTCGACGATTACCGTGAGCGGCTCAAGGAATTGACCAAGAGTCCGAAGGAGTTGGAGGAGCAGCTAGAGAAGATTGATGCCTCGCTCCGTCAGCAGGCAGTCCAGGTAAATACCACTGAAGCCGAATTTCAGGAGGCCGCTGGGAAGCGGCGCGAACTGCGCAAGAAGCTGGAAGAAAGCCGTGAGCGACGTGCAGAGGTCGGGGCGATGCTTGAGCGGTTCAGCCTTCTCGATAAGCACTACGCATCCGATATCGAACGGCTGCGCGCTATCGAGGAAGGCGGAACCTTATTCAACGTACTGGGCTCCGGGTACTGCCCCCTCTGCGGTGCGGAGCCCACACATCACCGCACCGACGCTGAATGCAATGGAGACATTGACGCCGTTGTTCAGGCAGCACGACAGGAGATTTACAAAATCGAGGTCTTGCGCGCTGAGCTTGCAGCGACTGTGCATAGCCTTGAACGCGAGAGCGGCAACTTTGACCGCAAGATGCCCAACGTAGTCCAAGAACTGGCATCAATCTCTTCGGCGGTTGAAGAGCTGATCGCACCAAAGCTTTCAACCCTTCGAAAATCCTATTCCGATTTTGCCGACAAGCGCGCCGAGGTGCGCGAGGCGCTGGGACTCTATGCCACGGTGCAAGATATGGAACGACGCCGCGCCGATCTTGAGAAGGGCGCCGACGATGAGAAGGCCGGAACTCTCACCAACGCTGACATCCCCACTACCGTAGCTCATGGCTTTGCCAAGACTGTCGAGAGCATCCTGACGGGCTGGCATTTCCCCGAGGCCGGAGATGTGTACTTCGACTCCAAAACGCGCGATCTTGTCATTGCGGGGAAGTCTCGCAGCGCGTTCGGCAAGGGCCTTCGTGCCATTACACATGCGGCATTCACTCTCGGGTTGTTCGCCTTCTGCCGCGCGCGTCAGACGCCGCACACAGGATTTGTCGTTCTCGACTCTCCCTTGCTTGCGTATCGAGAACCCGATGGAACAGAAGATGATTTGACCGGCACGGACCTTCAGGAGAAGTTCTACGCCTACCTTGAAGCATTGCCCAACGACACACAGGTCATCGTGGTCGAGAACACCGACCCGCCTGATTCGATCATGAAACGCGAGCAATCACTGATGTTCGGTAAGAACCCTCATCATGGTCGGTACGGTTTGTTCCCGCATGCAACGAGCCCTGCACCGTAAGTAATTCGGGGCGCCATGTTTCTGTGCGTCCCCGCGTCGCGGGCCGGGCTTCTCCAGGTTCGCTTTCCGCTCATCCCTAAAGGGACTGGCTTCGCCAGCCTACCGCATCCCTGACGCCTCCGGCCCTTGGGGCCTGCGCGCTGCGCTTGCCTGTCCGTGCCTTCGATGGAGGTCGGTAGGCGGCCTTGCTGTCTCCTTCACCGTATCACGGCGTTCTCGCCGTCAAGGGCGGCGCGCGCCTTGCGCGCTTGCGTCCTGGCGGCCGTCTGCGACCCCTGACTGCTTGCACTGCGCCGTGCTGACGACGGTTCCGGGCAATTCCGCCCGAGCAACCGGAGATCGTCATGAACGACAAATCACACGTTTCGATGGAACAACACGTCTGCCTGGTCTGCGGCGTGGCCTTCGACACCGGCGCCATCCTGCTCGACAAGCGCCTGCGCGCGAGCATGGAGCGCCACACGACGACAGGCTGGGGTCTGTGCGCCGAACACCAGAAGCTGGCCGACGATGATTTCGTCGCGCTGGTCGAATGCGACCCGCAGCGCAGCGGCTCGCCGAATGGCAGCGTGAAGCCCGAGCAGGCTTATCGAACGGGCCGGCTGGCGCACCTGAAGCGTCACGTGTTCTCCAAGATGTTCAACGTCCCGATCGAGGCTAACCAGCCTTGCGTCTTCGTCGAGCCGGGCGTCATCGAGCAGCTTGAAGCGATGGTGTCGCCGGCGGCGAACTGATCGCGCGTTGGCAACCTGGCGCGTCGCCCGAGAGGACGACGCGCCTTTTTCTTTTGCTGCGTCCGATGCCGATGCCTTCGCGCCTGCGGCGCTACGCGCTTCGCTTGCCTCCAGGGGAAAGCCCTGCGGGCTATCCCCGCCGCGCGATGCTTGGCGCCCCTCGAAGACCGCCGAACCGGCTGCGCCGGATCGGCCAGAAACCAACCGCAGTTTCAACAGCAGAGCCAACTCCCTCTATGCCTTGTGCATAAAGTTCGTCCTGGGCGTGGTTTTCATCGAGCATTGAAGTCAGGGCGTCCCCGGCCAACTGGGAGATGGCCGGTCGCGCTGTCGTGCTGCGCATCGAGCCGCCTTCGGCGTCTCGCCCCTATCGGGCTTCCATCGTTCCCTCGCGCTGCTCGACTGACGCCTCCGGCCCGGCTTCCAGATCCGGGCCTGCGCGCTTCGCTTGCCGTGCGGTCGGCACACAAGGATGGCCGTTGCCTTGTTCAGCCGTCTTTCCTGACTCCATCACCTTGCTCGCGACTGTAGCCCGCGGCCATGTGCCGTCAAGGCGCGCAGGGCCGTGTCCTCGGCTGCGCCTGCGGGCCGCACCAACCCTGCGCTTGTCTCCTTGACGGCCCCCGTCCGCGCGCTCCTGACCGTCGCGGGCGATGAACTCAGGAAAGACGGTGGCAACAGGGCCAACCGGGTTCCTCGTGCCGACCGCACCGAACAGCCGAAAGGCTGGGCTCCGAATCTAGG
>JAFEFU010000015.1 GCA_018240425.1 Pseudomonadota bacterium | reverse complement strand
GTCGCCGCGGTTGAAGGCGGCGTAATAGGCCTCGATCGTCGCGCGGGTCATCGTCCCCTCCTCGGCTGGTCCGGCGCGTGTGAATAGCCGGTGTCGGCGCCCGGTTCCATTCCGTCCAAGACCCTCCGGCACCGTTTTGCGACGGGCGCGTGCCGGACCGGCGCCGGTCAGCCGAACTCGCCCAGCACGTCGCGGCGGCGGCGGTCCAGCTCCTCGCTGTAGCGTTTCAGCGCGTGGGATTCGCTCAACTGCCCGATCACCTTCCGCCCCTCCATGTCCGCGACCACGGCGAGGATCTCGCTGTCGGCGCGCTCGAACATCTGCGAGGCCTCGCGCACGTTCATCGACGGCAGAAGCACCTCACCCCGGCAGCGCAGGAAATCGGCCAACATGGTCCGGGGCGCGGCCTCGCCCGCATCGGCATGGACCTCGGCCACATCGGCAATACCCGCGTAGTGCGCGCCGCCACCCACCACGACCACCCATTTCGCCGAGCCGAGCGGGAAATCCGCGCGGAACTCGTCCGCTGTCGCGGCCAGCGGGGCGGTGCGCACATCCTGGCGCATCAGTGCGCCGGCGGTCAGGTTGCGCATCCAGCCCACGTCATGGGCGCTGCGGATGTTCTCGCCGCGCACATGGAAGCGCCAGGTGGCGAAGGAATAGCCGAAGGTGCGGCGCGACACGAACGAAGCCGCGATCGCCCCGGCAAGGACAAGCACGGTGATCGGAAACTCGCCGGTCAGTTCAAGGGCAAGGAATGTCATGGTCAAGGGTCCGCCGATCAGGGTCGCGGCCATCGTCGCCATGCCGATCACCGCCATCGACGACGGCCCGAGCCCGCCGGGCACGAGGAGATCGACCGGATAGGCGGCAAGCTTGCCGACCAGCGCCCCCAGAAGGAGCGAGGCGAAGAACAGGCCGCCACGGAACCCGAACCCGATCGAGACCGCCGAGGCGCAGGCCTTGAGCACAAGGACCAGCGCCACGACCGCAAGCGGTGCCTCGTGTTCCAGATTGATGTGCAGCGCCCCGTGCCCGGCGGCCAGGATCTGCGGCGAGATCAGCGCCAGCGCGCCGACCAGAAGGCCGCCGATGGCCGGGCGCAGCGGCTGCGGGATGGGCGAATGGCCGATGCCGGCCTCGATCGCCGCGACAGTCCGCATGAAGCCGATGCCGAGGCCCGCACAGAGAATGCCCAGGAGGATCGCCGGCACGAAGTCGATGGCCGAAAGCTGGCCCGGCCCGCTGGCGACGACGAAGGTCGCGGCGTCCGGCACCCCGTGGGACAGTGCGGTGGCGGTGATGGCCGACACCATGACCGGCCCGAGCTTGACGATGCTGTAGGTGCCGATGATGAGTTCGAAGGCATAGAACGCGCCGGTCAGCGGCGCATGGAAGGCCGCCGCGATCGCCCCCGCCGCGCCACAGCCGACGAGCGTGCGCACATCTTCGCGGCGCAGGTTCAGCCGGGCGGCGATGGCCGAGGCGAAGCTCGAGGAAAGCTGGGTATAGCCCGCCTCGAGCCCGACCGATGCCCCGAAGCCGTTCGAGACGAGGTTCTGCAGGACCAGCCACAGGGAATCCCGCACCGACATCCGCCCGCCATAAAGCGCGTTCGCTTCGATCGGGTCGACGATCTGGCCGCGCCTGCGGCCGCGAAGGCGCATGAGCAGGCCGAGGATCAACCCGCCGGTGATCGGCGCCAGAAGGATCGCCTGTGGCCGGTGGATGCGGTTCATGCTCAGCCATTCGAAGCTGCGGATGTCGAAGAGCAGGCTGTGAAGCTCGTGCGAGATCAGCGACATGACCGCAACCACCGCGCCGGCCAGCGCGCCAACCACCAGCGAGGCCGCCAGAAGGCCCGCCTCGCCCCGCCGCGCGAAGGCCCTGCGCAGGATCGCGCGCCAGCGGAACCGGCGCGCCGGACGTAGTTCTTGGGTGCCGCCGGCCGTGCTCATCACGATTGCCTTTGCCGTTTTCCACCCAATACGCCCCGGCACCGGCCGGCGAAAGCGTGACCGCCGATCAAATGATCGCGCGGCACGGTGGCGGGCTGCCGGGCTTTGTCGCCCCGAGGGCGCGGGCCTTGAAGCGCAGCTTGCCACCTGCAAGCGTCAGGCCTCGATGGGCGGGCCGAACCTGTCGATCATCTTCGCCCGGATCTGGTCGCGCGCCAGCCGGTAGGCGGCCAGCTTGGCCTCGCGCGTCTCGCCGATCCCGGTCGGGTCGAGAATCGGCCAGTATTCCACTTCCAGATGGAAGAAACGGGTGAATTCAAGCGCCTGCCGCTGGCTGGCCGGCGACAGCGCCACCACCAGATCGAAGCCCGACAGGTCGTCGCCCCACTCCATCATCTCCTCGAACGAACGTGACCTGTGGCGCGACAGTTCCACCCCGATCTCCTGGCAGACCGCGACGGAAAAGCCGTCGATCTCCATGTCGTTCCTGACGCCCGCCGACTGGACATAGGTGGCGCGGCCATAGAACTTCTTCATCATCCCCTCGGCCATCGGCGAGCGGACGGCGTTGTAATCGCAACAGAACAGGACCGAGTGCGGCAGCTTCCCCCCGTTCACCTCAGCCCCCGAAATGCAGCACGCAGATAAGGGTGAAGAGCCGCCGCGCCGTCCCCATGTCGAGCATGGCCTTGCCGTCGAGCCGCTCCTGCAACACCCGCGCGCCTTCGTTGTGGATGCCGCGCCGCGCCATGTCGATTGCCTCGATCTGGGCGGGCGGCAGGCGCTTGACCGCGTCGAAATAGCTCTGGCAGATCTGGAAATAGTCCTTCACCACCTGCCGGAAAGGCCCGAGCGACAGGTGGAACTCCGCCACCTTCTCGGCCTCTTCCGACGCGATGTCGAAGACCAGCCGCCCCTCGCGGATGGCGAGGCCCAGGCGGAACGGGCCGTCGGGGGCGGCGCCGTTCCTGGCCGGCAGCGCGAAGGAATTGTCCTCGAGCAGGTCGAAGATCGCCACCTTCCGCTCCTGGTCGATCTCGGGCGTTGGCGGCGCGAGGCCGCGGTCGTCGATGTCGATCTGGCAGATGCGGGTCATCCTGTGCCTCTCCTCGCCGGAACGCGGGGGGCGCAGGGCGAAACTGGGTTCCGCCCTTCAAAAGCGGGATTTCCCCGGCCTGTCAATCGTTCAGCCGATCAAGCCGCGCCTGCACCGACAGGGCATGGGCCGAAAGCCCCTCCGACGTCGCCAGCCGCACGGCGGCGGGGCCGATGGCGGCCAGCGCACCGGGGGTCATCCGGGCGATGGTGGTGCGCTTGAGAAAGTCGTTCACGCTCAGCCCGCCCGAGAAGCGCGCCGACCGCGCGGTGGGCAGCACGTGGTTCGGCCCGCCCACATAGTCGCCCACCGCCTCGGGCGTATGGGCGCCAAGGAAGATGGCGCCCGCATGGCGCACGAGGCCCGCCAGCGCCTCGGGATCGGCGACACAGAGCTCCAGATGCTCGGGCGCCACCCGGTCCGACAGCGCCGCGGCTTCCTCCAGCGAGCGCACGGTGATCACCGCTCCATAGTCGCGCCAGCTTGCCGCCGCGATCGCCCGGCGCGGCAGGGTCTGGAGACGCGCCTCGACCGCCGCCACCACCGCCCGGCCAAGGCCTACGTCGTCGGTGACAAGGATCGCCTGCGCGCTTTCGTCGTGCTCGGCCTGGCTCAGAAGGTCGAGCGCCAGCCAGTCGGGATCGTTGTCGCGGTCGGCGATGACCAGGATCTCGGACGGCCCGGCGATCATGTCGATCCCCACCCGGCCGAAGACCCGGCGCTTGGCGGCGGCGACATAGGCGTTGCCGGGGCCGGTGATCTTGTCGACCGGGGCGATGGTTTCGGTGCCATAGGCCAGGGCCGCAATCGCCTGCGCCCCCCCCACGCGATAAACCCGGTCGACGCCCGCCAGCCGCGCGGCGTACAGCACCAGCGGATTGACCGCGCCGCCGGGCGTCGGACAGGTGACGACCAGCCGGCCGACGCCCGCGACCTTCGCCGGGATCGCGTTCATCAGGACCGAGGACGGATAGGAGGCCAGCCCCCCCGGCACATAGAGCCCCGCCGCCGACACCGGCGTCCAGCGCCAGCCGAGCGTCGCGCCCGCCGGATCGGTCCAGCTTTCGTCGGCGGGACGCTGGCGTTCGTGGTAGGCGCGGATGCGCGCCGCCGCCAGCTCCAGCGCCGCCCGGTCCCCGGGGGAAACCTTCGCGCATTCCGCCTCGATCTCGTCCTCGGAAAAGGCCAGCCGGTCCGCCGTCAGTTCCAGCCGGTCGAAACGCGCCGTCAGTTCGATCAGGGCGGCATCGCCCCGCGCCTGCACATCCGCGATGATCGCCGCCACCGCCTTGTCCACATCGGGCGCCTCTTCGCGCTTGGTGGTGAGGAAGGCGGCGAAGGCGGCTTCGAAACCGGCGTCGGACGTGTCGAGAAACTGGGGCATGGCGGAACTCCCTTCGCGCCCCCTTTAGAGCCTGCCCGACAAAAGTGGAATCCGGTTTTGTCGAAAGGCAGGCGGCCACCATGTAGCCGGAGCCAGTCCGGGCGGGGCAGCGCCCCCCGGTCGCTCCGGCCCGGCCGTCAGGCCATGCCGCCGGCGACCAGCCGCCGGGCGATGGCGGCATAGGCGTCCGACACCGCCCCCTCGCCCGTGGCAATGGGCGTTCCGGCGTCGCCCGCCAGCCGCACGTCGAGCGACAGGGGGATCTCGCCAAGGAACGGCGCGTCGATCCGGGCCGCCTCGGCGGCGACGCCGCCATGCCCGAAAAGATGCGCCTCATGCCCGCAGTTGGGGCAGATGTAGGTGGACATGTTCTCGATCAGCCCGAGCACCGGCGTCTTCAGCTTGGCGAACATGTCGATCGCCCGCCGCGCGTCCAGAAGCGCCACGTCCTGCGGGGTCGAGACGATCAGCGCCCCGGTCACGTGGGTCTTCTGGCAGAGCGTCAGCTGCACATCGCCGGTGCCGGGCGGCAGATCGACGATCAGCACGTCGAGCCGGCCCCAGGCCACCTGCCCGAGAAGCTGCTGCAAGGCCCCCATCAGCATCGGCCCGCGCCAGACCACGGCCTCGTTCTCCTTCAGCATCAGCCCGATCGACATCATGGTGACGCCATGCGCCTGCAGGGGGATGATGGTCTTGCCGTCGGGCGAGGCCGGGCGCTGCGTCACCCCCATCATCCGCGGCTGCGAGGGTCCGTAGATGTCGGCGTCCAGAAGCCCGACCCGCCGCCCCTGACGCGCCAGCGCCACCGCGAGGTTCGACGAGACCGTAGACTTGCCCACGCCGCCCTTGCCCGAGGCGACAGCAAGGATGCGGTCCACGCCGCTCACCCGCTGCGGACCGGCCTGCGGGGTCGGATGGCCGCCGATCTTCAGGCTGGGCGCCGCCGGCCTGGGCGCCGGGCCGTGTGCGGTCAGCACCGACGAGACCTGCCCCGCCCCGAGCGCGCGCAACGCCGCCTCGGCCGCGGCACGCACCGGCTCCATCCGGCGGGCCAGGTCGGGGTCGGGCGCCTCGATGACGAAACTCACCCGGTCGCCCTCGACCGTCAGCGCCCGCACCATGTCGCGCGAGACGAGGTCGCCGCCGTCAGGCAGGCTGATGCGGGACAGGGCGGCAAGGATCTGGTCGCGGGAGAGGCTCATGGTCGGTCCTTCGGTCATGCAGGAAACAGTTGGCTTGGCCCCGGCGGATCAACAAGGGTCAAAAGCGCCGCAGGGCGAAAAAACCCTTTGCTTCCGTCACGAGAGCGTTACCAGCGCCTTTACGCAACGTCAAATTAGGTCAGCGACTGTTATGCATTTTCTGCATGGCAGCATTGCCGTTGCCCGCTATTGTGCATATGCAGCATGAGTGCCATTTACCCGTCAACAGCACGCAATGACGTGCCAAGAATGAAAGACGAGGCACAAGATGAACACCAACGTTATCCGCACGAACGCGACGCTTCTTGACCGTATCGCCGCCTTCTTCGCCGGCCTGAACGACAACCGCCGCCGGCACGCCACCTACCGCCGGACCCTGCGCGAACTTGACGCGCTGAGCGACCGCGACCTGCATGATCTCGGCCTGCACCGCGCGATGATCGAACAGGTGGCCCTGGACGCCGCCTACGTGAAATAACCGGTTTCCCGGCCCTCTCCTCCCTCCCTCGGGCCGGGATCAGGCGGCGACACTCTCCTCCCCCGTCGCCGCCCACCTTTCCGGGTCTTCCGACCCGAACCCGATCGCCGGCGCCCCTCTCCCTCCCCCGGGGCGCCAGCGACTGGCCAGAGCGCCCCCTTCCTCCCATCGGGGCGCCGGCCTACCCTCTGCCCGGCACATGCCGGACACGGATGCCGCCCGACCCCTCCCGTCGGGTGCCGCGACTGCGGCGGTGGTCCCCTCTCTCCTCCCCCCCGGGGATCGCCGCCGCAGGTTAACCTCCCCGCCCCTCCCCGCCCCTCCCCGCCTTGTCGCGCCGCATCCGCGACGATAGCCTGCGCGCCAAAAGGGACGGGCGATGCGCATTTCACTTCTGTCGTCGGCGCTGGTGGCGGCGCTTGTTGGTTATGGATCGACGATCGCGCTGGTCCTCGCCGCGGCGCGCGCGCTCGGTGCCACGCCCGCCCAGACCGAATCCTGGATCTTCGCCGTCTGCCTGGCCAAGGCCACGGGCAGCGCCCTCCTGTCGGGCTGGACGCGGGCGCCGGTGGTTCTGGCCTGGTCCACGCCCGGCGCGGCCCTGGTCGCGGCCAGCCACGGCTTCACCATGACCGAGGGCGTGGGCGCCTTCGTCGTGACCGGGGGGCTGGTGGCGCTGACCGGCCTGATCGGCCCGCTCGGGCGGCTGGTGGCGCGGATTCCGGCGGCGACCGCCTCGGCGATGCTGGCGGGCGTCCTGCTGCCCTTCTGCCTGAAGGTTCCGCCGGTGGCGACGGCGCTGCCCCTCCTGATCCTGCCGGTGATCCTCGCCTTTGCCCTGGTGCGGCTGGCCAGCCCCGCCTTCGCGGTGCTGGCGGCCTTGGCAGCGGGCCTTGCCCTGACCTTCGGGCAGGGCACTCCCCTGCCCGAGGGGTTCGCCCGCCTGCCCCGCCTGACCTTCATCCTGCCCGACTGGTCGGCGGCGGCAACGCTGGGGCTGGCGCTGCCGCTCTACCTGGTGACGATGGCCTCGCAGAACCTGCCCGGCTTCGCCGTGCTGCGCGGCGCGGGCTACGAGCCGCCGGTGCGCCGCGCGCTTGGCGTGACCGGCATCCTGTCGGCCATCGCCGGCTTCTTCGGCGCCCACACGATCAGCATGGCGGCGATCACCGCCGCGATCTGCCTGGGCGAGGAGGTGCACCCCGACCGCAGCCGGCGCTGGATGGTCGGGCTGGCCTATGCGGCGGCTTGGGCCGGGCTGGGAATCTTCGGGACCGTCATCCTGTCGGCCATCGACGCGCTGCCGCCCGAACTTGTCACCACGGTGGCGGGGCTGGCGCTGATCGGCCCGCTGATGGGATCGCTCGCCGCGGCCTTCGGCCCGCCGCAGGGGCGCTTTCCCGCCGCGGTGACGCTGATGGTGACGGCCTCGGGCGTCAGCGCCTTCGGGATCGGCGGGGCATTCTGGGGGATCCTCGCGGGGCTCGCCGCCGGCGGCCTCGACGGGCTGGGCGCGCGGGTCGGCCTCCGGCGCTGAAGGGCCGCGATCAGAGCACGGCCAGCCCCAGGGCCTGCGCGCGCCCCCGGGCGAAGGCGCCGAAATGGGCGCGGAAGGCCCGGCCCAGGGGACTCATGATCCTGCCGCCGCGCTGGTAAAGCCCGACCTGCCGCCGGCAGGCCGGATCGGCGATCTGGCGCGCCGAGAGCGTGCCGGGCAGGTTCATCGTCGCCAGGGCCGGCAGAAGCGTCACCCCCATGCCGGACTGGACCAGAGCGATCAGCGATGTGACGTTGCGGACCGACAGGCGCGCCCGCCCCGCCAATTCCTGGAACCCGGCAGACCCCAGCCCGCGCGTGGCCTCGTTCAGGATCAGCGGCAGGCCGGCCAGATCCTCCCATTCCAGCGGCCGGCCCTGCTGGCCGGGCGGCGACTCGGCGCGGCAGATCAGCAGGAACGGATCGCTGAACAGGGCCTCGAACTCCAGCCCCGGATGATCGGCGATCGCCCCGGCAATTCCCATGTCGACCTGCCCGGTCTCGACCATCAGCCGCACGTCGGTGCTGTCCGTGTCGATCAGTTCGATCCCGACCCCCGGCCGGTCCGCGAGAAATCCGCGCAACGCCTCGGGCAGAAGCATCGCCGCCACCGACGGCACCGCAGCCAGCCGCAACCGGCCGCTCTTGGCCTGCGCATGGTCCGCCACCAGCTCCATCGCCCGGTCGTAGTCGCGCAGCAGCACCCTCGCCGTCTCGAGAAGGAAACGGCCGCTGTCGGTCAGGCTCGACTTGCGGTCGGTCTCGAACAGGGGAACGCCCAGCAGATCCTCGACCTGCTTCAGAGTCATCGACAGCGCCGATGGCGTGCGGCACAGCTTGGCGGCGGCGTCGCGGATGTTGCCGTGCTCGGCCACTTCGGCAAAGGTGCGCAGGGCTTCGATGCGGATCATCGTTTCAATTTTCCTGAAACCACAGCCAATAATAATCGTTTGAACTTATGTGCGCAATCGCGTTTCTGGCCTGTCAGATGCAGGCGGGGGAACGCATGGCGCAGAAGATGTCGCTGGATCAGGTCGAGGCGCTGGCGCTTCGCACCTTGCGGGGGGCCGGGGCCAGTGAGGCGCAGGCCCTGCCGGTCGCCCGCTCGATCCGCCGCGCCGAGGCCGACGGGGTGCGGTCGCACGGGCTGATGTATCTGCCGACCTATGCCCTGCACCTGCGCTGCGGCAAGGTTCTGGGCACGGCGGTGCCGGCGGTCGCGCGTCCCCGGCCCGGCGCGGTGACGGTGGATGCGGGTCTCGGGTTCGCCCATCCGGCGATCGCCGCCGGCCTGCCCGCCCTCGCCGAGGCGGCGCGTGCCAACGGGATCGCGGCGATGACGCTGCGGCGGTCCTACAATTGCGGCGTTCTCGGCCATCATGCCGAGGATCTGGCCGCCCTGGGGATGATCGGGCTGTGCTTCACCCACGCCCCGGCCTCCATCGCCCCGCCGGGCGGAAAGACCCCGGTGATCGGCACAAATCCCCTGGCGCTGGCGGTGCCCGACGGGGCGGGCGGCGCGGCCTTCATCCTTGATCAGTCGGCCAGCGTGGCGGCGAAATCCGAGGTGATCCTGCGCGCGCGCCGCGGCGAGGCCCTGCCCGAAGGCTGGGCGCTGGACGCGGACGGCCAGCCCACGACCGATGCCGGCGCGGCGCTGAAGGGCTCGATGCGGCCGGCAGGCGGGGCCAAGGGCTTTGGCATGGGCCTTCTCGCCGAAGTCATGGCCTCGGCGCTGGCCGGGGCGGCCGCCAGCCGCGAGGCCAGCCCGTTCTCGGGCCCGGACGGCGGCCCGCCCGCGACCGGGCAATGTTTCCTCGCCCTCGACCCCGCGTCCTTTGCCGACGGTTTCTCGGCTCGCATCGCCACCCTGGCCGAGGCCATCGCCGACCAGCCCGGTGCCCGCCTGCCCGGCAGCCGCCGCATGGCGGCACGGCTGCGGACGGCAGCCGAAGGCGTCACCGTCGAGGCGGCGCTGCTGGGCCAGATCGGAGAATGAATGTCAATGAAACTGAAATGCACATCATTTTTCCGCGTTTGACTGAATCTGACACAGCCCGCAGCCTGCCGGGATGGCAAGGCCAGAGGGCCGCCAACCGAAGGGAGATCACATGAAACTGCTGACCACCGCGGCGTTCCTCGCCGCTGCCGCCGCCACCCTGCCGCACTCGGCCACCGCCGCGACCTGCGGCACGGCGGGAACCGTCACCATCGCCGAGATGACCTGGCTGTCGGCCTCGACGCTGGCCCATGTCACCCAGAAGATCCTCAAGGACGGCTATGGCTGCGACGCCCAGCTGGTCCCCGGCGACACTGTGCCCACCGCCACCTCGATGCTGACCCGGTCCGAGCCGATGATCGCGCCGGAACTCTGGGTCTCGACCGCGCAGGCGATCTGGGACCAGATGCAGGCCAAGGGCAACGTCTACAAGGCCGGCAACATCTTCGCCTCGGGCGGCGAGGAGGGCTGGTGGATCCCCGACTACGTCGCCGCCGAACATCCCGACATCAAGGGCATCGAGGATCTCAAGGCCAACTGGAAGGTGTTCGAGGACAAGTCGAACCCCGGCAAGGGCCGGCTTTACGGCTGCCCGCCCGGCTGGGGCTGCGAGATCATCACCAACAACCTGTTCAAGGCCCTGGGCCTCGGCGAGACCTTCGATCTGTTCTCGCCGGGCTCGGGCGAAAACCTCAAGGCCTCGATCGCCCGGCAGGTGACGCGCAAGGAACCCTTCGTCGGCTACTACTGGGGCCCGACCGACGTGATCAGCAAGTATCACCTGGTGCGCCTGCAAACCCCGGCCTTCGACAAGGCGAAATTCACCTGCCTGACCGACGCCAACTGCGCCGACCCGCAGGTGACGGGCTGGGCGGTGGGCGAGGTCGCGGTGGCGGCTGTGGTATCGCTCAAGGACAAGGCGCCGGACGTGGCCGAGTTCCTGTCGAAGCTTCAGGTGCCGAACAAGGAAATCTCGGACGTGCTGGCCTGGGGCGACGACAACAGCGCGTCGCCGGACGAGGTGGCCGTGCATTTCCTCAAGGAATACCAGCCGATCTGGACCAAGTGGGTGCCCGCCGACGTGGCTGAAAAGGTCAAGGCCGGTCTTTGACATCCCCGCGCCGCCCCGGCCCGGAGGCCGGGGCGGCCCCCATGAAAGGATGACACGATGCAATCGGGGTTCCCCGACATCTGGGACACGCGGGGCTTCGCCCGTGCCCTCGATTCCGCCTTCGGCGCGCTGGTCGCGGCCTGGGGCGACACGCTCGAGGCGATGTTCCTGCCGATCCTGCGCATGCTCATCCTGATGGAGAAGGGCCTTCAGGCCCTCCCCTGGTGGGTGGTTCTGGTGGCGCTGACCGCGCTGGCGCTCCACGCCTCGCGCAGCTGGCGGACGGCGGCGCTGGTGGCGGTGCTGATCCTGGCGATCGGGCTGCTCGGGGTCTGGAACGATGCGATGGCGACCATTGCCCTGATGGTGGTGGCGACGCTCCTGTCGATCGTGATCGGCATTCCCGCCGGCATCCTCATGTCGCGCTCGGACCGGCTGCGGGCGCTGGCGCTCCCGGTTCTCGACATCATGCAGACCATGCCGATCTTCGTCTACCTCATCCCCTTCGTCATGCTGTTCGGGCCGGGCAAGATCCCGGCGCTCCTGGCCACCATCGTCTTTGCCGTGCCGCCGGTGATCCGGCTGACCGACCTCGGCATCCGCCAGGTCGACGAAGAGATCGTCGAGGCCAGCCGCGCCTTCGGGGCCTCGCCGCGCCAGCAGCTCTGGTCGGTGCAGGTGCCGCTGGCGCTGCCCTCGATCATGGCCGGGGTGAACCAGACGACGATGATGGCCCTGTCGATGGTGGTCATCGCCTCGATGATCGGGGCGGGCGGGCTGGGCTATCAGGTGTTGCAGGGCATCCAGCGGCTCGAGGTCAGCCGCGGACTGATGGCCGGCCTCGGCATCGTGCTCCTGGCCGTGGTCTTCGACCGGATCGCACAGGCCTATGGCCGGCGGATGCAGGCCAACCTGCACAGGGAGGGATGAATGGCGGCGACGTTGGAAACCGGGACGAAGATTCGGGTCGAGGGCGTCTCGAAGGTCTTCGGCAAGACGCCCGAGCGCGCCTTCGCCCTGGTGCAGGCCGGGATGGGCAAGGCCGAGCTTCTCGAGACCACCGGCCATGTCCTTGGCCTGCACGACATCGACCTGACCATCGGCTCGGGCGAGACCTTCGTCATCATGGGCCTGTCGGGGTCGGGCAAATCGACGCTGATCCGCCATTTCAACCGGCTGATCGAACCCACCGCCGGCCGGATCCTGGTTGATGGCGAGGACATCCTGCGCCTGTCCGAACCGGCACTGCGCAGCTTCCGGCGCCGCAAGATCGCGATGGTCTTCCAGCGCTTTGCCCTTCTGCCGCACCGGACGGTGCTGGAGAACGTGATGTTCGGCCTGCTGATCGACGGCGTTCCCCGGGCAAGGGCCGAGGCCCGCGCCCGCGAGCAGATCGCGCTCGTGGGCCTTGACGGGTTCGAGGCGCGGCACCCCGCGCAACTCTCCGGGGGAATGCAGCAGCGCGTCGGCCTGGCGCGGGCCCTGGCGACGGACGCGGAAATCCTGCTCATGGACGAGGCGTTCAGCGCGCTCGATCCCTTGATCCGCCACGATATGCAGATGCAGCTGAAGCAGATACAGTCGAGGCTGCACAAGACCATCGTCTTCATCACCCACGACCTCGACGAGGCACTGCTTCTGGGCGACCATATCGCCATTCTGCGCGACGGCGAGTTGCGGCAGGTGGGCACCGGGGCCGAAATCCTCGCCGCGCCCGCCGACGACTATGTGGCGCGCTTCGTGCGCGACGTGAACCGGGCCCGGACGATCCGCTGCGGCGACCTGGCCGAACCGGGCATCGCCGCAGGGGCGGAGATCGGTGCCGACGCCGCGCTGGAACAGGCCTTCGGCGCCCTGGCCCGGGGGCCGGTGACGGTGCGCGGCGCGGACGGCGCGCCAAGGGGAGTGCTGACCGCCGGCCGGGTTCTGGCGGCGCTGGCGGGCTGAGGGATGGAGCAGAGGATGGAATTCAGGAACCATATCGCCGGGGAATGGCGCGAGGGCGGCAGCGGGGTCGAGAACCGCAACCCCTCGGACGTGACCGACCTGATCGGCGTCTATGCCCAGGCCGGGGCCGCCGACCTTGACCTTGCGGTCGAGGCGGCGCGCGCGGCGCAGCCGCTCTGGGCGAAGGCGGGCATCCAGCGGCGCCACGACGCGCTGATGGCGATCGGCACCGAGCTGATGGCGCGCTCGGCCGAGCTGGGCGAGCTTCTGTCGCGCGAGGAAGGCAAGCCCCTGGCCGAGGGCAAGGGCGAGGTCCATCGCGCCGGCCAGTTCTTCACCTGGTTCGCGGCCGAGGCCCTGCGCAACCAGGGCGACCAGGCCGAGAGCGTCCGCCCCGGCATCGAGGTCGAGGTCCGCCGCGAACCCGTCGGGGTGGTGGCGATCATCACGCCCTGGAACTTTCCGATGGCGACGCCCGCGTGGAAGATCGCGCCCGCGCTGGCGTTCGGCAATGCCGTGGTGTGGAAGCCCGCAAACCTCACCCCGGCCTCCGCCGTGGCGCTGGCCGGGATCATCGCCCGCCAGGGCCTGCCGCCGGGCACCTTCAACCTGGTCATGGGGCCCGGCGCCGGGGTGGGCGACCGGCTGGCGGCGGCCGCGGTCGACGCGATCAGCTTTACCGGATCGGTCGAGGTCGGCCACCGCATCGCCGCGCTGGCCCGGCCTCTTCTGCCGAAGTTGCAGATGGAGATGGGCTCGAAGAACCCGATGGTCATCATGGAGGACTGCGACCTCGATCTGGCGGTGGCCCATGCCGCCAGCGCAGCCTTCGGCGGCACCGGCCAGAAATGCACCGCCGCCTCGCGCCTGATCGTCCACAACAAGGTGCACGACGCCTTCGCCGAGCGTCTGGCCGCCGCAGCCAAGGCGCTGAGGGTCGGCCATGCGCTGGCGCCCGACACCCAGATCGGCCCCGCAGTCAGTGCCGCGCAACTGGCCGGGAACCTCGACTATGTGGCGAAGGGCCGGGCCGAGGGGGCCGAACTCCTGTGCGGCGGCGTGGCGCTGGACCGGCCGACACGCGGCCACTTCATGGCGCCCGGCATCTTCATCGGCACCACCCCCGCGATGACCGTCAACCGCGAGGAAATGTTCGCCCCCCTCACCTGCCTGCAAAGGGTCGCGAGCTATGACGAGGCTCTGGCGCGGGCCAACGACACCCCCTTTGGCCTGACCGCCGGGATCATGACCAAAAGCCTTGCGCGCGCGATGGACTTCCGTGCCCGCGCCCGCGCCGGCTGCGTCATGGTCAACCTGCCGACGGCGGGCACCGACTATCACGTTCCGTTCGGCGGGCGGGGGCTTTCGTCGCACGGCCCGCGCGAGCAGGGGCGCCACGCGGCCGAATTCTACACCACCGTCAAGACCTCCTACCTCAGCGCGGGAGAACCGGCATGAGTTTCCTCATCGACGGAACCCAGTATTCCAACTGGTCCGGGACGATCTTCCGCCAGATGCGCGACGGCGGCCTCGACGCGGTCCATGTCACGCTGAACTATCACGAAACCTTCCGCGAGACGGTCGCGGTCATCGCCCGCTGGAACCGCTGGTTCGAGACCTATCCCGACCTGATCTTCCAGGGTTTCACCGCCGCCGATCTGGACACGGCGCGCCGGACCCGGCGCACCGCGATCTTCTTCGGCGCCCAGAACCCCTCGTGCATCGAGGATGACATCGGTCTTGTCGAGGTGCTGCACCGGCTGGGCCTGCGCTTCATGCAGCTGACCTACAACAACCAGTCGCTTCTCGCCTCGGGCTGCTACGAGGCCGAGGACACCGGCCTGACCCGCATGGGCCGCGAGGTGGTGGCCGAGATGAACCGCGTCGGCATGGTGGTGGACATGAGCCATTCCGGCGAACGCTCGACCCTTGAGGCCATCGAACATTCCGCCCGGCCCATCGCCATCACCCACGCCAACCCCGCCGCCTGGCATCCGGCGCGGCGCAACAAGTCCGACAGGGTGATCGCCGCGCTGGCCGAAACCGGCGGGATGCTGGGGCTGTCGCTCTATCCCCACCATCTGAAGGGCGGGGGCGCCTGCGCGATCGACGAATTCTGCGCGATGGCCGCCCGCACCGCCGAACGGTTCGGCAGCGCCTGCCTGGGGATCGGCAGCGACCTCTGCCAGGATCAGCCCGACAGCGTGGTCGAATGGATGCGCATGGGGCGCTGGACCAAGGCGATGGACTATGGCGAGGGCTCGGCCGCCGCGCCCGGCTTTCCGCCGATGCCGGACTGGTTCCGCGACAACCGCGATTTCCCCGGCCTGCGCGCCGGCCTGGCGCGCGCGGGCTTCGACGCCGCCGAATGCGACGGCATCCTCGGCGGCAACTGGGCACGCTTTTTCGCGGCCGGCTTCGGGGCCGCGCCCGCCGCCCAGGGCCCCGAGCGGAGGTCGGCATGAGACCCGCCGCCGATCCCGGCCCCCTCGCGGGCCCCATCCCCTTGCGCGACCCCGACCAGGTCATGCGCCTGGCCCGGTTGGGCGCGGCCCACCCGACCCGCCTGTCGTTCCTGCGCCAGATGCTGCGCCGCATGACCGCCGAGGGCTGGCGCTTCGACCGCACCCTCTGGCAGGTGGACGCGCAGGGCGTCGGCCGCGCCTGCTATCGCCTGACCGGACCGGCGCGCGCCTATACGCTCGTGGCCTTCGCCCACGACCTGCCCGCCGCCATGCGCAGCGACCGGGTGATCGCCACCGCCTGGGACGCGACCTTCGCCCTGTTCGACGGCGAGCCGGACGAGGCCGACCTGCGCCGCCTTCAGGCCAATGTCCCCCTGCAGGAGGCCGGACGGATCAGCGGGCGGGAACTGTCGCTCAGCCGCGCCAACCGCTCGGTGCGGCTGTTCGATCATGTGGTCGCCCGTCTGGCCGAGGGCCGCCAGCCCGACCGCGCCGAAATCGAGGCGGTCGGCTATCTGATGCGCACCACCGCCGTCTACGGCGCCGGCAAGTTCGGTGCCGCCGACCGGGCGGACTATGCCGACCGGGCCGAACTCTGCGCGCCCTACCAGGCCGAGATGATGTCGGTCTGGCTGACCCGCGCCTTCACCATCGACCTTGCCGAACATCTGGCGGCAGCGCGCGGCGGCGCGCAGGCCGTGCGCCTGGACCCCGGCCTGCGGCGGATGCTGGGGGTGGGCAATTCCACCGGGCTTGGCATGGCGCCCTACCTGATCCGCCACCCCGTCCTGATGAACAACTGGATCGCCGCGCGCGAGACGGCGCTGGCGCGGGTGCGCGCGCTGCCCACTGCTTCGCCCGCGGCCATCGACGGCTTCCGCGCGGCCATTGCCGCCGCCATCGACAACGCCAGCCTGTGGCATTCCGCCCATCCGCTCCAGGCCGGAAAACTCGCCGACCTGCGCTCGGACCTGGCGCGCATCGCCGCGCGGGACGACTGGCCGGCGGCGCGGCCCTGGGATGCGCTCTGGCTCTGGGGCGAGGCGGCCCTGACCCTCGAGGGGCAGGAGGCGCTGCTGGCCGCCATGATCGAGCCGCACGGCGCACTGGTCGATGACCTTGGCGGGACGATGGCCGCCGACGAGGACGCGGCCTTCCCGATCGACGGGCGGATGACCGTCGCGGCCCTGCGGGCGATCGTCGCCCGCGACTATGCCTGGGTCGGGCGCTATGATTTCGGCGATCCGGCCGCCGCCGCGCGCTTCTGGTATGTGTCGCAGGAAAAGCTCGAACCCCGCCTGGGCGACCGGATGACCGAGGACGGCGCCGAGCGCGAGCAGCCGCTGGACGTGGCCCGCGCCGTCGCCGC
>JAFEFU010000014.1 GCA_018240425.1 Pseudomonadota bacterium | reverse complement strand
GGTGGTGCTGACGCTGGCGGCGGTCGGACCGCTGACCATCGTCCTGATCTATTCCTTCCTGACGCCCGGCGAATACGGCAACGTCGTGTGGAAGTTCTCGACCGCCGGCTGGGCCTCGATCCTTTACGAGCGCGACATCTTCGACGGCACGCTGAAGCTGGCCGACGCAAACCTGACGATCTTCTCGCGCTCGGTGAAACTGTCGCTCCTGACCACGATCCTGACCTTCCTCGTCGGTTTCCCGACGGCCTGGTTCATCGCCACCCGTCCGCCCAGGGTGCGCGCACTCTGGCTGTTCCTCATCACCATCCCCTTCTGGACGAACCTCCTGATCCGCACCTTCGCGATCAACCAGATCATCCGCAACGAGGGCGTGCTGAACACCTTCCTTCTGAAGGCGGGGATCATCAGCGCGCCGATCCAGCTGACCTACACCGACACCGCGCTGCTGATCGGCATGGTCTATGTCTACCTGCCGCTGATGGTGCTGCCCCTCTTCGCCACCATCGAGCGCTTCGACATGCGGCTTCTCGAGGCGGGCTACGACCTTTATGCCAGCCGCTGGCGGGTGCTGCGCCGGGTGATCCTGCCGATCGTCAAGCCCGGCATCGTCGCCGGCTCGATCCTGGTGTTCGTGCCCTGCCTCGGCGCCTATGTCACGCCGCGCGTCCTCGGCGGCGGCAAGAACATGATGATCGGCAACTTCATCGACCTGCAGTTCGGCCAGGGCCGCAACTGGCCGATGGGCGCGGCCATGTCGATCACGCTTCTGATCATCGTCACCGTCGCGCTTCTGGCCTATGTGCGCGCCGTCAGCGGAGAGACGCGCAATGGCTGAAGCCCCCGCCCGGATCCACCGCTTCTCGGTCGCCGACCTGCCCGGCTTCAAGACCGTTGCGCTGGTCGTCTTCGTCGCCCTCTATGCGCCGATCCTGACCCTGGTGGTCTATTCGTTCAACGCCGGGGACTCGCCCTCGCAATGGCAGGGTTGGTCGCTCGACTGGTACCGGCTGGCCTGGCAGAACGACCAGGTGAAATCCGCCACCGCCGTCTCGCTGAAAGTGGCCTTCGCCGCGGCGATCCTCTCGACCGCGCTGGCGACCTTCGCCGCCCTCGGCACCACCCGCCGCAAGGCCTTTCCAGGCCAGACCTTCATCTATGTGATGATCAACCAGCCGCTGATGGTGCCCGAGATCGTCACCGCCGTCGCCCTCCTCCTCGTCTTCGCGATGGTCAAGCAGGCCACCGGCTACAACGGGCTCGGCTACCTGATCCTTGCCCATTCGGCCTTCTGCGTCCCCTTCGCCTACCTGCCGATCCGCGCCCGGCTCGAGGGGATGGACCTGACGCTGGAAACCGCCGCCTCGGACCTCTATGCCTCGAGCTGGCAGACCTTCCGCCGGGTGACGCTGCCGCTCCTCATGCCGGCGATCCTTGCCGGCGCGATGCTGGCCTTCGTCACCTCGCTCGACGACGTGGTGATCACCGAATTCATCAAGTCGCCGGGACAGGACACGCTGCCCACCTACATGCTGGGCCAGCTGCGCCGGGCGATGAAGCCGGACGTGAACGCGATTTCCACCGCCCTTCTGGGTGTGACGCTGATCCTGCTCAGCAGCTTCTTCCTGCTGAGCAAGAAGAAAGACTGAACCGACCAACTTCAGGGAGAAGAGAAGATGCGAAACCTGTTTCTGACCGCGGCGACTCTGGCCGCCGTGACTGCCCTTGCGGCGGGTGCGGCCCAGGCCGAAGGGGTGCTGAACCTCTACAACTGGGGCAACTACACCAGCCCCGACATGATCAAGAAGTTCGAGGACAAGTACGGGGTCAAGGTCACGATCACCGACTTCGATTCGAACGACACCGCCCTGGCCAAGGTCGAGGCCGGCGGCTCGGGCTTTGACCTGGTGGTGCCCTCGGCGGGCTTCGTCGGCATCTTCGCCGAAAAGGGCCTGATCCAGAAGCTCGACCTGTCGAAGCTGCCCAACCACAAGAACATCGAGCCGCAGTGGATGAGCGTCGCCTGGGATCCGGGCCGCGAATGGTCGGTGCCGTGGCAGTGGGGCTCGACCGGGGTGTCGGTGAACACCAAGGACTATGGCGGCGACATCAACACCAGCGCGATCTTCATGGACCCGCCGGCCGAACTGGTCGGCAAGGTCAACGTGGTTCCCGAGATGGGCGACGTGATGCTGCTGGCCACCCTCTACGAGGGCGGCAAGGTCTGCGACGACAATCCCGAGGTGATGAAGAAGGTCCGCGACGGGCTGGTGGCGGCCAAGCCCAAGTGGATGTCGATGGACTATTCGACGGTCGAGAAGATGATCAACCACGACTATTCCGCCACCGTCGACTGGAACGGCTCGGCGCTCCGCCAGCGTCTGGCCAACCCGGACATCAAGTGGGGCTATCCGAAGGAAGGCTATGGCCTGTGGATGGACAATGTCGTCCTCCTGAAGGACGCCAAGAACGTCGACAATGCCTACAAGTTCCTCGACTTCATCATGGAGCCCGAAAATGCCGCGATGATCTCGGCCTTCGCGCGCTATGCGAACGGCATCACCGGGTCCGAGGCCTTCATGCCCGCCGACATGAAGGACGCGCCCGAACTGGTGCCGCCGGCCGAGTTCAAGGACAAGGGCCAGTTCGCGACGATCTGCACCGGCAAGGCGCTGGACTTCCAGAAGGCGATCTGGGCAGAACTTCAGAAATAAGGCTTCGGGCCTTCGGCCCGAACCCGGCGGGGGGCTGTCCGCCCCCCGCACCCCCGAGGATATTTGGAGACAGGACATGGCGGACGCTGGCGTGATCCCGGACCTGTCTGCCAGCGCCCTGTCGCAGGCCATCGCCGCCCGCCGCCTGTCGGTCGCCGAGGTGATGGAGGCCTTCCTCGACCGGATCGAGGCGATCAACCCCGCCGTCAATGCCATCGTCTCGCTGCGCGAGCGGTCGGACCTCATGGCCGAGGCGCTGGCCGCCGACCGCAGCGCGGCACGGGGCTGGCTGCACGGCCTGCCGGTCGCGGTCAAGGATCTTGTGGCGACGAAGGGACTGCGCACCACCTACGGATCACCCCTCTTTCGCGATTTCGTCCCCGCCGCCGACGATCTGGTGGCAGAGCGCCTGCGCGCGGCGGGCGCCATCCTGATCGGCAAGACCAACACCCCGGAATGGGGGCACGGCTCGCATTCCTTCAACCCCGTCCACGGCACCACCCGCAATCCCTACGACCTGACCCGCGCCGCCGGCGGATCGTCGGGCGGCGCTGCGGCAGCACTCGCGGCGCGGATGGTGCCGGTGGCGGACGGCTCGGACATGATGGGTTCCTTGCGCAACCCGGCGGCCTTCTGCAATGTCTACGGCTTCCGCCCGACCTGGGGGCTGGTGCCGCAGGACGCGCAGGGCGACGTTTTCCTGCATACGCTGGCCACCGAAGGGCCGATGGCGCGCACGATCGAGGATCTGGCGCGGCTTCTGTCGGTGCTGGCCGGACCGAACCCCCTGGTGCCCTTCGGGCGCCCGTCCGAGGATTTCGCGGCCTCGCTCGATCGTCCGGTGCGCGGCCTCAGGATCGGCTGGCTGGGCGACTGGGGCGGCGCCTATGGCTGCGAGGACGGGATCCTTGCCGCCTGCGAGACGGCGCTTTCCGTCTTCAAGGCTGCGGGCGCGGCGGTCGAGCCGGTTCCGCCGCCCTTCCCGGCCGAGCGGCTGTGGGACAGCTGGACCACGCTGCGCGCCGGGCTGAACGCCAACGCGATGGCGACGCTCTACCGCGACCCGGCCAAGCGCGCGCAGATCAAGCCCGAAACGCTCTGGGAGATCGAGCGCGGGCAGGACCTGCCGATGGAGGAGTTTTACCGCGCCTCGGTGATCCGGTCGGACTGGTATGCCCGCGCCGCCCGGCTGTTCCAGGACTATGACGCGCTGGCCATGCCTGCGGCGCAGGTCTGGCCCTTCCCCGCCGACTGGCGCTGGCCCGAGGCGGTCGGGACGCGCCGGATGGACACCTATCACCGCTGGATGGAGGTGGTGGTGCCGGTCAGCCTTGCCGGCCTGCCCAGCCTCTGCCTGCCGGCGGGCTTTGGCGCCCTGGGCCTGCCGACCGGGGTCCAGATCTTCGGCCCGACCGGTGCGGACGGGCGCATCCTGGCGATGGGGCAGGCCTATCATCTGGCCACCGACTGGCCGGGCCGGATGCCACCCCGGCTGTGAGCGCGCGAGGAGGAGGAGACCATGCCCGAACCGAACCCCGTCCCCGCCCTGCGCCTGCGCCTGACCTTTGCCGACGGCACCTGGATCGGCCCCGGCAAGGCCGACCTGCTGGAGGGGATCGCCGAAACCGGCTCGATCGCCGCCGCCGGCCGGCGGATGAAGATGAGCTACAAGCGCGCCTGGGGGCTGGCCGAGGTTCTGAACGGCATGTTCGGCGAACCGCTGATCCAGTCCAGCCGCGGCGGGGCCGCGCACGGCGGCGCCAGCCTGACCGAGTGCGGCGCCGAGGTCTTGCGGCTCTACCGGGCCATGCTCGCCAACTGCCAGAGGGCGGCGGCGGCGGAAATCGCCGCGCTGGATCGCCTGCGGGCGCAAGGCGATATGGCGGGCGGGAAATAGCGCTTGCGCCGGCGCGGCGAAGCCCATTATATCCTCGCGACCATATCGAGGAATGGAAAAATGACCCCACTTCGCACCCTTGCCGCCACGCTCGCGCTTGCCCTCCTGCCCTTCGGCGCCACGGCGGAATCCGCCCGCATCGCGGTCGCGGCCAACTTTGTCCCGACCGCCGAGAAGCTGGCCGAGGACTACGGCAAGGCATCGGGCAACAGGATCGAGGTCATCAGCGGCGCGACCGGCAAGCTCTACGCCCAGATCAAGGAAGGCGCGCCCTTTGCCGCCCTGCTGTCGGCCGATCAGAAGACCGTCGCAAAGCTGGTGGACGAAGGTCTTGCCGACGGCGCGACGCGCTTTACCTACGCGCGCGGCCGGCTGGCCCTGTGGACCGCCAGGGTGGGCGCCGACCTTGCCGACCCGAAGACCGCCCTGAACGCAGCCACCCATGTCGCCATCGCCAACCCCGACCTCGCGCCCTATGGCAAGGCCGCGATGGAAACCATTGAAAAGCTGGGGCTTCCCTCGGACCTTGGCGGCAAGATCGTGACCGGCGAGAACATCGCCCAGGCCCAGACGATGGTGGCCAGCAAGGCCGCCGACATCGGCTTTGTCGCGGCCTCGGCGTTGGCCGGCAAGAACGAAGGCACCGCCTGGCTGGTCCCCGAGGACATGCACAAGCCGCTGCTGCAGGACGCAGCACTCCTGAAAGAAGGCAAGGACAATGCCGCCGCCAAGGGGTTCCTCGACTATCTGCGCACCGAGCCGGCCAAGAAGGCGATCGTCGCGGCCGGATACGGGACCGAATGAACGAGGCCGATCTTCAGGCCCTGTGGCTGACGCTGCGGCTCGCGGCGCTGGTCACGGGGCTTCTGATCGGCATCGGCACGCCCCTGGCCTGGTGGCTGGCGCGCAGCCGGGCGCGGCTGGTGCCGCTGGTCGAGGCGCTGACCGCGCTGCCCCTTGTCCTGCCGCCGACGGTCATCGGCTTCTACCTGCTGATCGCCTTCGCGCCGTCGGCCACCATCGGCGGCCTCTGGGTCCGGCTGACCGGCCACTCGCTCAGCTTCTCCTTCACCGGACTGGTGATCGCCTCGCTCTTCTATTCGCTGCCCTTCGCCGTCCAGCCGCTGCAATCGGCCTTCTCGCTTCTCGGCCGGGCACCGATGGAGGCGGCGGCGAGCCTCGGCGCCCGGCCCCTGGACGCCTTCGCCACCGTGGCCCTGCCGCTCTGCCTGCGCGGCTATCTGGCGGCGGGGGTGCTGACCTTTGCCCATACGCTGGGAGAGTTCGGGGTGGTCCTGATGGTCGGCGGCAACATTCCCGGCGAGACCCGGGTGATCTCGGTCGCGCTCTATGAGGAGGTCGAACGGCTTGACTATGCCTCGGCGCACCGGCTGTCGGCGCTGCTTCTGGTCATGTCCTTCCTGATCCTTCTGGCGCTCTACTTCCTCAACGCGCGGGCGGGGCGGCATGGCCGGGCTTGATCTGTCGTTCCGCCTTGACCGCGGCACCTTCCGGCTTGAGATCGACCGGACCTTGCCGGCCGAGGGCCTGACCGCGATCTTCGGTCCTTCGGGCGCGGGCAAGAGCAGCCTTCTGCGTGCCGTGGCCGGGTTCGAGCGGACCGGGGGGCGCATCGCCTTTCAGGACGAGATCTGGGAGGACGGGCGCCGGTTCCTCGCCCCCCATCTTCGGCGCGTCGGCTATGTCTTTCAGGAACCACGGCTTTTCGCCCATCTCGACGTTGCCGGGAACCTCGCCTATGCCGCCCGCCGCGCGGGCATGGAGGGCGAGAGCGCCGGGATGGTCCGGCGCTTCGGCCTGGGCCCGCTCCTCGGCCGCCGCACCGGGCAGCTTTCGGGTGGCGAGGCACAGCGCGTCGCGCTGGTGCGCGCACTTCTCGGCCGGCCGCGCCTTCTGTTGATGGACGAGCCGCTGTCGGCGCTGGACGCGGCGCGGCGCGCCGAAATCCTGCCGCTGATCGAGGAGCTGCGCGACGAAGGCCGCCTGCCCATCCTTTTCGTCAGCCATGCCATCGCCGAGGTCGCGCGCCTGGCCGAACGTGTCCTCGGGCTGGCGGGGGGCCGCGTCACCGGCTTCGGGACGGTGGCCGAGATATTCTCCGACCGCGAGGCAGGAGCGGCCTTCGGCGACGAGGAAGCCGTCAGCCTGATCGAGGCCCGGCACGAGGCGGTCGAAGCGGACGGGCTGAGCCGCCTGACCTTCGCGGGCGGCACCATCCTCGTCCCGGCGCTGCCGGTGGCTGCGGGGCGAAGGGTGCGCCTGCTGATCCGGGCGCGCGACGTGATGATCGCCACCGGCCGGCCCGAGGGGCTGAGCGCCCTGAACATCCTTTCCGCCCGGGTCCGGTCGCTGACCGATCTGGGCACCGCCGCCTGCGATGTGCGGCTGGACTGTGGCGGCGCCCTCCTTCTGGCGCGCATCACCCGGCGGTCGGCAAGGGCGCTTGGCCTCGCGCCCGGCGTGGCCTGCCACGCGATCCTGAAGTCGGTGGCGCTGGCCCACGACTGAGGGCGGGGCGCAGGCGGGTGGATCGGGCCGCGGCCATTGCCCTGTGCCAGTCCGGCAAAAGTGGGCGCCGGTTTTGTCGACAGACAGGCGACCATCAGGAGTTCAGGGCCGTCCGGCGCTTCTATCTGCGCCGGACAGGCTCTAGGCTGGACCGATGGAAAGGACCGCCCTGATCGTGGCCCACGGCCAGCCGTCCGATCCGGCCCCGGCCGAGGCCGACCTTGCCCGCCTCGCAGCGCGGGTGGCGGGCCTGCTGCCCGGCTGGCGGGTCGGATCGGCGACGCTCGCCGACCGGCCGGCGGTGGCCCGGGCGCTGGCGGGGCTGGCCGGGGGCGGGCCATCGAGGCCGCTGGTCTTTCCCTTCTTCATGGCCGGCGGCTGGTTCACCCGCACCGCCCTGCCCGCCCGCCTGGCGCAAGCGGGCGCCGCCGGCCTGACCATCCTGCCCCCCTTCGGGCTGACCGAGGGGCTGGCCGATCTGGCGCGGGCGACGCTGACCGAGGCCATCGCCGGCCAGGGCTGGCAGGCCGGCGCCACCGCCATCGTCCTCGCCGCGCACGGCTCGGGCCGCAGCCCCGCGCCGGCAGCCGCAGCCCGGCGGCTGGCCGACTCTGTCCGTGCCGCAGGCGTCCGCGAGGTCCGGCTGGGCTTCATCGAAGAACCCCCCTCGATCACCGAGGCCGCGTCCGGTGCCGGCGCGCAGGCGCTCTGCCTGCCCCTGTTCGTCGCCCGCTGGGGCCATGTGACCAATGACCTGCCGGCAGCGCTGGCGGCGGCAGGATTCCGTGGCCATTGCCTTGCGCCGATCGGCGATCAGCCGCAGGTGCCGGCCCTGATCGCGGCGGCGCTGGAACGCGGGCGATGAATGGCGGGGAAGGTCATGACTTCAGATGCAGCGCCACCTCGCCCGACCAGGGCTCGGTCACGCCCCGCCCACCGCCCAGATCCTCGAGCAGCGGCCTGATTCGGTCGAGATTGCCGATCATCGCCGGACGCGCGGCGGCCATCGCCGCGAGACTGTCCCATTCGCCGACGATGACATAGCTGCGCTCGCCGGACTTCATCACCCAGAAGTTCCGGCTGCCGGGCATCGAGGCGGCCTGCATCTCCCTGTGAATGCGGAGGAACTCATCCTCCTTGCCCGGCTTCACCCGCATGTGCACGACATTCATGGCGGTCATGGCTGGCTCCTTTGCGACGCAATCGGGGAAAGGATAGCACAGGTGGGGTGGCGGGCGCAGAGGGTCGTTTGGGCGGGTGCGGGTCAGTAGTGGTACCGACACTGGAGGATCTCGATCGCCGTCGCGGTGGCGCGATAGACGAGGCGATGCTCCCGGTCGATGCGGCGGGACCAGAAGCCCGACAGATCGCCCCTGAGCGGTTCAGGCTTGCCCGTGCCCTCGAACGGGTGTCGCAGGCATTCCCGGATCAGCGCATTGATCTTGCGGACCATCGCCCTGTCGGTGTCCTGCCAGTAAAGATACTGATCCCAGGCCTTTTCCCAGAAGACGAGGTTCATTCCTCGATCAGGTCACGCCCGACGCCTTCGCCCCGGTCCAGGGCAGCAATCCCCTCGCGCAGCATCCGGGCATTCGCGGGGCTGGCCAGAAGATAGGTCGTCTCGTCCATGCTCGCCCAATCCTCAAGACTGACCATGACCACCGGCTTGCCCTTGGCACGGGTGACGATGACCGGCTCGTGGTCGTCGTTCACCCGGTCCATGACCGAGGAGAGATTGGTGCGCAGGTCGGTGGAGGAGAGGGTACGCATGGATGGGTATGTACGCAGTTGCGTACGTTAGGTCAAGGGCGATCGTAGAGTGCGTGATTTCACGCACCATGATGGCGCGGCCGGAAGTCAATGGTGCGTGGCTTCACGCACCGTTTGCTGTCAGGCGATTGCCGTCTCAGGACACCCGGTCGGCTCGCTCATGAGCCATAGCAAGCGAGCACGAACGCCTTTCTGTAGTCCTCTACGGCTTTCTTTAGTTCCTGCCCTTTTGCTTCAACTTCGACAAATGTTTTTGCTGTCTCGCTGTCCATCAGGCTTTTATGCATGTCAGTGAATTTATCCATTGCGCCTGAAATCGCAGTAGTAAGCTCTAGAAGCGACGGCATAACACTAGAACATATCGCCTCACCCTGCACTTGGTCGGCGTTGGCGGATGCGCCTACAAAAACAACAGCCACACTTAACAGAGAAAGTGTTCTCACCTTGAAACTCCATTATGCCCAACTCAAAGAGTTGTGCACGCAACAACGCCTGTCAATCGAATATTGGTGAAAGCGAAAAGTCCGTAGGAAGGGCAATGTTGCCCTTCCCTCACTGATCCAGGAAACTCCTCAACTTCCTCGACCGGCTCGGATGCTTCAGCTTCCGCAGCGCCTTCGCCTCGATCTGCCGGATCCTCTCCCGCGTCACGCTGAACTGCTGGCCCACTTCCTCGAGCGTGTGGTCGGTGTTCATGCCGATGCCGAAGCGCATGCGCAGCACCCGCTCCTCGCGCGGCGTCAGGCTGGCCAGGACCCGGGTCGTGGTTTCCTTCAGGTTCTCCTGGATGGCGCTGTCGAGGGGCAGGATCGCGTTCTTGTCCTCGATGAAGTCGCCAAGCTGGCTGTCTTCCTCGTCGCCGATCGGCGTCTCCAAGGAAATCGGCTCCTTGGCGATCTTCATCACCTTGCGGACCTTTTCCAAGGGCATCTGCAGCTTCTCAGCCAGTTCCTCGGGCGTGGGCTCCCGGCCGATCTCGTGCAGCATCTGGCGGCCGGTGCGGACCAGCTTGTTGATCGTCTCGATCATGTGGACCGGGATGCGGATGGTGCGGGCCTGGTCGGCGATGGATCGCGTGATCGCCTGGCGGATCCACCAGGTCGCGTAGGTCGAGAACTTGTAGCCCCGGCGGTATTCGAACTTGTCCACGGCCTTCATCAGGCCGATGTTGCCTTCCTGAATGAGATCAAGGAATTGCAGCCCGCGGTTCGTGTATTTCTTGGCGATGGAGATGACCAGCCGCAGGTTGGCCTCGACCATTTCCTTCTTGGCCTGGCGCGCCTCTTTCTCGCCCTTCTGGACCTGGTTGACGATGCGGCGGAATTCGCTGATCTCGACGCCGACATACTGGCCGATGCGGGCCATGTCGGCGCGCAGATCCTCGACCTTGTCGCGGCTCTTCTCGATCAGCGCCTGCCAGCCGCGCCCGGCCTTGGCGGCCATGCGGTCAAGCCACTGGGGGTCAAGCTCGTAGCCCCGGTATTCGTCGATGAACTCGCGCCGGTTGATGCGGGCGGCGTCGGCCAGCTTCACCATGCCGCTGTCCAGCTGCATGATCTTGCGGTTGATGCCGTAAAGCTGGTCGATCAGCGCCTCGATGCGGTTGTTGTGCAGGTGCAGCTCGTTCACCAGCAGCACGATTTCCGAGCGCAGCTTCTGATAGGCGGCCTCGTCCTCCTTCGAGAAGCTGCTGTCCTCGTTCAGGGTCGCCGACATGCGGCTGTCCTGCATCTCGGCCAGCGTCGCGTAGTCGCGGGCGATGATCTCCAGGGTTTCGAGAACCTTGGGCTTCAGCGCCGATTCCATCGCCGCCAGCGACATGTTCGAGGCCTCGTCGTCCTCGTCCTCGTCCTCGGCGCGCAGGATCGGATTGCCGTCGGCATCCAGTTCCGGCTCGTCACTCTCGCGCCGCGGCGCGGCCTCGGCCACATCGACATCGTCGAGCACCGCGCCGTCCATCTCGCCCTCGCCGTCGAGCGAGCGGCCGAAGGTGGCCTCGAGGTCGATCACGTCGCGCAGCAGGATGTCCTCGTTCAGAAGCTCGTCGCGCCAGATGGTGATCGCCTGGAAGGTCAGCGGGCTTTCGCACAGGCCCGCGATCATGGTGTTGCGGCCGGCCTCGATGCGCTTGGCGATGGCGATCTCGCCCTCGCGCGAGAGAAGCTCGACCGAGCCCATCTCGCGCAGGTACATGCGCACCGGATCGTCGGTGCGGTCGAGCGTCTCGCCCGAGGCGGTGGCGACCGCCACCTCGCGCGAGGTCGAGGCCTCGACCACGGCGCCACCCTCGCCCTCTTCGGCTTCCTCGTTCTCGATGACGTTGACGCCCATTTCCGACAGCATCGACATCACGTCCTCGATCTGTTCGGACGAGACCTGTTCCGGCGGCAGCGCCTGGTTCAGCTGGTCATAGGTGATGTAGCCCCGTTCGCGCGCGTCGGCGATCATCTTCTTGACCGCCGCCTGCGACATGTCGAGCGTATGCTCGTTCTCGTCGGCTTCCGGCTTCTGCTCGTCGGTGTCCTTGGCGGCCATTGGCGCTCCTTGCGGTCGGTCAGGGGATTCGCGGCCGGCGAATCGTGCCCGGGTGGTTCTAGCGAATCGCGCACCCGAATCACAGGGCCGGGCGCGCGCTGTCTTATCGTTTCAGGGTCCTGTCGTTTCGGGGCCTTATCGTTTCTTGTGCCAGACGGCTGTGTCGATCATGCGCTGAAGCCCGGCCGAAAGTGCGGCGCGGTCCTCGCCCATGTCGCTGTCGTCGAGCTTCGGGCGTTCGCTGCGGTGGCGGGCCTCGGCCGTCTGCGCCAGCCGCCAGGTCAGCCCCTCGTCGGCAAGTCCGCCCAGATCCTCCATCGCCTCCACGGTTTCCGCGCGCACCGCGCGGCGGGCCTCGGACTTGGCCAGTTCCTCGGCCAGACAGAGGCGCGCAAGCTCGTGATCCTCGGCCTTCCAGACGGGTGGGGCGCTTCGGACGTGGGCAAGGGACAGAAGCTTGTCAAGGACGGCCGCCGCCTCGCCGTCGATTTTTCGCCGAAAAATCGCGGCGGTGCAGCCGTCGGGCAGCCCGTCACGGGCGGCCAGCAGCAGTGCGTCGCGCAGGATGGCGTGGCGGGCCCCGGCCAGGTGCAGCCGCTCGAGCGCACTTTCGAAGGCGGGGATCAGGTTGGGATGGATGGCGCAGATCGCCAGGATGATCGCCTCGCGCACCTCATCCTCGGCACCGGCCCGCGCGAGGATCGAGGCGCGGTTCGCGGCCACCGGCGCGGCGGGGAGCGGCGGGCCGAAGCCGCGCCGGGCACGCCCGCCCGTGAATCCGCCGCCCGCGAAGCCGCCGCCTTCGGACCGCCCGCCCCCGGCGGCCCGGCCCGGCTGCGGGCGGGGCCGGAACAGCTCTTGCCGAAGCGCGCGGAACGCCTCGCCGTAGTGGGCGCGGATCGTGGGATCGGCAATGCGCAGGAGCGTGGCGCGCAGGTCCTTGTCGAGGGCCGCCCGCCGCTCGGGACTGTCGAGCGACTTGCCTTCGGTCTCGCGCCGCCAGAGAAGAGTGACCATCGGCTCGGCCCCGTCGAGTGCCGCCTGCATCGCCGCCGCCCCCCGGGTGCGGATCAGGTCGTCGGGATCGAGGCCTTCGGGAAGGGTCACGAAGCGCAGGCCGACGCCGGCCTCGAGCATCGGCAGCGCCAGATCGACCAGCTGCAGCGCCGCCCTGATCCCCGCCGCGTCGCCGTCGAGCATCACCAGAGGCTCGGGAGAGATGCGCCAGATCAGGCGCAGCTGATCCTCGGTGATCGCGGTGCCGAGGGGCGCCACCGCGCCGGCGAACCCGGCCTCGGACAGGGCGATCACGTCCATGTAGCCCTCGGCGACGATCAGCGGCGCCCCCTTGGCGCAGGCATCGCGCGCCGGGCGGTGGTTGTAGAGGCTGCGGCCCTTGTCGAACAGTTCGGTCTCGGGCGAGTTCAGGTATTTGGCGCTGTCGCCGGGGTCCATCGCCCGGCCGCCGAAGGCGATGCAGCGCCCGCGCGCGTCGCGGATCGGAAAGATGATGCGGTTGCGGAAGACATCGTAGGGCGCCTTGCCCTTGGCGCTCGGCTTGGCGAGGCCCGCGCCGATGATGAGTTCGTCCGCGATCCCCTTGCCCTTCAGATGATCATGAAGACCCTGCCAGCCGTCGGGCGCGAAGCCGATCCCGAACCGGTCGCGGGTGGCCTCGGCCAGCTTGCGCCGGTCGAGATAGGCGCGGGCGTCGGCGCCGGCGGCGGTCTTCAGTTGCAGCCGGTAGAAGGCCGCCGCGGCCTCCATCACCGCCGCCAGTTCGCTCCGCCGGTCGGCGCGCTCGGCGGCCCTGGGGTCGGCCGCGGGCATCGCCATGCCGGCCTCGCGGGCCAGAACCTCGACGGCCTCCATGAAGGACAGGTTCTCGGCCTCGCGCAGGAAGGTGACCGCATCGCCCTTCTGGTGGCAGCCGAAACAGTAGTAGAAGCCCTTGCGGTCATCGACATGGAACGAGGCGGTCTTTTCCTGATGGAAGGGACAGGGCGCCCAGAGGTCGCCCTTGGCCTGATTCGACTTCTTGCGGTCCCAGGTCACCTTGCGCCCGACGACGCGCGACAGCGTCACGCGGGTGCGCAGTTCGTCAAGGAATCCGGGAGGCAGGCTCATGCCGCCTTTCTAGCCGAGGCGCGGCCGGCTGTCTGCCCCCTCTTCCCGATCAAACCGAGGCCCGCGCCGCCAGCGACCGCATCGCCACCCCGATCTCGTGGATCGCCGAGGCGGCCATCGAGCGGAAGACATAGAGCGTGAACGAGCGCGACGAGGACCGGTGGATCAGCGCCATCATGTGACCCAGCCCGGTCCGGGCGCTGGCGCCCTCGGGAAAGGCGCGGGGCGACAGGTCGATGGCGACCAGCCGCGACAGCGCCGCGGCGGCGGCGGGTCCGGTCAGCTTCAGCGCCACCCAGGCGTCGGAAATGTCGGTCACCGCTGCGGCGTCGGCCAGGGCGGGCGCGGGCGCCACATCGGCCAGGAAGGCCTGGTCGCGCCCCGACCAGAGGCACAGGCCCTTGTCGCCCTTGGCCGCCCGGTCGGGCGCCGGCCAGTCGAGGCCGATCCCCTGCAAGGCCGCAGCCGCCTCGGGGACCGCGCCCGGCCAGGGCGCGACGGCGGTCAGCCGTTTCGGCGTGGCATCCGACAGGGTGAGGCCGCCCACCGTCAGCGGCAGAAGCCCGTCGGTCGCGGGCTTGGCGATCAGCTTAGCCACGGGCGCGCCCTCCCTCGGGATCGAAAAAGACCGGATGGGTCACTTCGCAGGGCAGATCCACCCCGCGCAGATGATCGACCAGCCGGACCGCCTGCCCGTGCCGCGCCCTCCCGTTCCTCAGGAAGGCGAGGCCTATATGGGTCGAGAGCGTCGGCGACCAGGCGACCGAAGTGACATAGCCCTGGTCGTTCTCGCGCACCGGCGCGGCACCCGGGTCGAAGAGATGCGCCCCGGCACCGAAGGCCTTTTCCGGGGCCATCGGCTTCAGCCCGACCAGCTGCTCGCGCCCTTCCCCCGTCAGGCCGGGGCGCTGGCTCGCGGCCTTGCCGATGCAGTCCTTCCTGGCGCTCACCATGCCCTGAAGGCCGATGTCGAAGGCCGTCACCCGCCCGTGAATCTCGGCATGGGTGATGAAGCCCTTCTCGACGCGCAGGACGTTCAGCGCCTCCATCCCGTAGGCGCAGCCGCCAAAGCTTTCGGCGCGGGCAACCAGATCGCGCCAGAGCGCCTCGCCATAGCGGGCCGGGACCGCGATCTCATATCCGAGCTCGCCCGAGAACGAGATGCGGAAGAGCCGCGCCTCGACCCCGCCCACGCGCACCGTCCCGCAGGACAGGAAGGGGAAGGCGCCATTCTCGAGCGGTGCATCCAGAAGCGAATTCAACAGCTCGCGCGCCAGCGGCCCGGCCACGGCGAACTGCGCCCACTGTTCGGTGACCGAGATCGCCCGCACCTTCCAACCGGGGCAAAAGGCCTGCTGCACGAAGTCGAGATGGCGCATGACCTGCCCCGCCGCTGCGGTGGTGGTGGTCATCAGGTAATGGCCGGGCGCCAGGCAGGCGGTGGTGCCGTCGTCCATGACCTGCCCGTCCTCGCGCAGCATCAGCCCATAGCGGACCCGGCCTGGCGCCAGAGTCGAGAAGGTGTTCGTGTAGAGAAGATCGAGGAACCGCCCCGCGTCGGGCCCGCATATGTCGATCTTGCCCAGAGTCGAGACGTCGCAGACCCCCACGCGGTTCCTGACCGCCACCACCTCGCGGTCGCAGGACTGCCGCCAGCTGGTCTCCCCCGGGCGCGGGAAGTAGGAGGGCCGATACCAGAGGCCGGCCTCGATCATCGGCGCGCCGCGCTCGGCCGCGGCCTTGTGCGAGGTGGTGAATCGCTGCGGGGCAAAGCCCTTGCCCTGCCCGCCGGCGCCCAGTGCGGCGATCGAGACCGGCACATAGGGCGGGCGGAAGGTCGTCGTGCCGGTTTCGGCGATGGCCCGGGCGGTGGCGTCGGCCAGGACCGCGAGCGAGGCGACGCCCGAGGTCTTGCCTTGATCGGGGGCCATACCCTGTGTCGTATAGCGCTTCATGTGCTCGACCGAGCGGAACCCTTCCTGCGCGGCCAGCCGCACATCCTTGGTGGTCACGTCATTGGCAAGGTCGAGCCAGGCCCGCCCTTTCGCCCCCGCAACCTCCCAGAAGACGCCGACGCGCGGCCCGCCGTTCTCGGCCTGCGGCACCTCGAGCGCCGGAGGCTGGCGCCCGAGGTCGCGCAGCGCCTCGACCGCCCGGGCCAGCCCCTCGGCCAGCGCACCGGCGGTCGAGAAGGTTCCGTTGGCGGCCCCCGCCACCGACAGGCCCGGCACCATGCCCGGCGCGGGGACGAAGGCGGCGATATCGTCGCGCCAGAGGGGACGGCCGTTCATGTGGCAGGCCAGGTGCAGCGCCGGGTTCCAGCCGCCCGACACGGCAAGACAGTCGGCGGCGATCCGTTCCTCGGCCCCGTCGGCCTTGCGGACCGTCACCTCGCGCAGGCCCAGCCGGCCTCGGGTCGCCGTGACCTGCGCGCCGGCGAACACCGGCCAGTCGCCCCGGATCTGCGCGTCCCCGCGCACGTCGATGACGGCGGCGATGGCGATGCCGGCGGCGGCGAGGTCGCGGGCGGTGCGGTGCGCGTCGTCATTGTTGCCAAAGACCGCCGCCCGCCGCCCCGACGCCACTCCCCAGCGGTTGAGATAGGTGCGCACCGCCCCCGCCGCCATGATCCCCGGCCGGTCATTGTCGGGAAAGGCGATCTGGCGTTCGTGCGCGCCCGAGGCAAGGATCGCCCGCCGCGCCACGATCCGCCAGAAACATTCGCGCGGAAGCTCGGCCGGAGGGGCGGCGAGATGCAGCCCCACCCGTTCGAGCGCCCCGAAGGTTCCGCCGTCATAGGCCCCGGTGACGGTGGTGCGCGCCATCAGCCGGACATTGGGCAGCGCCCTCAGCTCGGCCACCACCCCGGCGGCCCACTGGTGCCCGGGCCTGCCGTCCACCTCCTCGTCCTCGCCGTTCAGGCGGCCGCCGAAGACCGCGTCCTCTTCGGCCAGGATCACCTCGGCACCCGAGCGGCCGGCCGCCAGCGCCGCCATCAGCCCGGCCGGCCCCGATCCGATCACCAGAAGGTCGCAGAAGGCCCAGGCCTTTTCGTGGTGATCGGCGTTGGCCAGCCCCGACAGCGCCCCCAGCCCCGCCGCGCGGCGGATCGCGGGTTCATAGAGCCTTTCCCAGAAGCTGCGCGGCCACATGAAGGTCTTGTAGTAGAAGCCCGCGCCGATGAAGGGGGCGAAGAGGTCGTTCACCTCCATCAGGTCGAGGCTCAGCGAGGGCCAGCGGTTCTGGCTGCGCGCGTCAAGCCCCTCGTGGATCTCCTGCATCGTCGCGCGGACGTTCGGCACCTGCGCGGCCCCCTGCCCGACCGTCACCAGCGCCGAGGGTTCCTCGGACCCGGCGGTGACCACGCCGCGCGGTCGGTGATACTTGAAGGACCGGCCGAACAGCCGCACGCCCCCGGCCAGCAGCGCCGACGCCAGCGTGTCGCCCTGAAAGCCGGTGTAGTCGCGCCCGTCGAAGCGGAAGCCCACCGTCCGCCCCCGGTCGAGGATGCCCTTGCCCGCGATCCTCATTTGCCATCCCCCCCGGACTTGCGGCGCGGCGTGCGCTCGGGCCCGGCCACCATCCGCGCGGCCAGGATCTCG
>JAFEFU010000013.1 GCA_018240425.1 Pseudomonadota bacterium | reverse complement strand
GATGGAACGACGAGCGAAGACCCTTGCTCACACACGGGCTCAAACACCCTGAGGGGGGACGGTCTTCCGCTCGCCACCGCATCCGGAACTATACCAGAGTTGGCCGAGACCAAGTTACAAGGGGGGGAGAGGGTGTAGGGTGCGTGATTTCACGCACCGGCCCGACTGTGCTCGCTGTCCACAATGCGGGCAGTGCGGAGGGAATTGGATGCGGACTTGCTTTGCTGCGGCGTTATTAGTGTGGGCAAACGTTAGCGTTGCTGAGGAAAGCTACAGGCCGACTGAACTTGCTCCGGAGACGCAGGTCCCGGCCTGCAAGCTGCAATCCTCCGATCACGGCAAGCTAATGACGTCATTAGCCTTCTTTATTAGCCACCGCCCCGTTACGCGCCTATATTCCATCATAAACGGTAAGCTAACGCGTAACGGATACCCCGCGCTGTCAATCGAGCACCCGGAGGCGGTTTTGGTGGCGCAGCCCGACTGCTGCTCAATCGCCTACGACGATCATGAGACGTTCAAGGCACCGCGGCTACGCGAGCGACTTGGCTCAAATTTCGGCGGCTTCGTGCATATTAAAATAGCAGAGTGGGGCAACTCCAAGGATCTCGCTAACGAGGTGTTTTACGATGTGGCCGGCTATGTTCTGGACGCCTGTGGGCGCCCAGTATTTGAAATGTCAAAATAGTATTGGAGCAGATGTAGCGGGACTGGTGCGTGCGGGCACGCGCCCCACGCCTTGCTAAGGCGTTTTGCGTTTGATCCGGCGCAGCGCCTATTCTCGCTCGCCCCAGCGAAGGCTGGGGCCTCGCCGGATTTCGCACAGGGATCGAGGCCCCGGCTCAAGGCCGGGGCGAAGCAACCCGGAGAAAGGCAGAAGCTGACTCAAACATGTTGCACTCCGGCGGGCCGCATACGCACGAACAGCCACCTCGAACCCTATGCCGCCGCCGCCCCGATTCTCCGCAAATGGTTAACGGCCCGACATCCACAGTTTCGCATGGCGCAAAGCCGGACGTTTGCCATACGTCAGCCATACCTTGCGCCAACGACCCGATCCCGCCATTAACCAGCGCTCCCAACTACTTACACCCCGGCTCAGGCCCAACTCTGCAACAGCTGCCCCTGCAGCCTCCGCGCCCGCCCCAGCCAGGCCGACAGGCCCGGCGGCCGCTCCATCTGGTCCTCGCTCACCGCATCATGGCGGGCCAGGTCGGCGGCATAGATGGCAAAGGCCCGCTCCTGCCCGGCCGCCGTGGTCAGGTAGCCCACCAGGCCAGAGACGAAGTTCAGCGTCCCGGTCTTGGCCATCACCCGCCGGGGCTGGGCCTCTCCGGCAACCGGCTTGGGCAGGCGCACCGGCTTCATCAGGTCCCCCAGCCCGCCGCCCGGTCCCAGCCGCACCAGCGCCCGCGCCATGTCCGCCGCGCTGACCCGCGACGCCGCGCCAAGGCCGGAATGATCGGCGAATCCACCACTCAGCCCGCCGATCCGCTCGGCCAGCCAGGCGGTCATCGCCCGCGCCGACGCATCATGGCCGACGCCCCCCCGCGCAGCCGAGGCGGTCATGCCCGCGGCCTCGGCCGTCATGTTGGTCGAGTATTTCAGCATCTCGCGCAGGACCAGTGGCAGGGGCGCACTGTCGTGCCGGGCCAGAACCTGACCCTGCGGCGCGGCCGACGCCACGGCGGGTGCGGGCAGGCCGATCCCCTGCGCGGCGGCCAGGGTGCGGAACACGTCGCCCGCGTAAAGCGCGGGCCGCCTGACCGGCAACCAGCGGCTGCCGGTCTTGCCAAGCGCCGCCTGCGCGACCGTCCAGCTTTCGCAGTCCGGCCGTTCCGCATAGGTGAACAAGGGATGCTCGCGCGCCACCACCTCGATCCGCGCCACGCTGACCGCCGGGGCAAACCTCTCGGCCCGCGCATCGAACCCCAGCCGCCAGTCGCCGCCCGCCTTCTCCCAGGTGAAGTTCACCCGGTTGAAGTTCAGGTTCAGCCCTGAAACGGCCGGGTCATAGCCCATCCAGACGGGCTGCGCCGGGTCGATCCTTTCAAGATAGGGCAAGGCCCCCGGCCAGACCAGGAACCGCCCGCTCGCGCCCGTGACGCCTGCCCTGGCCAGCGCCGACGCCAGATCGCCCAGATCGTCGGTCGAGAGCGTCGGATCGCCGCCCCCGGCCAGCACCAGATCGCCGGCAATCCGCCCGCCAGAGACCGGCCCGGTCGCCACCAGCCTTGTCCCGAACCGGTAGTCCCGGCCCAGGTGGTCCAGCGCGTACAGCGAGGTGATGGTCTTGGCGGTCGATGCCGGCGGCATCGGCCGGTCGCCCCCGCGCGAGGCGAGGATCTCGCCACTTGCCATGTCGGCCAGAACGAAGGCCACATCGCCCGTCAGGCCGGCAGCGGCCACCAGATCGTCGGCCGGCCGCGCCGCGCCGGTCCCGCCCGTTGCGGCCAGCGCCTTGGGCCTCTCCCTCGGCAGCGCCGATGTCACCGGGGCCTTGGCGACGGCCGGCAGGCCAACCCCCGCCATCAGCCCGGCCAGAAGCCCCCGCCGCGTCAGCCCGTCCATCGTTGTCCCCGCCACTCGCCGCTCCAGTCGCCGCGCGCCCGGATGGCCGAAGATGACAGATCGTTCAACGGCATGTCCAGAAAGATCCAGGCCGGCGGCCGCCGGCTGGCCAGCACCCTGGCCTCATCGGCACGAAGCCGCCAACGCGCGAACTCCTCGGCCGCGCGCGCGCCCCGCGCCTCCAGCCGCATCCCCGGCCGCGCGAACACCGCGACCGGAACCTGCTGCATGATCGACTCCCATCTTTGCCAGCGATGGAACTGCGCCAGGTTGTCGGCGCCCATCAGCCAGGCGAAACGCACCCCGGGATAAAGCGCCCTGAGCCGCGCGATGGTTTCGGCGGTGTAGCGTGTGCCCAGCCGTGCCTCGATATCCGTCACCACCACCCGCGGATCGCGCAGGATCGCCCGCGCCCGCGCCACCCGGTCGGCGACCGGTGCGGGCGGGTCCGGCTTCAGGGGGTTGCCGGGCGTGACCAGCCACCACACCCGGTCGAGGCCCAGCCGCTTGAGCGCCTCGCGGGTCAGATGGACATGGCCATCATGGGCAGGGTCGAACGAGCCGCCCAGCAGGCCGACGCGCATCCCCCGTAGGGCGACCGGAAAGCCCTGCACCTGTCCCTGCCTCGCTTGTAATCGCGGCGCCCGCCCGCGCATGGCCCTTTCTCGCCACGCCCCTTCCCCCTGTCAACGGGGCTTGCCCGAATGTCCCCCGGGACTACAATCGCGGGACATGAGCGTGGCCGCACACCAACCGCCAGACCGCAACCGGATCGTGATCGCCCCCGCCGACCCCGAAGAGGTCGGGGCGCGCCTGTGCCTTGCCGCCTATTTCGACCTGCTGGCCGAACGCATCTCCGGCGTGTCGCGCGCGCATGTTCCCGACCCCGACCCCGAGGCCGACGCCTACCGCCCGCCCGCGGGGCTGTTCCTGCTGGCGCGGTCGGGGAACCGGCTGCTCGGCTGCGTCTGCCTGAAGGCAGTCGGCACCAGAACCGGCGAGGTCAAGCGCCTGTGGGTCGATCCGGCGGCGCGCGGTATCGGCCTCGGCCGCCGGCTGATGGAAGCAATCGAGGACGCCGCCCGCGCCCTCGGCCAGACCAGCCTGCGCCTCGACACCAACAGCGCCCTGATCGAAGCGATCGCGCTCTACCGCGCGACGGGCTGGACCGAGACCGCGCCCTTCGGCCCGTCGTTCCCCGCGGATCTCTGGTTCGCCAAAGCGCTTTAGGCCCGGCTTCATACTGCGCGCTCACGCACTCGCGCCCGCCACACGCTGCCCGGACGCACATACCCTGTGCGCCGCTGGCGAATGGATTCGCACCGTCAGGGGGCGCATCTTGCAGCCATCGCCAATCCAGAAACGCACAGACAGGACCGCACCATGACCACCCAGACCTATGACGCCCCCGCCGCCACGGCCACCGCAGACCTTGCCGCGCTGATCCTGCGCGTGGCCGTCGGCACCTTGTTCGTGTTGCACTTCGGCCTGAAGTTCTTCGTCTTCACCCCTACCGGCACCGTGCAGTTCTTCCAGTCCCTCGGCCTGCCCGGCCCGTTCGCCTATCTGATCATGGCGGCGGAACTCATCGGCGGCCTCTCGCTGATCGCCGGCTTCAAGACCCGCCTCGTGTCGCTCGCGCTCATCCCGATCCTCCTCGGCGCGATCGCCACCGTCCACTTCGCCCCCGGCTTCTTCTTCATGAACCAGGGCGGCGGCTGGGAATTCCCCGCCTTCTGGATCGTCGCCCTCGTGGTCCAGGCACTCCTCGGCGACGGCGCTTACGCGCTCGGCAAGCGCTGAAATCCCGCACGGGACTCTGAAAGGCCGCCCCCTCGGGCGGCCTTTTTTGTCGCCGATTGCCCTTTGCCCCCGTCTCGCCTAGATGAGGCGCGAGCACCTTTGCCCGGAGGACATCATGGCATCCTATCAGTACGTCTATCACATGGACGGCGTTTCCAAGACCTATCCGGGCGGCAAGAAATGCTTTGAAAACATCCGCCTGAACTTCCTGCCCGGCGTCAAGATCGGCGTCGTCGGCGTCAACGGCTCGGGCAAATCCACGCTCCTGCGCATCATGGCCGGCCTCGACAAGGACTTCCAGGGCGAGGCCTGGGCCGCCAAGGATGCGAAAGTCGGCTACCTGCCGCAGGAACCCCAGCTCGACCCCGCGCTCGACGTGCGCGGCAATGTCATGCTGGGTGTCGCGGAAAAGACCGCCATCCTCGCCCGCTACAATGACCTCGCCATGAACTATTCGGACGAAACCGCCGACGAAATGGCGGCATTGCAGGACACGATCGACAGCAAGAACCTCTGGGACCTCGATTCGCAGATCGACGTCGCGATGGAGGCCCTGCGCTGCCCGCCCGACGATGCCGACGTCACCACCCTTTCCGGCGGCGAAAAGCGCCGCGTCGCCCTCTGCCGGCTGCTTCTTGAACAGCCCGACATGCTGCTTCTCGACGAACCGACCAACCACCTCGACGCCGAAACCATCGCCTGGCTGCAAAAGCACCTGATCGAATACCAGGGCACCATCCTGATCGTCACCCACGACCGCTATTTCCTTGACGACATCACCGGCTGGATCCTCGAGTTGGACCGCGGCCGCGGCATTCCCTACGAAGGCAACTATTCCGCCTGGCTCGATCAAAAGGCCAAGCGCCTCGCCCAGGAAGCGCGCGAGGACAAGGCGACCCAGAAGACCCTGGAACGCGAACTCGAATGGATCCGCGCCGGCGCCAAGGCCCGCCAGGCCAAGCAGAAGGCCCGTATCAACGCCTACGAGGAACTGGCCGGCAAGTCGGAACGCGAAAAGATCACCTCGGCCCGGATCATCATCCCCAACGGCCCGCGCCTTGGCGGCAAGGTGATCGAGGTCGAGGGCCTGCAAAAGCACATGGGCGACAAGCAGCTGATCGAGAACCTTTCCTTCGCGCTGCCCCCCGGCGGCATCGTCGGTGTCATCGGCCCGAACGGCGCCGGGAAAACCACACTCTTCCGCATGCTGACCGGGCAGGAGCCGCCCGACCAGGGCACCGTCACCTTCGGCGACACGGTGAAACTCGCCTACGTCGACCAGTCGCGCGACGCGCTCGACCCCGACAAGAGTGTGTGGGAGGAAATCTCCGAAGGGCTCGAGGTCCTGGAACTCGGCGACGCCACCATGAACAGCCGCGCCTACTGCGGCGCCTTCAACTTCAAGGGCGGCGACCAGCAGAAGAAGGTCGGCCTCCTCTCCGGCGGCGAACGCAACCGCGTCCACATGGCGAAACTCCTGCGCTCGGGCGGCAACGTGCTTCTGCTCGACGAACCCACCAACGACCTCGACGTCGAAACCCTGCAATCCTTGGAAGCCGCGCTCGAGGATTTCGCCGGCTGCGCCGTCATCATCAGCCACGACCGCTTCTTCCTCGACCGCCTCTGCACCCACATCCTCGCCTTCGAGGGCGACGCCCATGTCGAATGGTTCGAAGGCAACTTCGAGGCCTATGAGGAGGACAAGGTGCGACGGCTGGGACCGGAGAGCATCGAGCCGCATCGGGTGAAGTACAAGAAGTTTACGAGGTGAGAGACTGAATCTTAGGATTCGTTAACCATTTCTTGACCTATGTAGATTTCCGACATAGGCTTCCTCAAAGTGCAGGAGGAAGCGCAATGAGAATTTCTATGTTGGCCCTTAGGGTTCTTAGCCTGATGGCGGCGGACGTTCGATCTGCGCGCTCCGGTGCAGATATTGGGCGTACTCTCAAGATTTCTTCGGGAAGCCTATATCCACTTCTCGCGAAGCTTGAGAAGGACGGTTTGGTAAGGAGCAGTTGGGAGGATGGCGACCCTTCCGTTCTGGGCAGACCAAGGCGTCGATTCTATCAAATATCAGGTCTCGGCTTCAATGTTGCTCAGGCCGAGCTTGCCGCGTTTGCAAAACCTGCTTGGGCGTTGCAAGAGGAGCAAGCACGATGACGATTGCAGCCCCCGTCGTTTACACCTTCGGAGCCGTCGGCGCGATCATCTTCGCCGTAGTTGTGAAGGTTCTATCCGAGGATGCAAAGTCATATATTCCGCGACTCTGTCACAAAATTCTGAAATCAGCATCCTTTCAACTGCAAGAGAAAGATAGGGCCCGATACCTTGAGGAGTGGCTCGCTCACTCTGATGAAACGCCAGAGCTATCTGGGAAACTCTCTCACGCAGTTCTTCTGCGGATCTATGGAGCCGGAAAGACAGCCAAAATATTGGGGACAGGGAGTGCGCAGACCGGGAAATTTGGGAGTCTCTGCCGAACGTTTGACATTACCTTCGTTGTGCTGGTTGCGCCTGTGGTGATTCCGATTTTATTGGGCTTGTCATTACTGTTCGTTTTGACCTCGCACACCCCATTTATGTCAGCCGATTGCGTTGGGCGGAGCGGGAGAATATTCAGAGCCTTGCGGTTCAATGTTAAGTTCAGTGTCAAAAGGGGACAAGACGGGGGAATGATATTCCCGGCCAACATAATAACTTTGTTAGGCCTTGCCACACTGCCTGAACTCATCAATGTTGCAAGGGGCGATATGGGCCTTGTGGGGCCTCGACCGTTACCGCCGGAAATCAGAGATATATATCCAAGCAAAAATTACGAAAGGATGCGCCCCGGACTTGTTAGCCCAGCCGACATACTGCCCGATGGGTATGCCGACATTGTGTTGCGGGCCATGAACGAGGACGCCTACTTCGAAAGTGCGAGCATAGCCCTTTACATCACAACACTGCTTAAGACCCCCGCGATCGCTTTCAGACCGCAAACTTAGGGTGGGCCCCCCCCTCAATACCCCCCATCCTTCCCATGCCTCTCCGTCCCCGCCAGCGCCGGGGTAAAGCAGCACACCAGCCGCATCTCGGCGCTGGCGCGCAGCACATGGCGGTCGTGCCTGTCGAGCGCATAGATCGTGCCCGGCCGGATCGGGTGGGTCACGCCGGTCGCAAGGTCCACCACCTCGCCCGCGCCCGAGAGGCAATAGCAGGCCTCCAGGTGGTTCCGGTATTCCAGTTCCATCTCGGCCCCGGCGCGGATGATCGTGTCGGTCATCGTATAGCCCATCCCGTCCGGCTGCGTCAGCAGCCGCCGGCTCTGCCAGCCCGACCCGGTCACGTCATGGGCGCTGCCCGTCACCTCCGCCAATGTCCTGACAATCATCCGCTCCTCCGCACGCTGCTGCCTGCGGCGAACATCGGCTCCGCCGCGCCCCGAGGCAAGCGAAAGTCGGGGCCTGTTTCCGCGATGGTCTTCGGCCAATCGCCCGGTTTCACCCGTGGCGGCGCGGTGGCGGAAGCGGTGGGATTCGAACCCACGGTGGGGTCGCCCCCACGCTGGTTTTCAAGACCAGAGCCTTAAACCACTCGGCCACACTTCCATGCCGCCCGCGCCGAGGAAAACCCGGGGCGCGCGCGGCCCTTCCGTAATCACAATCGCCCGCAGCCGTCCAGTGGCCAGCGACAGGCCCGCACCCGCGGCGGCGGGCGGTGCGGGCTGAAATCTGCCGTGGACGGACAGGCGGCTTTTCTTGGCGGCGGGGCTCGGCTAGATTGCCGCCAGGCGCGGGCAACGCGCGGCAAGAACGGGCAGCAGGGCGGCGGGCAGGACCCCGCGGCCTTTTTCCTGTGATCCCCGCCCCGGCGGGGCCGGGGACAGAAAAGGGGCAGAAGATGATCAGGACGGACGGGCGGATGGTGGTGCTTGGCGCAGCAGTGATGCTGTCGGCCTGCCAGATGAGCAGCCCCTTCAAGGCCAGGGCGCCCGAAGCGGCCCCCGTCGCCACCTCGGTTCCCGGCGATTCCGCCAGCGGCGCGCCGGCAGCGGGCGAGCGCGATGTCGAGGCGCCGAAGCTTTTCAACATGACGGCCAAGGCGCTGTGGGATGGCCGGCCCTCGCTCGGCGGGGTCTGGGTCGCCCACACGTCGGTGCGCGACCCCGAGCGGGTGATGATGCGCAATCCGGCCAACGGCAAGTCGGTGGTGGGCGCGCTTTTCCGGCGCGAGATCGACAACCCCGGGCCGCCGCTGCAACTCTCGTCCGACGCCGCCGAGGCGCTCGGCCTTCTGGCCGGCCAGCCCGCCACGCTGCAGGTCGTGGCGCTGCAAAGGGTCGAGGCGCCGGCGCCCGCTCCGGCGAAGCCTGCGACCGCCGTTGCCGCAGCCCCCGCCACGTCCGCCGTCACCACCACCCCGCTGCCCAAGCCGGGCGCGAAGCCGGCCAAGGGCAGCACCGGCACCGAACAGCTGACCACTGCCGCCGCCGCCGCGATCGACAAGGCGGCGGGCAAGCCGGCAGCCAAGGCCGCGGCCCAGCCTGCTGCCTCGGCAACGGCGGGCAAGGCTTCGGCCAAGGGCCAGACGGCCACCGCCCAGCCAGCCGCCACCACCAAGCCAGCCGCACCTGCGCCCGCCGACGCCACGCTCAGGCGTCCCTTCGTCCAGGTCGGGATCTTCTCGGCCGAGGCCAACGCCAAGAAGGCCGCCGCCCAGATGCAGAAGGCCGGGTTCAAGGCCGAGGTCCGCCCCGACCAGAGCCAGGGCAAGAGCTTCTGGCGCGTCATCATCGGCCCCGCGGCCTCGGTCGCCGAGCGCGATGCGATGGCCGCCAAGGTCAAGACGCTCGGCTATCCCGATTCCTACCCCGTCAGCAAATAGGCCCGACCGACCCATGATCCTTCTCCCGCGCGCATCCTCCCTTCTTGCCGGCCTGTTCCTCGGCCTGGCCCTTCTGGCCACGCCGCTTTCGGCCTTCGAGACGCGCGCGCGGGCGGCCTGGGTCTATGACCTGACCACCGACACCGTGCTTCTGGACAAGAACGCCGACGTGGCCCTGCCGCCCGCCTCCATGTCCAAGCTGATGACCATCGACCTCTTGTTCGAGGCCTTGCGCGACGGCCGCGTGACGCTGGACGAACCCTTCTCGGTCTCGTCCTATGCCAAGTCGATGCAGGGCTCGACCATGTTCCTCAACGAGACCGACCACCCGGTGGTCGAGGATCTGATCAAGGGCATCATCGTCCTGTCGGGCAATGACGCGAGCGTGGTGGTGGCCGAGAACCTTGCGGGCAGCGAAAAGGAATTCGCCGCCAAGATGAACGAGCGCGCCAAGGCGATCGGCCTGACCAATTCGCATTTCGCCAACGCGACCGGCTGGCCCGACCCCGGCCAGATGATGAGCATGCATGACCTCGGGCGGCTGGCGGTGCGGCTCATCACCGAGTTTCCCGAATATTACAAGTACTTCTCGATCACCGAGTTTCCCTTTGACGGCCGCTCGCCCGCCAACCGCTTCAACCGCGATCCGCTCTTGAAGATGGGGATCGGCGCCGACGGGCTGAAGACCGGCCACACCGAGGAGGCCGGCTATGGTCTCGTCGGATCGGTCAAGCAGGGCAACCGGCGCATCGTGCTGGTCATCTCGGGGCTCGAGACCGAGAAGGACCGCGCCGAAGAGGCACAGAAGATCGTCAACTGGGCCTTTCGCGAATTCATCGAGAAGACCGTGGCGAAGAAGGGTGCCCGCATTGCCGAGGCGCCGGTCTGGATGGGCAGCGCCGACACGGTCGGGCTGGTGGTCGACAAGGATCTGTCGCTGCTGCTCCCGTCGCTCGCGCAGGAGGGGCTGAAGGCCGAAGTGAAATACTCCGGCCCGCTCGAGGCGCCGATCGCCAAGGGCGCCAAGCTGGCCGATCTGGAGATCGACATCCCCGGCCACAATCCGGTGATGGTGCCGCTGGTCGCCGAAAGCGACGTGGCCAAGGGCGGGTTCGTGAAACATGTGCGGACGGCCTTCGTCGCCCTGTCGGTCCGCGTCCTGGCCAGCATCCGCGGCTGACCTGGCCGATGTTCATCACCTTCGAGGGGATCGACGGATCGGGCAAGAGCACCCAGGCCCGGCGGCTGGCCGAGGCGCTGCGCGGGCTTGGGCAGGATGTGGTCCTGACCCGCGAACCCGGCGGCAGCCCCGGCGCCGAGGAGATTCGCCGCCTGGTTCTGGAAGGCCCGCCCGACCGCTGGTCGGCGGAAACGGAAATCCTTTTGTTCACAGCCGCCCGCCGCGACCACATGGAGCGCACCATCCTGCCGGCGCTGACGGCGGGCCGGATCGTCATTTCCGACCGCTTCGCCGACAGCACCCGCATGTATCAGGGCCTGTCACGGGGCGACCTGCGCGCCACGGTGGACAGGCTCCACGACCTGATGATCGGGCGCGAGCCGGACTTGACGTTCCTGATCGACATCGACCCGGCGACCGGCCTTGCCCGCGCCAAGGGCCGCAACGGCCACGAGGAGCGGTTCGAGGACATGGGGCTGGACATGCAGCGCCGGATGCGCGCGGGCTTCCTCGCGCTCGCCCGCGAAAACGCATCGCGCTTCCGGGTGATCGACGGCGCCCGCGCCCCGGACGAGGTCGCCGCCGAGGTTCTGACGCTGGCCCGCGCGGCGCTTCTGTCCCGATGAGCGATCCGGCCGAACTTCCCGAGCCGGATCGCGTCGATGGCGCGCCGCATCCGCGCGAGTCGGCGCAGCTTTTCGGGCAGGACGCCGCCGAAGGCGCCTTTCTCGAGGCCTTCGCCAGCGGCCGGCTGCATCACGGCTGGCTCCTGACCGGCCCGCGCGGAGTGGGCAAGGCGACGCTGGCCTGGCGCATCGCCCGCTTCCTTCTCGCCACGCCCTCGGCCGAAACCGGCGGCGGCCTGTTCGGCGACCCGCCGCCCCCGCCCGCGACACTCGACATTCCCGACAGCCATCCCGTCGCCCGCCACATGCGCGCCGGGGCCGAACCGGGCCTCTTCGTGCTGCGCCGTGGTCCCAACGACAAGGGCGACCGGCTGTCGGCCGACATCCGCGTCGACGAGGTGCGCAAGCTGAAAGGCTTCCTGCATCTCTCGGCTGCCGACGGCGGCCGGCGTGTGGTGATTGTCGACGCCACCGACGAGCTGAACGTCGCCGCCGCCAACGCCCTTCTGAAGCTGCTCGAGGAACCGCCGGCGGGGGCAATCCTGCTCTTGGTCTCCCACCAGCCTTCGGGCCTGCTGCCCACCATCCGCTCGCGCTGCCGCGAACTGCGCCTGTCGCCGCTCGCCCCCGACGATCTGGCCCGGGCGCTTGCCCAGGCGGGAACGGAAAGCGACGACCCCGCCGCGCTCGCGGTTCTGTCGGCCGGGTCCGCGGGCGAGGCGATCCGGCTGGCCAACCTCGACGGGCTTGCCACCTATGGCCGCATCGTTGCGCTGTTTTCCACCCTGCCCCGGTTCGACCGGATGCAGGCTCTGGCACTGGCCGACAGCGCGGCGGCGCGCGGGGCCGAAGGCAGGCTTGACCTGATGCTGACGCTGATGGACCTGTTCCTGTCGCGCCTGGCGCGGGCAGGCATCCTTGGCCAGACCGGCCCCGAGGCCGCCCCCGGCGAGGCGGCGCTCCTGTCCCGCCTGTCGCCCCATGCCGACGCCGCCCGCACCTGGGCCGACCTCCACCAGACGCTCGGCGCCCGTGCCCGCCACGGACGGGCGGTCAACCTTGACCCCGCCGCACTTCTTCTCGATATGATCTTCAGGATCGACCAGACGGCAGGCCAGCTTGCCTGACAAGAGCCCGCCCGGAATTCCATGACTGACGCACCCCGCATCACCGACAGCCACTGCCACCTCGATTTCCCCGATTTCGGGGATGAGATTGCCGGCGTCGTCGCCCGCGCCCGTGCCGCCGGTGTCCACCGCATGGTGACGATCTGCACCCGCCTGAAGAACGAACCCGCCGTCCGCGCCATCGCCGAGGCGCACGAGGGCGTCTTCTACGCCGCAGGCACGCATCCGATGAGTGCCGCCGAGGAACCGCTCGCCACCGTCGACCAGCTCGCAGCCCTCGCCCGCCACCCGAAATTCGTCGGCATCGGCGAAACCGGGCTCGACTACCACTACACCGCCGACAGCCGCGCCATCCAGCAGACCTCGCTGCGCATCCACATCGCCGCCGCCCGCCAGACCGGCCTGCCGCTCATCATCCACGCCCGCGCCGCCGACGGGGACATGGCGCGCATCCTGACCGAGGAGCACCGGAACGGCGCCTTCACCTGCGTCATGCACTGCTTCTCCTCCGGCCCGGACCTCGCGCGCGCCGCGCTCGACCTCGGTTTCTACCTGTCGATGTCCGGCATCGCCGCCTTTCCGAAAAGCCACGATCTGCGCGCCATCTTCGCTGCCGCGCCGCTCGACCGCATCCTTCTGGAAACCGACGCCCCGTACCTCGCGCCGCCGCCCCACCGCGGCCGGCGCAACGAGCCGGCCTACACCGCCCATACTGCCGCTGTCGGCGCCGATCTGTTCGGCCTTCCGCTCGCCGAATTCGCCGCCCGGACCGAGGCCAACTTCGACCGGCTCTTCACCCGCGCCGCCGCCCCGGCCAGGGCCGCCTGATGGCGCGGCTCCGGTTCACCATCCTTGGCTGCGGGTCGTCTGGCGGCGTGCCGCGCATCGGCAACCACTGGGGCGACTGCGATCCGGATGATCCGAAGAACCGCCGCAGCCGCTGCTCGCTGCTGGTCGAGCGGCTGACCGAGGCGGGCCGTACCGCCGTCCTCATCGACACCTCGCCCGACATGCGCGCCCAGCTTCTCGCCGCCGATGTCGCGGCGATCGACGCGGTCGCCTATACCCATTCCCACGCCGATCATGTCCACGGCATCGACGACCTGCGCCAGATCGTCATCCACAACCGCCGCCGCCTGCCGGTCTGGGCCGACCCGCCGACGCAAGAGGCGCTGTTCGCCCGCTTCGGCTATGCCTTCGTGCAGCCCGAGGGGTCCAGCTATCCGCCCATCTGCGACATGCACACGATCAGGGGCCCCTTCGCCATCGACGGCGACGGCGGCGAGATCGCGATCCGACCCTTCCGCGTCCAGCATGGCGACATCGAGGCGCTCGGCTTCCGCATCGGCGGGCTGGCCTACCTGCCGGACGTGTCCGAGATCCCCGATACGGCGCTGCCGCACCTGGCCGGCCTCGACTGCTGGATCCTCGACGCCCTGCGCCGCCGTCCGCATCCGACCCACTTCCACCTGTCGCAGGCGCTGGACTGGATCGCGCGGATGCAGCCGGCCCGCGCGGTCCTGACCAACATGCACAATGACCTCGATCATGCGACGGTGCAGGCCGAAACCCCGCCCCATGTCGACGCCGCCTTCGACGGGATGGTCATCGAACTGGACGACTAGGTGCGGGCGCGGGCACGGGCCAGGCCGTCGCGCAGCGCCGCCTGCGCGGCGGGGGCACTGTCGGCCTCGGCATAGACGCGCAGTTCGGGCGCGTTGCCCGAGGGGCGAAGGTGCAGGATCAGGCCGCTGGCGAAGGTGACGCGCAGGCCGTCGGTCGTGTCGATGCCGGCCTCGGGTCCGTAGCCCGCGAAAAAGCCGGCGCGCTCGGTCGCGCTTTCGGCAAGGACCCGGACGAGCGCCTGCGAGCGTTCAGTCGGCACGCCTTCCAGCCGGTCGGCGGCGGTGACACGCGCCGGCAGGGCCGCGACGAGCGCCGCCAGATCCTGTCCGGCCTCGCGTGCGGCCACGATGGGCGCGACCAGCGGCAGGCAGGCGTCGCGGGTCAGCAGGGGTGCAAGCCTTCGGCCCTGCCGTTCCGCCGCAAAGCCAAGAAGGAACCCGCCGTTTGCCTCGAACCCCACGGCGCGGGCCGGGCCGGACATGACCGATTGCAGGCCGGCGATGACATGGGGCGAGCCGATCCTGGTGCGCAGGACGCGCGCGAAGACCCCCGACCGTTCGATCAGGGTGTTGGACGACACCGGCGTCACCACCGTGTCGGCCCCGAGGGCGCAGGCGGTCAGGTGGCCGAGAACATCGCCGGCAATGACCTCGCCCGCCCGGTCGGCCAGAAGCGGGCGGTCGGCATCGCCATCGGCCGAGATGATCGCGTCAAGCCCATGCGCGGCGGTCCAGTCCCGCAAGAGCCCGCGTGTCCCGTCGTCCACCGCCTCGGTGTCGACCGGGATGAATCTGTCCGACCGGCCAAGCGCCAGCGCGTGCCCGCCAAGCGCGCTGACGAGGTCGCACAGGAGGTCGCGGGCGACAGTGCTGTGCTGGTAGACGCCGATGCGCAGGCTGGCCAGAGCAGTGGGACCGAAGAAATCGACATAGCGCGCCAGATAGTCCGCCGCCGCGCGCCGGTCGGTGCGGATGGCCGCCGCCTTGCTGGCGTCCGCGCCGGTGGTGGCGGCAAGACGGGTGATCTCGGCCTCGTCCTCCTTGGTGATCTCGCCCCCTGGGGAGTAGAACTTCAGTCCGTTGCGGTCGGCCGGGATGTGGCTGCCGGTGACCATGACCGCCGGTGCCGCCCGCGCCAAGGCCGCCATCGCCAGCGCAGGCGTCGGCACCTCGCCCATGTCGATGACCTCGACCCCCACCGCCCGCGCCGCCCTGGCGACCGCCGCGGCGATGCGCGGCGATGAGGGGCGCAGGTCGCGCCCGAGGCAGAGCGAACCACAGGACCCGACCGCGCGCAGGAAGGCCTGCGTGTAGCGCGCGCAGAGATCGTCCGTCAGCTCGCTCACCAGACCGCGAAGGCCGCTTGTTCCGAATTTGGGCGCCACCGGGTGTCCTTTCCTTTTCGGGCGACCCTAGCCCAACCCGCCCGGCGCCGGAAGCAAGGCCAGAGCAGCATCGTCCGGCATTTCCCGCCCGCCGGCACCAATCGCCGCGATTTGGCCAAAGCATCGCCGCTGCGCCGCCAATCGCGGGATAGCCCTCGGCGCGGATTGAAGCGTCCCTTCAGGCCCGCTAGGGTCCACCCATTGCCCCGTCCCTGCCCGCAACCGCCGGAAACCCCATGCAAGCGCGTCTCATCCCGATCCTGGCCGGACTGTTCCTGGCCCTCATGGCTGCCTTTCTTGGCGGCATGTGGACCACCCATGCCAACTGGTGGGCATGGCAGACGATGGATGACGCCCGGCAAATGTGGCACTCGTGGCGTTCGACCGGAATGCTCCTGCGCGACATGACCTATTCCCACCGCGCGCCCGGGGCCGCCGATGTCGAATACCGCGTCACCGACCCGGGCGCCCTTGCCAAGGGATCGCTTCTGATCCTGCGGCTGGACGCCGCCACCCAACATTCCCGGGCCGAACTCATCGACCCGGCCGGCAAGGTCCTCCACACCTGGCCCGTGGATTACGCGCGCCTCTACAAGGGCGGCGCCTCGGACGAGTTTCCGCATGCCTCGGCGCTCTTGCCCGATGGCTCGCTCCTGGTCAGCTTCGACGACGGCAAGGCGCTCGCGCGGCTCGACGCCTGCGGCAACCCGGCCTGGGTCAGGAACGACATGGTCTTTCACCACAGCATTTCGCAGGGCCAGGACGGATACTGGGCCTGGGCCGATCCCGACTGGGACGGCGGCCAGGATCAGCGCATGGTCCGCTTCGACCCCGAGACCGGCAAGACTCTGGAATCGATCAGCCTTCTGGATGACGTGGTCCCGGCCTCGGCCAGCACCCGGCTGGCGCTGACCTTCCCCGAGGGCTTCAAGTTCCTCCGCAAGGCCGACAAGACGGCCGATGTCGACATCCTGCATCCCAACGACATCGACGAGCTGACCCCCGACCTCGCCCCTGCCTTCCCCGAGTTCAAGGTGGGCGACCTTCTGGTCAGCATGCGCAACATCAACATGCTGGCGGTGATCGACCGCACGAGCCATGTGATCAAATGGGCGCAATACGGACCCTGGCGCGACCAGCACGACCCGGATTTCCAGGCCGACGGCACCATCTCGGTCCTTTCGAACAACATGGAGCGCAACCGCTCGACCATTCTCGAGATCGATCCCCGGACCAACGCGGTCCATGACGTGTTCCAGGGCACCGACTTCTGGTTCAACACCTTCATCATGGGCAAGCACGAAAGCCTGCCGAACGGCAACTGGCTGATCGCCTCGGCGATGGAGGGCCGGGTGATCGAGGTGACGCCGGCGGGCAAGGTGGTCCGCGAATTCAACAACATCATCAATGCGACCTTCAACAGCGTCATCAGTTCCGCGCTGTTCGTGCCGGACGGCTACCTGAAAAGCTTGCCTGTCTGCCAGAAATAGCAGATTTCATAAGGCGCTAGCGGATTTGGTTGGAAAGGCCCCTCGATGACAGTCCAGATTAGACCCGCGATCCTCTCGGGCGGCACCGGCACCCGCCTGTGGCCGGTATCGCGCGAGGGCATGGCCAAGCAGCTCTTGCCGCTGACCGAAGACCTGACAATGCTGCAAAAGACCCTGACCCGCGTCGTCGGGCACGAAGGGTTCGGCGCACCGATGGTCGTCGGCTCGCACGCCGTCCGCTTCACGCTCAAGGAACAGGTCGAGAAGGTCGCCCCGGATGCGACGATCGTGCTCGAGCCGGCGCGGCGCGACACGATGCCTGCGGTCCTCCTGGCCGCGACCATCGCCGCGGCCGAGGACGAGGACACGGTCCTGGCCGTCATGCCCTCGGACCACATCGTCACCGGCGAGGACGAGTTCCGCGCCGCCGTCCGCACCGCCGCCGCCAGCGTCGCGCGCAGCGGCATCGCCGTCATCGGCGTCCGGCCGACCGAACCCGCCACCGGCTATGGCTATATCCGCCCCGGCGCAGCATCGTCCAACGGCGTGAGCAAGGTCGAGCGGTTCGTCGAAAAGCCCGACGCCGCCACCGCCGCAAAGCTGATCGCCGAGGGCTGCCTGTGGAACGCCGGGCTGTTCTGCTTTCGCGCCGGCTGGCTGATCGAGGCGATGGCCAAACTCTTCCCCGAGGATGTCTCGCGCATGGCCGAGGCGGTCAGGCGGATGCGGCAGGATCTGGGCATGTTCATCCCCGGCGATGCCTTCGCCGAGATGCGGGCGATCTCGTTCGATCATGCCTTCATGGAAAAGACGCGCGAGGCCCAGGTCGTGGCCGCGGATTTCTCCTGGTCGGACGTGGGCGACTGGAACGCCCTGTGGAAGGTCGCGGCCAAGGACAAGGATGGCAATGCGACCAAGGGCGACGTGGTGACGGTCGGTGCCCGCAACAACCTGATCCGCTCGGAAACCCGCACGGTCTGCGCGCTTGGCGTCGACGACCTGACCATCGTCGAGACCGCCGACGCGGTTCTGGTGGCCCCGCGCGAGCGTGCGCAGGACGTGAAGGGCCTGGTCGATGTGCTGAAGGCCTCGGGGCGGCCGGTGGCGACCGAGCATCTGCGCAACCACCGGCCCTGGGGCTGGTATCAGACGATGGACCTGGGCGAACGGTTCCGGGTCAAGCGGATCGTGGTCAAGCCGGGGGCGAAGCTGTCGCTCCAGCGCCACCACCACCGGGCCGAGCATTGGGTGGTGGTGCGCGGCACCGCCGAGGTCACGGTCGACGGGGTGGTGAAGATCCTGCACGAGAACGAGAATGCCTATATCCCGATCGGCTCGGTGCACAGGCTGGCCAACCCCGGCCGGATTCCGATCGAGCTGATCGAGGTGCAGACCGGCACCTACCTCGAGGAAGACGACATCGAACGGATCGAGGACGAGTTCGGCCGCACCTGAGGACGCGGCCGTTCGCCAGGTCAGAAGGTGGTTTCAGCGTCCAGCGGCCAGATCGGCCGCCTTACCCTGACATAGGGCCGCCGCGACATCTTCGGCGTGGACAGGGCGCCGCTGTCGCAGACGATGACCTTGCCGGCGATCGGCTCGAACGCGGCGCGGAAGTGCTGCATGCTTTTCAGGCCAAGGACGGCCTTCCGCGTGGGGTCGATGCCGAAGGCGTACAGCTGCTGGCGGTCCAGCATCTGCTCGTTCTCGGTCACGACGAGGATATCGACGCCGCCGACGCGCAGCACCGCGGTCGGCCCATAGCTGCGATCAAGCCCGCCCAGCATCGGCCCGTCGCCGCGGAAGGCGCCGTCAGACAGGCGCATGACCTCGCCCTCCAGCCGCAGGGGTCCGCCGCCGAACGCGGGATCGTTCTTGCCGCCAAGGTCGACCGTCACCCGGTCGCCCTCCTTGTGACGGTGCAGCGCCGTGGCCACTTCGGGGTCGATGACCGGGGCGAAGACCGCGTTTGTCAGACCTGCGTCCAGCATCCCCTTCAACAGGTTGGTCGCGTCGCCATAGGCGCCCGATCCGGGGTTGTCGGCATAGTCTGCGATAACGAGCGGGCCGGCGGACGGGTCGAACCCCTTGGCGACGGCCACCGCATCGGACACCTCCAGAAAGTCGTTCTCGCAGCTGTGCCGGGCGTCCCAGATGGCGCGGGCATGGGCGTCGGCGATGGCGGCGGCACGGGCGGCGGCGCCCTCATGGCCCTGATCGTAGGTGACAAGGACGGTCGGCCCCATCTCGGCGATGTCCGCGTCCGAAAAGCCCGCGTTCAGCGACACCGACAGGATGCCCGGCTCGCGCTCCTGATCCCGGGCGCGGGCGTAGAGCGCCACCATCGGCCCGGCGTCCGACCGGCCCGAGTTGACCTCGTCCATCATCGGCACATGACGGCGCAGCGTCACCGGCCGGGTGCGGCGGGCCATCGCGTCGTGCAGAAGGCGCGCGGCGCGCTGGCCGACCTCGCGCATGTCGATATGGGGATAGGTCTTGTAGCTGGCCCAGATCTGGGCGCCAGCCGCCATCGCCGCCGTCGCGTTGGCATGCAGGTCAAGCGTGACTGCGATCGGCAGGTCGGGGCCGACGATGGCGCGCAGCCGCGCCAGAAGCTCGCCCTCGCCATCCTCGATTCCTTCGGCCACCTGCGCGCCGTGCAGGCTGAGAAGGATTCCGTCAAGCCTGTCCCCAAGCGCCGCGGCCGCTCGGCAGATCACACCGGCGATGTGGTCGTAGGCGGCGCGCGACACCGGCGCCGACGGCGCCGCCAGGGCCGAGATCGCATGGGCCATCCGCCATTCCCTTTCTCGCGCCACATCGGCGAAACCGGCAAGCTCGGTATTGGCATCACCGCGGTGGCGCAGGGCCTCGTCGCCTTCGATCAGGCAATCGACGGCGAAGTCCTTCAGTTCGGTGAAGCCCTTCTTGAAGGTGTTGTTCTCGGAAACGAACTCGGCGGTCAGGACGGTGAAGGTCATGCGGGGGCCCTTTCGTGAAGCGGATGGAAGCAGGCAACGGCGTGGCCCGCGCTCTCGACGAGTGCGGGCCGCTCGCGGCGGCAAAGGTCGCTGGCGCGCGGGCAGCGGCCGGCGAAGGCGCAGCCCGGCGGCAGGTTGAAGGGCGACGGTATCTCGCCCGACAGGGCGCGCAGCGACTTGCGCCGGCCGGGGTCGGGAACAAGGCTGCTGTCCATCAGCGCCCGCGTATAGGGATGGCGCGGCGCGGTGTCGGCCCGGGGCAGGATCTCGACCACCGCGCCAAGATACATCACCACGATCCGGTCGCAGAAATAGCGCACAAGGCCAAGGTCGTGCGAGATGAACAGATAGGTCAGCCCGAGGTCGCGGCGCAGGTCGGCCAGAAGCGCAATGATCTGCGCCTGGATCGACACGTCGAGCGAGGCAGTCGGCTCGTCCAGCACCACGAGGTCGGGATGCTGGGCCAGCGCCCGCGCGATCCCGACCCGCTGCCGCTGTCCGCCCGACAACTGGTGGGGGTAGCTGTCCGCCATCGCCGGAGCCAGCCCGACCTTTTCAAGCAGCTCGCCGATCCGGCCCGGCGGCGCCGCCTCGCCCTGCGACTGGAAGGGCTCGGCCAGCACGTCGGCAAGCCGGAAGCGGGGATCGAGCGACGAATAGGGATCCTGAAAGACCATCGCCATGCGCCGCCGCAGGCGCCGCAG
>JAFEFU010000012.1 GCA_018240425.1 Pseudomonadota bacterium | reverse complement strand
TCGACCGCCAGCTTGGCCTTGTTGGTCTGCAGGGGGCCGATCATGTGGACCTGAAGGCCGGGATAGCGGGCACGCCAGCCGGGCCACTTGGCCTGGGCCTCTTGCACATAATTCTCGCCGAACAGCCGGTGGCCCGCGTCAAGGACGGCTTCCACCCGCACGGGCGGCTGCACCTTCGACACGGCGATCAGCCGCACCGATCCGGGGGTGCGGCCAGCGGCGCGTTCAGCGGCGGCGATGCGGGAAACGATGTCGGTCAGTCCCATGATTCCCCTTCGGCAGGCAGGCGGTCACAGAGGCGCACAAAAGAAAAGAGCGGGCAATGCCCGCTCTTTCCGTGACCTGATCGTAAGATCAGAAGTCGAAGCGAACGCCGAGGTCCACGACGGTCGGGGTCTTGCCGCCGGTCACGCCGTAGCCGCGCTGGATCGAACCCGACAGACGCGCGCCGCCGAGGTCGTAGTCGGCGCCGATGCCGAAGGCATTGTCGGTCTTGTTGGTCGGCGCGTCGTTGTGGGCGACGTAGGCCTTCAGCGTGATGGCATCCATCTTGTAGTTGCCATAAAGCGTCGTGGTCTTGCCCGGATCAACCGCCGAACCGTAGACGAGGGTCTGGTTGGCCAGGGCCGTCGCACCCATGTGCTCGTCGATGTAGTTCAGGCCGACGTTGGCCTTGTCGTTGATCGCATAGGCCGCACCGATGAACCAGGGATCGTTGCCGTCGATGCCGGCGCCGTTCTGGACGATCGACCCTTCGACGCTGACCGGGCCCCACTTGTAGGCGGCGGCGATGCTGAGTTCCGATTTGACTCCAGCCGGCAGGTTCTTCAGCGTCTGGTCGGGGTTCACATACGAGATCTGGCCGTAGAAGTCGCCGACCGAGTACGAGGCATAGAGGCCCATGTAGCTGTTGGCGTTGAGGGTCGGCGGGACCGTGTTAGCGAGAACGGACCCGGCCATCGACTTCGAGCTGCCCGGGGTGCTGTCATAGTAGTAGGTGAATTCGAAGGGGTCGCCGAACGACGTGTCGCGGTAGCCCATTTCCGAGTTCCACAGCAGCGTGGTGTTGTCGTAGGCGGTGTTGGTGTTGCCGACTTCAACGCGCAGGCCTTCGTATTCGGTGTAGAGCAGCGCGTCGTTGCCGACGGTGCCGCCATAGCTGGTCGAGGTGTTCTGCAGACGCAGACGGGCACCGAACTTGACACCCGAATCCGTGGTGGTCGAGGCGTCGATGTTGAAGCGCAGACGGTTGACGACCTGGGTCTTGGCAGCGCCAGCACCGGCGGCGCTGTTGTTCACGATACCGAAGCGGCCGTAGCCCGAGATATTCACCTTGGTGGCGTCGTCAGCGACCGCGGCGCTGGCGAAGCCAGCGAGAACGGTGGTCGCAAGAAGAACCTTTTTCATTTCGTTTTCCCTCGTTGTGTCAAAGGTAGGCCCAACTCAGGGGAATCCGAATTGGGTATGCCCCTATTTCCCCTCTCGACCCCGCCTTTGCAACGGAAAGGGGCCGGATCGCAGGAAGATCGGGGGCGATGGTGCACTCTTGCCACAGTCCGCCGGGGCGGGGCCGGATCGGGCCGCCAAGGGAAAAGCCTTGTCCGGCGTGGGGCGCTCGGCTAGACAGCGGGAAAGTCAGTCAGGACGTATGGGCAGGGGCGATGCGGCGATCGGTGCGGAAACTTGCGCGCGGGGCGATGTTGGCGGGCCTCGTGGCCAGCCTTGGCGCCTGCGGGACCATCGGCGGCTGGTTCGGCGGCGGCACCCCGGCCAAGCCCGTGGACAAGACCACCAAGGCCCAGCTTGCCGCCAATGCCGACCGCCTGGACTATGGCCCGCGCAGCACCGGAACCTCGATCTTCAACCTGTTCACCAACCGCGCCGACCCGAACGTGACGGTGGGCGTCAACAAGTATCTGTGGCGCGCGTCGCTGGATGTGCTGAACTTCCTGCCGATCCAGTCCACCGACCCGTTCACCGGGGTGATCGTCACCGGCTTCGGCACGCCCCCCGGCGGAGGCCGCGCCTATCGGGCCACCATCTATGTCGGCGACCCGGCGCTGGACGCGCGGTCGCTGAAGGTGGCGCTGGTGTCGAAGGGCGGCCCGGTCGATGCCGCCACCGCCCGCGCGGTCGAGGACGCGATCCTGACCCGGGCGCGGCAACTGCGCATCCAGGACGGCAACCTTTAGGGCAGGGGGCGCCGCCCCCATCGCCCTGGCGGCGATTCCCTCGGGATATTTGCGCCAGCGTGAAGGGGCAACAGGCTCTGGACCTCGGGGCGCGGGCCTGTATAACCGGCGCGGCATCTGCAAGGGAACGATCCATGTCGCGCTACGAGCCTGCCCGCACCGAGGAAAAGTGGCAGAAGGCCTGGGACGAGGCCGGGGCCTTCCTTGCGCGGCGCGATCCGGCGAAGGCCAAGTATTATGTCCTCGAGATGTTCCCCTATCCCTCGGGGCGCATCCACATGGGCCATGTGCGCAACTACACGATGGGCGACGTGGTGGCGCGGACCAAGGCGGCGCAGGGGTTCAGTGTCCTGCATCCGATGGGCTGGGACGCCTTCGGCATGCCCGCCGAGAATGCGGCGATGGAGCGGGGCGGGCACCCGCGCGACTGGACCGAGGCGAACATCACCGAGATGAAGGGGCAAATGAAGCCCCTGGGCCTGTCGATCGACTGGAGCCGCGAGATTGCCACCTGTCGGCCAGACTACTATGGCCAGCAGCAGGCGATGTTCATCGACATGCTGGACAAGGGCCTGGTCTACCGCAAGGCGGCGGTGGTGAACTGGGATCCGGTGGACATGACCGTGCTCGCCAACGAGCAGGTGATCGACGGCAAGGGCTGGCGCTCGGGCGCGGCGGTCGAGCGGCGGGAACTGACCCAGTGGTTCTTCCGCATCTCGGACTTCTCCGAGGAATTGCTCGACGCGCTCGACGGGCTGAAGGACTGGCCGGAAAAGGTGCGGCTGATGCAGGCCAACTGGATCGGCAAGTCGCGGGGGCTGCAATTTGCCTTCGAGACGGCGGGCGCGCCCGAGGGATTCGAGCGGCTGGAAGTCTACACGACCCGCCCTGACACGCTGATGGGCGCGTCGTTTGCGGCGATCAGCCCGGACCATCCGCTGGCGAGGCATCTCGAGCGGCACGATCCTGAGGTGGCCGAATTCGTCGCCGACTGCCGCCGTGTCGGCACCTCGGAAGAGGCGATCGAGACCGCCGAGAAGAAAGGTCACGACACCGGCATCCGCGTCCGCCATCCCTTTGACGAAGCTTGGGAACTGCCGGTCTACATCGCCAACTTCATCCTCATGGACTACGGCACCGGCGCGATCTTCGGCTGCCCGGCGCACGATCAGCGGGACTTCGAGTTCGCGACGAAATACGGCTTGCCGATCCCGCCGGTGTTCGTGGCCGTGGGGGCCGATGATGCGCCGCTGGCCGAGGCCTACGTGCCGATGAAGTCCGAGCGCGTGCGCTACCTGCGCGGCTTCGCCGGGACTGAGATCCAGACCGGCGACGAAGGTGTGAACACCGCCATCGACTTCTGCGAGGCCAGAGGCGTCGGGCGCGGCGTCACCAACTATCGCCTGCGCGACTGGGGGATTTCCCGCCAGCGCTACTGGGGCTGTCCGATCCCGGTCGTCCATTGCGCCGCCTGCGGCGTGGTCGCCGAGCGGAAGGAGAACCTGCCGGTCGAGCTGCCCTATGACGTGACGTTCGACAAGCCGGGCAACCCCCTGGACCGTCACCCCACCTGGCGCGACGTGCCCTGCCCGAAGTGCGGGCAGCCGGCCCGGCGCGAGACCGACACGATGGACACGTTCGTGGATTCGTCCTGGTACTTCGCCCGCTTCACCGCGCCCCACGCGACGACGCCCACGGTGATGGCCGACGCCGACTACTGGATGAACGTCGACCAGTATATCGGCGGCATCGAACACGCGATCCTGCACCTCTTGTATTCGCGCTTCTTCGCGCGGGCGATGATGCTGACCGGGCACCTGCCGAAGAAGGCGATCGAACCGTTCGACGCGCTGTTCACGCAAGGGATGGTGACGCATGAGATCTACATGACCCGCGACCGCCAGGACCGCCCGGTCTATCACCTGCCCGAGGATGTGGTGCGCACCGAGGCAGGTGCGGCGTTGAAGGACGGCACGCCGGTCGAGGTCATTCCCTCGGCCAAGATGTCGAAGTCCAAGAAGAACGTCGTCGATCCGATGAACATCATCGCCCAGTTCGGCGCCGACACCGCCCGCTGGTTCGTCATGTCCGACAGCCCGCCGGAACGCGACGTGGAATGGACCGCCGCCGGGGCCGAAGCCGCCTACAAGCATCTGAACCGCGTCTGGGTCCTGTCGGACCGCATTGCCAGCCTCAAGGACGGCGGGCCGGGCCGGGGCGACGAGGATCTTCTGCGCGCCACCCACCGCGCCATCGCCGAAGTGACGCGCACCGTCGAGGGTTTCGCCTTCAACAAGGCTATCGCGAAACTCTACGAACTGGCCAACGCCATCCAGAAATCCGACGCTTCGAAAGTCGCGCAGCGCCAGGCGGTGATGGTGCTTGCCCAGCTGATGCAGCCGATGACCCCGCACCTGGCCGAGGACATCTGGGCCATGCAGGGCGGCGCGGGGCTGGTCGCGCAGGCGCCCTGGCCCAAGGCCGACCCGGCTCTCTTGGTCGAGGATACGGTGGTCCTGCCGATCCAGATCAACGGCAAGCGGCGGGCGGAAATCAGCGTGCCGCGCGACATGCCGGCGGACGAGGTTGAAAAGATCGCGCTTTCGGATGAATCTGTGGTGAAATTCCTTGGGGGACAGCCGGTGAAGAAGCTGATCGTCGTGCCGGGGCGCATCGTCAATGTGGTCATCTGACCGGCGCCGGATTCTGAGTCTGCTTGCCGCAGCGCCCCTGGCGGCCTGCGGGTTCGTGCCCGCCTATGGTCCGCACGGCCCGGCGCGCGGGCTTCCCGGCCACATCGCCGTCGACGCCCCGACCGACCGGAACGGCTTCGATCTGGCCGGAGAGTTGCAGGCGCGGCTTGGCCGGGCCAGCGATCCCGCCTGGCGGCTGAGCTACCGGATCTCGACCTATCCGTCGGGCGTGGGGATCACGCCCTCGTCCACCATCACCCGCTACCATGTCGTCGGCAGCGTCAGCTACAGCCTGCGTCCGGCCGCGGGCGGCAAGGATGTCGCGTCGGGGACGGTGCGGAACTTTACCTCCTATTCGGCATCGGGAACCGTGGTCGAGACCGCCGCGTCCGAGCGTGACGCCTACCTGCGGCTGATGCGGATACTGGCGGATCAGATCGTGACCGAACTGGTCGCCTCCTCGCCCGGCTGGGCGGGCCAATGAAGCTGGCGGGGGCGGCGGCGAGCCGCTATTTCGCCCGCCCCGAGCCGGATCGCGCCGGCCTTCTCATCTACGGCACCGATCCGATGCGGGTGGCGCTCAAGCGGCAGGAGGTCATCGCCGCCCTGGTCGGCCCCGAGGGCGAGGCCGAGATGCGCCTGACCCGGCTTCCCGCCGCCGACCTGAGGAAAGACCCGGCGCAGGTGCAGGACGCGATCAAGGCGCAGGGCTTCTTTCCCGGCCCGCGCGCGGTCCTGGTCGAAGAGGCGGGCGACACGCTGGCGCCGCTCCTGTCTTCGGCGCTGGCCGACTGGCGCAAGGGCGATGCTTCGCTGGTCGTGACCGCAGGAAGCCTGACCAAGGGCTCAGTGCTGAAGAAGCTGTTCGAGGAACATCCCAACGCCTATGCCGCCGGCATCTACGACGATCCGCCGACGCGCGAGGAGATCGAGTCCACGCTGCAGAAGGCCGGGCTGAAGGGCGTCGGACGCGAGGCGATGGCCGACCTGACGGCGCTTGCGCGCGAGCTTGACCCCGGCGATTTCCGCCAGACCATCGAGAAGATCGCGCTGTACAAATGGCAGGACGCGGCGCCGCTGACGCCCGAGGATGTCGCCGCCTGCGCGCCCGCCACGATCGAGGCCGAGGTCGATGACGTGCTGAACGCCGCCGCCGAGGCCCAGCCCGCCCGCATCGGCACCCTGATGCGCCGGCTGGAGGGGCAGGGGGTGGCCCCGGTGACCCTGTGCATCGGCGCGATGCGCCATTTCCGCGCCCTTCATGCCGCAGCCTCGGCGCCCGGCGGTGCCGCCGAAGGCATCGCGCGGATCCGCCCGCCGGTCTTCGGCCCGCGCCGCGACCGGATGCTGAGGCAGGCCCAGGGCTGGGGGATGCACCGTCTGGAGCAGGCCCTGCAGATCCTGACCGACACCGACCTGACGCTGCGCTCGTCGTCGCGGGCGCCGGCGATGGCGGTGATGGAACGGGCGCTGATCCGCCTGTCGATGATGCCGCGTTGACCCGCGCCCGTCCGATCCTGCGCGCGCTAGGCCCGGCGCTGGCGCGGCCGGCGGCGGTCGAGATCGTCCGCGCAGCACTCGGCGCCGGCGCCGGCGTGGTCGGCTGTGCGCTTCTGGCGGCGATGCTGCTTGGTTCGGGCGATGTGGCGGTCTCGCTGCTGATCGCGCCTCTGGGCGCCACGACTTTCCTGGTGTTCTGCGTTCCCAACAGCCCGCTGGCCCAGCCCTGGTCGGTGGTGGTCGGCAACACGCTGTCGGCCCTTTCGGCGATCATCGCGGTCATGGTGGCGCCCGATCCGTCGCTGGCAGTGGCGCTGGCGGTCGGACTGGCGGTGGTGGCGATGATGCTGACGCGCGCCATGCACCCGCCGGGCGGCGCCATCGCCCTGCTGATCGCGCTGACGCCCTCGGTGGTGGAACGTCACGGGTTCATCTTCGCCCTGCATCCCGTGGCGCTGGACAGCGTGCTCCTGGTGGTGCTGGCGACGCTCTTCAACCGCGCGACCGGGCGGAAATATCCGTTCCGCCAGCCGCAGACCGAAGGGCCGCACCATACCCACGACACCTTGCCCGAGCGCCGTCTCGGCCTGTCGGCCGACGATCTCGGCCGCATCCTCAGCCGCCTGCGCCTGGCGGCCAACATCGGCATCGAGGACCTTGCCCGCCTGATCGGCGCCGCCGAGGCCGAGGCGACGGCCCGCCACCTTGGCGGCCTGACCGCCGCCGACGTCATGTCGCGCGACATCGTGACCGCCTCGCCGGGCGATCACCCGCACAAGCTGACGGGCCTGTTCCTTGCCCACGGGTTCAAGACCCTGCCGGTGGTGGGGGATGAGGGCGACTATCTCGGCGTCCTGTCGCAGGCCGACCTTCTGGGCATCAGCGACGAAAGCGAGGATGCCGACCACCTGATGTCGCACGGGTTCGCCACCGTCACCCCCGAGACGCCGATCGCCGCGGTCCTTGCCCTGATGTCGGACGGGCAGCAGCAGGCGGTGCCGGTCCTCGAGGGGGCCCGGCTTGCCGGGCTGGTGACGCGAACCGACATGATCGGCGCCCTCGCCCATGCGCTGAGCGAACGCGAACTCTGATCCCAGTGCCTGTCCGGCGCAGAGAGAAGCGCCGGGCAGGCACTGGCTTCCCGGTGGTCGCCCGTCTTTCGACAAAACCGGAGTCCACTTTTGTCGGACAGGCTCTACCGCGCCAGTGCCAGCAGGCCGGCCACGTCCAGATGCGCCTCGAGATGGTCAGCCAGGCGGTCGAGAACCGCCTCGACCCCGGCGCCATAGGCCAGTGCCGACGGCAGGCCGAAGCCCAGCAGATAGGCCGCGCGGAAGCCGTCGGCGGCGAACATGCCATGCAGGTATGACCCCGCGATCCGCCCGTTCGCCGATGTCGCCCCCTCGGGCTGGCCATCGACCATCGCGAAGGGGCGGGCGCGGTCCGGCCCGTCGGTACGGCCGATGTGGATCTCGTAGCCCTCCATCGCCGCGCCGGTCGCGGCATGGACGGCGCGGGTCCGGGTCAGCCGCTTGTCGGCGGTCATCACCGTCTCGACGTCCAGAAGTCCCAGCCCCGCCGTCTCGCCCGCCGGCCCCTCGATCCCTTCGGGGTCGCGCACCACCCGGCCCAGCATCTGAAAGCCCCCGCAGATGCCCAGAACGCGCCCGCCACGGCGGATATGGGCGGCAATGTCCACGTCCCACCCTTGCGCGCGCAGGAACGACAGGTCGCCGCGCGTGGATTTCGATCCGGGGATGATCAGCAGGTCGGTGTCGCCGGGCACCGCCTCGCCCGCGCGCACCATCGTCAGGCTGACCCCCGGCTCGAGCTTCAGCGGGTCGAGGTCGTCGAAGTTGGCGATCCGCGACAGGGCAAGGCAGGCGACGCGCAGCGCCCCCGTCCCGGCCCTGCGCGGCAGGTCGAGCGCGTCCTCGGCGGGCAGGCTGGCGGCCTCGGCGAACCAGGGCACGACGCCAAAGCCCGGCCAGCCGGTCCGTTCCGCGATCAGCCGGTAGCCGTCATCGAAGAGGCGCGGGTCGCCGCGGAACTTGTTGATCAGAAAGCCCGCGACCATCCCCGCGTCGTCGGGGTCGAGCACGGCCCGGGTGCCGACGATCTGGGCGATCACGCCCCCACGGTCGATGTCGCCCGCCAGCACCACCGGCACCCCGGCGGCCCTGGCAAACCCCATGTTGGCGATGTCGCCTGCCCTGAGGTTGACTTCGGCCGGGCTGCCCGCGCCCTCGACGATCACCAGGTCATGCGCAGCCCTCAGCCGCGCGAAACTGTCGAGAACCGCACCCAGCAGCTGCGGCTTCAGCGCCGCGTAGTCGCGGGCCTTTACCGTCGCCAGCCGCCGGCCATGCACCACCACCTGAGCGCCCACGTCGGTTTCGGGCTTCAGCAGCACCGGGTTCATGTCGGTGTGCGGCGCCAGCCCGGCGGCCAGCGCCTGCAAGGCCTGCGCCCGACCGATCTCGCCGCCGTCGGCGGTCACGGCGGCATTGTTGGACATGTTCTGGGGTTTGAACGGCGCGACCGACAGACCCCGCCGCCGCGCCGCCCGGCAAAGCCCGGCGACCAGCAGGGACTTGCCGACGTTCGAGCCGGCGCCCTGGATCATCAGGGCCCTGCCCATCAGCCGCCGTCCGACAGCCGCGCCCTGACCTCGGCGTCATGTTCGCCCAGCCGGGGCGAGGCCCGCTCCAGCGCCAGTTCCGCGCCCGAGAAGGTGAAGGGCGAGCGCACCGTGGGGATGCCGTCGAGCGTCAGCTGCATTCCCCGCGCCACGACCTGCGGATCGGCGAACACTTCGGACAGGTCGTTGATCGGCCCGGCGGGCACGCCCTCGGCCTCGCAGGCGGCCAGGAGATCGGCCTTCTGCCAGGTCCGGGTCCTTTCGGTCAGCAGGCGCGTCAGCTCGGCCCGGTTGGCGATCCGGTCGGCATTGGTCAGATAGCTGGCAGCCGTCGCCAGGTCCGGCCGACCCAGGATCGCGCAGAGCCTCTGGTATTGCGCATCGTTGCCGGTCGCCAGGATGATCCAGCCGTCGGCGCAGTCGAACACCGCATAGGGCACCAGGTTCTGGTGGGCATTGCCGATCCGCCCCGGCGCCTTGCCGGTGGCGAGATAGTTCATCGACTGGTTGGCCATGATCGCCGTGGTCACGTCAAGCAGCGCCATGTCGACCTGCTGGCCTTCGCCGGTGCGTTCGCGCTGGTGCAGCGCGGCAAGGATCGCGGTGGCGGCATAGACGCCGGTGAAGATGTCGGACACCGCCACGCCGACCTTCTGCGGCTGGCCCGCCGGATCGCCGGTCACCGACATCAGTCCGCCCATGCCCTGGATGATATAGTCGTATCCGGCGCGGTGGGCATAGGGCCCGTCCTGGCCGAAGCCGGTGATCGAGCAATAGATCAGCCGGGGGTTGACCTTGCGCAGGCTGTCGTAGTCCAGCCCGTATTTCTTCAGCCCGCCGACCTTGAAGTTCTCGATCAGGATGTCGGCGTCACGGACCAGGGTGCGCACGAAGGCCCGCCCCTCCTCGGTGCGGAAGTCGGCGATGACCGACCGCTTGCCCCTGTTGCAGCCGTGGAAGTAGGCCGCCGAGCGGTCCCCCTCACGCTCGACGAAGGGCGGGCCCCAGCGGCGGGTGTCGTCGCCTTCGGGCGCCTCGACCTTGATCACCTCCGCGCCTAGGTCGGCAAGGATCTGGCCCGCCCAGGGGCCGGCCAGAATCCGCGCCAGCTCGACGACCTTCAGTCCGTTGAGGGGCGTCATGGGTTACTTCGGCAGCTTGGCGTCGATCAGCGCCGCGAATTCGGCATAGCTCATCTCGCCCGAATGGCTTTCCCCGTTGATGATGAAGGTGGGCGTACCCTCGATCTTGTCGTTGGTGGCGTTGGTCTGGTAGGCGGTGACCATCGCCTTGGCCTGCTCGTTGTCGTTCATGCAGGCCTTGATCTGGTCCTCGGTCATGCCCGCCGACAGGCCGATCTTGCGCAGCGCGTCGGCGATGCCCTTGTCGTCGCCCGAAGCCAGCCATTGCTTCTGGTCGTCATACAGCATGTCGGAAATGCCGAAATACTTCGACGGTCCGTCGCAGCGCGCCACCATCGCCGCCCAGAGGCCGTACTTGTCGAAATAGACCTCGCGGTAGACGAACTTCACCTTGCCGGTGTCGATGTAGTTCTTCTTGAACTCATTCCAGACCGTCGCGTGGAAGTTCGCGCAATGCGGGCAGGTGAACGAGGCATATTCGATCACCGTCACCGGCGCGTCGATCTTGCCCAGCACCATGTCCGGCACCCGCGAGGCGACCGAGCTGGTGGTGGCCGCGCTGCCCGTCGTCTCCTGGGCGCTGGCGCTCACCGATACCGGGGTCATCGCCGCACCCTGCGGCCTGGCCGCCAGCCACAGCGCGCCCGCGATCGCGACCGCCGCCACTCCGGCGCCGAGCAGAACAGATTTCTTCATTGCCTCAGCCTTTCGTTTTCCGCGCCCGAGATAAGACTTTTTCCCCAAGTGCTTCAAGCGCCGCCCTCAGGGAATCGTCGCCAATCTCACGGGAAAGTGCGGCGGATTGCCGACGCAGGGCGGGATCCTCGGCGGCGGGGGCGGGCCCTGGCGCCGGCGCGAACGGGGCCTGACCTTCGGCGAACCCGACCGCCGAGGTCTGGGTCAGGCGGATGCGGGCGACGGCATTGTAGCCATAGCAGGCATTCACCCGCTCGCGGATGCGTTCGGCCTGCATCTGTACCAGGGGCGCGGCGGCACCCTGGACCAGAAGCGTCAGCGTTGCGCCAAGCCCGTCGCGGCCATAGCCGATCTTGACCGGCTGGGCGATGGCGGCGACCGCGTCTCCGGCGATCTCGCCCCAATGGGTCAAGAGGCGCGACACCGCGAAGCCGCGGCTTTCGCCCGCGGTGCGGATACGGTCGCGCAAGAGGCCGGCGGCGGCCTCGAAGCCGCGCATCCGTCTGACATTCTTGGGCGAAGGGTTGGACATTGCAGCGGGGACCATGACAGGATCGGCGCATCATAGGAAGGCGGGCCGGATTTGGACATGGAAAAAGCGGAAGCGCCGGGGCGGGCGGCGGCAATCGGCCCGGCGCTGCTGGCCTGGTACGACCGCGCGGCGCGCGAAATGCCCTGGCGGGTCGGCCCGGCGGCGCGCGCGGCGGGAGAGCGGCCCGATCCCTACCGGGTCTGGCTGTCCGAGGTGATGCTGCAACAGACCACGGTGGCCGCGGCGACCGGCTATTTCACCCGCTTCACCACGCTCTGGCCGACTCTGGCCGACCTTGCGGCGGCGGCGGACGAGGAGGTGATGGCCGAATGGGCAGGCCTTGGTTACTACGCCCGTGCCCGCAACCTGGTGAAATGCGCCCGCACCGTCATGGCGCGCCACGGGGGCGCGTTTCCCGCCGACCTGCCGGCGCTTCTGGCCCTGCCGGGCATCGGGCCCTATACCGCCGGGGCCGTGGCGGCGATCGCCTTCGACCGGCCGGCGGTTGTCGTCGATGGCAATGTCGAGCGGGTGGTGGCGCGGCTTTTTGCGATTGCATCGCCGCTGCCCGGGGCAAGGGCCGAGCTCTCTGCCCTGGCGGGCCGCCTGACCCCCGCCCTGCGGCCGGGCGATCATGCCCAGGCGATGATGGACCTTGGCGCCACCATCTGCACGCCGCGCAAGCCCGACTGCGGCGGATGCCCGTTGGCGACCCACTGCCGGGGCCATGCCCTCGGTCTTGCCGCCGACCTGCCGCGCAGGCGCGTGAGGCCCGAAAAGCCCACTCGTTACGGCATTGCCTATGTGGCGCGCCGGCCCGACGGGGCGCTGCTGCTGGAGCGCCGCCCGCCCCGGGGGCTGCTTGGCGGGACGCTCGGCTTTCCGGGCAGCGACTGGGTGACGGGCACCCCGCGGCCAGCGCCGCCGCTGGGGGCCGACTGGACACGGCTGGCGGGCGAGGTGCGCCACACCTTCACCCATTTCCACCTGATCCTGACGGTGATGGCCGCGCAGGCGCATGAGGGCGCCAATCCCGAGCGCGGCGCCTTTCTCGCCTCCGCCGACTATGACCCGTCGGCCCTGCCGACCCTGATGCGCAAGGTCCATGACCTCGCGTCAGGGGCCAGAACGGTTGAGCGATCCGCCCCGGCCCTCTAGGATCGCCCCGATCCAGTCAGGTGCCCCATGTCGTCCAGCCCTTCGCGCCCGGTCCCGGCGCTGCCCTTCCTCCTGTCCTTCGCCATGTTGCCGCTTCTCTGGTTCGGCGCGACGAGAGGGGGCTGGACGCTGATCCTGCCGCCGCTTTACGGCTATGTCGTCCTGACGCTTCTCGATGGCGTCCTGGGCCAGAACAGGGACGATCCGCCCGCCGACCTGCCTGACAGCGCGCTGCTTCGGCACCGGCTGATCACGCTGGTCTGGCTGCCGCTCGAACTTTGCGCGATCTATGGCGCGATCTGGTGGGCGACGCGGGCCGGCGGGCTGGGCATGGCCGAGCGCATCGGCCTGTTCTTCGGGGTTGGCATGACCTCGGGCGCGGTCGGCATCGTCTACGCCCACGAACTGATGCACCAGAAGAACCGTGCCGAACGCTGGCTGGGCGACATGCTGATGGCGCTGGTCCTCTACAGCCATTTCCGCAGCGAGCATCTTCTCGTCCATCACCGCCATGTCGGAACCGTCCGCGACGCGGTCACGGCGCGCTACAACGAGGGATTCCACCGCTTTTTCCCGCGCGTCCTGCTGGCCGGGCCGGGGTCTGCCTGGCGGGCCGAGCGGCAGCTTCTGGCGCGGGCCGGGCGGGGGATGGGGCACCGCTCGAACCCATTCTGGCGCTATGGTCTTCTTCAGGCGGCGGCGCTCATCGCTGCCTGGGCGACCGGCGGCTGGCAGGGGGTGGGGCTCTTCGCCTTTCAGGCCCTGGTTGCGGTCTGGCATCTGGAGCTGACCAACTATGTCGAGCACTACGGCCTGACCCGCGAGTATCTGGGCGACGGGCGGTACGAGCCGGTCGGACCCCAGCACAGCTGGAACGCCGACCATCGCGCGACCAACTGGTTCCTCATCAACCTCCAGCGCCATTCGGATCATCACATCCGGCCCGACCGGCGCTATCCGCTGCTGCGGACCCATGCCGAGGACCGGGCGCCGCAGTTGCCGTTCGGCTATCCGGCGATGACGGCGCTGGCGATGATCCCGCCCCTGTGGCGTCGGCGGATGAACCCGCGGGTCAGGGCCTGGCGGCGGCAGTTCTATCCGGCGATCACCGACTGGACCGACTATAACCGGGGGCGGCTGCCGATGCCGAGGGGGGCGAGCTGAGAGGCAGGGCGCCGCTGTTGGTTTCCGGGCCGCCGCCCCGGACCCAGGGATATTTGGGCCAGAGAGAAATGGGCAGAAAAAGCCCCGCCGTATCGCTACGGCGGGGCAAGGTATGTGCCGTGGGCAGGCCACAGGCACCGGCGGTAACTTGCGAAAGGATCAGTGGGCGCGGCGGCCGTCGGCAGCCTCCATCTCGGCGCGGATCTGCTGGCGCAGGATGTCGATGGGCACCAGCTTGCCGTCGCGCCTGAAGTGCCAGTAGGTCCAGCCGTTGCAGGAGGGCGCGCCTTCCAGATGCGCCCCGACCTGATGGATCGAGCCCTTGACGTCATTGCCGATCAGCGTGCCGTCGGCGCGGACCTTGGCCTTGAAGCGGCTGCCGAGCGAGAAAAGCTCCTCCCCCGGCCGCAGCATCCCGCGTTCGACGACCTGGCCGAAGGGCACGCGCGGTTCGGCGCGCTTCGATCCGGTGGTCTCGAGCGCCTCGCGGTCGAACTTGCGGACGCGGGCGATGCGTTTTTCGGCCACCTCGCGGTAGGCGGCTTCGCGCTCGATCCCGATGAATTCGCGCCCCAGCATCCTGGCCACCGCCCCGGTGGTGCCGGTGCCGAAGAAGGGATCGAGCACAACGTCGCCGGGGTTGGTGGTGCCAACGATGACGCGGTGGAGAAGCGCCTCGGGCTTTTGCGTCGGATGGGCCTTGTCGCCTGCCGCGTCCTTCAGCCGCTCGCCCCCGGTGCACAGGGGGATCACCCAGTCCGAGCGCATCTGCACGCCGTCGTTCAGCGCCTTCAGCGCCTCGTAGTTGAAGGTGTATTTCGCCCCTTCGGACTTCGACGCCCAGATCAGCGTCTCGTGAGCGTTGGTCAGCCGCTTGCCACGGAAATTCGGCATCGGGTTCGACTTGCGCCAGACCACATCATTGAGGATCCAGAAGCCCTGGTTCTGAAGCTCGGCCCCCATGCGGAAGACGTTGTGGTAAGAGCCGATCACCCAGATCGCGCCATTGGGTTTCAGCAGCCGCCGCGCCGCCGCCAGCCAGTCGCGGGTGAAACGGTCGTAGGCGTCGAAACTGGCGAACTGGTCCCAATGGTCGTCCACCGCATCGACGCGGGAATTGTCGGGCCGGTGCAGGTCGCCCCTGAGCTGGAGGTTGTAGGGCGGGTCGGCGAAGATCAGGTCGATGCTGGCCTCGGGAAGCGAGCGCATCACCTCGATGCAGTCGCCGGCAAGGATCCGGTTCAGCGGCAGCTCTGCCGCCTGTTTCGTCGTCGTGGTCGTCATCTCTGCCTCGATCCGGTCTGGTGCCGGTTGTTGCGACCAAGATGAGTCAGCGGCGAATCGCCGTCAAATTCTTTTTTGAATCAAGCACTTAGAAATTCTGCTTGCACAAGATGTTGTGCACAGGCCTGAAGGAACGCCTATGGTGAGGGGTCACGCCAAGGGTTTGCAGTGCCGCAAGATGGTCGCGGGTCGGGTAGCCCGCGTTTTTTTCCCACCCATAGCCGGGGTGCTGTTGCGCCAAATCCACCATGATCCGGTCGCGCGTCACCTTGGCGAGGATCGAGGCGGCGGCGATCGACAGGGAAAGGCCGTCGCCGCCGACGATGGCCTGGGCCGGGAGCGTCAGGCCGCGCGGGATCAGATTGCCGTCGATCAGGGCCAGCGCCGGCGGGCGCGGCAGGGCGGCAAGGGCGCGTTCCATTGCCAGATGGCTGGCGCGCAGGATGTTCACCTCGTCGATTTCGGCCACGCTGGCCTGGCCGATGCCGCACTTGGCCTGGGCGAGGATCAGGTCGAAAAGCGCCGCGCGGCGGCGGGCAGTCAGTTTCTTGGAATCGTCGAGGCCCGGCGGCAGGTGCGAAGGATCGAGGATCACCGCCGCCGCCACCACCGGCCCGCAGAGGGGGCCTCGCCCGGCCTCGTCCACCCCGGCAACCGGGTGAAGGCCGCGCGCGCGGGCGATCTGTTCATGGGCAAGGTCGGGGAGGGTCATGCACCCTGCAATCGCGGCAAACCGGCAGGGGCGCAAGAGAAAAGGGCGGATGCTGCCACATCCGCGCGACAAATGAGAATGGGGCGGATGCTGCCACATCCGCCCCGGCCGGGGACGACCTCTTGGGGATGTCGCCCGGACTGCCCGGTTCCTGCCCTTGGGCTCAGTAGCCCGAACGGGCGATCCGGTAGCCGTAGTCGCGCAGGCACTGTTCGCCATAGACGGTGCGCCGCCCGGAATAGGTGCGGACATCGAAGGCGCATTCGTCGGGCAGGCTGCCCGCGAGGCCGAACTGGTTGAGGCAGCGGCCCGAGACCACCTGGCGCAGGCGGCCGCCGACCGAGACATCGGTCAGGCATTCGCCGGGGATCGTGCCGGCGCGGATAGCGTGGCCATAGCCCGAGCGGTAGCCGTAGCCATCTTCGTCGTCGTCATCCCAGTCGCCGCGTTCGCCCCGGCTGCGGGGCTGGTTCAGGCCGAGGAACTGGCGCGGGGTGGCGGCCTGCGCCCCGTTCATCTGGTTGAGCAAGATGCCGACCGCAGCTGCTCCGAGGAGCAGCTTCAGCGTATTGTTCTTGTCTTTCGCAGCGGCCGGCTGGACCGCCAGGCCGGACAGGGCCAGGGCCAGGGCGGTGACACCGGCAATCATCTGGCGTTTCATCATTCGTCCTTTCGCTGGATCGCCGGGCAGGACCGGCGGGCTGGTGGGTTCCTCATGCGCTACGGCTGGCAAAAGCGCAATAACGCCCGTTCGCTATCCGATAACCGGCCCCCGCGTCAGCCCCGGCCGCTTTTGCTATTGATTAGCCGGGCGGCGACGCGCAGGTTTCCGCCCATGATGCACCGCCTGTTGCCCCTTGTGATCCTGCTTCTGCCGCTGGCCGCCGCCGCCCGCGCCGACTGCACTGTCCATTACAAGGCCAAGCGTGGCAATCCGATGCAACTCGAGGCCGGTACCGCCAGCCTGCCCGAGGCGGCCTGCGCCTCGCGCGCCGCCGCCGCCGCCGCGCTGGCGCCGATGCTGGCCGGACAGGGCTGGACGCTGCTGGCCATCACCGCCATCATTCCGGGGAGCTGACCGGAGACGGGAATGAGTGCGGACGACGGGGATCATCCGGCGCGGCGGGCGCTGAGGTCCGGCAACCGGGTGCTGGCCGGGGGCATCGCCGCGATCGTGGCGATCCTTCTGGTCGCGGCGGCCTTCCTGTTCTGGTCGCTGCCCGACGCCAATGCCTTCAACGCGCTGGTCGAGCGGATCTTCGTCGAGAACGACGCGCTGACCACTGGCGACCAGATCCGGCTTCTGGAGATCCTCGCCCAGTCCGGGACGGCCTTTTCGCAGGTTCTGGCCAGCTACCGCATGATCATCTTCGTGCTGCTGGTGTTCGCCACCGCGCTTCTGATCGCGGCGCTGGTGTTCCTGGTGATGATCCTGTCCCTGAACCGGCGGATGGAGGCGATCCAGAAGCAGGGGATCCAGGTCGCCTCGCTCATCATCAGCCGGGGGGAGAATGCGGTGGTGCTGAACGACATGGAGTTCCGCCTGACCGAGGCGGCGATCGAGACCCTGTCGGTCCTGGCCGAGGCGCGGATGGATGACGACATCCTGACCGGGGCGCAGATCGAATCGGTGATCTCGGGCAAGGCCGAGGCCGACTGCGACGAGGCGGCGGGGGCGATGCGCATCAAGCGGCTGCGCGACGCCCTGGGCAACCAGATGGTGTCGGAACTGCTGGTCCGCAACATCGCCCGGCGCGGCTATGTGCTGGCGGTGAGGCCCGATGCGATAAGGATGATCTGAGGGGAGAGCGTCGATGCCTCCGGCGGGAATATTTGCGCCAGAGTGACAGCGGGCCGGGGTCAGAAGATCCCGAGCTTGCGCGCGCCCAGCATCGTCCCGATCAGCAGCGGCTGGTGGACGAGATAGACGAAAAGGCTGTGGCGGCCGGGCCAGGACAGGAGTCGCGGCCCCCGGCCCGGATGAGCGGCGGCCTGCCACAGGCGGGCGCCGGCGCTGGCGCGGGCAAGGGCGATGCCGGCCAGCACCGGGGCGAGCCAGGGGAAAGGCGGCAGGAAGTCCACGGCATAGACCGGCAGGGTGGAAAGGCCGGTCCAGATCAGCCAGGGGGAATCGAAAGCGCCGGTTTGCAGATACAAGGGCGCGAGGAATGCGGCGACGGCGGCCAGCGCGGTGACGGGCGCGGGCAGGCGCAGGAACAGAAGACCCACAAGGCTCGAGACCGCGATCGAATGGAGGATGCCGTAGAAGACGAAGAGCGGGCCGAAGACGAACCAGGTGGCAGTGCTGACCAGGGCTGCGCCGGCCCCGATCATCGCCAGCCGCCTCATGAACGGCCGCCAGCGGATGCCCTGCCCGTGGGCCAGCCAAAGGCCGATGCCGACGAGGACGAGGAAGGTCGAGGCGATGGCCCGGGCGTAAAGCGCGCCGGGGCCGGTGGTCATCGTGCCGGGGGGCAGATGGCCGAAGGCCTCGAGGTCGTAGCCGAAGTGATAGCTGGCCATCGCGGCCAGCGCGGCCGTGCGCGCCAGGTCCAGCCAGACGAGGCGGCGCTTCGGCAAGGCGTCAGCGGCCATAAGGATCCCTGGGGCCGCGGTCGGGCGAGAGCGTCGGCTGGCGGCTGGCGACCAGCGCCTCGATTGCGGCGGCGACGTGGACCTCGGCGATCGCCTTGTCGCCGCGCGCCACCCGGATCAGGTGCGCCTGGTGCAGCACCTCGGTGCGGGTGCATCCGGCGGGCGGTTCGAACTTCCAGGTGGCAAGCTCGATCAGCAGGCCCATCGGGTCGTGGAAATAGATCGAATCCATGAATCCCCGATCGCGCACCCCCGTGTTCCAGATGCCGCGCTCGGCGAGGCGGCCCACGGCCTGGGTGAAGGTGACCCGCGAGACCGCGAAGGCAAGGTGGTGCACGTCGCCTGGCACCGGCTTCTTGCGGGCCGGGTCGGGGGTGCGGTTCTCGTCGGTGAAGACGGTGATGAGCCGCCCGTCGCCGGGATCGAAGTAGAGGTGGCCCTCGGCGGGATTGTCGAGATTGGGCTGGTCGAAGATCAGGGGCATTCCCAGAAGCCCCTCCCAGAAGTCGATCGAGATCTGGCGCCCGGCCCCGGCGAGGGTGACGTGGTGAAGTCCCTGGGTCTGAATCTTCTGCATCGGCCTTCCCCGGTCCGGCGCGGACGGCCTGGCGACCCCGGCAGGATTCGAACCTGCGACCTGCCGCTTAGGAGGCGGCCGCTCTATCCCCTGAGCTACGGGGCCCTTTGGGCCGCCCCCCTTTTCGCGTCAAATGCCCCCTGTTGCAAGGGGCGGGTCTTTCCCGCTTGCCTGTCCGGGCCGATCCTTCATACGGTAGGGCCAGAGCGAGGCAAAGGTTCCCGTCATGGCGTCCAGCGATCCCAAACGCACCCTTACCCTGCGCGACGTGTCCGAGGCCTCGGGCGTGTCGGAGATGACCGTGAGCCGGGTGCTGAGGAACCGCGGCGACGTGAGCGAGGCGACCCGCGACCGGGTTCTCGAGGCGGCGCGCCGGCTGGGCTATGTGCCCAACAAGATCGCGGGCGCCCTGGCCTCGCAGCGGGTGAACCTGGTGGGGGTGATCGTGCCCTCGCTGTCGAACCTGGTCTTTCCCGAGGTGCTGGGCGGCATTTCCGAGGAACTGGAGGATACCGGCCTGCAGCCAGTCTTTGGCGTCACCAACTATTCGGCCGAAAAGGAGGAGGCGGTTCTTTACGAGATGCTGTCCTGGCGGCCATCGGGGGTGATCATCGCCGGGCTGGAACATTCGCCGAACGCGCGGTCGATGCTGGAGAACGCCGGGATCCCGATCGTCGAGATCATGGATGTCGATGGCGATCCGGTCGATTCGGTGGTGGGCATTTCCCACAGGCGCGCGGGCCTTGAAATGGCGCGGGCCATCGTCAAGGCCGGCTATCGCAGGATCGGGTTCCTTGGCACCAAGATGCCGCACGACCACCGGGCGCGGAAGCGGCTGGAAGGGTTCGAATCCGGGCTGGCAGAGGCCGGGATCGAACTGGCCGACCGCGAATTCTATTCGGGCGGCTCGGCGCTTCTCAAGGGCCGCGAGATGACGGACGCGATCCTGAAACGCTCGCCTGATCTGGATTTCCTTTATTATTCCAACGACATGATCGGGGCGGGCGGGCTGCTTTACTGCCTGGACAAGGGGATCGACGTGCCGGGCAAGGTCGGGCTGGCCGGGTTCAACGGCGTCGATCTTCTCGACGGGCTGCCGCGCCGGCTGGCGACGATGGACGCCTGCCGGCGCGAGATCGGCCAGCGCGCGGCGGCGATCATCTCGGGGCACCACGAGGCGGGCATGATCGGCGGCGAAAGGATCGAACTGACGCCGAAGCTGCAGCCCGGCGACACGATCAGGCGCGCCTGAGGACATAGATGTCCATGATCCAGCCGTGGTCGGCGCGGGCCTTGGCGCGGGTCTCGACGATGGTGGCGGCGGTGGTGGCAAGCGGGCCGGAGAGGGCGATCTCTTCCTTCATGCCGACATAGGCGCCCCACCAGATCGTCACCCCCACAGGGTCGAGGCTGCGGAAGGAACAGTCGCCGTCGAGCATGACCGCGACGGTATCGACGCCCGGCGGCCAGCCTTCGTCGCGCAGGCGCCGCCCGGTGGTGACGGTGAAGGGGGCGCCGAGGTCGTTGAGCGGGATGGCGTGGGCGGCGGTCAGCGCCTGGAGCGAGGTGATGCCGGGGATGACCCGGATCGTGAGCGGCAGGTCGCGGCCCACCCGTGCGGCGATGCGGAGCGTGCTGTCGTAGAGCGACGGATCGCCCCAGACGAGGAGCGCAACCCGGCCATCCTGGCCCAGTCCGGCAAGGATAGTGTCTTTCCAGACCCCGGCGATGGCGTCGTGCCAGTCGTCGACACCGGCGCGATAGTCGGGGTTCCCGGCATCGCGCACCGGCAGGTCGAAGTCGACGAGCTGCGTGGCCGGGTTGGTCACGACATCGGCGCAGATCGCGCGGCGCAGTTCGGCGAGGTCGGCCTTCGTCTCGCCCTTGCGCGGGATCATCACCAGATCGGCCGAGTTCAGCGCCTTGATCGCCTGAAGGGTCAGGTGGTCGGGATCGCCGGTGCCGATGCCGACAAGCAGAAGTTCGATCATCGGGGCCATCGCGGGGGTTGGGGAAAGGGACGGCCCCGCATAGCCTGCGGGGCCGCCGGTTTCCAGAGGCGGACTCAGGCTTCGGCCTTGCCGGTCCAGAACCGCGCCAGCACCGCGCCCATGAACACCCAGACGCAAAGCCCGATGCCGAGGCTACGGGCGGCGAAGCGCGAGGCGAGTTCCGGCGGCGTGACCCCGGCGAAGCCGTCAAGCTCGGGCGCGCCGATCACATGCGGCAGGGCGAGGAGGAGGACGCCGGCCGCGCGCGCCAGAAGGCTGCGGCCGAAGGCCAGAAGCCCGAGGCCGGCGGCGGTGGCGATCGCCGTCCCCATCCACCAGATCTGGCGTGCGTCGAGATCGGCGGCGGGGGTGCCGGGCAGCTCGGGTTCCAGCCCCATCGCCGGGGCCATCTGGAAGGCGGCAAAGCCCGCCAGCCCCCAGAGCAGCCCGTCGCGCAGGCTGACCCGGTAGCCCCATTGCCCGGCCAGCGCATAGGCGGCGACCAGGATCAGCGCATAGCCGGCATAGGTCAGGACCGCGAAGAGAACCGTCAGCCCGTGGCGTTTCAGCGGCGATGCCCCGCCCTCGCCGGCGGCGGGCTGGTGGTCGTGGCCGGCCGGCTGGGCCGCGGCTTCGGGCGCGGGGGTTGCCGGATCGGGGGTGGCGGCATGGTCATGTCCGGCCGGTTCGGCGGCGGCGAAATGCACCAGAGCGCCGGTTTCATATTGCTCGGCCAGAAGGATCAGCTTCTCGTCGAACGCGAATTGCAGCAGGGCCGCAAGCAGCCCCGCCGCAAAGCCAGCGAACAGCGCGCTGGACAGCATACGTTGGATCATCGGTGACGGTGTCGCGCTGCCTTAGTGGCAGGGGAACCCGGTCGAGTGGCGCATGTCGTGGGCCGCGTCGTGCAGCGTCTGCGAATGGGCGAGGCCCGCCGCAAAAACGATGGTCGCGCCGATCAGGGCGACGAAGACGATCTGCATCAGCCCGGATGCGGATTTGGCGGCGGTATGGGTCATCGCGTTCATCTGTCTCTCCTTGTGCCGTCACACCCGACGGCGATTCGCGTTGCCTTCACGCAGGGCCGGTCTCCTGACTCGCGGGTCAAAGCCTGCTTTCCGCCTTCCCGGTCCGGTCGCCCGGATCAGTGGCCCTGGAAAGCCGCTCGCCGCTTACAGTCGCGGGGGCGGTTGGGGCTTTGGGTGCCGCCTTTGGTCCACCCTTCCCCATTCCCGTTTCAGTCCCGGCGCTTTGCGCCTTGGGACACCTTGCCCGGTCATTTGGCCGAAAGGACGGTCTTGGGTCAAGGCGGAAAGCGGCAGATGCAGCGCGGGGCGCGACCCTGTGGCTTTCAGGCGGGGATCCGGGCCAGTGCCTTGGTGCGGAGCGCACCCAAGGGCCGGGCATCGGCGAGCGCGCCGTCGGGGGCGGCCAGCCAGAGCCGGGCGAAGGTCACGAGGTCAGAAAGGTCGGCGGCGGTGATCTCGCCGAAGAGATAGGCCATGCGGCCCTCGGCGCGGAACGCGACCGACGAGGCGCGCGCGCAGCCCGACAGGCAGTCGGTCTCGCGCACCGCGATGGCGAGGCCCGCCGTGGCGAAGGCCCCGCGCAACTGCCCGGCCAGCCCGGCCTGTCCGGCCGGGCAGGAGGCGCAGACGATGGCGAAGGGGCCGGTCATGCGCCGGGAGCCAGCGGGCCGAGAAGGATCAGGGCCGGGCCGTCGGCGGCCTCGGCGGCGATCAGCGACTCCATCGTCGCCAGCGTGCCCCTGACCAGCTTTTGCGCCGGAGTAGAGACGCTTTCGGCCAGGATCGCCGGCGTGTCGGGCGGCAGGCCCGCCGCCGTCAGCCGCCGCGCCAGTTCGCCGAAGGTGCGCTTGCCCATGAAGATCACCGTCGTCGCCTGCGGGTCGGCGAGTGCCGCCATGTTCATGTCTTCGGGCAGCGCCCCGGTCAGGTCGTGGCCGGTGACGAACTGCACCCGCCGCGCGGTCTCGCGCCGGGTCAGCGGAATCCCCGCCGCCGCCGCCGCCGCCATCGCCGACGGCACGCCGGGGATGATCTCGTAACCGATGCCGGCGGCGCGCAGCGCGACCAGCTCTTCCTCGAGCCGGCCGAACAGGCCCGAATCGCCGGACTTGAGCCGCACCACCCGCGCGCCGGTCCTGGCATAGTCGACCAGCAGGCGGCTGACATGATCCTGCCTGGGCGAGGGCCGCCCGGCGCGCTTGCCGACGCCCACGAGATCGGCGCCGGCGCGGGCATGGGCGAGGATCGGGCCAGCGGAGAGGTCGTCGAAGAGGACCGCGTCGGCGCGGCCCAGCCGGTCCACCGCCTTGAGCGTCAGAAGCTCGGGGTCGCCGGGGCCGGAGGAAACGAAACTGACGAAACCGCTCATGTCGCCTCTGCGATCAGGTGAAAGAAGGTGCCGGTGGCCTGGCCGCGCCGCGATCCGGTCTCGGTGACCGGGTCGCCGCCCGCGTCCGCGACCCGCGCCAGCGCCATATCGGGTTGGTCGAGGATTGTCGAATAGTGGAATTCATGACCGCGCAGGCGCGCGCCGGCGGCATGGCCGGGGATCGGCACGGCCAGATCGGCCAGCCGGTAGCCAAGGTGCATCCGCCGCTTTTCGTAGGAGGTGACGAGGCCGAGCAGCCCGGCCATTTCGTGCCGTTTGCCTGCGGCGTCGATCAGGCCCGCACCCATCGCCATGTAGCCGCCGCATTCGCCATGCACCGGCCGGGTTTCGGCAAAGCGGCGCAGGCCCTGGCGGAAACGGGCGGCGGCGGCGAGCGCGCCGCCGTGCAGTTCGGGGTAGCCGCCCGGCAGCCAGCAGACATCGGCACGATCGTCGGGGGCCTGGTCGGCGAGCGGCGAGAAGGGCAGGATCTCGGCCCCGGCCCGCCGCCAGCCGTCGAGCAGGTGCGGATAGACGAAGGAGAAGGCCGCATCGCGGGCAAGGGCGATGCGCTGGCCGGGCGGGGTCACCACCAGGGGCGCGGTGGCGGCCAGCGTCGAGGGCCGCGCGGCGGCAACGAGGGCCTTGAGGTCGAGATGGGCGGCGATGAAGCGGCCGGCCTCGGCGATGAGGCGGTCGAGGCCGGGGGTTTCCTCGGCCTGCACCAAGCCCAGGTGGCGTTCGGGCATCTCGATGCCGGGCTGGCGCGGCAGGGCGCCGAACACGCGGATGCCCGCCGCCGCCATGCCGTCGCGCACCAGCGCCTCGTGCCTTGGGCTGGCGACGCGGTTCAGGACCACCCCGGCCAGCGTGACATCGGGGCGGAAGGCGCGGAAGCCGAGGGCGGCGGCGGCGGCGGATTGCGCCTGCCCCGAGACGTCGAGCACCAGCACCACCGGCCAACCGGTCAGCGCCGCAAGGTCGGCGCTGGCGCCGGTGCCGGATTCGCCCGTGACCGCCACCCCGTCGAAAAGGCCCATCGAGCCTTCGGCCAGCACCAGATCGGTGCCTTCGGCCGCCGACAGGAACCCGGCGATGCGCACCGCTGACATCGCCCAGCTGTCGAGGTTGACCGAGGTGCGCCCTGACGCCGCCCGGTGGAAGGCCGGGTCGATATAGTCGGGCCCGTTCTTGAAGGGCTGGACCTGCAATCCCTGCGCCCGGAAAGCCGCCAGGAGCCCGAGCATCAGCGTGGTCTTGCCGGTGCCCGAGGCGGGCGCGGAAATGAGGAGGCCGGGGGCGGTCATTGCGCGTCGGGGAAGCGCGGATCGGTGCCGACCGGGCGGTAGCGGCGATCGTAATCGCCGGCGTAGAGCCGGCTTTCGTCAAAGGACTCGGCCCCGATCGAGCGGCCGACGAAGATGAGCGCAGTGCGCTCCATCTCGGCGCCGATGGCGGTTTCGAGGGTGGCGAGAGTGGCGCGCACCACCCGTTCGTCGGGCCAGCTGGCGCGCCAGATCACCGCCACCGGGCAGTCGGCGCCGTAGTGGGGCGTGAGTTCCGCCACCACCCGGTCGAGGACATGCACCGAGAGGTGGATGGCGAGGACCGCGCCGGTGCGGGCGAAGTTTTCGAGCGTCTCGCCCGGCGGCATCGCCGAGGCGCGGCCCGAGGTGCGGGTGAGGACCACCGACTGCGCGATGCCGGGGAGCGTCAGTTCGGCGCCGAGCGTGGCGGCGGCGGCGGCGAAGGAGGGGACGCCGGGGGTCACGTCACAGGGGATGCCGAGGGCGCGCAGGCGGCGGAGCTGTTCGCCCATCGCCGACCAGACCGACAGGTCGCCGGAATGGAGCCGCGCCACGTCCTGGCCCTTGGCGTGGGCGGCGGCGACTTCGGCGATGATTTCATCAAGCGACAGGGGCGCGGTGTTGACGATCCGCGCGCCGGGCGGGCAGTGGGCGAGGATCGCCTGCGGCACCAGCGAGCCGGCGTAAAGGCAGACCGGCGAGGCGGCGATCAGGTCGCGGCCGCGGAGCGTCAGGAGGTCGGGGGCGCCGGGTCCGGCGCCGATGAAATGGACGGTCATGGGTCTTTCCTTTCCGCGATCGCGGCTGTCGCCAGCCCGTCGCCCGATATGGACCTTGGCCCCAGAAGCCGGGAGCCTGGGCCGGCTGCCGCCAGCGCCGCCGCCTCGGCCACCGATCCGGTGCCGAATTTTGCCGCGACCCTGGCCGAACGGGTCAGGGTCGCTTGCCGTTCCAGAGCCGCGCGCGGGATCGCGTGCAGCGGCAGGCCGAGCTCGCGGGCCAGTGCCTGCATGACCTCGGCCCCGGCCTTTTCTTCCGCCGTCGCCAGCGCCTGCGCGCCGCCGCCGGCGCGGGCCAGCGCATCCTTCAGCGACAGGAGGGTCGCCCTGCCGCGAAAGCCGAGGCCCGCCACCCTCATCTGGTCACGCTCCATTGCACCAAGGGCCGGGCCGGCAGCCAGCCGGTCATCCGGCCCAGGGGCGCGGCCTCGGCCAGGTCGCAGCGCAGGAGCGTGCCGCCGAAGCGCGCCCGCGCCGCGACCAGCGCCATTTCGGTGTCGATGGTCACGGCGTTGGCGACCAGCCGCGCGCAGGGGGGCAGGAGGGCAAAAACCGTCTCGATTCCGGCCAGATCGGCGCCGCCGCCGAGGAAAACCGCATCTGGCGGCGGCAGGTCGGCGAGCGCGTCGGCCCAGTCGCTTTCGTGGACGGCAAGGCGGGGGACGAGGCCGAAGCTTTCAGCATTGGCGCGGATCAGGGCGGCGCGGTCGGCCCGGGATTCGACAGCGCGGGCGGCACAGTCGGGGGCGGCGAGGCACCATTCGACCGAGACGGAACCCGAGCCCGCGCCGAGATCCCACAGCACTTCGCCCGCGCGCGGGGCCAGCGCCGAGAGCGTGAGGGCCCGTGCGGGGCGCTTGGTCATCACCCCGTCCGAGGCAAAGAGGTCGTCGGGCAGGCCGGCGGCGCGCGGCAGGCCACGGGCGCCCGCGACCTCGACGGCGACGGCGACGGGGGCGGTCACGTCGGTCAGTGCGAAGCCTTCGGCCTGCGCGGCGCGCAGCCGTTCGCGCGGGCCGCCGAGCGATTCGAGGATGGTGAGGAGCGAGGGGCCGAAGCCGCGGCCTGTCAGCCAGCGCGCGAGGTCGCCTGCCGCGGCGCCGTCGCGCACCAGGCAGATCAGCCGCTGGCCGCGGGTCAGCACCGGCAGGAGACGGGAGAAGGGCGTGGCGTGGAGGCCGAAGCAATGGATCTGCTCCAGCCGCCAGCCGAGCCGGGCGGCGGCCAGCGAAAAGGTCGAGGGCGCCGGGTGGCAGGTCCAGTCGCCGGGGGCGAGGTGGGCAGCAAGGCTGCCGCCCGCTCCGAACCAGAAGGGGTCGCCCGAGGCGAGGACCACGGTGCGGCGGCCCCTTTCGGCGAGGACGGGCGCGATGCTGAACGGCACCGGCCATTCGCGGCCACGCTCGCCCGCGCCGGCCAGCGCCAGGTGGCGGGGGCCGCCGAAGATCACCTCGGCTTGTGTAAGCGCGGCGCGGCTTGCGCCGGTGAGGCCCGCCGGTCCATCTTCGCCCAGACCGATGATCGTCAGCCAGGGATCAGCCATGCGCCGCGTCCTTCTTCTGGGCGGAACCACCGAAGCCTCGGCCCTGGCCCGCGCGCTGGCCGAAGCCGGGACGCCTGCCGCCTTTTCCTATGCCGGGCGCACCGGCGCGCCGGTGGCGCAGCCCCTGCCGACCCGGATCGGCGGCTTCGGCGGGGCGGCGGGGCTGGCCGCCTATCTGCGGCGCGAAGGGATCACCCATGTCGTCGACGCGACCCATCCGTTCGCGGCGCAGATGAGTCGCAATGCCGTTGCTGCCTGCGAGGACACCGGCGCGGCGCTGTGCGCACTGGAGCGGCCGCCGTGGCGGGCGGGGCCGGGCGACGACTGGCGGCAGGTGGAGGGCATCGAAGGGGCGGTGGCCGCGCTGCCGGAAGCGCCCGCCCGCATTTTTCTCGCGATCGGCAAGCAGCACCTGGCGGCCTTTGCCGTGAAGCCGCAGCACCATTACCTTCTGCGGCTGGTCGATGCGCCCGAGGGCCCGCTGCCCCTGCCCGACGCGGCGGCGGTGATCGAACGCGGACCGTTTACCGAGACGGGCGACCTGGCTTTGCTGAAGGAGCATCGCATCAGTCACATCGTCGCCAAGAATTCCGGCGGCAGCGGCGCCGAGGCCAAGCTGAAAGCGGCTCGAATACTGGGTATTCCGGTGATCCTGATCGGGCGGCCAAGCCTGCCCGGGCGGCTGGTGCTGGGCTCGGTCGCGGAGGTGATGGACTGGCTCGCGCATCATCCGGCCCGCCTTGGCGAATAGACGAAGCGACCGATGCGGCGGGTGTCCTGGTTGCCGACGATGACCATCGTGCGCATGTCGGCCATGTCCGGCGTCGCCTCGGCGAGTGTCACGGTCAGCAGCCGTTCGTCGGGCGTGGTCACGGCGCGGGCGAAGGAGATAAGGACCGATGGCGGCAATTCCTCGCGCAGGATCTCCAGCACCCGTTCGAACCGGCCGGGGCGTGAGGCGGCGCGGGGGTTGTAGAAGGCCATGGCGAAGCCGCCCTGCGCCGCCAGCCGCAGGCGTTTCTCGATCAGATCCCAGGGCTTGAGATTGTCGGAAAGGTTGATCGCGCAGAAGTCGTGACCCAGGGGCGCCCCCAGCCGGGCGGAGGCGGCAAGCATGGCGGTGATGCCCGGCAGGATTTCGATGTCGTGGGCGAGGGCGTCGGGGCGCGACTCGAGCGCCTCGAACAGCGCCGACGCCATCGCGAACACGCCGGGATCGCCGGAGGAAACGATGACCACCTTGCCTCCGGCGGCGGCGAGGTCGAGCGCATGGTTGGCGCGGTCAAGCTCGACCCGGTTGTCGGAGGGGTGCAGGGTCAGGCCGGGACGGGGGGCGACGCGGGCGACATAGGGGATGTAGCCGACCACGTCGGTCGCGGTGGCCAGTGCGGCGCGGACCTGATCGGTGACCATAGCATCGTCGCCAGGACCGAGGCCCGCGACCTTGACCCAGCCTGTCATGGCCGCCGCCCCTGGCCGTGGACGACAGCGATCGAGAAATAGGGCACCTTGTCGGGCGCCTCGGCCAGGCGGTGCACGCGCTGGTCGGGCATGGTGCCGCGTTCCACGAGCCAGGCGTCGTCGAGCCGGCCGGCGGCGGTCAGGGCGCGCTTGAGCTTGTCGAGGTTGCGGCCGATCTTCATCACCACCAGCGCGTCGGTTTCGCGGGCGCGGGTGGTCAGGTCGGATTCGCTCATCGTCGCGGTGACCACGGTCAGCACATCATCGCCCCAGGTGATCGGCTGGCCGGTCGCGGTCCAGCAGCCGGACATGCCGGTGATGCCGGGGACGACCTCGACCTCGGCGCGGTCGCGCAGGCGGGTGTAGAGGTGCATGAAGCTGCCGTAGAAGAAGGGATCGCCTTCGCAGAGGACCAGAACCGTCTCTGTTCCGGCCAAAAATGCGAGTTTCTCGGCCCAGCCGTCGTAGAAGGCGGCGAGCTGGCGGTTGTATTCGGGGTCGGAGACGGGGATTTCGGTGGTGACCGGGTAGTCCATCGCATATTCGGTGGCGTCGGGGCGCAGCATGCCGTTGACGATGCGCCGCGCCTGGCCTTCGTAGCCCCTTTTGCGGAAGTAGGCGACATGGGTGGCGGCGCGCACCAGCCGGTCGGCGCGGACGCTCATCAGGTCGGGGTCGCCGGGGCCGAGGCCGGTGCAGATGATCTTGCCCATGCTCACTCCTTGCGGCTGGCCAGCGCGTTGACGGCGGCGACGGTGATGGCCGAGCCGCCGAGGCGGCCCTCGACGATCACCGAAGGGGCGGGCAGGTCGGCGATCAGCGCCGCCTTGGATTCGGCGGCGCCGACGAAGCCGACCGGGCAGCCGATGATCGCGGCCGGGCGCGGGCAGGCCGGATCCTCGAGCATGTTCAGGAGGTGAAAGAGCGCGGTCGGGGCATTGCCGATCGCCACCACCGCGCCGGCAAGGTGCGGGCGCCACAGTTCCAGCGCGGCGGCCGAGCGGGTGTTGCCCATCCGGCGGGCGAGGTCGGGGACGCGCGGATCCTGGAGGGTGCAGATGACCTGGTTGTTTGCAGGCAGACGCGGGCGGGTGATGCCTTCGCTGACCATGCGCGCGTCGCAGAGGATCGGCGCGCCGGATTCGAGTGCTTCGCGGGCGGCGATGGCCATGCCGGGGGAAAAGCGGACGTGGCGTTCCAGCCCGACCATGCCGGCGGCGTGGATCATGCGCACCACCACCACTTCCTCTTCGGGGGTGAAGTGGGCGAGGTCGGCCTCGGCCCGGATGGTGGCGAAGCTTTCCAGATAGATCGCGGCGCCGTCGGTTTGGTAGCTGTGGGGCATGGGGGGCTCGGTCAGAAGAGGTGCTTGAGTTTGTCGGGGGTCAGGCCGGTTTCCCCAGGCGGATCGGCGGCGCTGCCGTTGCGGATCAGGTCGAAGGTGCCGCCGGGGCGGGCCACCAGGGTCAGCGGCGCGGCGCCGGGATGGGCGCAGCCCTTGGCGCAGCCGGAGACATGCAGGCGCTGGCCGGCGGGGACGAGGGAGGCGAGCGCGCGGGCGAGCGGCCTGGTGGCGGCCAGACCCTGCGGGCAGCCGGGGGCGCCGGTGCAGGCGATGACGCGGAGGCGCGGGTCGGCGGGAAGGGTGATGAGGCCCGGAAGGTCGGGGGCGTTGGCCGCGCCTTCGATCAGGAGCATCCGCCAGGGGGTGACGCGGACCGGGCCGGTGTTGGCGAGGCGAGACAGGGTTTCGGCGGGAATCTGGCCGAATTCGAAGCCGATCAGGATGCCTTGCGGGGTTGGGCCGGGGGCCGGGGGTTCCGCCATTCCGGGCTGGGCCGGGTGGCTGGCGAAGCGGGCGGGCAGGGCCGTGCGGGCCAGATGGGCGGCCATGCGCCCGCGCCCCTCGGGCGCGCCGCCTGTGGCGAGGAACCAGCGGGCGAGGGCGAGGGCGGCGTCAGCGGCGGTGTCGCGGGTCACGCGCGCGCCGCGTGTCGCCCCGTCGGCGAGGAGGAGGAGGTGGCCCGCGCCGTCGCGTTCCAGCCTGATGTCGGCGGAGGTGGCGCGCAGCACCGGGGCCGGGCCGCAGTCGATGGCGTAGCCGAACTTGCCCCGCGTTTCGGGGGCGCCCTTGGCGGTCAGCGCCTCGGTCAGGAATCGCGCTATTTCCGTGGTGCCGTCGCCTTCGGCCCAGAAGGGGGTGACGGTGAGGTTGCGGCGCGATTCGGCCTCGGTCGTGGGGTCGATGAGGTCGAGGGCGCGCAGGGCTTCGACCAGCGGGCCGTGGCCTGCGTCGCTGACGCCGCGCAGCTGGACGTTCGCGCGGGTCGAGAGGTCGATGAGGCCGTTGCCGAAGCGCGCCGACAGGGCGGCGAGGCCGCGCAGCTGGGCTTGCGTCAGCCGCCCGAGGCCGGGGCGGATGCGCACCACCAGCCCGTCGCCCGAGCGCATCGGGCGCAGCGCGCCGGGGCACCAACCCCTGATTTCCGGCGCGTTAGAGACGGTTTTGCTCATGCCCCGGCCTCCATCCGCGCCGCGATCGAATTGCGGCGCGTGACCCAGAGGCCGGCGTCGCGCAAGGCGGCGAAGCGGTCGCGGAGCGCCTGAAGGGCGAGGGGGTTTTCGCGTTCCATGAAGGCCACCAGATCGTCGCGGCCCAGCGTTGCCTCGTGGTAGAGGTCGAAGAGATGCGCGGGCACGGCGCGGGCGAGGTGCGCGAATGCGGCGAGGTGGTCGAGCGTCGCGGCGATCTCGGCGGCGCCGCGGAAGCCGTGCGCCATCATGCCGTCGGCCCAGCGCGGATCGGCGGCGCGGGCGCGGACGACGCGGGCGATTTCTTCGGGCAAGGTGCGGGCGCGGGGGCGGTCGGGCCGGGTGGCGTCGAGGTGGTAGAGAGACTTTTCCGCCCCGCCGAGACGCGCGACGGCGGCGGCGAAACCGCCTTCGTGCGCGGCATAGTCGGAGGCGAGCAGGAGGTCGCTTTCAGCGAGGTCCTGGACATGGACGAAGCCGTCGGCGGCCATGACCTGGGCTTCGAGCGCGGCGCGGGCGCGCTGGGATTGGCCGCTGCCGACCGTCCATTCCGAGCCCTTCAGCCAGGCCTCGCCCGCCTCTGCCTGGCCGGTGGCGGAATAATCCTCGACCGATTCGGCCATCGCCAGACCGTAGAGGCCGGGTTTCGGCCCGAACACGCGCGGGGTGGCGGTGAGATAGGGGTTGTCTTGTGCCGATTCTTCGCGGTCGGCCAAGGCCGCCGCCGCCGCTTCGAACAGTTGCGCGAGGCCGGGGAAAACGTCACGGAAAAGGCCGGAGACGCGCAGGGTCACGTCGATGCGTGGGCGGCGGAGAAGGGCGAGGGGGACGATCTCGAAGCCCGAGACCCGTTCGGAGCCTTCGTCCCATCGGGGTGCGAGGCCGGCGAGGTGCAGCGCCATCGCGAATTCCTCACCCGCCGTGCGCATGGTTGCCGAGCCCCAGAGGTCGACGACGAGGGCGCGTGGCCAGTCGCCGTGATCCTGCAGGTGCTTGCGCAACAGCTCCTCGGCCAGCTTCACGCCCTGGGCATGGGCCGCGCGCGAGGGGACGGCGCGGGGGTCGGTGGTGTAGAGGTTGCGGCCGGTGGGCAGGACGTCGGCTCGCCCCCGCGCGGGCGAGCCGGAGGGGCCGGCGGCGACGCGGCGGCCGTTCAGCGCCGCCAGCAGGCCGGCGCGTTCCTCGGCCCCGCAGGCGCCCTGGCCGAAGATGTGCAGCCCCTCGCCGAACTGGCTTTCCTTGATGTCGCAGACGAAACGGTCGATGCGGGTGATGGCTTCAGCCGGGGACGCCTCGGGCGGGATGCCGAGGTCGGTTTCGACGCCGGCGGCCTGCGCCTCGGACCGCACGGCGGCGATCAGCCTTTCGCGGCGGCCGGGGTCGAGCCCGTCGGCGGTGGAATATTCGTCGAGAAGCCGTTCCAGCCGCAGGAGCGCCTCGGGCACACGGGCGTCGAGCATCGGCGGCGGCAGGTGGCCGATGGTCACCGCGCCGATCCGGCGCTTGGCCTGCGCCGCCTCGCCGGGGTCGTTGACGATGAAGGGGTAGAGGACCGGCAGCGGGCCGGTCAGAGCCTCGGGCCAGCAGGCGGCGGAGAGCGCCACCGACTTGCCGGGCAGCCATTCGAGCGTGCCGTGGGCACCGATGTGGATGAGGGCGTGGGCGCCTTGCGCGCGGAGCCAGAGGTAGAAGGCGACGTAGGAATGGCGCGGCGTGCGGGCGAGGTCGTGATAATCGTCGCTGCGGGTCTTCACTTCGCCGCGCTCGGGCTGGAGCGCGATCAGGGCCTTGCCGCGACGGACGCAGGGGAAGCGGAAGGCGCCTTCGCGCACCAGCGGGTCGTCGGCCGGGTCGCCCCAGGCGGCGGAGAGCGCCGGGCGCAGGGCGTCGGGCAGGGTGGAAAGCGTGTCTAAGTATGCGGAAACCGGCCAATCGGCGGTGTTGGCCAGGAGAGAGTCGGCGAGGGGCGCGGGCGAGGCTTCCCCGGCCAGAAGATCGAGGATCGCCTCGGCCGAGGCGAGTGCGTCGAGGCCGACGGCATGGGCGAGCTGGTGGGCCTTGCCGGGATAGGTCGAGAGGACGAGCGCGACCCGGCGGTCGGCGGCGGGAGTGGTCGCCAGCCGGTGCCAGCCCGCCACCCGGTCGGCGGCGGCAGCGACGCGGGCCAGGTCGGCGCGGTGGGCGAAGCGGGAGAATTGCAACTCGGGGTCGCGCCGGGTTGGCTGCTTGAAGCTGACGACTCCGGCGAAGATGCGGCCATCGACCTCGGGCAGGACGACATGCATGGCGAGGTCGGCGGGCGAGAGGCCGCGGTCGGAGGCCGCCCAGTCGCGGCGCCGCGCCGTCGACAGCGCCACCTGGAAGACCGGGCAGCCGGTGGCGTCGAGCGGCGAGGCCTCGCCCTGCGCGCCGCGCGCGGAAAAGGCGGTGGCGTTGACGATGGCGGCGGGCTTCAGCCGGACGAGTTCCGCCGAGAGCCAGGCCGCGGCAGCGTGGTCCTTGAGGCTGGCGGCAAAGACGCCGACGGCGGCGAACCCGCGCTCGGCGAGGGCCGCGAGCAGCGCATCCACCGGATCGGTGTCGGCGGCGGTCAGGTAGGAGCGGTAGAAGCTGACGAGCGCCAGCGGCGCGTCGCCCGCCGCAGGCGCGGGCACCACGCCCCGGCCCGGCAGGTAGAAGCCGAAGTCGGGCACGGTCTTGTCGCCGGCCACCGGCCCGGCATAGAGGCCGGCGGCCAGCGCCAGCTGCTGCAGCGCCGCCTGTGCGGCCACCGCGCCGCCGGCGTCGCACAATTGCGCCAGCCGACGCAGCGTCGAGACCGGCAGGGTCGAGAGCGCGTCGAGCCGCGCATCCTCGCGCCCGTCGGCAGGAAGGACGGCGAGCGCGATCCCCCGGCGCCGCGCCAGATCCTGCACCTGCGCCAGCCCGTAGGGCCAATAGCTCTCGCCGCCGATCAGCCGGATCAGGATGCCTTTCGCGCCCGACAGCGTCTGTTCGGCATAGGTATCGACCGACAAAGGGTGTTTCAGGGCGACGAGGTTCGCCAGCCGTAACGCTGGCAGGCCGCCGGCCGCACGGTGCCAGCCCGCCGCGAAGGCGCCAAGGTCGCTGTCGGAAAAGGACAGGACCACCAGATCGGCCGGGCTCTGGCCCAGGTCGGTCGGGGTCTCCGTTTCCTCGAGCCCGTGGCTTTCGCGGAAGACGACATGCATGGCGCGTGCCTCAGGCCCCGGCGGTTTCGGACAGAAGGACGGCGCGGATGGCGTCGATGTCCACGTCGGCCTGTTCGCCGATCACGACCAGTTGGGACAGGCGTGCCTGATCGCCCCAGGGCCGGTCATACTGGGTGCGCACCCGCTCGCCCACCGCCTGCACCAGCATCCGCATCGGCTTGCCGGTCACCGCGACATAACCCTTGACGCGCAGGATGTTCTGTTCGCGGGCGAGGCGGGCGATGGCCTCCTTCAGCGCCTCGGGGTCGACGATCTCGGGCAGACCGACGACCACGGTGTTGAAATCGTCATGTTCGTGGTCGTCGTGCCCGTCATGGTGCGAGGGGCGCTGGGCCAGGTCATCCTCGGCCGCCGCGTTCAGCCCGAGGATCAGGCGCGGGTCGATGCGGCCCTCTTCCATGTGCAGGATCGGCAGGCGGCGCGGGGCCTCGGCCTCGATCACCTTGCGGGCGGCGGCAAGGCCCGCGTCGCCGGCGAGGTCGGCCTTGGAGAGAAGCACGATGTCGGCGCAGGAAATCTGGTCCTCGAACACCTCGGCCAGCGGGGTTTCATGGTCGATGCTGGCGTCGGCGGCGCGCTGGGCCTGCACCGCCGATTCGTCGGGGGCGAAGCGGCCCGCCGCCACCGCCTCGGCATCGGCCAGCGCCACCACGCCGTCGACGGTGATCCTGGAGCGGATCGCCGGCCAGTCGAAGGCTTTCAGGAGCGGCTTCGGCAGCGCCAGGCCCGAGGTTTCGATCAGGATGTGGTCGGGTCGCTGCGGCAGCGCCATCAGCGCCTCGATCGTCGGTATGAAATCGTCGGCGACGGTGCAGCAGATGCAGCCGTTCGCGAGTTCGACGATGTTCTCTTCGGGGCAGTTCTCGTCGGCGCAGCTTTTCAGGATGTTGCCGTCCACGCCGACCGAGCCGAACTCGTTGACCAGCACCGCCAGGCGCTTGCCCTGCGGATTGGCCATCAGGTGACGGATGAGGGTGGTCTTGCCGGCCCCGAGAAAGCCGGTGATCACGGTGACGGGGATCTTGTTCAGGTCGGTCATTCAGGACTCCATCGGCGGAATGCGGGCAAGCGACTGCTTGCGGAAGATCTGGGGGCGGTCGCGCCAGGGCACGAGACCGTCCGGGGCCCGGGCATAGGCGGCGGCGCCGGCAAGGATGTCGGCGACATGCAGCGCCGGGTCCATGTGGCCATAGACATAGGACCAGCGGCCGGGGGCGCTGAGCGCGATGTTGCAGCCGTTGTCGCAGGCGGACAGGCATTCGACAGCCTGGATGCGCACGCCCGCGGGGGCGCCGGCGGCGAGAAGCGCCTCATGCAGAAGCGTGCCGGGGCGCGGGCCGTCGCCCGCGTCGGGCAGGCCGCGGCGGCAGGTGATGCAGACATGAAGCGTGACGGTCACGCGCGCCTTACCTTTCATGGGCGGGGGAATGACCCTGCGGGGCGGACATGCCCGAGCCGGCCGCGGAACACCCCGTCCGCCCTCAACGAACCTCTCGCGCTGGCAGGTCTCCCGGCTTGCGGAGCGGGGCCAGGGCCCCCCGGCCCCCGCCTTCCCGGCATCTGCCAGTGGCGTGGGGACCTCTCCGGTCACGGTCGCGGGGGCGGCTGCGCTTGGGGACCCGTGCGGCGCGCCGTCGCAATCCCTGTCGCATTCCCTCTTGGCCTGTCATAGGACAGGAACCAGCGCACATCCCCTGTGGGCCAAGCGCCGCACCCTGTCAAGCAACGGAAGGGACCATGACCGAACCGAAAGCGACCGATGCGCCGGACGAGGCCGCCCGCCACGCCCAGAAGATGGCCAGGAAGAAGGCCGCCCGCGACAAGATCATGGCCGCCAAGGAGGGCGAGAAGGGCTTGATCATCGTCCATACCGGGGCGGGCAAGGGCAAGAGCAGTTCGGCCTTCGGGATGATTCTGCGCTGCATCGCGCACGGGATGCCCTGCGCGGTGGTGCAGTTCATCAAGGGCGCCTGGTCGACCGGCGAGAGGACGCTGATCGAGCAGCATTTCGGCGATCTCTGCCAGTTCTACGCGATGGGCGAGGGCTTTACCTGGGAAACCCAGGACAAGGCGCGCGACATCGCCGCCGCCCGGCGCGGCTGGGACAAGGCGAAGGAGCTGATCCGCGACGAGAGGAACCGCATGGTCCTGCTCGACGAGATCAACATTGCTCTCCGCTATGACTATCTCGACGTGGCCGAGATCGTGGCTTTCCTGCGCGACGAAAAGCCGCCGATGACCCATGTGGTGCTGACCGGGCGAAATGCTCACGAGGATCTGATTGGCATAGCCGACCTGGTGACGGAGATGACGCTGGTCAAGCATCCGTTCCGGTCGGGGATCAAGGGCCAGAAGGGCGTGGAGTTCTGAGGGCGCAGGCCCCCGGGGGTTTCACCCCCGGACCCTCAGGATATTTTAACCACAATGAAACGAGTGCCGGGTCAGGCTGCTGGCACGGTACAGGCGGGGACGCCGATGACCGTCCACGATGAAAGCACTCCGCCTCCCCGGATCAGTCCGTCCGAGGCGGAGTGCTGCTCGGCCCGCGCTTTCATTGTGGCCCAAATATCCCCGCCGGAGGCTCCTGCCCCTGCCGCCGGCGCGCGGGTTCAGAGGCCGAGCGCGGCCAGCGCCCGGTCGAGGGGCGCCCAGTCCGCCGGTTCCAGCCTGACCGGCAGGGCCAGCACCCTGGGGCGGAAGGCGGCGGGCAGGCGGACGGCGTCCTTTTCGGTGGTGACGAGCTGGGCGCCGAGGCGGGCGGCGTCGGTCTCGAGCCGGTGCAGGAGGGCGGGGCCGAAGGGCTGGTGGTCGCCGAAGGCTTCGGCGCGCACCAGGACGACGCCGAGCGCCCTGAGGGTGGCGAAGAATTTCTCGGGGTGGCCGATGCCGGCGAAGGCCAGCGCGCGCAGGCCCTGCCAGTCCATGCCGGTTTCCAGCACCCTCAGCGTTGCCGCCACGCGCGGGCAGGGGATGGCCGCGCCCCAGCGGGCGGCGAAGGCGGCCTGCGCCGGCGCGGACCCGATCGACAGGACGAGGTCGGCGCGGGCGAGGCCGCGGGATACTGGCTCTCGCAGCGGGCCGGCGGGCAGGCAGCGGCCGTTGCCCCAGCCCTTTTCGGCATCGACCACCACCAGCGACAGGCTTTTCCTGACCGACGGATTCTGGTGCCCGTCGTCGAGGAGGATCACCCCGGCCCCCGCCGCCGCCGCGGCGCGGCAGCCGGCGGCGCGGTCGCGCGCCACCCAGGTCGGCGCGAAGCTGGAGAGGAGAAGCGGTTCGTCGCCGACATCGGCCGCGGTGTGGCGGGTATCGTCGACGCGCACCGGGCCGGCAAGGCGGCCGCCGTGGCCGCGGCTGACGACATGGACCTGCCGGCCGCGCGCGCCCAGGCGTTCGGCCAGCGCGATCGCGGTGGGTGTCTTGCCGGTGCCGCCGGCGTTGAGGTTGCCGATGCAGATCACCGGCACGCCGGGGTCGAAGCCGCCGCCGCCCCGCGCCAGCCGCGCCGCGGTCGCGGCGCCGTAGAGCCATCCGAGAGGGGCGAGAAGCCGCGCCGCCCAGCCCGGCCGCTCGGGCGGGCGAAACCAGAAGGCCGGGGCTCCGGCCATCAGCCTGTCCGCCTGACAGGGGCGTCGCGGTCGAGCGCGCCCAGAGCCGCGGCGACGATGCGCTCGACCGCCTCGGCGCCCCCGGAGGTGGCGAGCCAGGCATTGCCGGCAAGCGTTGCCGCCTTGTCGGGGGCGATCAGGTCGGCGATCGCCGCACGGAGATCGTCGGCCGAGGCGATGGGCCGGGTGGCGCGGGCCTCGGACAGGCGCTGGACGGCGTCGGCCTGCACCCCGGTCCGGGGGCCGTGGACAATGGCCGAACCGAGCGTCGCGGCCTCGGTCGGCGGGCGGATCGCCGGCCCGGCGAGGCTGCCGCCAAGGAAGGTGACCGGTGCCAGCCGGTACCAGAGACCCATCTCGGCCGGCCCGTCGGTGACCAGAACCTGGACGTCCGACAGCGGGTCTTCGTCCTGGGCGCGGCTGGCGACGATCAGGCCGAACTCTTCGCCCAAGCGCCGGGCGAGGATCGGGGCGCGGGCGGGATCGGCGGGCGAAAGGATGAGGAGCAGCCGGTGAGCCTGGCTCATCGCGTGGACATGGGCATCGATCACCGCGTCCTCCTCGGCCTCGGGGCAGGCTGCGGCCAGCCAGACCGGGCGGGCGCGCAGGAGGTCGGCCATCGCCTCGCGCTCGGCCTCGTCGCAGGCCAGGGGCTCGGGCACCTCGTCGATGCGGCCGACCAGCTCGACCGGCAGTGCCCGCCCGCCGATCCGCCGCAGGGCAGTGACGCTTTCGGCGTCACGCGCGAGGATCCGGCCGAAGCGAACCAGCACCGACCCGACGATGCCGCGCCGCCAGACCGGAATCGCGGCCTGGTCGAAGCCCGCGTCGGCGAGGACCAGGGGAATGCCCCGGTCGTGGGCTTCGGTCACGAGGGCCGGCGGCAGCGAATTGCCCAGGAACAGGCCGGCATCGGGCCGCCAGTGGGCGAGGAAGGCCCGCACTTCGGGCAGGTGGTCGGGGGGGGCGGCCTCGTGCAGCCCCGCGGCCCCGCCTTCGGCCGGGGGGCCGGATTCGGTGGTGACAAGGAGTGCGAGCCCGTCCCGCGCCGCGCCGAGGCCGTCGAGAAGCTGGCGCAGGGTCTCGGGCCGGGTGCCGGCGCCGGCATGAACCCAGAGAAGCCGCCCCTCGGGGCGCGCCGGCCGCGCGGGCGCGGGCATCGCCGCCCCGCGTTCGGCGAGCAGGAGATAAAGCCCGAGGGCGAGCGAGCGCGCCAAGTCAGCCCTTCCTATTCACCCAGTTCCTCGGTCGGGCTTGCGGCACGTTCCTCATCGCGCAGGCGGTGCAGGTGGGCGATGTAATAGCGCACGTGCGCGTCATCGACGGTGCGCTGGGCATGGGCCTTCCAGGCGGCATGGGCGCTGTCGTAGTCGGGGAAGATGCCGACCACATGAATTTTCGAGACGTCGCGAAAGACGTTGCGCGCAGGGCTGACGAGTTCGCCGCCAAAGACGAGGTGCAGGCGCTGGGTCATGGCCTCTCCGGGGTTCTGGACGGCAGGCAACTTATGCGAGGCGCGGGCGCGGCTCAAGCCGCGCCGGGCCGGATCATCGCCTTGATCGCAGCGGCGTGGGCGGGGTCGGCGGCAAGGACATCGGCGGCGAGCCCCATCGCCTGCGCCACGAGAGCGTCGTCGGGCACGATCCGGTCGATCAGGCCCCAGGCCAGCGCCTCGCCGGCGTCGATCTTCTGGCCGGCCATGAGGATCATCCGCGCCCGCGCGGGGCCGATCAGCGCCGCAAGGCGGGCCGGGTCCGAGGGCTGCGGCAGGAAACCCAGACGCATCACCGGATAGAAGAAGCGCGCGCCGGGCACGGCAAGGCGCAGGTCGCAGGCCAGCGCCATGCCGAAGGCGCCGCCGGCCAGCGTGCCGTTCAGGGCGGCGATGGTCAGACAGGGAAGCGATGCGATGGCGGCCGAGAGCCGTTCCCAGACCGGATCGGTGGCAAGGCCTGCGCGCGCTTCCTCGAGGTCGGCGCCGGCGGAAAAGACCTGGCCCTCGCCGGTCAGGATCAGGGCGCGGGCCTTGGTGCGCGCCGCTTCGGCAGTCCGGGCCAGGTCGGACAGCATCGCCCCGGTCAGCGAGTTCGCCTTCTCGGGCCGGCGGATGCGGGCGATCCACAGCCCGGCGTTTTTCTCGACCTCGATCATTCGTGCCCCAATTCCGCCGATTTGCCCGATATAAGCACGGCAGGATGGCGGAATACCACCATTCCGCCGCGCCGGGCATCTTGCTATGGTGCGGCGGATTTCCACAGACGCCTTTGTTGCGAGAGGACTGCAATGAACCGAACCACCCCCCTGAGCGCCAGCGCGCTGCTTGCCGCGATCCTGTGCGCCGGCGCCGCCCATGCCGACGTGACGCCCGAACAGGTCTGGCAGGAGTGGAAGGACTATTACGCCGGCATGGGCCAGACGATCACCGCCGGGTCCGAGGCCCGCGACGGCGACACGCTGGTCATCAAGGACGTGAAGTGGGCCCAGGGCGATGCCGCGACGGCAAAGACGGAGTTCACCCTCGGCGAACTGAGGCTGAAGGACGCAGGCGACGGCTCGGTCGAACTGACCCTGCCGGCGGAACTGCCGATGGCGATGACGGTGACGCCCGCCGACGGCAAGCCGGTCGAGACGAAGATGAAGGTTGCCCAGACCGGTTTTTCGGCGCGCTTCAGCGGCACGACCGACAGCATGGATTCCGAATATGCGATGCCGGACCTGACCTTCTCGGTCGACGAGGTGAAGGCCGAGGGCCAGGATGCACCGGTCAAGCTCCAGCTGGCGGTCAAGGGCGGCAGCGGCAAGGGCCATGTCGACAAGGCCGACGGCCGCACCATCACCCAGGACATGAAGGCCGATTCGGTCGATTTCACCGTGACCGGGGCCGCACCCGACGGCAGCGGCACGTTCAACATGAGCGGGTCGGTCTCGGGCCTGACCGGCACCGGCGGCGGCATGATCCCGGCGGCGGCCAGCATGGCCGACGTGAACGCGGCGATGCAGGCGGGCTTTGCCTTCAAGAGCGACCTGGCCTATGCCGCCAGCACCTTCAAGGCAGACGCCACCGGCAAGGAAGGGCCGGTCAAGGTCGAGGGCAGCGGCGGGGCGGGCAAGCTGGCCATGTCGATGTCCAAGGACGGGATCGCCTATGGCGGCGACTCGGTGGACGCAAAGCTGTCGATCTCTGGGCCGATGCCCTTCCCGGTCGAAGCCTCGCTGGCGCAGCAGGCCTTCAACTTCGCCATGCCGGTGTCGAAGTCCGACGAGGCCAAGCCCGCGGCGCTGATGGTCAAGCTGATCGACCTGAAGGTGTCGGACGAGCTGTGGAACATGGTCGATCCGAGCGCGAAGCTGCCGCATGACCCGGCGACGCTGGTGCTGGACCTGACCGGCTCGATCAAGCCGCTGATCGACCTTTTCGATCCCAAGCAGAGCGAGGAACTGGTGAAGAAGGCCGAGGGCGGTGGCGGCACGGCGCCGTTCGAGGTGTCCTCGGCCAAGCTGAACCAGCTTCAGGTCAAGGCGGTCGGCGCCGAGCTGACCGGGACCGGCGATGTCACCTTCGACAACAGCGGCCCGACGCCAAAGCCGGTCGGCGCCGTTGACCTGACCCTGACCGGGGCCAACAAGCTGATGGACAACCTGTCGGCGATGGGTCTTCTGCCGGCCGAACAGGTCACCGGCTACAAGATGATGCTGGGCATGTTCACGGTTCCGGCGGGCGACGACGCGGTGAAATCGAAGATCGAGTTCAAGGAAGACGGCGGGCTGTACGCCAACGGCCAGCGGCTTCAGTAAGCGTTTAAGCATCGGCGGAGGGCCGTCCGGTGATGCCGGGCGGCCCTTTCGCTTTGGGCCGGGGCGGCATATGTCGGGGCGAGGCAAGGCGGGACGGGCAGGATGAGTGACAGACTGGAAGGCCTGACGGCGGCGCTGCTTGAGGCGGCGCGCAAGGCGGGGGCGACCGAGGCGGACGCGATGGCGGTGGACGGAACCGCGATTTCGGCGGATGTCCGCAAGGGCGCCCTGGAACAGGCCGAACGCGCCGAAGGGATCGAGATCGGCCTGAGGGTGCTGGTCGGGCGGCGGCAGGCGGCGGTATCGGCCTCGGACCTGTCGGCGCGCACCATTGCAGAGATGGCCGAAAGGGCGGTGGCGATGGCGCGCGAGGCGCCCGAGGATACGTCGCTCGGCCTGGCCGAGGCGGGTGACCTCTCGGCGGTGCGCGACGGCGGCGGGCTGGAGCTGGCCGACCCGGCGCCCGATCCGGCCGCCGCCGATCTGGAGCAGGACGCGCGGCGCGCCGAGGCGGCGGCGCTGGCGGTCAAAGGCGTTACACAGATCGACAGCGCCTCGGCCAGCTACGCGCGGCGGCGCTTTCATCTGGCGGCGACCAACGGCTTTGCCGGAGGATATGCGCGCACCTCGCGCTCGGTTTCGGCGGTGGCGATCACCGGCGAGGGGCTGGGCATGGAGCGGGACTGGGCCGCCGAATCGCGCGCCCATCAGGCCGACCTGCCGTCGCCCGAGGAGGTCGGAAGGCAGGCGGGCGAAAGGGCAGTGGCCCGCGCCGGCGCCCGCAAGCCCGGGACCGGGCGCTTCCCGGTCCTTTTCGACGAACGGATCAGCGCCAGCCTGATCGGGCATCTGCTGGCAGCCACAAACGGCAGCGCCATCGTCCGCGGCGCATCCTGGCTGCGGGACGCGCTGGGCCTGCCGGTGCTGCCCGCAGGGCTGAGCCTGACCGAAGACCCCCTGCGCCCGCGCCTGCCGGGGTCGCGCCCGTTCGACGGCGAGGGGTTGGCGACCTATCGGCGCGATATCGTCAAGGATGGCGTGCTGACCGGCTGGACGCTTGACCTGGGCACGGCGCGGCGGCTCGGGATGCGCTCGACGGCCTCGGCCTCGCGCGGGACATCGGCGCCGCCGCAGCCTGGCAACAGCAACATCGTCCTGACCCAGGGGCCGCAGAGCCGCGAGGATCTGATGGCGGCTATGGGCACCGGCCTGCTGGTGACCGGCTTTCTGGGCGCCTCGGTCAACCCGACGACCGGGGACTATTCGCGCGGCGCCTCGGGCTTCTGGGTCGAGGGCGGCGAGATCGCCTTCGCGGTCAATGAATGCACCGTCGCGGGCAACCTGCGCGACATGCTGATGCGGATCGTGCCCGCGAACGACGCGCGGGCGCACCTGAGCCACATGGTCCCGAGCCTGCTGATCGACGGGCTGACCATCGCCGGCGCATGAGCGGCGACCGGGTACTTCTGGAGCAGGCGGCGCGCGCGGCCGGCGCGGTGGCGTTGCGTTACTGGCGGCAGGCGCCCGAGGTCTGGGAAAAGGCAGATGGCGCCGGGCCGGTCAGCGAGGCCGACCTGGCAGTGGATGCGCGGCTTGCCGCTGATCTGCGCGGGGCGCGGCCCGACTATGGCTGGCTGTCGGAGGAAAGCGCCGCGCCGGGGCGGCTGGCGGCGGGGCGCTGCTTCATCGTCGATCCGATCGACGGCACCCGCGCCTTTCTGGACGGCACCCCGGATTTCGCGCTGTCGCTGGCGGTGGCCGAGGCGGGGCGGGTGACGGCTGCGGCGGTGTTCCTGCCGGCGCAGGACCGGCTTTACTCGGCCAGCGCCGACGGGCCGGCGCTGCTGAACGGCGCGCCGATCCGCTGTTCGGGCCGCGACCGGCTCGACGGCGCAACGCTGCTCAGCGCGCGCAGCACGCTGATGCCCGAACATTGGCGTGCGGTGCCGCCGGTCAGGCGCATGTTCCGCTCGTCCCTGGCCTGGCGGCTGTGCCTGGTGGCCGAGGGCGCGTTCGACGCGATGCTGACCCTGCGGCCAAGCTGGGAATGGGACATCGCCGCCGGCGGCCTGATCGCCGAACGGGCGGGCGCGCGGGTCACCGACCGGCTGGGTGCGGCGCTACGCTTCAACCGCGAAGATCCGCGCACGGCCGGCTGCCTCGCCGCCGCGCCACAGGTCCATGCGGGGCTTCTGGCGGCACTCTGCCGCTGAGGCTTGTCTGGCCGCCGATTTGTTGCCAGAGGTGGGGTGCAAGGCTGGCGGGGTGGCGATGGGCGGGCAGGCGGAGATCGTCGACAGGATCAGGGACTATGCCACCCAGCTGTGGCAGCTGGCGCTGGGCTGGGGGTCGAGCCCTGCCGCCTGGTCGCAGTTCGCGTTGCTTCTCGTGGCCTGGGGGCTGGCGGCGCTGGCCGAGCGGCGGCTGTTGCCACGCCTGAAGGCGTGGCTGGCGCCGATGGCCGAGGCGCAGGGGCTCTTGCCGGTGATCGTGCGTCTGGCCCTGCGGTTCCTGCCGATGGTGCTGCCCCTGATCGCCTATGGCCTGACCGCGCTGGGCGAGGCCTTTACCCGCCAGGTGTTCGGCTCGGGTGCCGTGATCGCCTTTGGCAAGCGGCTGTTCCTGTTCCTGGCGGCGCGGCTGTTCGTGGCCCATGTGCTGCGCGACCCGTTCCTGCGGCTTCTGGGCCGCTATGTGCTGATTCCGGTCGCCGCGCTTTATGCGCTGGGCCTGGCCGGGCCGGTCGGCGCCTGGCTGGACGGGCTGACCATCGAGATGGGCAACATCACCTTTTCGGTGATGGCGCTGTTGCGAGGCGCGGTGGCCGGAAGCCTGCTGTTCTGGCTGGGGTCCTGGTCGAACCGGCAGAGTGCCGACTATATCAAGGCGCAGGAGGAGTTGCGCCCGGCCACCCGCGAGCTGGCGGCCAAGGCGGCCGAGGTCGCGATCTTCGGCGCGGCCTTCCTGCTGCTTTTGCAGATCATGGGCATCAACCTGACCACCATTGCGGTCTTGGGCGGTGCCCTGGGCGTGGGGATCGGGCTGGGCTTGCAGCAGATCGCCGCCAATTTCATCTCGGGCATCATCCTGTTGATCGAGGGACAGGCGACGGTCGGCGACTATGTGGAACTGGACGGCGGCGAGAAGGGCACCATCGTCAGGATGACCGCCCGCGCCTGCATCCTGGAAACCTTCGACGGCCGCTGGATCGTGGTGCCGAACGAGCATTTCATCACCACGCGGGTGGTGAACTATTCCGACCAGGGCAGCGCCAACCGCTATGAGGCGCCGTTCTCGGTCAGCTACGAGACCGACATCGAGCGGGTGCCCGAGATCATCGAGCGGGCGGTGGCGGCGCTGCCGTTCGTGCTGGCGGCGCCGGACGGGCCGGATTGCGAGCTGCGCGGTTTCGGGGAAAGCGCGGTCGATTTCGCGGTGGAATATTGGGTGAGCGGCATCGACGACGGGCGCAACAAGTATGGCAGCCAGGTGCTGTTCGCGATCTGGCGGGCGCTGAAGGCCGAGGGGATCGAGATGCCCTATCCGCGCCGGGTGATCGAGATGCGCGGCGCGCAGGCGTGAGGGTGCGGGCGCTGGTCATCGGCGCTGGGCCGGCCGGGCTGATGGCCGCCGGGGAACTGGCGCGGGCCGGCTTCGCGCCCTTGGTCGCCGAGGCCAAGCCGACGCCGGCCCGCAAGTTCCTGATGGCAGGCAAGTCGGGGCTGAACCTGACCAGGGACGAGGATGCGGCGGTGTTCGCCGATCGGATCAGCGCCGAATGGCTGCGTGGCATCGTCCGCGACTTTGGCCCGAGGCAGGTGCAGGACTGGGCAAAAGGGCTGGAACAGAGCCTTTTTGTCGGGTCGAGCGGGCGGGTGTTTCCGGTGGGGATGAAGGCTTCTCCCCTGCTGCGCGTCTGGCTGGCACGGCTGGCGGGGCTGGGGGTCGATCTGCGGACCCGCTGGCGCTGGGAGGGGTTCCGGGGCGATGCGTTCGCCTTTGCCACGCCTGAGAGGCCGGTGGAGCTGCGCCCCGAGGTCGCGGTGCTGGCGCTGGGCGGGGCCAGCTGGCCGCGGCTGGGATCGGATGCGGCCTGGGTGCCGTGGCTGGCGGCGCGCGGGGTGGGCATCGCGCCCTTTCGCCCCGCCAACATGGGCTTCCGCATCGACTGGTCGGGGCGGATGGCGGCGCACATGGGCCAGCCGGTCAAGGGCTGTGCGCTGATGGCCGGGGGGCACAGGGTGCGGGCCGAGTTCGTGCTGTCGGAACGCGGGATCGAGGGCGGTGGCGTCTATGCGGTCTCGGCCCCGGTGCGCGACGGGGCGGCGCTGCTGCTGGACCTTGCCCCCGACCGCAGCCTGGACGATCTGGCGGCGCGGCTGGCGCGGCCGCGTGGGCACGACAGCATCGGGAATGTCCTGCGCAAGGCGGCGCTGGCCGATCCGGTGCGGCTGGCGCTGTTCCTGGAATGGGCGCGGCCCCTGCCCGCCGATCCCCTGGCGTTGGCCCGTCTGATCAAGGCGCTGCCGGTCCCCCACCAAGGCCCGCGCCCGCTGGCCGAGGCAATCTCCTCGGCGGGCGGCATCGCGGGCGAGAGCCTGACCGTCGGGCTGGAACTGCGCGCCATTCCCGGTGTCTTTGCGGCGGGCGAGATGCTGGACTGGGAGGCGCCGACCGGGGGCTATCTGCTGACCGCCTGCCTTGCCACCGGCCGCCATGCCGGGCGGGCGGCGGCGGCGCGACTGGCGGGGTCGGCTTAGCGCTCGTCCCACTCCGGTTCGCGGTTTTCCTGCCAGCCGGCGCGGTGGAGGAGCGGCGTGTCGTCGTGAAAGGCCGGCCAGCCGAGGCAAAGGTAGGCGCTGAATTCCCAGCCCTCGGGCACCGAAAACAGCGACACCATCCGCGCCGGATCGAGGATCGAGACCATCCCGACCCCGAGGTTTTCGGCCCGGGCCGCCAGCCACAGCGTATGGATTGCCATCGCCGTCGACTGGCGCAGGGTTTCCGGCATGGTGCGGCGGCCAAGATGGCGGCCCTCGGCGGGGTCGGTGTGGGTGAAGACGGCGAGATGCTCGGGCGCCTCGTCCAGGCCGGCGAGCTTCAGCCGCAGATAGTCGGCGCGGGCCCTGTCGTCATAGGCGGCGGCGGCGAGATCGTTGCAGCGGCAGAATTCGGCGCGCACGGCGGCGCGCAGGGCGCAGTCGCGCACCCGGATCACCCGCCAGGGCCGGGCATTGCCGACCGAGGGCGCGCGGCCCATCGCCTGCCGCAGCCGGTCGATCAGCGGCGCCGGCACCGGATCGGTGCGGAAATGGCGCACGTCGCGCCGCCAGCGCAGGATGTCGTCGAGCGTCGCCGCCTGATCGGCGGTGAAGAGCCTTTCGGTCATGGTGCCAGCGCCCGTTCGAGCCGCGCCCATTCCGAGGCCGGGCCCGGCAGGCCGAGACGCAGCCAGCCGTCGGACCAGGGAAAGACGCGCGACCAGATGCGGTGGCGGGCGAGGCGGATCTGCTCCGCTGCGGCGTTTCCGCTGTCATAGAGCCGAAACAGCGTGGTGCCGCCGACGAGCCGCCAGCCGGCGGCGGCGGCCAAAGTGTCGAGTCGCGCCGCGTCGGTGGTGAGCCGGGCGCGGGTGGCCTCGGCCCAGGCGGCATCGGCCAGCGCCGTCCGCCCGATCGCGATCGCGGCGCCCGACACCGGCCAGGGCCCGGCAAGCGCCGCGAGCCGGGCGATGTCGGGGCCGGGGCCGAAGGCGAAGCCGAGTCGCAGCCCGGCGAGGCCGTAGAACTTGCCGAACGAGCGCAAGACCAGAAGGCCGGGCCGGTCGGCCCGGGGGGCGAGCGAAGCCTCGGGGCAGATGTCGCCGAAGCTTTCGTCGACCACCAGCCGGCCGACCTGACCCGAGAGGGCGAGCAGGGTTTCGGGGGCGAGAAGCCGGCCGTCGGGATTGTTGGGATTGACGACGACCGCGAGGTCGGCGCCGGCCAGGTCCGCCGGGTCAGAGACTTCCTGAACCTGCCAGCCGGCGGCGTGCAGGCTGGCGGCATGTTCGTTGTAGGTGGGCGCCAGCACCCGCGCCATGCCGGGGGCGGCAAGCTGCGGGATCGTCTGGATCGCGGCCTGTGCGCCGGCAAGCGCCACGACCGGCGCGGGGCTGGCCCAGGCGCTGCGGGCGGCGTCGGTGAGCGCCGCAATCGCCGCGCGGGTGGGAAGGTCGGTCCAGGCCGCAGGCGGCAGGGCGGGCAGCGGATAGGGCAGGCGGTTGATGCCGGTCGACAGGTCGATCCAGTCATCCGCCGTGCCGCCGAAGGTGCCGACCGCCTGGTCGAGATTGCCGCCGTGGTCGCGCATGGCCTAGACCAGCCAGAGGACGGCGAGGATCGCCGCCGCCGCCAGGATCATCATGCGGTAATGGCGCAGGCCGCGCTCCAGGTCGCCTGGGCCGGGGTCGGGGGCCTCGCCGTTGATCCAGGGCTCGTCGGCGACATGGTCGTCATAGACCCGCGGCCCCGACAGGCGCACGCCCAGCGAGGCGGCAAGTGCCGCCTCGGGCCAGCCGGCGTTGGGCGAACGGTGCTTGCCCGCGTCGTGCACCATGCAGGCGAGTGCCGCCGGTGCGTTGGGCGAGGTGGCGGCGAACAGAAGGCCGGTCAGCCGCGCCGGGATCAGGTTCGCCACATCGTCGATCCGCGCCGCCGCCCAGCCGAAGGCGAGGTGGCGCGGCGTCTTGTGGCCGATCATCGAATCGAGCGTGTTGATCGCCTTGTAGGCAGCGATGCCGGGCAGGCCGAAGATCGCCCCCCAGAAGAGGGGCGCGATCACTCCGTCCGAGGCGTTTTCGGCCAGGCTTTCCAGGGCCGCCCGCGCCACCCCGGCTTCGTCGAGCCGTGCCGGATCGCGACCGACGATCTTGGCCACTTCTGCCCGCGCGGCGGTCAGGTCGCCCGAAGCGAGCGGTCGGGCCACCGCCGCGACATGCGTGAAGAGCGAGCGCGCCGCGAGGAGCGGCCAGGCGAGAAGTGCCGACACGAGAAGGCCGCCCAGGGTCTCGGGCAGGAGCCACTGCACGACCAGGGCCACGATCACCGACAGCACGATGACCAGAAGCGCCGCCGCCACCCCGGCCAGGCGCCGGTCGTCCTCGTCGGTGCCGGCGAGATTCAGCCATTTCTCGAGCCTGGTGATGAGGCGGCCGAGCCAGGTCACCGGGTGGCCGATCATGGCGAAGACGACCGCCGGCCAGCCGACCGCGGCGTCGATGGCCAAGGCGGCCAGCATGATCCCCGCGCCCGTCATTGCGCGCATCCCCCCACCGCAAAGCTCACGATACGCCGGAAGCCGGCACCGGCAAGGGCCAGGAGCGCCGACGGGGGAATCGATCCTTCCGGGAATAGCAGCCCGCGCGCCGATCCGGTATGGGCAATGACATGGCCGAGCGCGCCGGTGGCGCGGGCGATGGCCTCGGTCGGGTCGGAGGCGGGTCCGCGCCGGTCGAGCGTGCGCCGCGCCGATGTGCTGGCCAGCGCCGCAAGCCCCGCGAGGTCGCCCGCCGCTGCCGCCTGCCGCCAGGGTTCGACCAGGTCCGCGATGTCGGGGAAGTCCTCGTCGGCGGGATCGGTGCGCCGGTTCGGTCCGAAGAAACCGCCAATCACGGCAAGCCGCGGCAGGGGCGGCAGACGGTCCAGCACCGTGGCGCGGCGCGAGGCCCACAGAAGCCGCTCGGGCGCCGCAAACATCAGGGGATCGCTGGCACCTTCGACGGCGACGCAGGCGCGGGCCAGGGCTTCGGGCGGGTGGCCGGAGCCCGCGAGCCGCGCCAGCGCCACCAGCGCCGCGGTCGAGGCGCCGGCGCCGCCGCCGCGCGGCATGGAGGCCGAGAGGGTGAAGGGGCCCGGGTCGGACAGGTCGAGCGCGGCGAGAAGCGCCCGCGACCGGGCCGGCGGCAAGAGCCCGTGCGGATCGGCGAGCGGTGAGGGCCGGGCCTCGACGGCGAGCGCCGGGCAGGGCAGGCTGATCAGCGCGACCGGCCCCCGCGGCCCGAGCCGGCCCTGGATCAGCTCGCCGAAATGGCCTTCGACGCGGATCATGGGCCGGGCGTCCAGTTGACCCCGGTGATCGCCCAAGGCCCGTCGCCAAGGCGCGTCAGCCGCGTCACCGACAAGGGCGCCACGTCGAAGGCGAGCGCCGCCGCAGCCGTCCCGATGGCCAGCGCAAGCGCCGCGCGCACGATCCCGGCGTGCGCGACCACGGTCGCGGATCCGTCCGCGGCAATTGCGGTCAGCGCCGGGCCGGCGCGGGCGCAGAGGTCGGCAAAGCTTTCGCCGCCCGGTGGGCGGTGGGCGGCCAGTTCGGCGCGCGACAAGGGGCCGAGGTCGGGCAGCCGGGCAAGCGCCAGACCCTCCCATGCGCCGAAGTCCTGCTCCCACAGGCGGGGGTCGGGGGTGGCTGCGACACCTGGCCACAGCGCCCCCGCCGTCTGTCGGCAGCGCAGGGCCGGGCTGACCACCAGGCGCACCGGCTCGCCCGCCGCCAGGGCGGAAGACCGAAGCCTGCCTGCCCCGGAAAGGTCGGCCGCCACATCGGTGCGCCCGCACAGCCGTCCGCCGTGCAGGGCCGGCGCATGGCGGATCAGGATCAGTTCTGTCGCGCCCGCAGCACCCACCGTCGCATTCCCCCTTCCGTGGCCGGCCCGTTTCTGCTTTGTCAGCGGCTCATGGGCAAGACGATACTCATCACCGGAGGGGCGCGGTCGGGCAAAAGCGTCATCGCCGAGACAAAGGCGCTGTCCCTTGGCCCGCGGCCCGTCTATGTCGCCACCGCCGAAATCCGCGACGCCGAGATGGCGGCGCGTGTCGCCGCCCACCGGGCCCGGCGCGGGTCGGAATGGTCGGACCATCCCGAACCGCTCGACCTGGCGGCGGCGCTGAGGGCGACCGACGGGCAGGGACCGCGGCTGGTCGATTGCCTGACGCTGTGGCTGTCGAACCTGATGCTTTCGGGCCGCGACTGGCAGGCGGTGGCGCGCGACCTGTGCGCCGCCCTGCCCGGCCAGCGCGATCCGGTGGTGATCGTGACCAATGAAGTCGGCGCCGGGATCGTGCCGGACAACAGGCTTGCCCGCGATTTCCGCGACGCGGCCGGAGAGATCAACCAGAGGGTCGCGGCGGTCGCGGATGAGGTCATCCTTGCCGTCGCCGGCCTGCCCCTGAAAGTGAAATGACATGAGCCTTGCACTGACTTCGCTTGCCGACCTGACCGGGCTGGCCGCCCGCCTGCCCGCCGCCGATGCGGCCGCCGCCGAGGGCGCGCGCGCCCGGCAGATGAGCCTGACCAAGCCGCCGGGGTCGCTGGGCCGGCTGGAGGAGATCGCCGAGTTCATGGCCGCCTGGCGGGCGACGGCGCGGCCCGAGATCTGGCGGGCGCAGGCGCTGGTCTTCGCAGGCAACCACGGCATTTGCGCTCAGGGGGTCAATCCCTATCCGCAGGAAGTGACCGTGCAGATGGTGGCGAACTTCCAGGCCGGCGGCGCGGCGATCAACCAGCTGTGCCGGGTGAACGGCGCCGACCTCGAGGTGATCGCGCTTGACCTCGACCGGCCGACGGCGGATTTCACCGCAGGTCCGGCGATGGGCGCGGACGAGGCGCTGGCGGCACTGAACCGGGGCGCCGCGGCGGTGGACGAGGGCGCCGACATCCTGGTGCTGGGCGAGATGGGCATCGGCAATTCGACGGTGGCGGCGGCGCTGGCGGCAGCGTGCTTCGGCGGCGAGGTCAAGGACTGGGTGGGGCCGGGAACAGGCTCTGACACGGCCGGAATCGCGCGGAAGGTCGATGCGATCGAGCGCGGGCTGAAGCGTCATGCGGCGGCGAAGGGCGATGCGGGGGCGATCCTCGCGGCGCTGGGCGGGCGCGAGCAGGCGGCGATCTGCGGGGCGGTGCTGGCGGCCCGGGCGGCGCGGATTCCGGTGATCCTTGACGGGTTCATATGCACGGCGGCGGCTGCGGTGCTGGCGGTGGCCGATCCCCGGCTTCTCGACCACTGCCTTGTCGGCCATGCCAGCGCCGAACCGGGCCACCGCAAGCTGTTGGCGGCGATCGGCAAGCGCCCGGTCCTCGAGTTCGACATGCGCCTCGGTGAAGGCTCGGGCGCTGCGCTGGCCCTGGGGATCGTGCGCGCGGCGCTGGCCTGCCACAACGGCATGGCGACCTTTGGCGAAGCGGGCGTGTCCGAGGCATGACTCCGGGGCGTCTGGCCGACGAGGTTCGCATGGCGTTCCTGACGCTGACGCGGCTGCCGGTCGGACAGATCGCGGGCGAAGCGCCCGGGATGGCGGAATCGGCCTGGGCCTGGCCCTTGGTCGGCGCCTTGGTCGGGCTGATCGCGGCGCTGGTCCATTGGGCGGCGCTGGCGCTGGGCCTGCCGCCGTTCATGGCGGCGGTGCTGGCGGTACTGGCGCTGGTGCTGGTGACCGGCGCGCTGCACGAGGACGGGCTGGCCGATCTGGCCGACGGGTTCTGGGGCGGGCGCGATCCGGCCCGGCGGCTGGAGATCATGCGCGACAGCCGCATCGGCAGCTATGGCACACTTGCGCTGGGCTTTGCCCTGCTGATCCGGGTGGGGGCGCTGGGCAGCCTGCCGCCGCAGATGGCGGGCGCGGCGTTGGTCGGCCTGTCCGCGGCCAGCCGGGCGGCGATGCCGGTCGCGCTGTGGCTCATGCCGCCGGCGCGCGGCGACGGGCTGGGCCGGGCGGCGGGTGGGGTCGCGCCCGGTGGCGTCGCGGCGGCGGTGGCCTTGGGCGTGGCGCTGTTTGCCCTGTGTCTGCCCGGCAGCAAGCTGATCGCGCTGCCGGTAATGGCGGCGGCGGCGGCGGGGCTGGGCCTGCTGGCCCGGCGAAAGATCGGCGGACAGACCGGCGATGTGCTGGGGGCAATGCAGCAGGCCGCCGAACTGGCCGGCTGGCTGGTGCTGGCGGCTCAGTAGACCGTCGCCAGATCCTCGCGCCGGAAGGGGGCCTTGTCGGGATCGCCGGGTTCGCAATAGGTGCGGGCGTAGAGGTGGCCGGAATGGTTGGCGGCGGCGATCGTGCCGGGGGCGAGGCAGTCGCCGATCCGGGTGACGCTGCGCAGACCCGCGTCGGCCCAGTCGGCGCGGCGGGCCTGAAGCGCCTCCCACAGGTCGTCGACCGGCAGGCGGGCGGTGACCGGGACCAGAACCGCGCAGTCGATGCGGCGGGTGGTGCCGGAATAGGTGCAGGCGAGGTCCAGCCAGTCGGCCCCGCGCCCCGTCAGCAACTGGTTGGGCAGGATGCGGACCCCCAGCGACAGGAGCTGCCGCTGGATGCGCACCTGCTCGAGCGTGTTCTGCGCGAAAGAGCCGACCATCACGTCGGGCGTAACCAGCGTCACGTCATGGCCGGCCCGCGCCGCCACCTCGGCCATCAGGCCCCCCATGTAGAACCAGTCGTCGTCGAAGATCACCACCGGCCCGCTGGCGGGGATCGCCGCCGCTCCGCCGTCCAGCACATCGTCGGGGGTGAGGACCGCGCCTTCGGCAATGAAATGCTGCGGTCGGCGATGGCTGCGCCCGACCCCGTCGGCCCGCCAGCGCGCGCCGGTGGCCAGCGCCACATGGGGGATGCCGTAGGCAAGGATGTCGTCGGCGGTGAGCGGGCTTTGCAGATACATCTGCGCGTTGGTCAGGTTCCTGAGCTGCCCCAGCCGCCAGTCGCGGACCCGGCCCCAGGCCGCCAGTCCGGGCATCCGGGCTTCGCGGCTGACCCGGCCGCCCCATTCGCTACCGGCCTCGGCCAGCGTCACCTCGGCCCCGCGCTGCGCCAGCGCGCGGGCGGCCTCGAGCCCGGCGGGGCCGCCGCCGACGATCAGCGCCGGTTCGGGCGCGGGCAGGGGCGCGATCCGTTCCGGGTGCCAGCCGCGCCGCCATTCCTCGCCCACCGTCGGGTTCTGGGTGCAGCGCATGGGGACGCAGGTGTTGTCTCCGCTGGTGCAGATGTTGCAGCCGATGCATTCGCGGATGTCGTCGATGCGGCCCTGTTCGATCTTTTTCGGCAGGAACGGATCGGCGATCGAGGGCCGCGCCGCGCCGATGAAGTCGAGGATGCCCTTGCGGATGACGCGGACCATGCTGTCGGGGCTGGTGTAGCGGCCGACGCCGACCACCGGCCTTGTCGTCACCGACTTGACGAAGGCGGTGTATTTTTCCTGAAACCCCTCATCGGAAAAGCGCGAGGTCTGGCTGTCGTTCGACCAGTCCGACAGGTTCACGTCCCACACGTCGGGCTCTTCGGCCAGCGCGGCGATGATGTCGCGGCCCTCGCCCTCGCAGGTGATGCCCTCGGGGCCGAGAAGCTCGTCGATCGCCAGCCGCACCGCCAGCGCCGCGCGGTCGCCGATGGCGTCGCGCACGTCAGCGATGACCTCGCGGAACAGACGCAGGCGGTTCTCGAAGCTGCCGCCATATTCGTCGCAGCGGTGGTTATGGCGGCGCGACAGGAAATGCTGCAAGACGCTCATGTCATGGCCAGCATAGACATAGATCACGTCGAAGCCGGCCTCGCGCGCGCGCTTCGCCGCCTGGACATACCAGCGGCGCATGTTGGCGATATCGGTCTTGTCCATCGCCCGGGCCTGCACCGGGTCGTTGCCGTCGTAAAGCGCGGGCGAGGGCGCAAGCGGGATCATGCGGCTGTAGCGGTTGGGGGTGTGGAAGCCGTTGTGGACAAGCTGGATCGCCGCCAGGCTGCCGTGTTCGTGGATCGCGTCCGCCACCAGCCGCAGCGCAGGGATGTCCTGGGCGTCCCAGTTGCGCGCCTCGTTCGCGGGGCTGATGTCCGAGGTCGGGTGAATCTCGGCCTCCTGCGTCGAGATCACGCCCCAGCCACCCTCGGCCTTGATGCCGCGCATCCGCGCCTCGGCATTGGGATAGCGGTAGCCCATGCCCGAACAGTGCGGCACCTGCCAGAAGCGGTTCGGGGCGGTCAGCGGGCCGATGCGGACGGGTTCAAAGAGGATGTCGTAGCGGGGGTCGCGCATGGGCTGGCCTTTCGCAAGTGTATTATACGAACGTATAATATCCGTCCCCGGCCCTGCCTAGCCCCGTCGGCTGCCGCCGCCCTCCCGGCGCGGCCGCGCGCTTCTTGCCCCGCCCGGCAAACTCCGTTATGCGCCGCACGACCCGACCGCGAAGGAGAAGCCGATGGCCGCGCCGAAGAAAGTCGTCCTTGCCTATTCCGGCGGCCTCGACACGTCGATCATCCTCAAGTGGCTTCAGACCGAATATGGCTGCGAGGTGGTGACCTTCACCGCCGACCTCGGCCAGGGCGAGGAACTGGAGCCGGCGCGGCAGAAGGCGCTGCTGATGGGGATCAAGCCCGAGAACATCCACATCGTCGACGTGCGCGAGGAGTTCGTGCGCGACTTCGTCTTTCCGATGTTCCGCGCCAATGCGCTCTACGAGGGGCTTTACCTGCTCGGCACCTCGATTGCGCGGCCGCTGATTTCCAAACACCTGGTCGAGATCGCCCGGGCTGCCGGCGCCGACGCCGTCGCGCATGGCGCCACCGGCAAGGGCAACGACCAGGTCCGGTTCGAACTGTCGGCCTATGCGCTCGACCCCGCGATCAGGGTCATCGCTCCCTGGCGCGAGTGGGATCTGACCAGCCGGACGAAGCTTCTGGAATTTGCCGAGGCCAACCAGATCCCGATTGCCAAGGACAAGCGCGGCGAGGCCCCGTTCAGCGTGGACGCCAACCTTCTGCACACGTCGTCCGAAGGCAAGGTGCTTGAAAACCCCGCCGAAGAGGCGCCGGAGTTCGTCCTGCAGCGGGTGGTGCCGGTCGAGAAGGCGCCCGACACGCCGGAAATGGTCGAGATCACCTTCGAGAGGGGCGACGCGGTGGCGATCAACGGCGCCCGCCTGTCCCCAGCGACGATCCTGACCAGGCTCAACGAGCTTGGCGGCAAGCACGGGGTCGGCGTGCTCGACCTGGTGGAAAACCGCTTCGTCGGGATGAAGTCGCGCGGGCTTTACGAAACCCCCGGCGGCACGATCCTGCTTGAGGCGCATCGCGGCATCGAACAGATCACGCTCGACGCAGGCGCGGGGCACCTGAAGGATTCGATCATGCCGCGCTATGCGGAACTGATCTACAACGGCTTCTGGTTCAGCCCCGAGCGCGAGGCGCTTCAAGCCCTGATCGACAAGACCCAGGAGCATGTCACCGGCACCGTGCGGGTGAAGCTCTACAAAGGGTCGGCGCGGACCGTGGCCCGCTGGTCGGACCATTCGCTCTACAGCGAAAAGCACGTCACCTTCGAGGAGGACGCGGGCGCCTACGACCAGAAGGACGCGGCAGGCTTCATCCGCCTGAACGCGCTGCGCCTGAAGCTGATCGCCACCCGCAACGCGCGGGTGAAGGCCTAGGCCCGGGGCTTCATCATTGCCGAGAAACTGAGGTCGAAGGCGCGGGCGATCGGATCGGCCGCAGCGCCGGCGGCGACCGAATAGGGATTGACGCTGCCTTCGACGAGCGCCGGCCGGTCAGGCAGCGCCGGGCGCAGGCGGGTCAGCCGCGCCATCAGCAGGCGGGCCAGTTCCGCCGGCATCTGGCCGCCGAGGATGACAAGCTCGGGGTCGAGCAGGCATTCGACCAGGTCGATGGCCCAGGCGAGAAGCCTGGCCGCCCGGTCCAGCCAGGCGCCGACTTCGGGGTGACCATCGGCGATGGCGGCCTCCATCCGGTCGAACAGGTCCGGCTGGTTCGGCTGCAATCCGAGCGCGGCGATGAGCACGATCAGCGCCGCGTCCTGTTCGAGCGGCCGCCCCCCGTCCGGCCCCGGTACCATGATCTGGCCGATCTCTCCGGCCAGCCGGTGCTGCCCCCGGCAGGGTTCGCCATTGGCGTAGATGCCGGCCCCCAGCCCGTAGCCGAGAAAGATCAGCACGAAATTGTCGATGCCCTTGGCGCTGCCGCTCAGCCGTTCGGCGACGGCGGCGGCCGAGGCGTCATGATGGAGGCTGACGGCAAGGCCGGTGTCCTGTGCCAGCCGCTGCACCAGCGGGTGTTCGGGGGAAAGTCCGGTCATCCAGGGGTCGTTGCGCCCGGCATGGACCCCGGTCGGGGCCGGCATGGCAAGGCCGAGGCCGAGAACCCGCGGTCGGGGCTGCGCAGCATGGCGGGCAAGATCGCCGGCGACCTGGCCGAGGGCGCCCAGCACCCGCTCCAGGTTTGCCTCAAGCCCGCCGGGGCCGAGCGTCACTTCGCGTGCCGCCACGATGCGGCCGACAAGGTCGATGGCGACGGTCCGGGCGCGATGCTGGTCAAGCTGGAGGCCATAGGAAAAGGCGCCGTTCGGCGCAAGGGAATAGGGCGTGGCGGGCTGGCCGCGGCCGCCCTTCACCGGATCGGCGGCCATGACCAGGCCTTCGCGTTCCAGATCGTCCACGATGTTGCTGACCGTCTGCGGCACGAGGCCGGTGCCGCGCGCGATCGCCGCCCGGGTCATCGCGCCATTCACCCGCAGCCCGTGCATCACCACCCTGCGATTGTGTTCGCCTGCGCCGCCGATGTTGGTTCCCGTCTTGGTCCTTTGCATTGGCGTCCCTTTTTGCTGCTTGACCCGTCCGGCGACTCATGCTGATATAATCCACATGATGGAATTAATAGACGGCAAGTCAACCCGGCCATGAAAGCGGCCGGACAATTCCGGGAGGACGCGATGAAGGTTCTGATCTCGACGGCCCTGGCCGGCGCCTTCGCACTTGGTGCCGGCGCAGCGTGGGCCGAGACGACGCTGAACGCGCTGTTCATGGCGCAGGCGGCCTACAGCGAGGCCGACGTGCGGGCGATGGCCGACGGCTACATGAAGGCCCACCCCGACATCAAGCTGAACCTCGAGTTCGTTCCCTACGAGGGGCTGCGCGACAAGACGCTGCTCGCCCAGGGATCGGGGCAGGGCTATGATGTGGTGCTGTTCGACGTGATCTGGCCGGCGGAATATGCCACCAACAAGATCCTTCTGGACGTGTCGGACCGGATCACCCCCGAGATGAAGGCGGGCGTCCTGCCCGGCGCCTGGACGACGGTGGAATATCAGGGGCACAAGTACGGGATGCCCTGGATCCTCGACACGAAATATCTGTTCTACAACAAGGCGATGCTGGAAAAGGCCGGGATCGCCGAGCCGCCCAAGACATGGGACGAGCTGAGCGCGCAGGCCAAGATCATCAAGGACAAGGGCATCGCCCAGTATCCGATCGTCTGGTCCTGGGCGCAGGCCGAGGCGGTGATCTGCGACTATGCGACGCTGATCAGCGCCTATGGCGGCAAGTTCCTGGACGATCAGGGCAAGCCTGTCTTCAACGAGGATGGCGGCCTGAAGGCGCTGGAATACATGAAGGCGTCGATGGATGCGGGCCTGACCAACCCCAACTCCAAGGAATACCTGGAAGAGGACGTGCGTCGGGTCTTCTCGAACGGCGAGGCGGCCTTTGCGCTGAACTGGACCTACATGTACAACCTTGCCAATTCGGGCGACGACAGCAAGGTGAAGGGCCAGGTGGGGGTCGAGCCCGCGCCGGGAGTGGAAGGGATCTCCAAGGTTTCGGCGATGAACGGCTCGATGGGGCTGGGCGTCACCACGACCTCGAAGAATCCCGACGCCGCGTGGGATTTCGTGGTCTACATGACCTCGCAGAAGACCCAGGACGCCTATGCCAAGCTCAGCCTGCCGATCTGGACCTCCTCCTATGACGATCCGGCGGTGGCCAAGGGTCAGGAGGCGCTGATCGCGGCGGCCAAGGTCGCGCTGGCGGCGATGTTCCCGCGGCCCGAGACGCCGAAATACAATGAACTGTCGGCGCTGATCCAGGTCGCGATCCAGCAGGCGCTTCTGGGCTCTGCCACCCCGGCCGACGCGCTGACCAGCGCCAAGGAGCAGAGCGGCCTCTGACGAGGCACATCCCCCGGGCGGCGGACAGCCGCCGCCCGCCCTCTGCGCAAAGGGATCAAGATGACGAGCACCCGGACCGACCTGCGCGCCTGGGCCCTGATGCTGCCGCTTCTGGTGGTGATCCTTGGGGTCGTCAGCTGGCCGCTGGCCAGCACCGTGCACCTGTCGCTGACCGATGCCGGGATGGCGGCGCGCAGCGGCAACTTTGTCGGCCTCGGCAACTTCACCCGCAATCTCGGCAGCGGCGCCTTCCGGGCGGCGTTCGTCAACACCGCCTGGTTCACCGCCGTGTCGGTGTCGGCCGAACTGGTGTTGGGGGTGCTGGCCGCCCTGCTGCTGAACCAGGAGTTTCGCGGCCGGTCGTTCCTGCGCGCCCTGATGATCCTGCCCTGGGCCCTGCCGACCGTGGTCAACGCCATTCTCTGGCGGCTGATCTACAACCCGGAATATGGCGCGCTGAACTCGGCGCTGTACCAGTTGGGCCTGATCGACGCCTACCGCTCGTGGCTTGGCCAGCCGTCGTCCGCGATGATGGCGATGGTGGTGGCCGACGTGTGGAAGAATTTTCCGCTGGTTGGCCTCATCAGCCTGGCCGCGCTCCAGTCCGTCCCGCGCGAGACGCTTGCCGCCGCGATCGTCGATGGTGCCGGCCCCTGGGCGCGATTCCGACATGTCATGCTGCCCTACCTCGCCGGGCCGCTGATGATCGCCATCGTCCTGCGCACGATCGAGGCCTTCAAGGTCTTCGACATCGTCTGGATCATGACCCGGGGCGGGCCGGCCAATTCGACCCGGACCCTGTCGATTCTTGTCTATCAGGAAGCCTTCTCGTTCCAGCGGGCCGGGTCCGGGGCGTCGCTGGCGCTGATCGTCACGCTCGTCGTCATGATGCTGGCGGTGGCTTACGTGGCGATCATGCGCCGCACCGCGCTGAGGGTCTGAGATGGAACGCCGCAGCCCTGCCTTCACTCTCTTCGTCTACGCCGCGGCGGCCCTCCTGGGCGTCTGCCTTGTCCTGCCGATCTTCTGGCTGTTCGTGATGAGCGTGTCGCCCGCGTCGGACCTTGCTGCGAAACCGCTGCGCTGGTGGCCCGAGCATCTGGACCTGTCGCGCTACCGGCTGCTCCTGACCTGGGCCGAGAACACGACCGGCAAGGATTTCCTCTCGGCCCTGCGCAACAGCCTGACCGTGGCGGGGATGGCCGTGGCCGCGGCGCTGGCGGTGGCGGTTCCGGCCGCCTGGGCGGTGTCGCGCCGGCCGTCGATCGAATGGTCGCTCCAGGTGCTGATCATGACTTACATGCTGCCGCCGGTGGCGCTGGCGGTGCCGCTCTACATGGGGCTGGCGGCGCTTGGCCTGCTGAACTCGGTCTTCGGGCTGGCACTGATCTATCTGTCGATCCTGGCGCCCTTCACCACCTGGCTTCTGAAATCCGGGTTCGACGCCATTCCCCGCGATCTCGAGGCGGCGGCGGCGATCGACGGGGCGCGCCTCGACCAGACGCTGCGCATCGTCATCCTGCCCCTGGCCGCGCCGGTCCTGTCGACGGCGGCGCTCTTCGCTCTTCTCCTCGCGTGGGACGAGTTCTTCTACGCGCTGCTGTTCACCGCCGACCAGCGCGCCAAGACAGTGACGGTGGCGATTGCCGACATCGCCGGGGGGCGGATCGCCGACTATGGGCTGATCGCGGCGGCGGGCGTTCTGGCGGCGCTCCCGCCTCTTCTGATCGGCGCGCTGATGCAAAGGGCGATCGTCGCCGGGCTGACCGGCGGCGGGGTGAAGGGATAGGGCATGGACAGACCGGCGGGACGAAGGGTTAACGGGGCGGAAATGGCGCGGCAGGCCGCCAAGATGGCGAGGGTCGCATAGATGCGGCCGCTCGCCGTCATGGGCAACGTGAACGTCGATCTCATCATGGGGCCGGCGGCGCCCTGGCCGCAGCCGGGGACCGAGGTGATGCTGGACAACGACGACTTGCGTCCGGGCGGATCGGCGGGCAACACGGCGCTGGCCTGGATGGGGCTGGGCCTGCCTTGCCGGATCGCGGCCTCGGTCGGCGACGACCTGTTCGGGCGCTGGCTCGCGGATGCCTTCGGGCCGCTGGCGGCGGACTGGGTGCGCCAGCCGCAGGCCACCTGCCTGTCGGTCGGCCTGACCCATCCCGACGGCGAGAGGACCTTTTTCACCATGCGCGGCCATCTGCCCGAGATGGCTTGGGCCGATCTCCGGCCCCAGCTTCACGGGATCGAGGGCGGGCTGCTGTTGCTTAGCGGCGGCTTCCTGACTGACCGGCTGGCAGGCGACTATCCTGCGGTCCTGGGCTGGGCGGCGGCGCGCGGGATCGAGGTGGCGCTCGATCCCGGCTGGCCGCCCGGCGGCTGGGGCGCGGCCGAGCGTGGGCGGTTCGCGGTCTGGGCCGGAGGGGCGCAGCATCTCCTGATCAACGAGGCCGAGGCCCTGGCCCTGACCGGGGCGGCGCGGGCCGAAGCCGCGCTGGCGCCTCTCCTGGCGATGATGCCTGCCGGCGCGGCGGCGGTGATCAAGGCGGGCGCCAGGGGCGCGATCGCCGGGCGGGGGGCCGAGCGCGCCCATGCCGCGGCGCCCGCCGTCAGGGTTCTGGACACGATCGGCGCGGGCGACACCTTCAACGCGGGTTATCTGGCTGCCGTCGCGCGCGGCGCCGGGCTCGCGACCGCACTTGCAACCGGCGCGGCGCTGGCCAGCCGCGCCATATCGACCAATCCCCGGCGCTACGAGCTGCCGGAGTCTTTGTGGGGGGCGGCCTGATGGGGGCCTTGTCGCTGATCGGTCTGGGCAAGTCCTATGGCGCGCTGGAGACGCTGAAGGGGATCGACCTCGATCTGGAGGCGGGCGAGTTTCTTGTGCTTCTCGGCCCATCCGGCTGCGGCAAGTCCACGATCCTGAACCTGATCGCCGGCTTGCAGGAGCCGACGGCAGGCGACATACGCATCGGCGGAAGGTCGGTCCGGGGCCTGCACCCCAAGGACCGTGACATCGCGATGGTCTTCCAGTCCTATGCGCTCTACCCGAACCTCTCGGTGGCGCGGAACATCGGCTTCGGGCTGGAGATGCGCGGCGTGGCCCGGGCCGAGCGCGAGGCGGCGGTGGCGCGGGTGGCGCAGATGCTGCGGATCGAGGCGCTGCTTGACCGCCGGCCCGGCCAGCTGTCGGGCGGCCAGCGCCAGCGTGTCGCCATCGGCCGGGCGCTGGTGCGCGACCCCGAGATCTTCCTGTTCGACGAGCCGCTGTCGAACCTCGACGCGAAACTTCGCATGGAAACGCGCGCCGAGATCAAGCGCCTGCACCAGAGCCTGGGCAAGACGATGGTCTATGTCACCCACGACCAGATCGAGGCGATGACCCTGGCCACCCGTATCGCGGTGATGAACGCCGGCCGCATCGAGCAGCTGGGAACGCCCGAAGAGGTCTATCGCCGCCCTGCCAGCCTGTTCGTGGCCGAATTTGTCGGCTCGCCCGGCATGAACCTGATCCCCGGCACCGTCGAAAACGGGGCGCTGCGCCTGGCGCAGACGGATGTGCGGCTGCCGCTGCCCGCCTGCCCGGCGCTGGCCGCCGGGCAGGCCGTGACGCTGGGGATCAGGCCCGAGAACGTGACGCTTGCCACCCCCGGTGCGCCCGGCGCAATTGCCGCGGCGGTCGAGGTGGTCGAGCTGACCGGGCCGGAAAAGCTGGCCCACCTGCGACTTGGTCCGCACCGGGTGCTGGCGAGCCTTTCGCCGCTGAGTCCCGTCGAGGCCGGCGCGACCTGCCATGTCGTGCTTGATCCCGGGGCGGCGGTCCTGTTCGACGAAAGGGGGCGGCGGGTCGACAGCGGGGCGTGATCGTCCGCCCTTCCTGCCTTTGTCACATCGGCGTGAGCCTTGCCCGGCCACGGAATAAACCGTCTCCTTTCCCGCTCTCCTGATCAGACGCCACAGGGGCGTCGAGGGAGACGGACATGACACATCATCACGACGACGACCGCGGCGGGGGTGGCAACCGCCGCCATGCGCTGGAATGCATGATCTGGGCCGGCACCGGGGTGCTGTGGACGGTGTCGGGCGGCGTGCCGACCTCGCTTCACCTTCTCGGCGCGGCCGAGGCCGCCGAGGCAAAGGGAAAGGGCTTCACTTTCCTGCAGATCTCCGACAGCCATGTCGGCTTCGACAAGGCGGCGAACCCCCACGCCATCGACACGCTGAAAGAGGCGATCGCCAAGGTCGGGGCCCTGCCCGAGCGGCCTGCCTTCATGATCCACACCGGCGACATCACCCATCTGTCCAAGGCCGAGCAGTTCGATACCGCCGACCAGATCATCGGCGGCGCCGGCCTCGACGTGCATTATGTTCCCGGCGAGCATGACATGATCGACGAGGGCAACGGCCAGGCCTATCTCGGGCGCTACGGCAAGACCGCGAAGGGCGCCGGCTGGTATTCGTTCGACCAGGAGGGCGTCCATTTCATCGGCCTCGTCAACGTGGTGAACCTGAAGGCGGGGGGCCTTGGAAACCTCGGGGCCGAGCAGCTGGCCTGGCTGGCGGACGATCTTCGCGCCCTCGGCCCCTCGACCCCGATCGTGGTCTTTGCCCATATCCCCTTGTGGACGGTCTATGCCGACTGGGGCTGGGGCACCGACGATTCCGCGCAGGCGCTGGCGCTGTTGCGCCGCTTCGGTTCGGTCACTGTCCTGAACGGCCACATCCACCAGATCATGCAGAAGGTCGAGGGCAACATCACCTTCCACACGGCGCGCTCGACCGCCTTCCCGCAGCCGGCGCCGGGGACCGCACCGGCCCCCGGCCCGATGACGGTACCGGCGGGGCAATTGCGCGGCCTCCTCGGCATCACCGATGTCTCGGTGCGCAACGGCGGGCAGGACCTCGCCATCATCGACAGCCGGCTTTCCGATGCCTGAAGGAGGAAACGACCATGACCGGATTTGCAAACCTGCGCCTCTTTGCCTGCGCCCTTGCGGTGTGCGGCCCGATCCTGCTGACCCCGGCCCATGCCGCGGATGCGCCGCATGTCAGGATCGCCAACTTCAGCTTCGAGCCGGAGACCCTCAACGTGAAGGCCGGCACGACCGTCGTCTTCGAGAATGACGACGACATCCCCCACCTGATCGTGGCCGACGACCAGTCCTTCCGGTCAAAGGCGCTTGACACGGGCGACACCTATGCCTTCACCTTCTCGAAACCCGGCGACTTCGCCTATTTCTGCGGGCTTCACCCGCACATGCAAGGCAAGATCACCGTCAGTCCGTGATGCGGCCGAATGGCAGGTGCCAGCGCAATCGGCCAGTGAGGCGACCATGAACGGCGTGTCCGGGGCCGAGCGTTTCCGCGAGGTGGTACTTCCCCACCTTGCGGATGCGTTGTCCCTTGCCCGCTGGCTGACCGGCAATGCCGCCGACGCCGAGGACGTGGTGCAGGATGCCTGCCTGAAGGCCCATGCCGGCATCGCCACCTATGCCGGCGGCAATGCGCGGGCCTGGCTTCTGGCCATCGTGCGCCACGCCGCCTATGGCTGGCTGGCCAGGAACCGGCCGCGCAACGTGATCGCCGTCGGCGGCCTTGCCGACCTGGACGCGCTGGGAGTGGCGCCGGACCCCTCCGGCACACCCGAGGCGGCGCTTCTGGAAAAGGCCGACCGGGCCGCCATTGAAGCGGCGATCGCGGCGCTGCCCCTGGCCTTCCGCGAGGTCGTCGTCCTGCGCGATGTGAACGGCCTTTGCTACCGCGAGATCGCGCAGATGCTGGACATTCCCATCGGCACGGTCATGTCGCGTCTGGCCCGGGCGCGCGGGTCGCTGATCGCGGAGCTTGGAAAAAGGCCATGAGAAAGGACGCAAACGTGCCCGATGACCCCGCCGACCTGCATCTCCTGCTTCAGGCGCTGGTCGATGGCGAGCTTGATGCCGCCACCGCTCTCGGGCTCGAGCGGCGCATCGCCGCCGATCCGGCGCTGGCTGCCGAACACACGCGCCTTTCCGCCATCGCCCGCGCGGTGCGCGGCCTGCCCCCGCCCGAGGTCGGCGACGGCCTTCGGGCGCGCATCGCCGCGATCGGAGGGAGCGAAACGCCTGCCCGCGCCGCCGCCAATCGCGCCGGGCCGGAGCGGCCCGCCGCGTTCGACTGGCGGGCGATGGCGGCCTCGGTGATGGTCACGGCGGTCCTGGCCAGCGGTGGCACCTGGTGGCTGGCGGGCGGCGGGGCGGGCCCGGACTTCGCCGACGCGGTCGCCGACGCGCACCGGCGCGGCCTGCTCGCCGCCAGTCCGGTCGATGTCGCCTCGTCCGACCGCCACACGGTCAAGCCCTGGCTGGACGCCCGCATCGGCCTGTCGCCGCCCACGGTCGATCTCAGCGCGCAGGGCTTCCGGCTGATCGGAGGGCGGGTCGAGGTGATCGACGACAAGCCGCTGCCCGCCCTGGTCTACCGCTACAATGAACATCTGATCACGCTTGTCGCCCTGCCGCGCCAGCCGGGCGCAGAGGCCACGTCCGCGCCCGCCGACCTTTCGGCCGGCGGACTTTCGGTCGTCCGCTGGAGCGACGGCGCCTTTTCCTACTGGGCGGTCTCGGACGCCGAACGCCACGTCCTCGACGAGTTCGCCCGGCGCTTCCGCGAGGCCGAGGCGAAAGAATAGCTGCCGGCCGGCGGTCCGGTCGGATCCCCGGCCTTGCCATTCGCGGCGGCCTGGGGTCTGCTGGCGGCAGGGCCACCGGGGCAGGCAGGGATGGCGGACAAGCGGCAGTTCGGTGTGGCCCTTCAGGCGGCGCGGGCCTTGATCGCGCAGGGCCGCCTGGCCGAGGCGCGCGCGGCGCTTGAGGCTTTGCAGGGCGATGCGGAGATCGGCCTTCTGGGGCAGCCCACCGTCCTTGGCCTGCCGCGAAGACTCCAGTCGGTGCTGCTGAAGCTGGCGAAGGCCGAGGGCGATCCGGTGCGGCGGATCGGCTATCAGTTCGCGCTGGTGCCGCCGCCCGAGGTGCTGGCCCGGCATGGCCGCATCGACGATGCCGAACGGGCGCGGATGGCGCTGGCCGGCCGCGCCGAGGTGCCGCGCCTCATCCACCAGATATGGATCGGACCCTTGCCGCCGCCGGTCACGGCCGCGGCCTGGCGCGACCATGCCGCGCGGCAGGGCTATGACTACCGGCTGTGGCGCGAGGCTGACCTGGCAGGCATCGGCGCCGACCGTCATCCGTCCTATGCGGCGATGATCGCGCGCGGGGATCTGGCGGGCGCGACCGACGTGGCGCGCTATGCGGTCCTGCACGGGTCGGGCGGGATCTATCTGGACTGCGACTGGTACCCCGCGCGCGACGACATCGGATTTCACCACCGCCTGCCGCTGGTCGGCCTGACTGCGATTGCCGAGCCGATTCCGCGCCAGACCGGCGCGGGCAGCGTCCTTCTGAGCAATGCCTTCATCGCGGCGCCCAAGGCCCATCCGGCGCTGGCGCGGCTCCTGGCGATCCTGCCCGAGGTGGTGGAGGCCCTTCCCGGCGCCCCGGCCTGGTGGGCGACGGGGCCCTTGCCCTTCACCATCGTGACCCGCGCCGCCGCGGTGACCATCGCCGACCATGCGCTGATCGCGGGCCAGGCGCCGGCCGGGGCCGGGCTTGCCGAGGTCCGTGCGCTCTGCACCCGGCTGGCGGCGGAAGGCGGCGGACTTCTGCTGGCCTGGAAACCCTGGGCGGCTGGCTGAGCGCCGGCCCAAGCCGTCACTTGTAGGGATCGGCAGCGTCGCGCAGTCCGTCGCCCATGAAATTGAAGGCCAGCACCACGAGAAAGACCGGCGCCATCGGCAAGAGCAGCCAAGGATAGAAGGCGATCACGCTGACGTCGCGGGCCTCGGTCAGAAGGACGCCCCAGCTGGTGATCGGCGGCCGCAGGCCGAGGCCGAGGAAGCTGAGCGCGGTCTCGCCAAGGATCATGCCCGGCACGGCGATGGTGGCCGAGGCGATCAGGTGCGACAGGAAGCCCGGCACCAGGTGGCGGCCGATGATCCGCCTGCTGCCGGCGCCCATCAGCTGCGCGGCCAGGACATAGTCTTCCTCGCGCAGCGCGAACAGCTTGGAGCGCACCGCCCGCGCCAGCCCCGTCCAGTCCAGCAACCCGAGGATCACGGTGATGCCGAGGTAGATCAGCAAGGGGCTCCAGGTCACCGGCATGATCGCCGCCAGCGACAGCCACAGCGGAATGCTGGGGATGGATTGCAGCACCTCGATCACGCGCTGCACCGCCAGATCGACGATGCCGCCGTGATAGCCGGCCAGCCCGCCGATGACGATTCCGAGGACAAAGCTGATCGAGATGCCAAGAAGGCCGATGGTCAGCGAGATGCGCGCGCCATAGAGGATGCGGCTGAGCAGGTCGCGGCCCAGCCGGTCGGTGCCCAGAAGAAAGGCCTGCCCGCCGGTCGCCGGGCAGAACAGGTGAAGGTCGCCCTTGACCAGCCCCCAGAAGCGGTAGCTGTCGCCCCGGCAGAAGAATCGCAGCGGCTGGACCTCGGCCGGATCGTCGGCATAGACGTGCTGGAGCGTCTCCATGTCGAGCGTCGCCTTGCGACCATAGACGAAGGGGCCGACGAACCGGCCCTGGTCGAACAGGTGGACACGCTGCGGGGGCGCATGGATGAAATCGACATGGCGCGCGGCAAGGTCATAGGGCGCCAGGAACTCGACGATGGTGATCATGGCGTAAAGCGCCATGAGGAACAGGGCCGAGATCAGCGCCAGCCGGTGACGGCGGAACTTCCACCACATCAGGCGCAGCTGCGAGGCACGATAGACCCGTTCCTGGGCCTTCGTCATCGCCGACACCGAGTGCGGATCGAACGGCGCGTCCGAGACGAAGTGCGGCAGGGGTGCGCCGGGTTCCGGGAGCCATGTGCTCATTTCACGCTTCTTCCCTGGAGGCGGATGCGGGGATCGAGCAGGGCAAGCGCGATGTCCGAGACCAGGACCCCCACCACCGTCAGGAAGGCGAGGAACATCAGGAACGAGCCGGCAAGATACATGTCCTGGCTTTGCAGGGCCCTGATGAGCATCGGCCCGGTGGTCTCCAGAGACAGGACGACGGCCGTGATCTCCGCACCCGAGATGATCGAGGGCAGGATCGAGCCGATGTCAGAGATGAAGAAGTTCAGCGACATGCGGAACGGGTATTTCATCAGCGTGCGGAAGGGGCTGAGGCCCTTGGCCCGCGCGGTCACGACATATTGCTTCTGCAACTCGTCCAGCAGGTTCGCCCGGACCCGGCGGATCATGCTGGCGGTGCCGCCGGTGCCGATGATGATCACCGGAATCCACAGGTGGGCCAGGATCGAGCCGGTCTTGGCCCAGGACATCGGTTCGCCGAAGAACCGTTCGTCCATCAGGTGGCCGATCGACAGGCCGAACCAGATGTTGGCGAAATACATCAGGATCAGGGCCAGCATGAAGTTCGGCACGGCCAGCCCCACCAGCCCGAGGAAGGTCAGCCCATAGTCGCCCCAGCTGTACTGGTGGGTCGCCGAATAGATGCCAATCGGAAAGGCGATGAGCCAGGTGAAGGCGATGGTCATGGTCGAGACGAGGATCGTCAGCCACATCCGCTCGCCGACCACCTCGCTGACCGGCAGGCGGTACTCGAACGAATAGCCGAAGTCGCCGTGCAGCATCCCGCCGACCCAGTGGAGATAGCGGATCGGGGCCGGCTGGTCGAAACCGTAGCGTGCGCGCAGCGCGTCGATCTCGGCCATGTCGGCGGCCTCGCCCATCGCCTGAAGCTCGGACACGTAGCTTTCGAAATAGTCGCCGGGCGGCAGTTCGATGATGGTGAAGACCAGCATCGAGATGAGGATCAGCGTCGGGACCATGATCGCGATGCGCCACAGGATGTATCGCAGCATGGTCAGGCCCCCTCGTCCAGCCAGAAGGTGTCGGGCATGTAGATGCCAAGATAGGAGGTCGGGTCGAAGCCGAACAGCGCCTTGTCGGGCACGTTGCGCAGGGCCGAAGAATAGAGCACCGGCTGAAGCGTCGAATTCACCGTGCCGATCGAAAAGACCTCGTCGGCACGGATGGCCAGCATCGCCTGCCAGGCCGCGGTCCGTTCGTCGGCGGTGGGCGAGCGGCTCCATTCGCCGAACAGATCCAGAAGCTCTTGCGCGCGCGGCAGGTCGGGCTCTTGCCCCTTGGCGCCGTGGGTCAGGTAGTGGATGCCCCAGAGCGGCCATTGCAGCTGATCGTCGGCGGTGGGCGCCAGGGCGGCGGGGGACATGTCGGCAGTCGGCACCCCGTTGTCCAGCCCGCCCCAGACCGACATCATCGCATCGCCCGACATTGCCCGGCTGCGGAACAGGTCGCGCTGCGAGACCCGGACAAAGAGCTTGATCCCGACCTCGCGCCAGTGATCGCCGATCAGTTCCAGAACATCGGTCTCGAGCGTGCTTTCGCCGGCGGATTCGACGATGATCTCGGCCAGCCGGCCGTCGGGCAGCAGGCGGATGCCGTCGCCGTCGCGGCGGTCGAGCCCAGCGGCGTCGAGAAGCGCACCGGCCTTGGCGGGATCGTGCGTGGCCCAGGCCTCGGCATACTCTGGCCTGAAGAGGGGGCTGTCGGGCAGGACGGTGTCGGCGCTTTCGCGGGCGAGGCCGAAGAACGAGACCATGTTGATCTCGTGCCGGTCGATGGCCAGCGACAGGGCGCGGCGGACATTGCGGTCACGGAAGAGGGTGCGCCAGCCCTCGTCCTTGCAGGTCAGGTTGGGCAGGAGCGCGATCGCCGAGCCCTGGGTCCGTCTCCACAAAGCGACCTTCACCGGATGCAGCTTCTCGGCTGCCTTCAGATAGCGGTAGTCGTCGAATGCGAGGCCCATCGCCTGAAGGTCGGTCTCGCCGGCGCCGGCCTTGGCCGGGATGATGGCGGGGGAACTGACGTTCAGAACCACCTTGTCCACATAGGGAAGCTGCACGCCCGCCTCGTCCACACGGTGGAAGTAGCGGTTGCGGACAAAGACGAACTGGTTGGCCGGCGGCGGGGTGGTGTTCACCCAGGGGTCCAGCATCGGCAGGTCGGGGTTTTCCGGCCGGTAGCTGCGCGACATCTTGGTGTGCAGGTCCACCCAGGTCTCGACCCGCTGCTGCTGGATCAGCGCCGACAGGCGGATCGGATCCTGGTACTTGCGGTGGAACTGCCTGAGATAGGCCGAAGGCATGGCGATCACCAGCGGCTGGGGCGCGGCCAGCCGCGGCAGGAAGCGCGGGTTGGGGTCGTCCCACTGATAGCGCACCGTCAGGTCGTCGAGACGCTGGAAGCGCGGCGGGCCACCCCCGGCCAGCAGCTCGTCCGGCAGGTCGCCGGGGCGCAGGTCCTTGTCGAGCAGCACGTCTTCCCAGCAATAGCGGAAGTCCTCGGCGGTGAAGGGGCTGCCGTCCGACCAGCGGTGCCCCGGCCGGATGTGGAAGGTGAAGGTGCGGTCGTCCGCGGTGTCGACCGCCCGCAGGATGTCAGGCACCAGCGCGAGGCTCTGGTCATAGCCGACCAGCCGCGCATAGCCGTAAAGGGTCATCAGCCGGATGTCCTTCTGCCCGCCGATCAGCGTGCGGATGGTGCCGCCGCTGCGGCCCGGCGCGCGCCCCGTGGCGCCCATGTCGATGACGCGCGGAACCGCCGGCCGCGGGTCGTTCATGTCCGGCAGGCTTCCGGTGACGCGGCTCGCGCCCCGATCGTCAAGCGGGCCGTCGTGCGCGGCCAGCCGTGCGGGCAGGACAAGCGGCGACAGCGCGGCGGCAATCAGCCCCAGGACGGTGCGCCGGCCGGTCCCGCGGTCAGGCATGGCCGCCTGCCGGACCGCGCGGACCCGCTGCCCTGACCCTGCAGGTTCGCTGCCTTGATTGTCGAGGAGTCATGCGCCGTCTCTCGCAGCCGGCATCGGCCCTGGGCGAACCGTAGCGCACGGCCCCGGGCCTGTCCATCCCAAAGCATGGGGGCACCGGCCTGGGGGCCGCCCAAGATCGCCTTTGGTTTCAGCAGGTTGATGGCAGGCGGATCGGGCCTGACCGGCCTAGTTGAGCGGCCGGGCGGCGGGGTCGCGCCGGGTGCTGGCGCCCCGGTACAGAAGCATCAGTTCCTCGGCCTCGGACCGGTTCTCGTCGGCGCCGAAGGTCAGGTCCGCGTCGCTGCCGAGCGCCATGTTCTCAGGCCCCGGCGCATGGACGGCGACCGGCTCGGGGACGCCGCGCAACTTCTCATCGCCAAGGGGTTTCCAGTCGCCGCCGCAATATTGCCGGAACACGTCGCTGGCCACGATCGGCAGGGCGAACTTCTTGGTCAGGCTCTCAAGCCGCTGGACCTCGTTCACCGCCGACCCGAAGGCCGAGAAGGTCAGGCGGCTGCGCAGGCCGACGTTGCCGAACATGACATTGCCGACATGCATCCCGATCCCGAAGTTGATCGGCGCGAGGCCGCGGGTGGCGCGGTTGCGATTCTGCTCGGCCATCCGCGCCACGGCGTTGCGCGCCGCGCTCATTGCCGCGCGTGTCGCGGTCTGCGAGGCCGACCTCTGCCGCTCGCACGGAAAGACGGCCAGGAAACCGTCGCCGATGAAGCTGAGGATCTGGCCGCCGTTGCCGTTGAACGGGGCGGCGACGGCATCGAAGAATTCGTTGAGCGTGTCGATGAACACTTGCCGGCCGGCGTTCTCGGCGATCGCGGTCGAGTTGCGCATGTCCGCCATCACCAGGGCGGCGCGGATCGTTTCGCCGTCGCCGCGCCGGATCTGGCCCGACAGCACCCGCCTGCCGGCATCCCCGCCCAGATAGGTCGTCAGCATGTTGCCCGCCAGCTTGCGCAGGACTGCGGTATGCGCGGCCACCGCAAGGTTGTTCTCGACGTTCAGCAGCGCGCGGATCATGTCCTCGGAAAAGCCGTGCGGGTCGTCGGTCGCCCAGGATCCCAGCATCCCGCGGTCGTCGTTGCCGGCGAAGGACTGGCGAAAGGCCAGATAGTCGGTGACGCCCAGAGCCTTCAGGTCGTCGAATATCGGGAATTCGGACGGGGTGTCGGGGGCAAGGCGGCGGCGCAGGTGGCTGAGGTTCTTGCTGACCAGCTGGTAATAGGGGCTGGCGAGGTAGCGCTCGGGCGGGGTCTTGCCACTGGGCAGGCTGAAGCCCTCGACGCTGACATCCTGGCCCCGGCGCCAGGTGTAGCTGAGCGAGGTGTAAAGCGGATGCAGCATCGCGAAGGACAGATGGACCCGCGCCAGCGGAATGCCGATGGCGGCCAGCCGGTCGCAGGTCTGGAAGGCGATGGTCTCGAGCTCGGTGTCCTTCAGTGCCGACTGCTTCAGCCAGGTGGTGACCCCTTCGATCAGGGTGGGCGAAACGTGGTCCTGTGTCCTGTCCATGCCTTGTCCTGTCCGCGGCGGGCCGGTGCGGCCCGGACCCGGCCATTCTGCCGCTGGCGGGCCGGGGCGCAAGGCCTTAGCAGCGCCCGATGGCGGGCCGCAAGAACATGCGCCCCCTGGGCTGGGGGCGCCGCGCACAATTTACAGTGATCGGCCCGCTGGTAGGCAGCACCCGGGAATGCTGGTATTCTGGCGGGCATGGAAACCGCCGACGGAATCGCCTTTCTGGCCGGGTTGCCGCGATTTGTCGAATTCGAGGGGATTGCCGATTTTTCGCGCTATCGGCCGCTGCCGGGGGGCTGGGCCCTGGCCCTGGCCGACATCGTGGATTCGACGGGCGCCATCGCCGCGGGCCGCTACAAGAATGTCAACATGTCGGGCGCCTCGGTCATCACCGCGATCGTGAACGCGCTGGGCCGTCCCGACCTGCCCTTCGTCTTCGGCGGCGACGGCGCCTTCCTCGCGGTGCCTCCGGCCGGCATCGGGGCCGCGCGGGCGGCGCTGAGCCGGGTGGGACGCTGGGCCGAAGCCGAGTTCGGCCTGAAGATGCGCACCGCGCTGGTCCCGGTCGATGAGATCCGCGCCGCCGGGCTGGATGTGCGGGTGGCACGGTTCCAGGCCAGCGACGACGTGTCCTACGCGATGTTCGCCGGCGGCGGCGCCAGCTGGGCCGAGGCGCGGATGAAGGAGGGCCACTATGCCGCCGGGGCGGGCGATGGCGGCCCGCCCGACCTGGCCGGCCTGTCCTGCCGCTGGGATCCGATCCCGGCCCGGCACGGCAAGATCCTGTCGGTCATCGCCGTGCCGGGGCCGCAGGGCGCCGACGAATCCTTCCAGAGGCTTCTGGCCGACGTGGTCGCGATTGCCGCGGGCGAGGAGCGCGGCGGCCATCCGGTTCCGGCCGCCGGTCCCGGCCTGTCGCTGTCGCTGCGCGGCGTCGACGGGGCTCCGCTGACCCGGCCCGGCCGCGTGGGGCGCCTTGCCTCGCGCCTGGGGATCGCGGCGCTGACCGCCTTGTTGATCTTCCTGCGCCGCTACGGGCTGAAGCTCGGGCGCTTCGATGTCCGCGACTATGCCCGCGACGTGTCGCGCAACACCGATTTCCGCAAGTTCGACGATGCGCTGAAGATGACGCTTGATGTCGATGCGGCGCGGCTCGAGGCGATCGAGGAGCGGCTGGCCGAGGCGGAGCGCGCCGGGATCTGCCACTTCGGCCTGCATCTGCAGGACGAGGCCCTGATGACCTGCATCGTGCCCTCGCCGATGAGCCGCGACCACATGCATTTCGTCGACGGGGCGGCGGGCGGCTATGCCGAGGCCGCCAGCCGCCTGAAGGAGAAGCTGCGCGCCGGCGTCTGATGCCCGGCAGGTGCCGGACATCGACGAAATTGCGCTTCCGCCGCAAGGCATGCTAGTCAGGGGCATGGGCGCAACTGCCGGGCGACGGCCGGGGCACGCCTGCGTCGTCGGGGAGGACAGTCCGGCCTTGGCATCGGACCTCTTGCGGATCGAGAATCTGAGCATCTCCTTTTCCATGCTGGGGGGGCAGATTCAGGCCGTGCGCGACGCCAGCCTGAGGGTGATGCCGGGCAAGGTCACAGCGCTGGTCGGCGAATCCGGGTCGGGCAAGTCGGTCATCAGCCAGGCGGTTCTCGGCATCCTGCCGCGGATCGCGCGGCCGACCGGGCGTATCCTGTTCGACGATCCGCGCAGCGGCGCGGGGCCGGTCGACATCCTGGGCCTGCCACCGGACGGGCCGGAAATCCGGGCCCTTCGCGGCGGGCGCATCGGCAAGATCTTCCAGGAGCCGATGACCTCGCTCTCGCCCCTGCACACGGTGGGCGACCAGATCACCGAGGCGGTGCTGATCCACGAGGCCACCACCCGCGCCGAGCGCCGCGACCGCGCCGAGGAGATGTTGTCGCTGGTCGGCTTCCCGCATCCGGCCCGGGGGCTGGAGATGTATCCGTTCGAACTGTCGGGGGGCATGCGGCAGCGGGCGATGATCGCCATGGCGCTGATCTGCCGGCCGGCGCTGCTGGTCGCGGACGAGCCGACCACCGCGCTCGATGTGACCATCCAGGCGCAGATCCTCGATCTCCTGCGCGATCTGCAAAGCCGGCTGAACATGGCGATGCTGCTCATCACCCACGATCTGGGAGTGGTGGCCAATGTCGCCGACGAGGTGGTGGTCATCTACCACGGCCAGATTCTCGAGGCCGGGCCGGTCGATGCGATCTTCCGCACCCCGGCGCACGACTATCTCAAGGCTCTGATGGCGGCGGTGCCGCATTTCGACATGAAGCCGGGCGAGCGGCTGAAGTCCCTGCGCGAAATTCCGGTGCAGGCCGCCAGCCTGCTGGGCCGGGCGCAGCCGCCGGCCGGGCACGGCCCCGATCTGGTCCTGTCGGTGCGCGACCTGACGAAATCCTACCAGACCCGGAAGTCGGGGTTCTTCGCCCGGGGCGACAGCCAGCCCAACCGTGTCGTCGACCGGGTCAGTTTCGACGTGCGCCGGGGCGAATGCCTGGGGCTGGTCGGCGAAAGCGGCTGCGGCAAGACCACGGTCAGCAAGATGCTGATGCGCGCGGTCACGCCGGATTCCGGCTCGGTCACCTTTCACGGGACCGAAGGTTCGGTGGACGTCCTGGGCCTGTCGGGCGAGGCGCTGAAGGCCTTTCGCACCCGCATCCAGATGGTGTTCCAGGATCCGGTCTCGTCCCTGTCGCCGCGCATGACGGTGCAGCGCATCCTGGGCGAACCCCTGGAAATCCACGACCGCGGCGATGTCCGCACCCGGCACGAGACGGTGGCGCGGCTGATGGAGGCGATCGGCCTGGACCGCCGGTTCCTGAACCGTTACCCGCACAGCTTCTCGGGCGGCCAGCGTCAGCGCATCGGCATCGCGCGGGCGCTGGCGCTTGGCCCCGAACTGCTGATCTGCGACGAGCCGGTGTCGGCCTTGGACGTGTCGGTTCAGGCCCAGATCTTGAACCTTCTGAAGGATTTGCAGAAAGAGCTGGGCCTGACCTGCATCTTCATCTCGCACAACCTGGCGGTGGTCGACTACATGGCCGACCGGATCGCGGTGATGTGCCGGGGCCGCATCGTCGAGATCGCCCCGCGCGAAATCCTGATGCGCGGCGCGGTCCATCCCTATACCAGGTCGCTGCTGGCCGCCGTCCCCTTTCCCGATCTCGACCGGCCGCTGGACTTCGAGGGGCTGAGGACGGGGGGCGGGTCGGACATGTCAGGCTGGCCCGAACCCTTCGCGGTGCCCGGCGACGGCCTGCTGGCGCCGGTCGATCTTGGCGAGGGCCACCTGGTCCTCGCGCGTGTGGGCGCCGTCGCGGCAGAGTTGCGGTCGTGAAGGAGAGGCGGTAGCCAGTGGGCGGTTGACGGGTGGTGGTGCCAGTGACCCAGCAATATTAAGGCAGTCCAAGCCGATCGGGAACAGGCGAAAGGTCTTGCGCGATGCAGAAACTCGGGGATGCCCGCATCCTGATGTACAGTCACGACACGTTCGGGCTGGGCCATCTGCGGCGATGCCGCGCCATCGCCCACTCGCTGGTCGAGGATTTCCACGGCCTAAACGTGATGATCATCTCGGGTTCGCCGATCGCGGGGGCGTTCGACTATCGGGCGCGGGTCGATTTCGTGAAGATCCCCAGCGTCATCAAGCTGAGGGACGGCGAATATACCTCGCTCGCCCGCCACGTCGACCTGCAACAGACGCTGAAACTGCGCCGCGCGATCATCCGCCAGACCGCCGAGGCCTTCCGCCCCGACATCTTCATCGTCGACAAGGAACCGATGGGCCTGCATGGCGAGGTCGAGGAGACGCTGGCCTTTCTCAAGGCGCGGGGCGTCCGGCTGGTGCTGGGCCTGCGCGAGGTGATGGACGCGCCGCACCTTCTGGAGGCGGAATGGAAGCGCAAGGGTGCGCTCGAACGGATCGGCGCATACTATGACCGGGTGTGGGTCTATGGCCCGCCGGATTTCTACGATCCGCTCGTGGGTCTGGATGTCCCCGAGGCGGTGCGCGCCAAGATGGATTTTGTGGGCTTCCTGCACCGAAGCGTCTCGCGCAGCCATGAAGAGCGCCACCTGCCGCAGGGCGATTACCTTCTGGTGACGACCGGGGGCGGCGGCGACGGATCGGACCTCGTGCACAATGTCATCGACGCCTACCTTGACGATCCGGGGCTGACTCACCGGGCGCTGATCGTCCTTGGCCCCTACATGCCGGCCCGCCAGCGGCGCAAGCTGATCGCCAAGGGCCGCAAGTCGCCCCATGTCGAGGTGATCGAGTTCGACAACCGCATGGAAGAGCTGATCGCCGGCGCCAAGGCGGTCGTGGCGATGGGCGGCTACAACACCTATTGCGAGATCCTCTCGTTCGACAAGCCGGCGCTGATCGTGCCGCGCACCCGGCCGCGCCAGGAACAGCTGATCCGCGCCCGGCGGGCCTCTGAACTGGGGCTGGTCGAGATGCTTCTGCCCGACGAGGCCGCCGATCCGCGCCGGCTGGCCGCGGCGCTGAAGGCCTTGCCCCGGCGGCTGCCACCGTCACAGACGGCCGAGGTCACGGGCATGGAAGGATTGCCCACCATCTCGGCCTGCGTCGAGGCCTGGCTGGGCGGCCGGGGCCTTTCCCGGACCGCAGCGGCGGGGGCGTGAGGTCTTGACGGCTGCCGTTCCGCCGATCGTGGTGTTGCTCAAAGGCTACCCGCGCCTGTCCGAGACCTTCATCGCGCAGGAAATTCTTGGCCTGGAAAGGGCCGGCTTCGATCTGCGGCTGGTGTCGATGCGCCACCCGACCGACCGCAAGCGCCATCCGATCCACGGCGAGATCCGCGCCCCGGTCCTCTATCTGCCGGAATATCTCTACCAGGAGCCGCTGCGCGTCCTGCGTGCCCTGGCGGCGGGCCTGCGCCGGCCGGGGTTCGCCGCCGCCTTCGCTGCCTTTCGCGGCGACCTCCGGCACGACCTGACGCCCAACCGCATCCGCCGGTTCGGACAGGCGCTGGTGCTGGCCGCCGAATGGCCCGAGGGCGCGGGCTGGCTGCACGCCCATTTCATCCATACGCCCGCCTCGGTCGCCCGCTATGCCAGCCTGCTGACCGGCGTGGGCTGGAGCTGCTCGGCCCATGCCAAGGACATCTGGATCACCCCCGAGCGCGAGTTGCGCGACAAGCTGGCGGCGATGCGCTGGGCGGTCACCTGCACCCGGTCGGGGTTCGATCATCTTCGGAGGCTGGCGGCGGGCCACGACAATGTCTTTCTCAGCTATCACGGGCTGGACCTTGCCCGCTTTGCCCCTTTCGGCGGCCCGCGGTCGCTGGCCGACGGGTCGGACCCGGCCAATCCGGTGCGGATCCTGACCATCGGCCGGATCGTCGAGAAGAAGGGCTTCGACATCCTGCTGCGGGCGCTGGCGCTGTTGCCGGGCGGCCTGCACTGGCGGCTCGACCATGTCGGCGGCGGGGGCGCCGGGGCGCTGCGGCGGCTGGCGGCGCAGCTGGGGCTCGAGCCGCGCATCCGCTGGCACGGGCCGCGGGACCAGGCCGAAGTGCTGACGCTTTACCGGCAGTCCGACCTTTTTGCCCTGGCCTGCCGGATCGCTGCCGACGGCGACCGGGACGGATTGCCGAACGTGCTGGTCGAGGCGTCCAGCCAGGGGTTGCCCTGTGTTTCGACCGATATTTCCGGCATTACGGAACTTTTGGAAAATGATGTGTCCGGCCTGGTGGTCCCGCCCGAAAGGCCTGATGCGTTCGCCGGGGCGCTGGCATCCGCGATCCGCGATCCCGCGCTGCGCCGCCGGCTGGGCGCGGCCGCCGAGGCCCGGGTGCGCGGCGGCTTCGACGTGCAGAGCAGCATCGGCCAGTTGCAGGCGCTGTTCACCAACCCGACATGGCAGGAGGGCAAATGAGCCGCGCCCCCCGCCTGTTCTTCTATGTGCAGCACCTTTTGGGCATCGGCCACCTGGCGCGCGCCAGCCGCATCGCCTCGGCTCTGGCGGCTGACGGGTTCGAGGTGACGGTGGTGACGGGCGGCACCCCTGTTCCGGGCTTCCCCGGCCCTGGCGTCCGCCACGTCGCCTTGCCGCCGGTGGTCGCGGGGGACGCGGGCTTTTCGGGCCTGCGCGACGCCGAGGGCCGCCCGGTCGATGCCGCGTTCGAGACGCGCCGGCGCGACCTTCTGCTGACCGCCTTCCGCGACCTTGCCCCCGACCTGGTGATGATCGAGGCCTTTCCCTTCGGCCGCCGGCAGGTCCGGTTCGAACTGATCCCGCTCTTGCAGGAGATCCAGTCCCGCCACCCGCGCCCGCGCGTTGCCTGTTCGCTGCGCGACATCCTGCAGGAACGCGCCAAGCCGGGCCGCGACGAGGAGAGCGTCGCCCTCGTCCGGCAGTATTTCGATCTTGTGCTGGTGCACGGCGACCCCGCCTTTGTGCGGCTGGAGGAGACCTTTCCCCTTGCGGCGCGGATCGGCGACAGGATCGCCTATACCGGCCTCGTCGCGCCGCCGCCGCCCGCGCCGGTCGCCGACCGGTTCGAGGTCGTCGCCTCGGCCGGGGGCGGGGCAGTCGGCGCGGCGCTGATCGGTGCCTGCGCCGAGGCCGCGCGGCGCCTGCCGGACTCTGGCCGCTGGTGCCTTGTCACCGGCCCGAACCTGCCCGACGCCGACTTTGCCGCTATTTCCGGCGCGGCGCCGCCCAACGCCAGTGTCGTGCGGTTCCGTCCCGATTTTCCCGGACTGATCGCCAATGCCCGCCTGTCGGTGTCCCAGGCGGGTTACAACACTGTCTGCGACGTGCTGAGGGCCGGCTGCCGTTGCCTTCTGGTGCCCTTCGCCACCGGCGGCGAGACCGAGCAGACCCTGCGGGCCGATCGCCTGCACCGGCTCGGACTCGCCGGTGTGCTGACCGAGGCCGACCTGTCGGCGGACAGCCTGACCGCAGCGGTCGCACAGGCGCTGGCCGCCGGCCCGCCGCCGCCGTTCGCCCCCGATCTGGACGGGGCGGCGGCCAGCGCCCGGATCCTGCGCACCCTTCTGGAGCGGACGCCGTGACTGGCGCGATTTGCAGGGGCATTGTATCTCTTGGATCATCGGTCCTGCTGCCGGTCGCCACCGGCACCATCGCGAGGACGGCATGGAACGTCGCCTGACCAGCTACATCTGGAAGCACACGAAGTTCCAGCAATTGTGGATCCTGTTCATCGTCGCCCTGTCGATGGTCCCCTACTTCATGTCCTTCGACCTGCCCAAGCAGATCGTCAACGGGCCGATCCAGGGCAGCGGCTTCGACACGCCCGACGCGGTCAAGCTGTTCATGAAGCTGGAGGTCAGCCTTCCGCTGTTCGGCAAGGTCGTGCTGTTTCCGGGGATCGAGTTGGGGCGGATGCCGACGCTCTTCGCGCTCAGCATGGTGTTCCTGCTGTTCGTGGTCATCAACGGCCTCTTCAAGTACTACATCAACACCTACAAGGGCCGGCTGGGCGAGCGCCTTCTGCGCCGCATCCGCTTCGAGCTGGTCGACCGGGTGCTGCGCTTTCCGCCCGATGTGTTCAAGCGCGTCAAGGGCTCGGAAATCGCCAACATGGTCAACAACGAAGTCGAGCCGATGGGCGGCTTCACCGGCGACGCCTTCGTGTCGCCGGCGCTTCTGGGCGGGCAGGCGCTGACCGCGCTGGTCTTCATCTTCGTCCAGAGCTTCTGGCTGGGGCTGATCACGACGGCGCTCGTCAGCGTCCAGGCGCTGATCATCCCGCGGATGCGCCGGCGCCTGCTGGTTCTCGGCCGCGAACGCCAGCTGACCGCGCGCGAACTGGCCGGGCGGGTGGGCGAGATGGTGGAAGGGATCGACGCGATCCATGCCTTCGACACGTCGAACTACGAACGGGCCGACGTGGCGGCACGGCTGGGGCGGATCTTCAAGATCCGCTACGACATCTACCAGTGGAAGTTCATGGTGAAGTTCATCAACAACTCGCTGGCATCCTTCACGCCCTTCCTGTTCTACATCGTCGGCGGCTATCTGGCGTTGAAGGGAAAGGTCGACATCGGCCAGCTGGTCGCGGTGATCGCGGCCTACAAGGATCTGCCGGGGCCGCTGAAGGATCTGATCGACTGGGATCAAAACCGCCAGGATGTGCAGATCAAGTATGCGCAGGTCGTGGGCCAGTTCTCGGTCGACGGCATGGTCGATCCGGCGATCCAGGCCGTTGGCGAGGGCGCCGCGCTGAAGCCGCCACTGGCCGCCGTCAACCTGACGCTGAGCGACGACAGCGGCGCGCGGCTGCTGGACCGGATCAACGTCCAGGTCCGGCCCGGCGAAAGGGTGGCGCTGACCGGTGATGCTGCGGGCGGCGAGGCTCTGGCCGCCGCCTTCGCCCGGCTTTCGTGGCCTGACGCGGGCAAGGTCGTCGCCGGCGGCGAGGACATCCACAGCCTGCCCGAAAGCATCACCGGCAGGGCGATCTCCTATGCCTCGACCGACGTGCATTTCTTCTCAGGTTCGCTGCGCGACAATCTGTTCTACGGGCTGAAGCACCGGCCGATGGGGCCGCCGTCTGCGGAGGATCCCGGAATGGCCTGGCGGCTTCGCGAGGCCCAGCTGTCGGGAAACCCGGTCCACGATATCAAGGCCGACTGGATCGACTATGCCGCAGCTGGTGCGACCGGGCCCGAGGACCTGATCCGCGCCGTCGCGCCGGTGCTCGATGCTGTGCAACTGTCGCGCGACATCCTCGACCTCGCGCTCAGGGCGACGGCCGATGCCGCGCGCCGGCCCGGCATCGCCGACAGCGTCATCGCCATGCGCCGGGCCTTCCGCGCCACGCTCGAGGAACGCGGCCAGACCTCGCTGATCGACCATTTCGAGCCGGGCGCCTACAACGACCAGTCCACGGTGGGCGAGAACCTTCTGTTCGGCAACGCCATCGGTCCGGCGCTGATGCCGGGCGCGCTTGGCCGCAATCCCTATTTCCGGCAGGTGCTCGAGCGGGACGGGCTGGACCGGGCACTCTACGAGATGGGCTTCGAGATCGCCGAGAACGCGATCGAGCTGTTCGGCGACCTGCCGGCCGATCATCCCTTCTTCCAGCAGCTGACCTTCATGGGCGCCGAGGATCTTCCGGCCTATCAGGCCCTGGTCAAGCGCCTGAACGGGAAAGACTACGCCGAGGTGCCCGCCGAGGACCGCCCCACGATCATCCGTCTCAGCTTCGCCTATGCCGAGCCGCGCCACCGTTTCGGCCTTCTGACCGACGAGATGAAGGAACGCATCGTCCGCGCCCGCCAGCAGTTCCACGCCGGCCTGCCCGCCAGCCTTCAGGGCCAGATCGAGGCCTATGACCCGGCCCGCTACATGCCCTCGGCCAGCCTGATGGACAATGTGGTGTTCGGCCGGGTGAACAACCGGCACGCCGATGGTGCCGAGCGGGTGCAGGAGATCGTCCGGGGCCTGATGGACCGGCTTGGTCTCTATGATGATTTCCTGTCGATCGGGCTGGATTTCGAGGTGGGCACCGGCGGCAAGCGCCTGACCCTTGCGCAGCGTCAGAAGGCCAGCCTGGCACGGGCGCTGTTGCGGCGGACCGGCTACCAGGTGATGAACAGGCCGCTGACCGCCGTCGATCCGCGCGTGCGGGCGCAGATCGTCGAGAATGTGCTGACGCTCCTGTCGGGGCAGGAACCGGCGCCGGCGCTGATCTGGGTGATGACCGACAGCGCGCTCGCCAGCCGCTTCGACCGGATCCTGACGTTCGCGGGGCCGCTTGTCGCGTCCGACGGGCGCGGGGGCGGGGGAGCCGCCGGGACGGGCGAGCCGGCAGGGGATGGGGTGGATGCTTCGGTAGCGCAGGTCGAATCGCGGGCCGGGACACAGGCTGGGGCGAAGACGGGGGCTTAGGCGGGGGGATGGGAACCATGCTGTTCAAGGACGAGGTGCGGATGCTGCGGCAGGTGCCGCTGTTTGCCGGGATGGAGGCGGCCAGGCTGAAGCTTCTGGCCTTCACCTCGGACCGGGTCAGCTATCAGGCGGGCGAAATCCTGTTCCATCAGGGCGACATCGGCGATGCCGCCTATGTCATCCTGGCCGGGCAGGCCGAGATCCTGGCCGATTCCGGCAAGGGGCCGGTCAAGGTCGCCGAGGTCGGCGAGAATTCGATCGTCGGCGAGATCGCCATCCTGTGCGAGGCAACCCGCACCGCCACGGTCAAGGCCGCCACCCCGATCGAGGCCCTGCGCATCCGCAAGGAACAGTTCCTGAAACTCCTGACCGACTTTCCCGATGTCACGATCCAGGTCATGCGGGTCCTGGCCGAACGGCTCAGCCAGACGACGATGGCGCTGACCGCCGAGCGCAGCAGCAGGACGGACGCTGGCTGAACCGGACGGGCGTTTGCGGCCTCGCGCTCGCGGCGCGCTTTGACTAGACTGGGCGCAGGCCACAGCCCGAGGGGAGGCGATGGGCAGCAGGAAAGAGAAAGGCCCGGCCGGACCCGGCGCAGGACTGCGCGTCCGGGTCTGGGGCGCGCGCGGCAGCCTGCCGGTCTCCGGCGACCGCTATCGGCAGTTCGGTGGCAGCACGACCTGCATTGAGGTGCGTTGCGGCGGCCACCTGATGTTCTTCGACGCCGGATCGGGCCTTCCTGCCGCCGGCCAGGCCCTGAAGGCCGAGGGGATAGCCGAGGCCCAGATCTTCTTCAGCCATTGCCACTACGACCACATCATGGGCCTGCCGTTCTTCCCGCTGCTCTTCGATCCGGCGGCGCGGGTGGCGCTGTGGTCGGGCCATCTGGCCGGAACGATGACCACCCGAGAGATGGTCGCCAGCTACATGCGTCCGCCCTGGTTCCCGGTCGAGCCCGACAGCTGCAGGGCCGGCATGATCACCCATGACTTCCGCGCCGGCGACGTGCTGCGCCCCTATCCCGATGTCGCCATCCGCACCGCCGCCCTGATCCATCCCGGCGGCGCCATCGGCTATCGCGTCGAATGGGGCGGGCGGGCGCTGGCCATCGTCACCGATACCGAACACCGCCCGGGCCAGCTTGATCCCTCGGTCCTCGACCTGATCCGCGGCGCCGACCTGTTCCTCTATGACAGCACCTATACCGAGGCCGAGATGGCCACCCACGCCGGCTTCGGCCATTCGACCTGGAACCAGGCGCTGCGCCTTGCCCTGGCGGCAGGGGTGCGGCAGGCGGGCTTCATGCACCACGCGCCCTGGCGCGGCGACGACGAACTAATGGCGATGGAGGCCGAGGCGCAGGCCCGGTTCCCCGCCGCGTTCTTCGCCCGCGAGGGGCAGGTCATCGATCTTTAGCCGGCGGCCGCCAGAACATCCGCAGGCCGCAGCCAGCGGCAGCCGGGGTGGCCGCTGGTCCGGGCCAGCAGCTGGTGGAGAAAGGCCCATGCCGCCGCGTCGTGGACCAGATGGTGGCCAAGGATGCCGACTGTCCGGTCCGGCGCGCCTTCTTGTCCCAGACGGGCGAGGATGTCGGCGACCAGGGCCGCGGGATCGCGGCCGCCGCGATTGCCGCGCCAGTCGATCAGGTCGACATGGCAGTTGACCTCGGGGGCCGGACCCGGCTGTTCGGGGCCGAAGACCGACAGTGCCATTAGCCCGATCGCGCCCAGATGCGGAAGCAGCGCCGGGTCGATCCGGTTCCAGGGTGGCACCAGCAGCGGCAGGAATCGCCGGCCATGCAGTCCCGACAGTTTCTCCTGACCGGCCCGCAGTTCGGCAAGCATGTCGGCGACGGGCCGGTGCGGGCCAAGCTCCTGGCTCTTCTCGCCCGGTCCGGCGTGGTTCCGGTGCGACCAGCCGTGCAGCGCGACTGCGGCGCCGGGGCAGCCCTCCAGCCGCCGGGCCAGCGCCTCGCCCGTAGGCGCGGGGATGACCGCGAGGATCAGCGGCACCCCGTTGCCTCCGGCCATGTCCAGGAGCCGGTCCAGCGCGGGCGAAGGTGCGACCGCATCGTCGTCGCGCAGCCAGAACCGCACCACCCTGCCGTCCCCCGCCCGGTCGTCAAGGGCGCGCATCAGCGGGTCCCACACTCGATCCCCGCTCATGGGGCACGCTCCAGCGCGGTGTCGAGTATCCGGTTCAGGGTCACGCCAGCCGTGTCCAGCGTGCGCTCCGTCAGGACAAAGCGGCGCGCGGCCGTTGCCATCGCCCTGCGCCTCTCGCGGTTGACCAGCAGCTGGGCGATGTTGTCGGCCAGTGCCGCTGCATCGCCGTCGGGCGACAGAAGCGCGGTCTCGCCGTCGCGAACCGCTTCGGGAACCCCGGCGGTCCGCATCGCCACCACCGGCAAGCCCGCGGCCTGCGCCTCGAGATAGGCCAGCCCGTAGGCCTCGCCCTGGCCCGGCCAGACGTAGATCGCGCTGGCCGCCATCAGGCCGGCGACGTTCTCGGCGGGCTGCTGGCCATGCCAGGTAATGCGCCCGTCGCCGAGGCCCGCGAACAGCGCCCGCACTTCGTCCCGCTCCGGCCCGTCTCCCACGACCGACAGCCGCCAGTCGAGGCCGGCCGGCAAAAGAGCGAGCGCCGCCGTCAGCATCCGGTAGCTGTCCATCTTGTCGCCAGGGCGCATCATCGCCACCGTGATCAGCCGCGCCGGGTCGGCGCCGGCGGGACTGGCGCGCAGGAAGGGGGCGGCGTCGATGAAGGGGCGCAGCATCGCGGCGCGCGCGCCGGGCAGGGCGGCAAGGATGCCGTCGCGGTCCCGGCCGGTCAGGCAGATGTTGACGGCGGCCTGACCGATCCCTTCCAGAACCCGCGCCTGCATCCCTGCCCAGACGCCGATGTTGCGCCGCGCCGACCACGAGCTTTCGGCGGTGACATAGGCCAGCCCGTGCCGGCGCGCGAGGCCGGGACCGATCAGGTCGGGGGCCTTGTAATAGGGGTGATAGGCGAACCACAGGTCCGGGCAGCCATCCCGTGCCCACAGGTCCGAGATGCGCGCGGCCTCGTGCGCGGCCCTGTCGGCAATCACCCGGTAGGCTTCCGGGTCGGGCGCTGCCGAATAGCTGCGCAGGTCCGAGATCACCGCCACCTCGTGCCCGCCAGCGGCAAGCGCCGCCAGAAGCTGACGCGCCATCAGCCGGTCGCCCGAGGGGACCGGGTGGCCCGGCGGCTTCATCGGCGCGTAAAAGGCAATGCGCAGGGGGTGCCGCGGCCGGTCAGGGAATTGCATAGACATCGATGTCGCGTTCGATTCCCCTCAGCCGGGCGTTCTGGCGCGCGGGCTTCAGATCGCGCTCGGCCAGCATCCGCGCGGCGTTCTCGTCGCTGACCACCGCGCCGGTGACATAGATCGCGCGCTCGTCGGCCAGGCCCTGCACCCGCGAGGCGATGTTGACGGTCTGGCCGAAGTAGTCCTGACGTTCGTTCATCGACACGGCGATGCAGGGGCCTTCGTGCATCCCGATCTTCAGCAGCAGATCCTCGCGCCCCGATCGGGCGTTCAGTTCGCGCATCGCGTCGCGCATCCGGATGGCGGCGGCAATCGCGCGGTCGGGGGTGGCGAAGGTGGCCATCACCGCGTCGCCGATGGTCTTGACCACCGCACCCGCTTCCGAGGTGACGATCTCGTGCAGCACCTGGAAATGCTCGCGCACCAGATCGAAGGCGGCAAGGTCGCCCACCCTTTCATACAGTTCTGTCGAGCCGCGCAGGTCGGTGAACAGGAAGGTGAGGCTGGTGATCTTCAGACGCTGGTCGACCGTCAGGGTGTCGGTGCGGTAGAGGTCGCGGAAGGTCTGGTTGGTCAGAAGATGCTTGGCGGTCAGGAAGGGCCGCCGTCGCCCCAACAGGTCGTGGAGAACCTCTCCGGCGATCAGCACCGCCGGCATCACCCGCGTGTCGGTCCGGTTCTCGATGGCCAGCCGCAGGGGGCCGGGGTGCATCTCCAGCATCTGGTTGTGGCCGTGGTCGCGGTCGTAGGTCAGGGACAGCGCCTGACGCTCAGTCGTCGGCTCGCCCTTGACGTCGATGAACTGGACCGTGTGGGTCACCACCTCGAACACGATGATGAACCGGGCGGGCAGGCGCACCGAGAGCGCGCCCTTTTCGCCGGGGCCGAGCTCGAGCGTGTCGATGACGATTGCCTCCATCTCGTCGTCGAACCGGTCGTCCTGGATGTCCACCCCCGATCCCCAGTAGATCTGGCGAAGATAGTCCTTCAGGGGCAGCGTGCCGGGATCGTGGGCGGCGATGCGGCGCACGCGCGGGCTGACGGTGAAGGTCACCTCGACCAGCTCGTCGAGAGACGGCTCGTAGCCTTCGGCGCAGAGCGCACAGACATATTCCTCGCGGATCACTGTCTTCAGCGAGGCGTTGGTGTCGAGAACCCCGCCGCAGCCCGGGCAGAGCACGTTCCAGGACATGTCGAACAGCCCGATCGAGGCCGCGTGAAGGAACGCGGCAACCGTCGCCTCGGGGTCTAGGCCGTTGGCGACGGCAAAGGCAAAGACATTCACCCGGCAAAGGTCCTGGTCCGGCGCCGAGGCCACCAGCCGTTCGATCGCGCCGGTGATCCGCGGGTCGGCCACCGTCGCAAGCAGCGCAAAGAGGGCGGGGGTCTCGGACATGCCGCGCGTTCCTGGGGCCCTGGGCGCTTTTCGCCACGACCGGGCCGCATCATAGCAGAGCCGCCCCCGTTCACAAAGCCGCGCCGGCCACCGGGCCGCGCCAGTAGCCAATCGCGCGGCAATGGGCTAGCGTCGGCACAGGTTCGGCTGCCGGCAGGATCTCGGCGATGATCGCACGTCTCTTTTCGGGCTTCGCGGTTCCGGCCGGCAGCGCGCTTGCGGTCGCGGGGCTGGCCGCGGTGGCGGCGCTGACGATGCCCGCCCTGCCCGAGGCGGCGCGGCTGGCGCTGCGGGCCATCCTCGTGCTGGTCTGGGCGGCCTACGCAGTGCAACTTGGCGCGGGCTGGCCGGCATCCGAAGGCAAGACCGCGCGCATCATCGACATCCTCGCAGTGGCCGTGCCGCCCTTCGGTCTGGTCATGGCGCGGGGCGGCGCCGATCCGTCGATCCTCTGTGGCGTCTGGGCGGTCAAGCTCCTGCGCGACCTGCCGGCCTTCCGCCTGGTGTTGCGGGTCGCCGGCAACGAGGCCCGCAACCTGTTCGGCGTCCTGGCGCTGTTCGCGCTGATCCTCTTTGCCGCGTCGCTGCTCGCCTACCTTCTCGAGGGCGCGGCCCAGCCCGAAGCGTTCGGCAGCGTCCCCCGGGCGATGTGGTGGGCGGTCACCACCCTGACAACCACCGGATACGGCGATGCGATCCCGCACAGCACCCTGGGCCGGATGCTGGCGGGGCTGGTGATGATGTGCGGCATCGGGGTCTTCGCGCTGATGGCCGGGATCCTGGCGACCGGCTTTGCCGAGGAACTGCGCCGGCAGGATTTCTCGAGGGTCTGGCAGCTTGTCGCGGGGGTGCCTCTGTTCGCCGGCCTGCCGCACCGCGACCTGGCCGAGATCGTACGGGCGCTTAAGCCGCGCCGCCTGGCCCCCGGCGCCGTGATCTGCCGCAAGGGCCAGCCCGGAAACGAGATGTATTTCATTCTCGAGGGCAGGGTTCAGGTCGCCTCGGCCTCGCCCGTCGAACTGGGTAGCGGCGATTATTTCGGCGAGATGGCGCTGGTCTCGGGCGAGCCGCGCTTTGCCACGGTGGTTGCGGCGACGCCGGTTTCGCTGCTGGCGCTGCACATCTCGGATTTCCAGACGCTGATCGAGCGCGACAGCACCCTGGCCGACACGATCCGCCACACCGCCGAGGAACGGCGCCGGTCGCCCACCCCAGGCAGCTGACGGCGCCGGTGGCGGCGATCAGCCCTCGGCGTCCTCCTCATCATCTGTCCCGGTCCGGGCAAGGACGATCTGGCTGCTCAGGTCATGGCCCCTGGGCACCCCGCGCACCATAAGGAAGGTCAGCCCCGCCGTCACCTCGACCCGCCCGTCCTTCAGCCGGCGCAGCGCGGGCGCCACCGGCCAGGCCGACAGGTCATAGCGCTGCTCGGCGGTCCAGCCCTCGACATGGGTGACGCCGCCATAGGGGATGACGAACAGGACCGCCCCCGGCCCCGGATCGACGTGGGTGACGCCGCTGCCGGCATGAAGCGTGTCGTTGCCGCCGCCGAGCGTCACCCGGTTGCGGCCCGGCCCGGTGTGGACGCGCGACGATCCGTCGCCATCGACGATCCTGTCGTTGCCGTGCCCGCCGTAGATGCGGTTGCGCCCGGCGACGCCCAGGATCGTGTCGTCGCCGCTGCCGCCATCCAGCAGGTCGTTTCCCCAGCCGCCCACCAGAGAATCATTGCCGGCGCCGCCGTAGAAGAAATGGCGCGAGCTTTCGCTGCGCGAGATGGCGATCAGGCTGTCGTTGCCCTCGCCGCCGTGAAAGGTGGCGCCGCCGTATTTCGGTCCGTACATCAGGTCATCGCCGCGCGACCCCCTGACGTTCACCAGCACCCGTTCGGAACATTCGAAGGTGATCGGGCTGTCGGGGTGGGCGACGATGCGGATGGTCTTGGGTTCGCGCGGCTCGTGGCTTTCCTGGCGGGCGACGACGGTGGCGATGCGGATGGTCTCGACGTTCATCGGGCAGTGCAGCACATAATCGTCCGGCCCGCCCATGTACCAGAGCGTATCGTCGCCGCCGTCCCTCTCCTCGCGGATCTTCTCGGCAGCGGCGCCATAGGCCCAATAATGGTCGTTGCCGCGCGTCCCTTCCAGCACCACGCTGCCATCGACCGCCATCATCGCGTTGATGCCCTCGGCCGGGTTCTCATGGCCGCGCAGGTCGAGGCCCAGGTCCAGCGCCCCCTGCACCAGTGCCGCGCGCAGGAAATCGGTGGGCGCGCTGTCGATCAGGTTCTTCGTCTCGCCGGGGTCGGCGGCGATGTCATAGACATGCTCTTCACCGTTCGGATAGCGGAAGTAACGCAGGTGGCGATAGCCCTCGACCGAGGGACGCACCGACAGTGTGCCAAAGACCGAGGTGACCGGCGATTTCGTTTCGTCGTAGCTGCCAAAAGAAGGGTCTAACAAGGGCAAAAGGCTTTGCCCCGACACCCAGTCGGGCCGGTAGGGAAGGCCGGCCAGGTCCATGATCGTCTTGGGAAAATTGTGGAGCGACACCGGCAGGTCGATCACCTGCCCCGAGGTCATCCGCGCGTTCCAGATGATCAGCGGCACATGCGCGGCGCTGTCCCACTGGCTCATCTTGTGGAAACTGTCGTGGTTGCCAAGGTTGAAGCCGTTGTCCGACAGGAACACCACCGTGGTGTTCCGGGCGAAAGGCGAAGCGGCAAGCGCATCAAGGAACCGGCCGATTTCATGGTCGACATGGCTGCAGGCGGCGAAGTAGGCGCGCACCACCTGCCGCCAGCCCTCGTCCCCGGCCTTTTCCGGCGTCCAGTTGCCGTTGGCGATATAGGCGGCCTCATAGACGGCAAAGCCGGGCTGGGGGCCGAAGTAATCCTCGGGCGCGGCGATCTCGGGCCAGCGGATCGCTGCGGCGTCATACATCTGGTAGAACCGGTCGGGGCATTCGAGGTTGTAGTGCGGATGCTTGAAGCCCAGCTGGATCAGGTGCCGGCGCGACGGGTCGGCGCGGCCAAGAAAGTCGATGGCGTTCTGCGCCACCCAATAGTCATAGAACCGGTCGTCCTGGCTGCCGTCGTCGTCGGGATGGTTGATCCCCTTGATCCCCGGCCCGCGGTCCAGATATTCCCTGATCTTCGTCCGCTCGCCCTGGTCGGCGGCGGCGGGCTCCTCGTGGAACAGGAACCGCCGATAGGATTCCGGCATGGGCCGATAGTTGGCGTCAACCTTGCCGGTGGTGAAATTGTAGAACCCGGCCCGGCGCAGGTCATAGGCCCAGGACTTGTGGGGCGGCATGACCTCGCGCCAGAAGCGGTTCAGGTCCACCAGCCCCGTGCGATAGGGCGAGAGACCGGTGGTCAGCTCGGCCCGGCATGGCGCGCACAGGGGCACGGTGGCGTAGGCGTTGGCAAACCGCGCGCCCATCGCCGCCAGCCGGTCGATGTTCGGGGTCAGGATCGGAATGCCGAAGCTGGTCCGCCAGGTGAAGACATCGATCAGGTCATCGACCCAGATGACGCAGATATTGTCCCCAGCGATCGAGGCGGCGTCGAAACTCATTCCCGTCCCCCGCCCGGTGTGACCGGCAGAAGCGCCGGCAAAGCCCAGCGGCGCAGGGCCTGCCCCCCGACATCCGGCCCGGTCCAGTCGTCGCGCAACCGCCCGGCATTGGGCGGGAACGGCCCGGCGCCCGGTTCGGCGCCATAGGCATAGGTGACGCTCAGCCCCTGGGGCGCGACGGGGCGGGCGCAGTGCAGAATCACCGATTTAGGGTCTTTTTCGTCGATCTCCACCCGCAGGATCTTCTGCCCCTCGGGCGCGCCGCGCAGGGCAAAGCCCGCCGCATCGCCGGCGCCGAACGGATCGTCCGCATCCAGGACCAGTGCCCCGCGACTGGCGCAGGTCAGGCGGATGGTGTCGCCCGCGGCCTCGGCCAGATGGATCACTGGGCATTGCCAGTCCACCCCCGCCGTCAGCGCCGCCGCGCACATCGCCGCCCGCGCCGCCCGGCCCCGGTCGGTCAGGCGCGCGGTTTCGTCCTGGGCGAACATGTAGCCGGGGGCAGCGTAGACCAGCGTATGCTCGCCGTGGTTCCAGCTCAGCTCCCACTGGCCGGCCAGCGCCGGGCTTTCGGTGATGCGGTGGGTGCCGCAGTCGAAGGTGGCAAGGAACAGCGGCCGCGCCAGACCCAGCTGGCCGAGGCGCACCGTCACCGCTTCCATCAGCGCGATCATCCCGTCGCGGTAGGCGGTCGCATCGCCCGAAACATCCTCGAGCGCGAAGTCCAGCGTCACCGCCAGAAGCTTCGCGTGCGTCCCCAGCCGCTCGGCGGCGCGGATCAGGCTCAGCACCGCCTGTTCCAGATTGTCGACCGCGCGGCCCGTCGCCAGTGCCCGGGCGTCGGGGCTTTCGTCTGTCTCGACACGGACCATGAACAAGGGCAGCGCGTGGCCGCGCTCCATCCGCTCGGCCAGAAGCCAGTCGGCGATCAGCGCCTCGTGGGTCAGGTCACGGATCGGCTCGAGCTGGTCGCGCGGCGTTGCCAGCTCGACCCCGGCATGGCCGACCGCGCCGATGTCGTCGGCGGGAGAGAGGATGTGGAAGGGAAATCCCGGCTGGGCCTGAGGCGCGCCAAGTGCCGCCCGCGCCCCCCCGATCCCGAGAATGCCGAGAAGCGGCCCGCGACCGTCGGCGACGACCGCGCCCCCCGCCCGGTGCCGGCGAAAGCCGCGGATGCCCTGCCGCCCCGGCAGCCGGGCCATGAAATGCAGCCAGTCACCGCGGGGATGGATGTCCCAGGCGTCGAGGTCGCCGGGCAGGTCGGCGAACTCCTCAGCCTGTGCCTCGGCCACCGGCGCCGCCAGCGACAGGCGGGCGGCAATGTCGGCGACCACCTTGTCCGAGAGGCGCATCACCAGCCCCGTCGGGTCATAGCGGATCACGTCGCCGTTGGCGGCCCGCAGGATCACGCCCCGATCCGCTGCGCCCTTGTCGTCGTCGGGATCGGTTGCGGTCATGGTGTCTTCTCTTGCTGCGGCGCCGCCATCCGGTCGGCGGGGCCATTTAGACCCGCGCCGCGCCACGCCGCAACCCGCTCTCGCCCCCCGGGACGGTTGCCGCAGCGGGCGGGCTTGTCTAACAAGGGACGACCCGCAGCCGCCGAAGGGACCGGCATGAAGATCTTCGGCCATTGCCGCTTTTCCTATTTCGGGCTGACCGACACCGGCCGCGCGGTCCGCACGCTCGAGGATGCCGGACGGCTGCTCTGGAATCCGGCGCGCATGGCGGTCAGGATGCACCTTTTCCAGCAGATCCTTCTGCCCTCGATCCGCCATCAGAGCGACGGGGACTTCGATTTCGTCATCGTCACCTCGAACGAGATGCCCGCGCCCTACCGCGAACGGCTGGAGGAACTGACCGCCGATGTGCCGGCGATCCGGGTCCTGGCCACCTCGGACACCGATCTGGGCGGGGTGCTGCGGCCGATTGTCGCCGAGGCAAGCCTTGGCCATAGCGCCCCTGCCGTCCATTTCCGCATGGACGACGACGACGCCCTGTGCACCACCTATGTCGAACGCCTGCGCGGCGCGGCGCGGCGGGTCGATCCGGGCGGGATGATTTCCTTTTCCGGCGGGGTTCTCGGCTTTCTCGACGGCGAGGTGGCGCGCCACTGCGCCCATATCCACCCCTATGTTGCGATCGGCCTAGCCGTCGTGAACGAGCCGGAATCGCGCATGCACCCCTACAGGATGCGCCACGGCAAACATGCCAACATCGTGCCCAGCTACATGGATCCGACCTTTACCGCCTTCCACTATACGCTGCACTCGACCAACAACACCTCGGGCTACGGCCAGACGATCCAGACCGCCGGCGACCGCACCCCGCGCATCACCCGCTCGGTCGAGGGCAATCCCGAACTGGCGGCGGGCGGCGTCACCACCCCTGACGCCGAGGCGCGGATTGCCGAGGCATTCCCCCATACCACCGGCGAGGCGCTGCGCGCCGCGATCCGTGACAGCGCCCGCCCCGCCGAACTGGCCGAACGGCTGAACCTGCCGCGCCCCTGATCCATGACCGCCCTGCCCCCCCTGCCCGAAATCGCCATGCCTCCCGCCGAAAAGGCGGTGGTCGAGGCGCACTACCTGAAGGCGCGGGTGATCCTGGAATATGGCTCGGGCGGCTCGACCGTCTTTGCCGCGCGGCACACAAGCGCGGCGATCACCGCCATTGAAAGCGATGCCAACTGGGCGGAAAACCTGCGCTTGGGCCTTGCCGCCCACGGGCTGATGCGTCCGGGAATCGACATCCGCCACGCCAACATCGGCCGCACCAAGGAATGGGGGATGCCGCGCACCCACAACGACTGGCGCCGCTACTGGCGCCTGCCGATGGCGGTCTGGCAGGACGATCCGCCACCGGCGCCCGACCTGGTGCTGATCGACGGCCGGTTCCGGCTGGGCTGTTTTGCGGCGACGCTTCTGCACACCACGCGGCCGGTGACGGTGCTTTGGGACGACTACCGGCGCAGCGCCGACTATGCCCAGGCCGAAGAATGGGTGCCGGTCGCCGAACGGATCGGCCGCATGGCGCGCTTCGAAGTGACGCCGCGCAGCCTGTCGAACGCCGACTTCAGCCGCCTGCTGCCCTTCTTCTTTTCTTCACGCTAAGTCTCTATTCATGGCGAAAACCCGGCCCGGCCCATGAACCTGACCCGCAACACCAGCCCGCACGGCACGTTGATGGCCCTCTCCACGATGAAGGACGAGGGGCCGGGGGTGATCGAGTGGGTGGCCCATCATCTGGCGGTCGGCTTCACCGACGTGATGGTCTATACCAACGATTGCAGCGACGGCACCGACGAGATCCTGAAGCGCCTCCAGACGCTGAACATCGGCGTTCATCACCGCGACAATGTCATGGCGCCGGGGATCAAGCCGCACCCGTCGATGCTGAAGCACGCCCATGACGAGGATCTGGTGCGCGCCTCGGACTGGCTTCTGGTGCTGGACGCCGACGAATTCCTCTGCATCAACCACCCGTCCGGCACGCTTGGCGGCATGGTCGCCGACCTGAGCGCGATGGGCGCGCAGGCGATGGTCATCACCTGGCGCATCTTCGGCTCGGGCGGCATCCGCGACTGGTCGCGCGCGCCGGTCACCGACCAGTTCACGATGGCAGCCCCGCCCTTCTGGAACAAGGGCTGGGGGGTCAAGACCCTGCTGAAATTCGACCACCGCTATCTGCGCCTCGGGATGCACCGGCCGATCATCAAGTCGCAGCACAAGGATACCGACTACCCCGAAACCGTGACCTGGGTGAACGGCTCGGGCAAGGTGCTGGAAGACTGGTTCAAGTTCCGGGGCTGGCGTTCGATCCGGCGCACGGTCGGGTTCGACTGGGCGCAGATCAACCATTACGCGCTGAAGTCGATGGACGCCTACAGCCTGCGCAAGTTCCGCGGCAACGCCAACCTCAAGAAGGACAAGTACAACGCCGACTACTGGTCGCTCCAGGACCGGAACGAGGTGCTGGACCTGCAAATCCGCAAACATGCCGCGCGGCGGGCCGAAATCATGGCCGAGCTGCTGACCGACCCGGAACTCGCCCGCCTGCACGATGCAGCGCACGCCCGGGCCGAGGCGCGGCTGGCCGAATACCGCCCCTCGGACGCCTATCAGGCGCTGGTTCAGTCGCTGGTCGAAGCCAGCCAGGTGCCGTTGACCCAGGTGGTGGCCAAGCCACCCAAGGCCCGCGATCCGGCGGCGGTGGCGGCGGTTCAATCGAAGCTGGAACTGCGCCGCGCCGCCAGGCCGAAAGAGGAACGGCGGACCGAAACCCCGCCCGGCTGGGGCTCGGCCCATGCCTCGCCCTATGTCGCCGGGCCGATCGACCTGTCGGCCGACATTCCGGTCGAACGGGCGGACAACCAGGGCATCCGCTTGCCCGCCGATCCGCGCATCTTCACCCCGGCCGCGCTCGAAGCGGTGCAGGCGGGCAAGTTCGACCGCCGGCACGCGCGCAACATCGGGGCCTATCTTGTGGGTGCGCGGCGGTTCCTCGATCTGTGGGCAGGGATCGGTTTCATCGGCATGAAGGCGCGGCTGACCCATCCCGGCCTGAGGGTCCTGTCGCACGAGGACCGCGGCCTTCTGGTCGAGGTCGGGCGCGCAATCGCCCTTGCGCAGTTCGGCACGGGCGAGGCGGGGATCGGCTTTTCCGACACCCTCCTGCGCCGCGAGGACGATCCCGAAGCCACCTGGCCGGGCTTGTCCGAAATGACGGGCCGGTTCGGCCCGGATGCCCTGCGCGTGCCCGCCGGTCTCTTGCCGCCTGCGGCTCTGGCCGGCCCATACATGGCCCTGGTCGAGCGGGTGATCTTCCCGGTCGCCGAAGGCTCCGAGGCCGGCCCGATCCGCGAGGGTTTCGCCCCGGTTCTCGCCGCCCTTGGCCTGACCGAGGACAGGGCCGCGCTTGACGGCGGCTCGCTTCTCTTCCGCCGCAGTTGACCCGCGCCGCCCGCCAGCCGATTGTAGCCCCGAGTGTCACAGTGAAAGCGCCCATGTCCCCTGCCCGCCGCCCCGTCGCCTCGCTCTGGATCGGGGAAAGCCTGCATTACCTGAACCTGCTGGCGCTGGAATCGCACCTGCGCCACGGCCATCCGGTCACGCTTTACTGCACCGACCGGGTGAGGAACGCGCCGAACGGAGTCGAGGTGCGCCCGGCGTCCGAGATCATGGAGATCGACATGGGCATCGTCGAGGCGACCAGCGCCTCGTTCCTGTCGAATGTCTTTCGCTACAAGATGATCCGCCAGACCGGGGCGCTGTGGATCGACTGCGATGCCTTCTGCCACCGGCCCTTCCCCGATGAATGGACCCACATCTACGCCGGCCACGGCATGCGCGGCGCGCTGAACTGCGGGGTTGTCGGCCTGCCCCAGCGGTGCGAGCTGATGGACCGGCTGCTGGACTATTACGACAACCTGCCCGACTATCCGGCCTGGTGGGACAAGGGCCAGCGCAAGAAGATGGACCGCCAGGATCCGTCGCTGCCCCATGCCGTGCGCATCTACAAGGCCGAGCGCACCGCCTTTGGCCCGCAGGCCTTCACCTGGTTCGCGCGCCAGACCGGAGATGTCGACAAGGCGATGACGCCCGACGCGCTTTATCCGGTGCCGTTCCAGCTGAACGACATCTTCTATGACCCCTACAGCGCGGTCGAACGGCATTTCACCGACAAGACCCACTCGGTCCACCTCTACACCAACGCCACGCGCCCCTGGTGGCGCAAGAACCCGCCGCTCGCCGGTTCCTACGCCCAGCGCATGTGCGCCGAGCTGGGCGTCGACCCGGCGGCGGCGCTGGAGGGCTGACGTGCTGTCCCTGACCGAAACCCTGCCGCCCGGCGCGCTTCTCGGCCACGAGACCGAAAGGTTCCGCGACCTTCTGTCGGCGGCCGGCGGCTGGTGGCTGGCCGCGCGCCCGGCGCAGGCCCATGCCGAGGGGGGCGCCGTCGCCGCCTGGGCGCCGATGGCCGGGGCCCGCACCGCCATTCCCGCCGCCGCCAATGCCGGCACCAGCGAGGCGGGCCGCCACGCCGGCCATCCGGTCATCCACCTGCGCACCGAAGTAAACGGCGGCTTCGTCGTCCCCGACATCGCGCCCGACGCCGAGCGTTTCACGCTTGCCGTCGTCTATGCCGCGCCCGAGGCCGAGGCCCGCACCCTTCTGTCGCTGCGCCTCGGGCCGGCGGACGCGGCGAACCTGTTCTTCCTGTCGCATACCGACGGGATGCTGGTCGCCAAGGACCGGGCCGGCGGGGTCGGCACCGACATCGCCCTTCCCAACCGCCTGCCCGATTTCCGGCTGGCGATCGTCAGCTGGGACAGGACCAGGCTCTTGCTGAAAACAGGCTCTATCCTTGTGGAAAGCCGCGGCAAGCTCGACGGGGTTCAGGGGCCGGTCGATCTGTTCATCGGCTGCCGGGGTCACCGCAAGGGCCTGACCAAAACCCTTGGCAACGCCCGCATCGCCGATGTGGTCTGGTGGCCGGGGCGCGCGCTTCTGGCCCCGCGCGGGGCCGGGGATGCCGAGCAGATGGCGGCGCTTCTGTCCTATGTCCGCTGGCAGTACTGAGGGGGCCATGACCGACGGGGCCCGGGACGAAGAGCCACGCCAACCGCTGGTCTTGCCGCCGGCGCTGCCGTTCGCGGCGGCGCCGCGCGCCGGCCGTTTCCTGATCGAGGAGGACAAGGCCAGCCTGTGGTTCGAGCGGCGCTCGGACGTGCTGATCGTCACCTTCGACAATCTCGCCACCATCGACGAGGGCTGGCCACGCGGGCCGTGGCTTGACCGCCGGCTGTCCGATCTGGGCTATTCGGTCCTCGGCGTGCAGAGCCGCGCCAAGGACTGGTATCGGCAGGAATGCGCCCCCCGCCTGTTGCGCGGGCTGGAGGAGACCGGCTTTTTCGGCCAGTTCCGCCGGGTGGTGCTGACCGGCGCCTCGATGGGCGGGTTTGCGGCGCTGAACTTCGCGCCCCTGATCCCCGAGGCGCGGGTGCTGGCCTTCAGCGCCCAAAGCACGATGAACAAGGTGATCGCACCCTACGAGAGGCGCTTTCCCTTCGCGGTGCGCAAGTCGAACTGGGAAGGGATGCCCTATCTCGATGCCGCCGCGGCCATCCCCTATATCCGCAAGGTCTTCCTGCTCTACGACCCGTTCGTGCCCGAGGACCGCGCCCATGCGGGACGCATGGCGGGGTCGAATGTTCAGCTGCTGCGCGCGGATCACGCCACCCACGAAGCCGTCCGGGTGGTGATGAAGGCGGGGGCGCTGGCCGCGCTTCTCGATGATGTCGTCGAGCGCGACCAGGTCGGCGCCGGTTTCTGGCGGGCCTACCGTGCGCGGCGCGGGGTCGGCAAGTGGCAGCGCCAGATCACCGCGGCCATGACGGCGAGGCGCCATCCGAAGCTGACGATGGGCGCCTGCCGGGTCATGCTGAAGGCCGAGGACCTGACCTTCGCCCGCCGCGCCCTGCGCCAGGCGCGGGCACAGGTGAACGCCGTGGCACCGGCGGTGCTGCCATGATGGACCCGACCCGCGCGCCGATGTGCGCCATGACGATGGTCGGGGGCGACCATTTCTTCCTGAAGCGCTGGGTCGATTACTATGGGGCGCAGCTCGGGCGCGAGAACCTGTTGGTCCTGTCCCACGGCGGCGACCCCGAACACCAGCGCATCGCAGAAGGGGCGAACATCATCTACCTGCCCTATGACCCGACGCGGAACTGCTTCAACCAGCGCCGCTGGCAGATGCTGTCGCGCTTCACCTCGGGCTTCACTCGGTTCTACAACTGGGTGATCTGCGGCGATGTCGATGAAATCGTCGTGGTCGATCCCGCCGTGGGCGCGTCTCTGCCCGAATATGTCGCGCGGCTGGGCGGCGGGCGCGACCGGCCCAAGGTCATCACCCCCTTCGCGATCGAGATGGTCCACAACCCGACGCTGGAGCCCGAGCCGATCAGCGATGGCCGCCCGATCCTTGACGTGCGCCGCCTGTTTCGGCTGAACGCGAATTATGCCAAGCCCTGCATCGTCCGCGACCTGGTCGAGTTCGTGCCCGGCGGCCATTACGCCAATCACCCGCATCTCTACCTCGACCCGCATCTCTATCTCTTCCACCTGCGCTTCATCGACTACGCGATGACCGAGCAGAGGCTGGCCACCCGCCGGGCGCAGCGCGACCTGCAAAGCGGCACGCTTGCCGAAGTGACGCGGGAAAAGACCGGCTGGGACACCGCGTGGGAGACCTATCAGGCTCTGATCAAGGAAAAACCACGGGGCGAGACGGTCGATTTTCCCGAGTTCCGCCAGGAAATGATCGAAGGCTGGCGGCAGAAGAAGGTGGTGTTCTGGGCGCCGGGCGGGGCGCGGCCGCGCGGAATCTACCGGCTGCCCGAACGGTTTTCACAGGTGTTCTGAGGGCGCGAACCCATGCTAGCCTGCCCGCCGAGAAGGAGACCGGATCCGGTGTCACACCCTTACGAATCGCTGCCCGCCGACCGGTTCTGGCGCACCGCCGTCGCCGAACGCTCGCCCTTCGAGATTTCGGGCCTGTGGACGCCCAAGTTCGAGATCGGCAAGCGCAGCCGCATCGTCACCGCCGGATCGTGCTTTGCCCAGCATTTCAGCCGGGCGCTGGTGGTGCGGGGCTACAAGTGGCTGGACTGCGAGCCGGGGCCAAGGGCGCTGACGCCCGAGCAGCGCAGGGACTACCACTACGGCACCTTCAGCTTTCGCACCGGCAACATCTATACGCCGCGGATGCTGCGGCAATGGCTGGAATGGGCCTTCGGAGGATCGGAGCCCCCGCCCGAAGTCTGGGAGGTGGACGGCCGCTTCTTCGACCCGTTCCGTCCCGCGGTCGAGCCGGGCGGTTTCGTCAGCCCCGACGAACTTTCCGCCTCGCGCGCGGTGACGCTGGCGGCGATCCGGGCGGCGGTCCAGAAGGCCAACGTCCTTGTCTTCACCCTTGGCCTGACCGAAAGCTGGCAGTCGCGCGCGACGGGACACGAATATGCGATCTGCCCGGGCACCGCCGCGGGCCGCTTCGACCCCGAGGTGCATCAGTTCTTCAATCACGACCACCGGACGCTGATGCAGGACATGTCGGTGGCCCTGCGCATCCTGTTTCGCGCCAACCGCGGCCTGCGCGTGCTTCTGACCGTCTCGCCGGTGCCGCTGACCGCGACCGCCTCGGGACGCCATGTCCTTCTGGCCAGCAGCCATTCCAAGGCGCTCTTGCGCGTGGTCGCGGGGCAGCTGGCGCAGGATCATGCCGCGGTCGATTACTTTCCCAGTTACGAGATCATCACCCATCCCGCCTTCCGGGGCATGTTCTTCGCCCCGAACATGCGCAGTGTCACCCAGACCGGCGTGGATTTCGTCATGGCGAACTTCTTTCGCGACCAGTCCGCCGCCCATCCCCAGCCGGTGCGGGCGCCCGTTGCCGCCCGCGAAACCGAAGGCGGACCGGCAACCGACGAGACCGAGGCCGAGATCCGCTGCGAGGAAGAGATCCTGAATGCCTTCAGCCGCTAGCGCCGTGCCCGCCCGCCCGTCAGCGCCCCCGTCAGCGCCCCAGTCCGCACCCAGGCCACGGCTGGCGATCTTCGGCGACAGCCACTACGCCTGCGTGCGTCTGGCCCACGGCCGGGGGCTGGTGTCGCTGGACGGCTGGGAGGTGGAGTACTGGGGCCATGTCGGCAAGCGCTTTCGCCATCTCGGCTACCGCGACGGGGCGATCGTCCCCCTCGACGACTTCACCGCCGAACGGTTCGCCAAGTTCAACGAACGTGGCCGGCGCTGTCTGCCGGTGGCCGACTTCGACGCGGTCCTGTTCGTCGGCTGCCGGCTCTATGTGACCCATCTTCTGTTCATGGCCGCGCAGGCGCGCGCCGACGGGGATTTCCTGTCAACCGGCCTGATGGAGCGGCTGGTGCGCGACACGTTCGCCACCTCGGTCACCTGGGGCTTCGCCCGCCGCTTCGCCGAGGCCGGGCGGGCGCGCATCCTGTTTTCGCCGCCGTCGCTGCCGACCGCAGGCCTGCCGCACGGCTGGGAGGCGACCTTCCCTGACGTGGCGGCGGCCAGGGACGAGGATCGCGCCCGCCTGTGGGACTGTCTGGTGCGGTTGGCGGCGGTCGATGGCGTTACCTTCCTGCCCCAGCCCGATCACACCGTGGCCGGGGGCGCGATGACCCATCCGGACTATGGGGTCGAGAACCATCTTCTGACCGGCGACATGGAGCACAAGAACCCGGCCTACGGATCGGCGGTGCTGATTGCCGCGCTGGCCGTTCTTGCGCAGCGGGATGGCCCGTGATGGCCGGCGGCGCGACGCTCGATCCCACCAAGGCGCCCTGCGCGGCGCTGACGATGGCCTATCAGGACCACGAGTTCCTGCGCCGCTGGGTGGACCATTACGGGCGCCAGTTCGGGCGCAGGCACCTTTACGTCCTCAGCCACGGCGGCGACCCCGAGCACCGGCGCATCGCCCAGGGCTGCAACCTGGTGGCGCTGCCCCGCGATCCGACCATGTTCCGCATGGACCGCCGCCGCTGGTCGCTGATCTCGCAGTTCGCGAACGGGCTTCTGCGCTATTTCAACTGGGTGATCGCCGGCGACGTGGACGAGGTGGTGATCGTCGATCCCGACGCCGCGCCGGACATCGAGACTTACCTGCGCCGCTATGACCGGCCCGACGCGCCGAGGTCGATCTGCCCCTTCGGGATCGAACTGGTCCACAATCCGGCCCTTGAGCCCGAGCCGATCGTGGCCGGCGAGCCGATCCTGTCGCGCCGCCGCAATTTCCGCGCCAACGCCAACTATTCCAAGCCCTGCATCCTGCGCCGCGAAAGCCACTTCACCGCCGGCGGCCATGCCAACCTGCACAAGCCGCGCTTTCTCGATCCGCATCTCTACCTGATCCACCTGCGCTTCTTCGACGAGCGGCTGACCACCGAGCGGCTGGCCGGCCGCCGGTCGCTGCGCGAGGCGATGGACGCCGCCCGCGACCAGGAGGGCGAGGGGGTGGCCTGGTCGAAGGATCTCGAGACCTTCCGCAAGCTGTCGCAACTGACCCCCGTGCGCGAGGATGCCGAGCTGGCCGACTTCCGCCGCCGCATGATCGACGAGCAGCAGGCCCTGCACCAGGACACGGTGATCTTCTGGGGCGGCGGGCGGACCAGGGAGCTTTACCGCCTGCCCGAACGGTTTGCGCAGGTGTTCTGACCGTTTATCGCGCCTTCAGCGTGGGGCCCCGGCCAGAGGGGGTGGGATGTCGGCCGGGTCGCGCCCGTCCATCAGGGCGTCCGGCCGGACCAGGGCGATCAGGCGCGCGCGATTGGTGATCGTCACCCTGGCGCCGCTGACCCCGATCCCGTCCTCCTCGAGCGTTCGGAGGGTGCGTGACAGGTTCTCCGCCGTCATGCCCAGGTACGAGGCCAGAAGGCGCTTGCCCACCGGCAGAAGGTAGGATGACGCATCGCCGGCCAGCCGCGACTGCCGCAGAAGGTACGAGGCCACCCGTTCGCGGGCGTTGCGCAGTTTCAGCCCCTTGGCGTCGCGAACCATGCCGCGATAGGCGCCCGCCAGTTCGGTCGCGACGGACAGTGCGAATTCCCCGTCCTGCCGGAAGGCGTCGCGCAGGTCGGCCGCGGGGACGAGGATCACGCGCGAGCGTTCGATGGTGCGGGCGGACATCAGATAGGTCGCGTCCCTTATGCAGGCGGCGAGGATGAATGCGCCGAAGGGGCGCACTTCGCCCATCATGCACTGGCGGTCCGACCATGCCGCGTACAGCTCGACCGAGCCTTCAAGCACGACATGAAGGAAATCGGCCGGGTCGCCCTGGCGGATCAGCTCCAGCCCGGCGGGGAACTGCTGGACATAGGCGTGGGTGAACAGGGTGTCGAAGGTGGCGGCGGCCATGCTGCAAAACAGCGGCAGGCGGCGAATCTCTGGCAGGTCGGTCGAGCGCATGGGCGGATTTATGCGCAGAAATTGATAATCATCAATTGAAAATTCCACATATGCCGCGAACAGACCACACATTCCATGCGTCCAGCGCCCTGCGGCGACAAATTCAGCGGGTTCCCCGGCGATTGGCCCGGATTGCTTGACTTGGATCAATCACGCGGCCGACCATAAATCGTTTGTAGGCCCAAAGGGGGCGTCCCCCTTGGGTTGGAGGTGCAGATGGCACAGGCTGTCACAACGGGTTCCGGCGACCAGAGGCGCGCGCTGGGGCTGTCCACCGTCGCATTCACGACGAACTTCGCGGTCTGGACGATCTTTTCGATCATCGGCGTGGCGATCAAGAAAGAGCTGTCGCTGAGCGAATTCGAGTTCGGCCTTCTGGTCGCGACGCCGGTGCTGACCGGCTCGATCGTCCGGCTGGTCCTGGGCGTCTGGACCGAGCGCTGGGGCGGGCGGCTGGTCTTTCCGTTGCAGATGCTGGCCGCGGCCCTGTCCACCTTCGCCCTGACCTATGCCACGACCTATGGGGGCTATCTGCTGGCCGCGCTGGGGATCGGCCTTGCGGGCGGCTCGTTCATCATCGGCGTCGCCTATGTCAGCCGCTGGTACCCGGCCGGCAAGCAGGGCACGGCGCTCGGCATCTTCGGTGCCGGCAACGTCGGCGCGGCGGTGACCAAGTTCGTCGCCCCCTTCGTCATGGTCGCTCTCGGCTGGCGCGGCGTAGCCGAGGTCTGGGCCGCGGGCCTTGCCGTCATGGCGGTGCTGTTCTTCCTGGCCGCCAAGGACGACCCGATGCTGGCCGACCGGCGCGCGCGCGGCGTGAAGGCGCCAAGCCTTGCCGAACAGTTCGCCCCCTTGAAGAAGCTCCAGGTCTGGCGCTTCTCGCTTTATTACTTCTTCGTGTTCGGCGCCTTCATGGCGCTGGCGCTGTGGCTGCCGCACTATCTGATCGATGTCTATGGCGTCGACGTGCGCGAGGCGGGCATGGCCGCGGCGCTGTTCTCTCTGTCGGCCTCGGTGTTCCGCGCCTATGGCGGGCACCTGTCTGACCGCTTCGGCGCCCGGACGGTTCTCTACTGGACCTTCGGCTTCAGCCTGATCCTGCTGTTCATGCTGTCCTATCCGCCGTCCGACTACACGATCCACGGGCGCGACGGGGCGATCACCTTCTCGACCTCGATGGGGCTGTGGCCCTTCGTGGCCACCCTCTTCGCCCTCGGGTTCTTCATGAGCCTTGGCAAGGCGGCGGTCTACAAGCACATCCCGGTCTATTACCCGCAGAACGTCGGCGCCGTCGGCGGTCTGGTCGGCATGATCGGGGGCCTTGGCGGCTTTGTCCTGCCGATGGTGTTCGGCGCGCTTCTCGACGTGACCGGCATCTACACCTCGTGCTTCATGCTGCTGTTCCTCCTGGTCGGCATGGCGCTGGTCTGGATGCACCTGTCGATCCGGGCGATGGAGCGCCGCGCCATCGGCACCGCTCTCGACACGCTGCCCGACCTGCCCGAGATGGCCGAGATCCACCAGCCCGGCAAGACGGTCATGCCGCGCGTGCTCGACGACTGGCGGCCCGAGGACGCGGCCTTCTGGGCCACCAGCGGCCGGGCCATCGCAAAACGCAACCTGTGGCTGTCGATCCCGGCCCTGACCCTGGCCTTCTCGGTGTGGATGGTCTGGTCGATGGTGGTGGCGAAACTGCCGGCCATCGGCTTTGCCTTCGATGCGGACCAGCTGTTCTGGCTGGCGGCCCTGCCGGCCCTGTCGGGGGCGACGCTGCGCATCTTCTACGGCTTCATGGTGCCGATCTTCGGCGGGCGGCTGTGGACCACGGTGTCGACGGCGACGCTGCTGATCCCCGCGGTCGGGATCGGCTATGCGGTGCAGAACCCGCAGACGCCCTATCTGGTGTTCCTGGTGCTTGCGCTCCTGTGCGGGCTGGGGGGCGGCAACTTCGCCTCGTCGATGGCCAACATCGGCTATTTCTTCCCCAAGTCCGAGAAGGGCCACGCCCTGGCGCTGAATGCCGGTCTCGGCAATCTCGGCGTGTCGCTGATGCAGTTCCTGGTGCCGCTGGTCATCACCGCCGGGGTCTTCGGCGCGGTCGGCGGCGATGCCCAGCCCCTGTCCGACGGCGGGCAGCTCTGGCTCCAGAACGCCGGCTTTGTCTGGGTGCCATTCATCCTGGCCTCGACCGTCGCCGCATGGGTGGGGATGAACGACCTGGCCGACGCCAAGGCCAGCTTCGCCCAGCAGGCGGTGATCTTCGGCCGCCGGCACAACTGGATCATGTGCATCCTCTACATCGGCACCTTCGGCAGCTTCATCGGCTTCTCGGCGGCCTTCCCGCTGTTGTGCAAGCTGACCTTCCCCGAGGTGAACGTGCTTCAGTATGTGTTCCTCGGCCCGCTGGTCGGTGCCTTGGCACGGGCCGGTTCCGGCTGGGTGTCGGACCGCTTCGGCGGCGGGCGGGTCACGGTCTGGGTGTTCGCCGGCATGATCCTGGCCACGCTCGGCATCATCTGGGCGCGCCACACCATGAGCTTCCCCGCCTATTTCGCCTCGTTCCTTGCGATGTTCTTCTTCACCGGGGTGGGCAATGCCTCGACCTTCCAGATGATCCCGGTGATCATGGGCCGCGAGGTGCCGCGACTGATACCGGGGCTGAAGGGGGCCGACCTGGTGCGCCAGACGGTGATGGAATCGTCGGGCATCGTTGCCTTCTCGTCGGCGATCGGGGCCTATGGCGGGTTCTTCATTCCCAAGGCCTACGGCACCTCGATCGCCCTGACCGGCTCGCCGGGTGCGGCGCTCTGGGCTTTCCTTCTGTTCTACGTCTTCTGCCTTGTGCTGACCTGGGCGGTCTACACCCGGCGCGGCGGCCTGCTTCACGACATCGAAAACCGGGGCGCGGCGTCAGCGCACCCCGCCGAATGAGAGGTAAACCATGAGCCATCTCCTCGACCGGCTGAACTTCCTGAAAACCGTCCGCAAGGACACGTTCGCCGACGGCCACGGCCAGACCACGATCGAGAACCGCGACTGGGAGGACACCTACCGTTCGCGCTGGCGGCACGACAAGATCGTGCGCTCGACCCACGGGGTGAACTGCACCGGGTCGTGCAGCTGGAAGATCTACGTCAAGAACGGGATCGTCACCTGGGAGACCCAGCAGACCGACTATCCCCGCACCCGACCCGACCTGCCCAACCACGAGCCGCGCGGCTGCGCGCGCGGAGCCTCCTACAGCTGGTATCTCTACAGCGCCAACCGGGTGAAGACGCCCCTGGTGCGCGGCAAGCTGTACCGGATGTGGAAGGACCTGCGCCGCAGCAAGACGCCGATCGAGGCCTGGACCATCATCCAGGACAGCCCCGAAAAGCGCGACAGCTACACCCGCATCCGCGGCAAGGGCGGCTTCGTCCGCGCCAGCTGGGACGAGGTGACCGAGATGGTCGCCGCCGCGAACGCCTATACGACGCGCAAGTACGGCCCCGACCGGGTCTTCGGCTTCTCGCCGATCCCGGCGATGTCGATGGTCAGCTATGCCGCCGGGGCGCGCTACCTGTCGCTTCTGGGCGGCACCTGCCTCTCGTTCTACGACTGGTATTGCGACCTGCCGCCCTCCAGCCCGCAGACCTGGGGCGAACAGACCGACGTGCCGGAATCGGCCGACTGGTACAACGCGGGCTACCTGATCCTCTGGGGCTCGAACGTGCCGCAGACCCGCACGCCCGACGCGCATTTCTACACCGAGGTGCGCTATCGCGGGGCGAAGTCGGCGGTGGTCTCGCCCGACTATGCCGAAGCCACCAAGTTCGCCGACATCTGGCTGAACGTGAAACAGGGCACCGACGCCGCCCTTGGCATGGCGATGGGCCATGTGATCCTGCGCGAGTTCCACCTGGATCGCCAGGTCGAGTATTTCGAGGATTACTGCCGCCGCTACACCGACATGCCGATGCTGGTCAGGCTGGACGAGCAGGACGGCCGCCTTGTCCCCGGACGGCAGCTCAGGGCATCGGACCTCGGCGGCCTCGGAGAGGCCAACAACCCCGACTGGAAGACCGTCGGCATCGACGAGGCGACGGGCGCGATCGTGGCGCCGAACGGCTCGATCGGTTTCCGCTGGGGCGAGAAGGGCAAGTGGAACCTCGAGCAGAAGGCGAAGGGAACCGACGCCCGGCTGAAGATGACGCTGATCCTCGAGGGCGACAACGACGGCGTTCGCGAAGTGGCCTTCCCCTGGTTCGGGGCCGAGGCCAGGAACGGCTTTGCCGTGGACGAGCGCAGCCCGATCCTCGGCCGCAACGTGCCGGTCAAACAGGTGAAGCTGGCGGGGGGCGAGACCGCGCTGGTCGCCACCGTCTTCGACCTCTTGTGCGCCAACTACGGGCTGGACCGTGGCCTTGGCGGGGCGAACGTCGCCAAGGGCTATGACGAGGATGTGCCGTTCACCCCGGCCTGGGCGGAAAAGATCACCGGCGTTCGCCGCGACAAGATCATCCAGGTGGCGCGCGAATTCGCCGACAATGCCGAAAGGACCAACGGGCGGTCGATGATCATCATCGGCGCGGCGATGAACCACTGGTTCCACATGGACATGAACTATCGCGCCGCGATCAACATGCTGACCTTCTGCGGCTGCGTCGGCCAGTCGGGCGGGGGCTGGGCGCACTATGTCGGACAGGAGAAGCTGCGCCCGCAGACCGGCTGGACGGCGCTGGCCTTCGCGCTGGACTGGACGCGCCCGCCGCGGCAGATGAACGGCACCTCGGCCTGGTATGCCCACAGCGACCAGTGGCGCTATGAGACGGTTTCGGCAAAGGAAATCCTGTCGCCCCTCGCTCCGGCCGGCGACTGGGAGCAGCTGAGCCTGATCGACTACAACATCCGCGCCGAGCGGATGGGCTGGCTGCCCTCGGCGCCGCAGCTGAAGCAGAACCCGCTCGACGTCGGGCGTGCGGCGAAGGAGGCCGGGGTGCCGGTCAGGGACTACGTCGCCGAGCGGCTGAAATCGGGCGCGCTGGAAATGTCCTGCGAAGACCCGGATGCCCCGGAAAACTGGCCGCGCAACCTGTTCGTCTGGCGGTCGAACCTGCTGGGTTCGTCCGGCAAGGGGCATGAATACTTCCTCAACCACCTGCTCGGCGCCGATCACGGCCACCTCGAGCATGACCTGCACGAGCAGGGCAAGGCGATGCCGGTCGAGGCGCGCTGGCGCGACGATGCGCCCGAGGGCAAGCTGGACCTTCTGGTGTCGATCGACTTCCGCATGTCCACCACCGCGGTCTATGCCGACATCGTCCTGCCGACCGCCAGCTGGTACGAGAAGGATGACCTGAACACCTCGGACATGCACCCCTTCATCCACCCGCTTCAGGCGGCGGTGGACCCGGCCTACGAATCCAAGACCGACTGGGAAATCTTCAAGGAGATCGCCAGGAAGTTCTCGGAGGTGGCGCCGGAAATCCTCGGGGTCGAGCAGGACGTGGTCCAGCACCCGTTGCAGCATGACACGCCCGGCGAACTGGCGCAGAACCTGGTCGCCGACTGGAAGCGCGGCGAGTGCGACCTGATCCCCGGCCGCACTGCCCCCGACTACATCGCGGTCGAGCGCGACTATCCGAACCTCTACAAGCGTTTTACCGCGGTCGGGCCGCTGATGGAAAAGATCGGCAACGGCGGCAAGGGCATTTCCTGGGATACCAAGGTCGAGGTTCATCACCTTCAGGACCTGAACGGCACCGTCACCGACACCGGGGCAACGCAGGGCATGGCGCGGCTCGATACCGCCATCGACGCGGCCGAGATGATCCTGATGCTGGCGCCGGAAACCAACGGCGAGGTTGCCGTCAAGGCATGGGAGGCGCTCGGCAAGGCCACGGGACTTGACCACACCCACCTTGCGCGCCCCAAGCAGGACGAGAAGATCCGCTTCCGCGACATTGCGGTCCAGCCGCGCAAGATCATCTCGTCGCCCACCTGGTCGGGCATCGAGTCCGAGGAGGTCTGCTACAACGCCGGCTACACCAACGTCCACGAGCTGATCCCCTGGCGCACCCTTTCCGGCCGCCAGCAGCTTTACCAGGACCACGAATGGATGCGCGCCTTCGGAGAGGGCTTCGTCACCTGGCGCCCGCCGGTCGACCTCAAGACCATCTCGCCGGCGATCGGCCAGCTGAAGCAGGGCGAAAAGCATGTGGTGCTGAACTTCATCACCCCCCACCAGAAATGGGGCATCCACTCGACCTATACCGACAACCTGCTGATGCTGACGCTGAACCGCGGCGGCCCGGTGGTGTGGGTATCGGAAGTGGACGCGAAGAAGGCCGGGATCGTGGACAACGACTGGATCGAGGTCTTCAACTCGAACGGCGTCCTGACGGCGCGGGCGGTGGTCAGCCAGCGGGTGAAGGAGGGCATGACCCTCATGTATCACGCGCAGGAAAAGATCGTGAACACCCCCGGCAGCCAGATCAGCGGCAAGCGCGGCGGCATCCACAACTCGGTGACGCGCACCGTTCTGAAGCCGACCCACATGATCGGCGGCTATGCGCAACTGTCCTACGGCTTCAACTACTACGGCACCGTGGGATCGAACCGCGACGAGTTCGTCATCATCCGCAAGATGGAAACCGTGGACTGGCTTGACCGTCCCGCGAAACAGGAGGCCTGAGCCATGAAGATACGTGCTCAGATCGGCATGGTTCTGAACCTCGACAAGTGCATCGGCTGTCATACCTGCTCGGTCACATGCAAGAACGTCTGGACCTCGCGCGAGGGCGTCGAATACGCCTGGTTCAACAACGTCGAGACCAAGCCCGGCATCGGCTACCCGAAGGACTGGGAGAACCAGAAACGCTGGAACGGCGGCTGGGTCAGGACGCGCTCGGGCAAGCTGCAACCCAAGCAGGGGGCCAAGTGGCGCATCCTCGCCAACATCTTCGCCAACCCCGACCTGCCCGAGATCGACGACTTCTACGAGCCGTTCGACTTCGACTACGACCACCTGAAATCGGCGCCGCTGATGGAGGCCTTCCCCACCGCGCGGCCGCGTTCGAAGATTTCCGGCCAGCGGATGGAGAAGATCGAATGGGGCCCGAACTGGGAGGAAATCCTGGGCGGCGAGTTCGAGAAGCGCAGCAAGGACTACAACTTCGAAGGCGTGCAGAAGGCCATCTACGGCGAATATGAAAACACCTTCATGATGTATCTGCCGCGCCTGTGCGAGCATTGCCTCAATCCGGCCTGCGTCGCCTCGTGCCCCTCGGGCGCGATCTACAAGCGCGACGAGGACGGGGTGGTGCTGATCGACCAGGAGAAGTGCCGGGGCTGGCGGATGTGCGTCTCGGGCTGCCCCTACAAGAAGATCTACTACAACTGGTCGACCGGCAAATCCGAGAAATGCACACTGTGCTACCCGCGCCTGGAAAGCGGCCAGCCCACGGTCTGTTCGGAAACCTGTGTGGGCCGCATCCGCTATCTGGGCGTGATGCTCTATGACGCCGACCGCATCGCCGAGGCTGCCGCGACCGAAAAGGAGATGGACCTCTACGATGCGCAGCTTGACGTGTTCCTCGACCCGAACGATCCGGCGGTGATCGCCGCCGCCCGCGCCGAGGGGATTCCCGAGGACTGGATCAAAGGGGCGCAGAACTCGCCGATCTGGAAGATGGCGATGGAATGGAAGATCGCCTTCCCGCTGCATCCCGAATACCGCACCCTGCCGATGGTCTGGTATGTGCCGCCGCTGTCGCCGATCCAGAACGCGGCCGAGGCAGGCAAGATCGCCGCGCGCGACGAGATGCCCGACGTGCGCAGCCTGCGCATCCCGGTGCGCTATCTCGCCAACATGCTGACGGCGGGCGACGAGGCCCCGGTGGTGGCCGCGCTCGAGCGGATGCTGGCCATGCGCTCCTACATGCGCTCGAAGACCATCGACGGCGTGATCAACCTTGGCGTCGCGCAGAAGGTCGGCCTGACGCCCCTGCAGATCGACGAGATGTATCAGCTTCTGGCGATCGCCAACTACGAGGATCGCTTCGTGATCCCGACGACGCACCGCGAAATCGTCGAGGACGTCTATGACCTGAAGGGCGGCTGCGGCTTTACCGACGGCAACGGCTGCTCCAGCGGCTCGTCGGGCCATTCGCTGTTCGGCGGCGGCCGCAAGTTCCGCGCGCCCACGGAGTTCCTGTCATGAAGACCTTCAAGGCCTTTTCCGCGCTTCTCACCTATCCCACGGCCGATCTGCGCGCGGCCGTTCCCGCCATCCGCGCCGTCCTGCATGACGAGGGGCTGTTCGGCCCCCGCCGGCTTGCCGCGCTCGAGCCGCTTCTGACGCGGCTGGCCACCAGCGATGACATCGCGGCGCAGGAGGCCTATGTCCTTCTGTTCGATCGCTCGCGCACCCTGTCCCTGAACCTGTTCGAGCATGTCCACGGTGAAAGCCGCGATCGTGGCGGGGCGATGGTCGATCTTCTGGAAACCTACCGTGCCGGCGGGTTCGATCTGGCGGGGACCGAGCTGCCCGACCATCTGCCGGTGCTTCTGGAGTTCCTCTCCACCCGCCCCGAGGACGAGGCGCGCGCGCTTCTGGCCGACGCCGGTGCGATCCTCGTGGCGCTGGCCGAGCGGCTGACGCGGCGCGAAAGCGACTATGCGGCGGTGCTGATCGCGCTGGTCGACTATGCGCAGGCCGAGGCGACCAGCGAAGAGGCGCAGGCGCTTCTGGCCGAGCCGGTGGACGACCCCGATGACCTTGCGGCGCTGGACGCGACCTATGCCGAGGCGCAGGTGGTCTTCGGACCCGATCCCAATGCGGGCTGCCCGGCGACACGCGACCTCTTGGCGCGGATGGACCCTGCCCGCGCCCAAATCCCCCCCGTGGCGGCACAGTGACCGGAGGCTTCGATGCAAAATTTCCTGTTCGGCATCTACCCCTACATCGCGCTCAGCGTGATGTTCATCGCATCGGTCGCGCGCTACGAACGCGACCCCTTCACCTGGAAGTCGAAATCCAGCCAGCTTCTGCGCAAGCGCCAGTTCATCATCGGCTCGGTCCTGTTCCATGTCGGCGTGCTGGTGATCTTCGCCGGCCATTTCGTCGGCCTTCTGACGCCCATCGTTGTCTTTGACTGGCTGGGCATCTCCCATGAGGCCAAGCAGATCCTGGCCGCGGCCGCGGGCGGCATCGCCGGGATCATGGCGCTGGCCGGGGGCATTCTCCTGCTGCACCGGCGCCTCTTCGATCCGCGGATCAGCGCCAATTCCTCGTTCGCCGACACGGCGATCCTCGCGCTTCTGGTGGCGCAGCTGGTGCTGGGCGTCGGCTCGATCTACGTCTCGCTGCAAAACCTCGACGGGCACGAGATGGTGAAACTCATGTCCTGGGCGCAGGCGATCATCTACCTTCAGCCGGGCGCGGTCGAGCAGATCGCCGACGCGCACTGGATCTTCAAGGTTCACATCGTCCTTGGCCTGACGATCTTCCTTCTGTTCCCCTTCACCCGGCTGGTGCACATCATCTCGGCCCCCGTCCGCTATCTGTGGCGGCCCGGCTACCAGATTGTCCGCACCCGCCGCGGCGCGCGGGCGCCGGTCAAGGGGGTCGAACCCCTGCGCTCGGTCAAGTAGGAGGTAGCGACATGAAACCGCTTCTGCCGCCGGTCCGGGTCAACGGCCAGGACATTTCACCCGAACGCATCGCCGCCGAGGCCCAGATGCACCCCGCACCCAAGGGCAAGCCGGGGCTGGCCTGGCGGGCCGCGGCGCGGGCGCTGGCACTGCGCGAGGTGCTGCTGCAAGAGGCGCGCCGGCGCGGCCTTGAGGCCGATCCCGCCGAGCTTGCCCCCGGCCGGTTCGAAACCGGGGACGAGGCGCTGATCCGGGCACTTCTCGACCAGGCGCTGTCGCCCGCGCCGGCCTCGGACGAGGAGCTGCGGGCGGTGTGGGCCCGCGATCCCTCGCGATTCCGTGCGCCGACCCTGTGGGAAGTGTCGCACATCCTCTTTGCCGCGCCGACGGATGGCGACCGTTCCGCCGCGCGCGCCGAGGCCGAGGCGACGATCGCGACGCTCGCAGCCGATCCCGGCGCTTTTGCCCGGCTGGCGCGCGAGCGTTCGGCCTGTTCGTCGGCGGCGTCCGGCGGCAAGATCGGCCAGGTCGGGCCGGGCGACACCGTGCCCGAGTTCGAGGCCGCGCTGGCCGCTCTGGCGCCGGGCGAAACCTCGCCGGTGCCGGTCGAGACCGGCTTCGGCCTGCATGTCCTGCGCCTGGATGACCGGGCCCTGGGCGCGGTCCTTCCGTTCGAGTCGGTCCTGCCCCGCCTGCGCGAGGCCGCCGAAAAGGCCGCCTGGGTCCGGGCGGCGCGCGCCTTCGGGCAAGAGCTGATGGCACAGGCCGAGGTCGAGGGGCTGGAGACCGAGGCCGCCTGACCGGCAGTCCCGGAAAGGGCGCGGGCAGTCGATGCCGCCCGCGCACCCTGGAGCCTGTCCGACAAAAGTGGATCCCGGTTTTGTCGGACGACAGGCGGCCACCAAGAAGCTAGGGCCTGTCCGGCGCTTCCATCTGCGTCGGACAGGCTCTATCGGTCAGTCGTGCGGATGGGGCACGTCGAAGCGGTCGACCAGGAAGGCGATGATGTCGCGCGTTTCCGGGACAAAGCGGGTGGCCCCGTGGCTTTGCGCAGCGGCGGGCGCTGGCGACTTGTCGGCCAGGACCAGCACCGGCAGGCCCTGGTTTTCCTCGCCGATCCGCTCGATCACCGGGCGGCGCGGCCGCGCGAAGGGAACACGCACGATCTCGACCTTGTCCTTCAGGCCGGGATTGCTGGCCAGGATCCCCTCGATCTGGTTGCAGTGCGGGCAGAAATAGCGCTTGCCGGGCTTCTTGGCATCCTCGAAGCCGGGCTCGATCAGATAGATTGTATCCTTGGGCATGGTGTCCTTCAAACGGCACAGGGGTTGCGGGTCGCATCGCCGTCCGCTGTCGGCGACCGATCGGCGCCCGCCTTGCGGCGGGCCGGCCAACAGACCTCCGGCGCGTAAGCCCGGGCAGTATAGGGGGGCAGGGGCGCCTGTCCAGAGCCGCGCGGCGCCCGCTCAGCCGCCGGCGGGGGCGCCGGACGGCCGCCGGCGCGCCGGACTGGGCAAAAGCAGGATGGGCGCATAGATCGCCGCGAAACAGCCGAAACCGGCGATCCACCCCGCCGCCGCCAGCCACAGAAGCCAGGCCTGGTCCGGCAGTGCCGCCGCCGCCAGCCGCGCCACGACCGAGAGGATCAGCGCGGCATAGGTGGCGGCGATGGCCGGGCCGGCATGAAGCGCCCGCCCGGTATGGCCGAGGCTCGCGCGCGTCATGATCGCCAGCGTCATCAGCCCGATCGCCCCGGCCAGCCAGAGGTGCAGCGCCCCGGCGATCGGCAGCAGCCCGATGGCCCCCGCCGCGGTCGACAGGAACCCGAGCGCCAGGAACCCGTAGGCGACATGCAGGACCCACAGGAGCGGCTCGGGCCAGGTCCTGTGGCCCTGCCAGCGCGACAGCCTGTAGAGGGTGGCGAGGCCCGCAAGGGTGCAAAGCGCCGCCGTCACCGGCGTCTCGGGCCAGCCGACGAAGGCCAGGCAGGCCACGGCGCCGGCGGCAAGGGCGCCGGTATCCGCCGGGCCTTGCGGGGCGGGCAGGGCCGTTACGCGCCGCTGCGCCAGCCAGTTGCGGGTGAAGGACGGCACGACCCGCCCGCCGACCAGCGCGATCAGCATGACGGCCGCGGCGATGCCAAGGCGCTGTCCCGGACCCCAGAAGGCTGCCCCTTCGCTGGCCGCCTGCATCTGGAACAGCGCGTCGGCCGCAAGGAAAAGCCCCAGAAGGCCAAGCACCGGCAGGTTGCGCCAGTTTCGCCCGGCAAGGATCTCGCGCGCGATCAGCAGGGTCAGCACCGCCACTTCCGACAGGCTGGCAACCAAGACCACCGACTCGGGCAGGCGGGCCGACAGCGCGATCGCCAGCCGGCCGATGATCCACAGCCCGACCAGGCCACCAAGGGGCCAGCCGACGACAGGCAGCCGCCCGGTCCAGTTCGGCACCGCCGTCAGCAGGAACCCGGTCACCACCGCCGAGACATAGCCGAAGACGAATTCGTGGGCGTGCCAGGTCAGCGGGTCAAGCCGCGTCGGCAGGGGCTCGTAGCCCGACAGCATCGCCACCCAGAGGCCCATTGCCAGCGCCGCCCAGCCTCCGGCCAGGAAGAAGAAGGGCCGGAACCCATAGCTGAGGACCGCGGGGCCCCGCCACTCGCGCGCGCGCTCTGCTGTTCTCATCGTCTTGTCCTTTGTGCGGGGTGTGTGGGGCCGGCGGGGCCTGTGCGCGGCTCAGCCATGACAGGCACAGCCCTTGTGCAGCGAGGGCGCGGCCGCCTCGAAGCGGGGGAAAAGCACGTCGTTCTCCAGGCGCATGTGCTCCTGCAGGTCCGAGAGGAACTCGCCGAGGCCGTCATAGAGCCGCTGCCAGGTGCCGCATGCACCTTCCGGCGCGGCCAGGCCCGCGGTCAGGGCGCGGATCCGGGCCATGTCGGCCTCGTGTCCGGCATGATCGGCGCGCATCACGGCGATGGGCTGGCCAAGTCCCGTCGCGCCGCTGCGGATCGCCGGAAAGAGGATGCGTTCCTCCTTCTGCATGTGCGCCTCCATCTCGTCCGCAAGACCGCGCAAGAGGAGGGCAAGCCCGGCGGGAAGGTCGGGGCTGCCGGCGTGAACCGACTCGACTCTGTCGGCAAGCGCGATCAGCGACGGCAGCTGTTCACGATGGCGGGCGTGATAGCGGTTTTCGATATGGGCGGTCAGGTCGGCGGAATCGTCTGGAACGGTCATCCCTGGCTCCTTGGGCGGATTGGACGGCCGACTCGCCGTCCGGTCTTTCCTGACAATTGCAGTTGGAATTGGTATTTGAAATACCAAGATGAAAAGGTGCGGCCATACGCCTCACGGCGCCGGGCGACCGAGCGCGCGGGGACCGCCGCAGCCGATGATGGCCAGCGCAGGGTCGTGATGACGGCAGGGGAAGTGGTGAGCCCGACAGGATTCGAACCTGTGACCCACTGATTAAAAGTCAGTTGCTCTACCAACTGAGCTACGGGCCCACGCAGGCCCGCTCTTTAGGAACCCGCCCGGGGGCGGTCAAGAGCAAAAGCGGGCGGGGCTGGCAAAAAGCCGGGGCGGCGCGTATATCGCGGGGCATGAAGGACACAGGCGCAGAGGGTGGCCTCGCATTCGTGAAAATGCATGGGGCCGGCAATGACTTCGTGATCATCGATTCACGGGGCGGCGGCGCTGTGACCACCGCCGGGATTGCGCGCGCGCTTGGGGACCGGCATCGCGGCGTGGGCTTCGACCAGCTGGCCGAGATCCGCGACGATGCCGGAGCCGACTTCGCCTTGGATTTCTGGAATGCCGACGGCAGCCGGGCCGAGGCCTGCGGCAACGCCAGCCGCTGTGTCGCCAGCCTGATGATGGACGAACTGGGCAAGGATCGCGTCAGTTTCCGCACTGCGCGCGGGCTGCTTGCGGCGGAACGCGACGCCGACGGACTGGTGTCGGTCAACATGGGCCCGCCACAGCTCGACTGGGACCAGATCCCCTTGGCACGCGCCGTCGATCCCCTGCACCTGCCGCTGCCCGGCCTGCCGGTCGCGGTCGGCATGGGCAACCCGCATTGCGTGTTCTTCGTGCCCGATGCTGAGGCGGCCGATCCGGCGAAGGACGGTCCGCGCTTTGAACATGACCCGCTGTTTCCGCAGGCGACCAACGTCGAGTTCGCCAGCCTGACCGGCCCCGACCGGCTGCGCATGCGGGTGTGGGAGCGCGGGACCGGTGTGACGCTGGCCTGCGGCTCGGGCGCCTGCGCCACCGCCGTTGCCGCCCACCGGCGCGGGCTGACCGGGCGGCGGGTGACGCTCGACCTCGACGGGGGCACGCTCGGCATCGACTGGCGCGACGACGGGGTCTGGATGACCGGGCCGGTGGCGCTGGTGTTCGAGGGGCAGTTGTCGGCGGCCTTCGTGAAAGTGCACGCATGAGCGCGCCGCCCGTGTTCGCGACGCTCGGCTGCCGGCTGAATGCCTATGAAACCGAAGCGATGAAGGAGCTGGCCGCGGCGGCGGGCGTCGAAGGCGCGGTCGTGGTCAACACCTGCGCGGTGACCGCCGAGGCCGTGCGCAAGGCCAAGCAGGAAATCCGCCGGCTGGCGCGCGAGAACCCCGGGGCGCCAGTCATCGTCACCGGCTGCGCGGCGCAGACCGAGCCCGAGACCTTTGCCGCCATGCCCGAGGTGGCGCGGGTGATCGGCAACCATGAAAAGATGCAGGCCGAAACCTGGGCCGGGCTGAAGGCCCCCGACCTGATCGGCGCGACCGAGAAGATCACGGTCGACGACATCATGAGCGTGAAGGAAACCGCCGGCCACCTGATCGACGGCTTCGGCCGCCACCGCGCCTATGTCCAGGTGCAGAACGGCTGCGACCACCGCTGCACCTTCTGCATCATCCCCTACGGGCGCGGCAATTCGCGCTCGGTCCCGGCGGGCGTGGTGGTAGAGCAGATCAAGCGGCTGGTCGGCAAGGGGTTCCTCGAGGTGGTGCTGACCGGGGTCGACCTGACCTCGTGGGGGGCCGACCTGCCGGGGGGGCCGCGGCTGGGCGATCTGGTGATGCGCATCCTGCGGCTGGTCCCGGACCTGCCGCGCCTGCGCATATCCTCAATCGATTCGATCGAGGCGGATGTGAACCTGATGCAGGCGGTCGCCACAGAGCCGCGCCTGATGCCGCACCTGCACCTGTCCCTTCAGGCCGGCGACGACCTGATCCTGAAACGGATGAAGCGCCGCCACCTGCGTGACGATGCCATCCGCTTCTGCGAAGAGGCGCGGCGACTGCGCCCAGACATGATCTTCGGCGCCGACATTATCGCCGGCTTCCCGACCGAGACCGAGGCGATGTTCGAAAACTCGCTGAGGCTGGTGGCCGAATGCGACCTGACCTTCCTGCATATCTTTCCCTACAGCCCGCGCAAGGGCACTCCGGCGGCGCGGATGCCGCAGGTCAGGGGCCCCGAGATCCGCGACCGCGCCGCGCGGCTGAGGGCCGCGGGCGAGGCGCAGTTGCAGCGCCATCTGGTGGCGCAGGTCGGCCGCACCCACCGCATCCTGACCGAAGGCCCGCGCCTGGGGCGGACGGAACAGTTCACCGAGGTCACCTTTGCCGAGGATCAGCCGGAGGGGCGGATCGTCGAGATACGGGTGACAGGCGCAGGCGGCGGCCGGCTCGCGGCCTGATCGCCGCCCGCACCCGACCGGTCAGGCGGCGCGCAGTTTGGCGCGGGTAGCGGCGATCGCCGCAGCGGCGTGGGCCGCCTCCCGCCCCTTCTGGACGAAATGGGCGCGGAAGAAATCGGTGAGGGCCGGCGTTTCCTGATAGTTGTGCGGGGTCAGCACCACCGACAGGATCGGGACATCGGCATCCATCTGTGCCCGCATCAGGCCATCGACCACGGCGCGGGCGACGAAATCGTGCCGGTAGATGCCGCCATCGACGACGAAGGCCGCGCCGATCACTGCGACAAATCGCCCGGTCTTGGCCAGATCGCGCGCCAGAAGCGGAATTTCGAACGCGCCGGGCACCGAGAAGATTTCGGTCTGCGCGGCTGGGCCGATCTCGGCCAGGAAACCTTCCAACGCCTTGTCGACGATGTCGGCGTGCCATCCGGCCTGAATGAAAGCATAGCGGGTGTGTGTCATGATCATCTCCTTCGGTTCGACACGTCACCCAAGGCGATCACGACCATGGCCCGGCCCCGAAGGGCCGCCGCCATGCTCATTCTCTTTCATCCGGACTGTCACCGTCGGCCCCGGCCTCGCACCGGATCTGCTGACCCCCGCTTTCGCCGGGGCGCTCGCGGGCTCGGGGTCACCCCCCATACCGCCGGTGGGGAGTTGCACCCCGCCCTGAGAATGGCCCGACGATGGCAGCGATTGCGGGCCGCCGCAAGCCCGGATCGCGCCGCGATCAAAGCTGGCCGAACACCCCTTCCCAGACCGTCAGCCAGGCGGCCAACAGAAAGATGGCCCCCGCCGCGCGTCCGATGAAGATCGTCGCACGCGGGCTGCCCAACAGAAAATCACGCCCGCCGCCACCGCAAGACCGCCGTAGATCATCAGCTGGGTCAGGATGGTCATCAGGCCGATCACCAGGCCCTGCTTCAGGATCGGGCCGTATTCGGGTTTCAGGAACTGGGGCGTGACGGAAAGCGTGAAAAGATAAGCCTTGGGGTTCAGCATGCAGGTGGTGAAGCCAGGGCGAAAGGCCCGCGCCTGGGGCGGACGGAACAGTTCACCGAGGTCACCTTTGCGGCCGACCAGCCCGAGGGCACACTAGTGACGGCGATGATCGAAGACCAGGCCGGAGGCCGCTTGCTGGCGTAGCCTCCCGCCGGCCTGGGGGGCATTGTAATCGGGACAATTTCGCCGGTGACACGCCCTTGCGTCTGGGGCAAACCTTGGCGCGGAGGCCTGTCGTGCACCCGAACCCTGCCTATCGCGGCGCCCCGCTCGCCACAAACCTCGATTTCGCCCGGGTCCGCGGGTTCGGTATCCTGTCGGTGAACGGCGCTGACGGGCCGCTGGCCGCCCATGTCCCCTTCGTCCTTGCCGACGACGGCCTGTCGGCCGCGATGCACCTCGTCCGCTCCAATCCCGTCGTCAGGGCGCTGGACGAGCCGCAGCCTGCGCTGCTGGCCGTATCGGGGGCGGACGGTTACGTCTCGCCCGACTGGTACGGGCTGGAGGACCAGGTTCCGACCTGGAACTACATTGCCGTCCATCTGCGCGGCCGCCTCGAACGGCTGCCGGACGCGGCGCTGCGCGGCCATCTCGACCAGCTGTCGGAAAAGTTCGAGTCGCGGCTTTTGCCGAAGCCGCCGTGGAAGACCACCAAGATGCCCGCCGATGTGCTGGATCGCATGATGCGGATGATCGTGCCCTGCCGCCTGTCGATCACCGACGTGCAGGGCACCTGGAAGCTTGGCCAGAACAAGCCGCCAGCGGCACGGCGCGGCGCCGCCGACGGGATGGCCGCCGCGCCGGTCGGGCAGGAGGTCGCGGCCCTTGTCGAACAGATGCGGCGCAGCGCAGAGTAGCATCCGAACCCGCCAGCCAAGGACCCACGCCATGCGCCTGTTCCATTCGCCCACCACGCCGTTCGGCCGCAAGGTCGTGGTGCATCTGAAGGAAACCGGGCGGGAGGCCGACGTCACCGTGGTCCCGGCTGCCGGAACCCCGCTCGAACCGGGCAGCCTGCCGGTGGGCCGCAATCCCCTCGGCAAGATCCCGGCACTGGAACTGGACGACGGGACCATTCTCTATGACAGCCGCGTCATCTGCCGCTACCTTGATGACCGTGCCGGCGGGCGGCTCTATCCGTCCGCCCCCCGCCTGTGGCGGACCCTGACGCTCGAGGCGACGGGGGACGGGATGCTCGATGCCGCGATCCTGATGGTCTACGAGGTCAGGCTGCGCCCCGAGGACCGGCGGTCGGGCGACTGGATCGCGGCGCAGTGGTCCAAGGTGGCGCGCGCCCTCGACTCGCTCGAGGCGGACTGGATCGGCCACCTGCGCGGCTCCGTCGACATGGGGCAGGTGGCGGTGGGTTGTGCACTCGGCTACCTCGATTTCCGCCATTCGGCGCGTGACTGGCGCGCCGGACGTCCGCAACTGGCGGCCTGGGAGAAGGAATTCGCCGCGCGCGCCAGCATGGCCGCAACGGTCCCGCAGGGATGAGGGTCCGGTCCGCCATCGCTGCGGGGGCTGCGCCCGCCACGACACAATGCCCGATTCCGGCCCATTGCCCGCTGGACGGCCCTGAAATTGACGGCTAATAACCGCGCGGAAGGCAGCGTGCAGTCGCGGCCGAACGTCGCATTGCCGCCCCGGCGGCCGCTGAAGGGAGAATGTCCGTGTCCCACGCTGAAAGCCCGGAAGGCACCCGGAGGGATTTCCTCTATTACGCAACTGCCGGAACCGGGGCCGTGATGACCGGCGGCGCGGTCTGGTCGCTGGTCAACCAGATGAACCCCTCGGCCGACGTGAAGGCGCTGAGCTCGATCATGGTGGACATCAGCACGGTCCAGGAGGGCACGCAGCTGACCGTCAAGTGGCGCGGCAAGCCGGTGTTCATCCGCCACCGGACCACCAAGGAGATCGACGAGGGCCGCGCCGTCAAGCTGACAGAGCTGGTCGATATCAACGCCGAGAACAAGAACCTGCCTGCCGATTCGGACGCGACCGACCAGAACCGCACACTGGACAAGGACGGCAAATGGCTGGTTATGATCGGTGTCTGCACCCATCTGGGCTGTGTGCCGCTGGGCAACAATTCGGGCGATTACGATGGCTGGTTCTGCCCCTGCCACGGATCGCACTACGACACCGCCGGCCGCATCCGCAAGGGACCGGCGCCGCGCAACCTTGAGGTTCCGGTGGCGAAATTCGAAAACGACACCACGATCAAGCTGGGCTGAGGGGACGGAACGATGGCTGGTATTCCGCACGATCACTACGAACCCAAATCGCCCTTCGAGCAGTGGCTGCACCGGCGGCTGCCGATCGTCAGCCTGGCCTATGACACGCTGATGATCCCCACCCCCCGCAACCTGAACTGGTGGTGGATCTGGGGCATCGTCCTGGCCTTCTGCCTGGTCCTGCAGATCGCGACCGGCGTGGTGCTGGCGATGCATTACACGCCGCAGGTCAACATGGCCTTCGCCTCGGTCGAGCATATCATGCGCGACGTGAACGGCGGCTACATGCTGCGCTATATCCATGCCAACGGCGCGTCGCTGTTCTTCTTCGCCGTCTATATCCACATCTTCCGCGGCCTGTTCTATGGCAGCTACAAGGCCCCGCGCGAAGTGACCTGGATCATCGGGATGCTGATCTATCTGGCGATGATGGCCACCGCCTTCATGGGCTATGTGCTGCCCTGGGGGCAGATGTCCTTCTGGGGCGCCACGGTCATCACCGGCCTCTTTGGCGCGATCCCCGGCATCGGCCCGTCGATCCAGACCTGGGTTCTGGGCGGGCCGGCGGTGGACAATGCCACGCTGAACCGCTTCTTCTCGCTCCACTACCTCTTGCCCTTCGTCATCGCGGCGCTGGTCGCCGTGCACATCTGGGCGTTCCACACCACCGGCAACAACAACCCGGCCGGGGTCGAGGTGCGGCGCGGATCGCGGGCCGAGGCCGACAAGGACACGCTGCCCTTCTGGCCCTATTTCGTCATCAAGGACCTGTTCGCCCTGGCGGTCATCCTGACCATCTTCTTCGCGGTCGTGGGCTTCATGCCGAACTACCTGGGCGACCCGGTCAACTACACCGAGGCCAACGCACTGGCGACGCCCGCCCATATCGTGCCGGAATGGTATTTCCTGCCCTTCTACGCGATCCTTCGCGCCTTCACGTCGGACGTGAAGATCGTCGAGCTGACGCACTTCCTGACCTTCGGCATCGTCGACGCCAAGTTCTTCGGGGTGATGGCGATGTTCGGCGCGATCGCCGTCCTGGCGCTGGTGCCGTGGCTTGACACCTCCAGCGTCCGCTCGGGCCAGTACCGGCCGATGTTCAAATGGTGGTTCCGCCTGCTGATCGTGGATTTCGTGGTGCTGATGTGGGCGGGCAGCCAGACCCCGACGGTCCTGACCGGCTGGATCTCGCTGCTGGCCGCGACCTACTGGTTCGCCTATTTCCTGGTGGTCCTGCCGCTTCTGGGGGTGATCGAGAAACCCCTGCCGCAGCCGGAGACGATCGAGGAAGACTTCAACGCGCACTATGGCGCCAAGACCCACGCGGCCGAGTGACGGAAAGGACCGATTGAGATGCTGAGGAAAATCGCAATCACCGCCGTCTCCGCGCTGACGCTCCTGTCGGGGGCGGCGCTGGCCAGCGAAGAGTTCGAGCCGGTGACCAAGGACGTGGACTTCTCGTTCGAGGGCCCGTTCGGCAAGTTCGACGAGCACCAGCTTCAGCGCGGCCTGCAGGTCTATACCGAGGTCTGCTCGGCCTGCCACGGGCTGAAGTATGTGCCGCTGCGGTCGCTGGCCGAAGAGGGCGGCCCCCGCCTGCCCGAGGATCAGGTGCGGGCCTATGCCAAGAACCTGACCGTGACCGACAAGGACACCGGCGAGGATCGCCCGGCGACCCCCGCCGACAACTTCCCGCCCAACACCGGCGCCGGCGCCCCCGACCTCAGCCTGATGGCCAAGGAGCATGCGGGCTATCACGGACCCTATGGACTCGGGATCAACCAGCTGTTCAAGGGTATCGGCGGGCCGGAGCATATCGTTTCGATCCTGACCGGTTTCTCGGGCCAGACCAAGGACGAGGCCGGCTCGACCTTCTACCAGAACGACGCCTTCTCGACCGGCTGGATCAAGATGCCGCCGCCCCTGACCGACGGCCAGGTGACCTTTGCCGACGGCTCGCCCAACGACGTGCGCCATATGGCCGAGGATGTGGCGGCCTTCCTGACGTGGGCGGCCGAGCCGCAGATGATGGCGCGCAAGCGGTGGGGCCTGCTCATCACCGGGATGATGGCGCTGCTGTCGGTGCTGCTCTACCTGACCAACAAGCGGATCTGGGCGCCCCACAAGGGCAAGCTGAACGCCTGAGCGCGGTCCGCAGGGAAAAGACGAAACGCGCCCCGTCCGGGGCGCGTTTTCATTTCCCGAGATAGGCCGCAAGCACCGGTGGCGGATGATCCAGAAGGGCGGCGGTCGGGGCCGGCGGCAGGGCGCGGCCCTCGGCGACAAGGATGGTCAGGGGCGCAATGCGCCGGGCGTCGGCAGGATCGTGGCTGACCATCAGGACCGTGGTCCCCGTCTCGGCGGCGATCCCGCGCACCAGGTCCAGCATTTCGGCCTTGAGCCCAGGGCCGAGCGCGGAGAAGGGCTCGTCCAGCAGCAAGAGCGGCCGGCGGCGCAGCAGCGCCCGCGCCAGGGCCACCCGGCCCTGCTGGCCGCCCGACAGGGTACCGGGCTTGCGCGGGCCAAGGCCGGCAAGCCCGGTGCGGGCCAGGGCTTCGTCGATCCGGGCGTGGTCGGCGGGGGACAGTCGCAGGTCGGGCCTGAGGCCGAGGCCTAGGTTCTGGGCCACCGTCAGGTGCGGAAACAGGTTCTGGTCCTGAAACAGGATCGACAGGGGCCGCCGGCCGGGCGGCAGCGGCGCCAGATCCCGCCCTTGCCACGACACCCGCCCGGCGGCAGGCGCCACGAAGCCGGCGATAACCGACAGGAGCGTCGACTTGCCGGCGCCCGAAGGCCCGAGAAGCGCGCAGATCGCGCCCTCTGGCACCGCAAGGCCGGCTTCCAGGCGAAAGCCTTCCTGTTCCACCACCAGCCCGTCAAGCGTCAGCATCTTTGCGCCCCATGCGGTCAAAGGCCCAGAACAGGCCGAAACTCAGCCCCATCAGCAGGGCCGAAATGCCATAGGCCTCGTCCATCCGGTACTGGCCCATGCGCTGATAGAGAAGCGCGGGCAGCGTTGCCTGCGCCGGGTCGGAAAACAGAGTGATGACGCCGAGGTCGCCCATCGACAGGGCGGCGGACAGGCCTGCCGCAAAGGCCAGCGGCCGGCGCAGGCGCGGCAGCGTGACAAGCCGCAGCCGGGCGCGGCCCGTCAGGCCCAGACTCTGGCTCAGGCGGCCGTAGTCGGCACGGAGCGCGGCAAGGTCGGGGGCGAGGATGCGCAGCGCGAAGGGAAAGGCCATGAGCGCATTGGCCAGCAGCGTCACCGGAAGCGCCAGGCGCACCGGATCGGCAAAGGGCCGGATCGCCAGGAAGGCGCCGGTGCCGATCACCAGCGGCGACACGCCCAGCGCCAGCATCGCCGCCGCGTCCGCCAGCCGCCCTGAGCGCGCCGGCAGATGGGCGATGGCCTGCCCGGCCAGCAGCGCCCCCGCCGTCGCCAGGGCGCTGGCCGCCAGCGCGATCACCATCGACCGCGCGCCCGCCCGCAGCACCTCGGCCTCCAGCCCCGGCAGATGCGCCAGGCCCGCCAGTGCCGCCAGCCCGACCGGCAGGGCAAGGAACAGCGCCAGCAGCGCAATGGCGAGGGCGTCGGCGATACGCGCCAGCCACTTCGGATCGGCAGGCGGGGCCAGGCTCGCCAGGCCACGGCCGGCGCCGAAGGCGGCGGGGCGCAGGACCATCAGCCCGGCGCCGGTCGCCGCCAGCCCGAGCGCCAGTTGCAGGGCGGCAAGGCTTGCCGCATGGCCGAGGGCAAACTCGAGCCGGAAGGCCTGATAGATCGCCAGCCCCAGCGAGGTCGCGCGCGGCCCGCCGCCCATGATCAGGATGACGGTGAAGCTGGTCAGGCAGACCAGAAAGATCGACAGGGCGACGCCCGGAAGGGTGGCGCGCAGCATCGGCCGCTCGATCAGGCGGGCCACGTCGCGCGGCGCCAGGCCGAGCGCGGCCGCCAGCCGGAACCGCTCGGGCGGGATCGCCGCCCAGCCGTTCAGGATCATGCGCACCGCCAGGGGCAGGTTCAGGAACAGGTGCGCGACGAGCACGCCCTGAAGCCCGTAGATCGGCACCGGCGGCAGGCCAAGGGCGGTCAGAGCCCGCCCGAGGATCCCGGCCCGGCCGAACAGCGCGAGCAGGCCGAGGACGGCCACGATCACCGGCAGGATGAAGGGCGCGCCGAGGGCGGTCACCAGCGCCGCGCGCCCGGCAAAGCGCCGCCGCGCCAGCGCGCGCGCGACCGGAACGGCAAGGACCGTCGAAAGCCCGGCGGACAGCGCGGCCTGCCACAGGGTGAAGCGCACCGCCGCCCAGTCGGCGGCGGTGATCGCCCCGGCCCCGCCGGCCTGTGCGAGGACCAGCGCCAAGGGGCCAAGCACCAGCGCCAGCACCAGCGCCAGCACTGCAAGGCCGGGCCAGATGGCGCCCCGGTCTATTGCGACAGGGCCGCGCGCCATTCCTCGGTCGCCTTGTCGCGCAGCGCCGCCGCCTCGGCTGCTGGCAGGAGCAGGGCCTTTTCGGGCCGGATCAGAGCCTGAAACTCGGCCGGCAGGCCACCGGCGGGGGTGACGGCCGGATACATCCAGTTGGTCTCGGGGATCAGCTTCTGGAACTCGGGCCCGGTCATGAAGGCCAGAAACCGGTCGGCCAGCGCCGGCTGCTGCGTGGTCGCGGTCCTGGCCGCCACCTCGATCTGCAGGTAATGGCCTTCGCGGAACGGGGCGGCGGCCTTGCTGTCGTCCTTTTCGGCAAAGACATGGTAGGCGGGCGAGGTGGTGTAGGACAGGACCATGTCGGCCTCGCCCTTCAGGAACAGGCCATAGGCCTCGGACCAGCCGGGGGCGACGGTGACGATGTTGTGGGCCAGCGCCTTCCAGATCTCGGGCGCGCGGTCGCCATAGGCGGCCTTGACCCACATGAGAAGCCCAAGGCCGGGCGAGGAGGACCGCGGATCCTCGATCACGATCTTCAGGTCTGACTTGCCCAGTTCCTCGAAACTGGCAGGCACCGACTTTACCTTGGTCTTGTCATAGACAAAGGCGAAATAGCCCCAGTCATAGGGCACGAAGACCGGATCGTCCCAGGCGACCGGCAGGTTGAACCTGGCGGAAGTCTCGCCGTGCGGCGCGAAAAGGCCGCTCTTCAGCGCCTGTTCGGTCAGGTTCGTATCCAGCCCCAAGACCACGTCGGCCTTGGTGTTCTGCCCTTCCAGCAGCACCCGCGACAACAGAGCCGCCGCATCGCCCGCGGTGACATAGCGCAGGTCGCAGTCGCAGGTCGCCTCGAACGCCTTTTCGACGGCGGGGCCGGGGCCCCAGTCGGCGGTGAAACTGTCGTAAGTGTAGACGGTCAGCACAGGTTTTTCCTCTGCCAGCGCCGCAAGCGGCGCGGCAGCAAGAAGACCCGCGATCATCAGGGATTTCATCATCTCTCATCCTCCAATGGTCAGGCGGGCGGAGATGGGGGTTCGGGCGTCATGCCTACCTTCCCTCCGCCGGTCTTAACCGGTTCAGGTTCAACGGGTCCGCGCAGCGCGCATCTCAGCCCTGAGAACAGGGCACCCCGAGGTGGGGCGCACCATAGCGCCGGGGCGCGCGGACGCAAGCGGGAAAAGTCTTGAGCCGCCCGCCGCCCGCCGCTATGCCGCGATCAGGACAGGAGCCTAGCCCATGAGTTTCAACACCTTCGGCCACCTTTTCCGCGTCACCACCTGGGGCGAAAGCCACGGGCCGGCGTTGGGCGCGACGGTGGATGGCTGCCCGCCCGGCGTGGAGCTGGCCGAGGGGGTGATCCAGCACTGGCTGGACCGGCGCAAACCGGGGCAGAACAAGTACACGACCCAGCGGCGCGAACCGGACGCCGTGCAGATCCTGTCGGGCGTCTATGAAGGGCGCACCACCGGCACGCCGATCCAGTTGATGATCGAAAACACCGACCAGCGGTCGAAGGATTATGGCGACATCGCCCAGAGCTTCCGGCCCGGTCATGCCGACATCACCTATTGGCAGAAGTACGGCATCCGCGATCCGCGCGGCGGCGGGCGGTCCAGCGCGCGGGAAACCGCGGCGCGGGTGGCGGCGGGCGGCGTGGCGCGCGAGGTGCTGAAGCTTCTGGCGCCGGGGATCGAGATTCAGGGTTACATGGTGCAGATGGGGCGGCTCCGTGCCGACCGCGACCGGTTCGACATGGAGGAGGTCGAGCGCAATCCCTTCTGGTGCCCGGATGCGGCGGCGGCCTCGGTCTGGGCCGCGGCGCTGGACGACCTGCGCAAGGACGGCAATTCGGTCGGCGCGGTGATCGAGGTGGTGGCGCGCGGGGTGCCGGCGGGTCTCGGCGCGCCGATCTATGGCAAGCTCGACGCCGATCTGGCGGCGGCGATGATGTCGATCAATGCCGTCAAGGGCGTCGAGATCGGCGAGGGGATGGCGGCGGCGGAACTGACCGGCGTCGAGAACGCCGACGAGATCCGCATGGGCAATGACGGGCCGATGTTCCTGTCGAACCATGCGGGCGGCATCTTGGGCGGGATTTCCACCGGGCAGGACGTGGTCTGCCGGTTCGCGGTCAAGCCCACCTCGTCGATCCTGACGCCGCGCCGGACGGTGACGGTGGGCGGGGACGAGACCGATCTGGTGACCAAGGGCCGCCACGACCCCTGTGTCGGCATCCGCGCCGTTCCGGTGGGCGAGGCGATGATGGCCTGCGTCCTCGTCGATCACCTTCTGCGCGACCGCGGCCAGACCGGGGGCCAGACCGGCGGCCAGCGCGGCAGGATCGGACTGTGAGCCTGACCAGCGACCTGCGGCGCAACCTGCGCGCGGCGCTGGCGCAGGTGCTCGAGGACGGCGGCGGCGATGCCGCCCATGACCTTGCCCATGCCGACCGGGTGTGGATGAACGCCCGCGCCATCGCGCTGGGCGAGGGGCACGACCCCTCGCCGGTGCTGATGGCGGCGGCCTATCTGCACGACCTGGTCACCCTGCCCAAGGACCATCCCGATCGGGCGCGGGCCTCGGCCCTGTCGGCGACCGCAGCCGGGCCGGTGATGGAGGCCCTGGGCTTCGCTGCGCGCGAGATCGCGGTGGCGCGTCACGCCATCGAGGCGCACAGCTATTCGGCCGGGATAGAGCCGCTTTTGCCCGAAGCGGCGATCCTGCGCGACGCCGACCGGATCGAGGCGCTGGGCGCCATCGGCATCGCCCGCTGCTTTGCCGTGGCCGGGGCGCTGGGCCGGCCGCTGTTTGACGCCGACGATCCCTTCGCCCGCGACCGCGCCGCAGACGACCGTGCCTATGCGCTCGATCATTTCGCCGTCAAGCTGTTGAAACTGCCCGAGGGGATGCTGACCGCGACCGGTCGCAAACTGGCTGCCGAGCGGGCCGAGGCAATGCGGCGCTGGTTGCGCGACCTGGCGCGCGAGTTGCAGGCCCGGCCCGCCGACTGGTGACGGCGACGGAAACCGCCGCCCCCGCCGTATAGGCAGAAGGTCAGTGCGGAGGAACCATGATGCGCCTGCTGAACGCGGCCCTGTCCGTCCTTTTGTTGTCGCAGCCGGCCGAGGCCGGCATCGAACGGTTGCAGATGGCCTTTGACGGCGCGCGGCGCGACTACCTCCTTTATGTGCCCGAACGCCTGCCGGACGGTCCGCGCCCGCTGGTGCTTGTCCTGCATGGCGGTGGCGGCTCGGCGGCAGAGGTGCGCCGCTCGACCGGCGGGCGCTTTGACGAACTGGCCGAACGCGACGGTTTTCTTGTCCTTTATCCCGATGCGGTCGGCCGCATCTGGGATACGGGCAGCGGCGAGATCTCGGAGCGCCTTTCGCCGCGCCGCGACGATCTGGGGTTTCTCACCGGCCTGATCGCACGGGTATCGGCCGATCACGTGGTGGACAGGCGCCGGATCTTCGCCACCGGCGTGTCGCGCGGCGGGCAGGCAAGCTACATGCTGGGCTGCCGGACGAAAGGCCTGATCCGGGCGATCGCGCCGGTCTCGATGACGCTTCCCCTGTCGCAGGAGCGCGACTGTGCCTCGGGCGCGCCGCTCGGGTTCCTGCTCGTCGAGGGGACGGCCGATCCCGTCGTCCCCTACGACGGCGGGCGGGTGACGGTCTTTGGACGGGCGCGTGACCGGGTCCGGTCCGCCGACGACACGGTCGCGGTCTTCCTGCGCCGGAACGGCTGCACGGGCCTTTCCGAAATGCGGCGCTCGGGGGCAGTCGCCCGCCTGGCCGGGCGCGACTGCCGGGCGCCGGTGCGGCTCGACCGGGTCGAGGGCGGGGGCCACGGCTGGCCGGGCAAGGGTGCCGCCCTGCCGCGCTGGCTGGCCGGGCCGATGAACCACGACATTTCGGCGCCTGATGAAATCTGGGACTTCTTCCGCAGGTTCTGATGCCGCCCGTCAGGCGCCCGCGTGCCATTGGCAAGGCTGGACCCGCGTCAAGGAAAAGGGCCGCCCGAAGGGCAGCCCGGCACTGGCGTCACGCGGTTCGCGCGGATGTCAGCCGTTGACGCTGTCCTTCAGCGACTTGGCGATCGAGATCTTGACGACCTTGTCGGCGGCCTTGGTCACGGTTTCGCCGGTGGCGGGATTGCGGACCTGACGCTCCGGGCGGGCGCGGCACACGACCTTGCCGATCCCGGGCAGCGTGACTGCGCCGCCGTTGGCGACTTCGCGGGCGACGACATCGGCGATCGCGTCCAGCGCGCCCGAGGCGGTCTTCTTGTCAGAGCCCATCGCATCGGCAAGCGCCGCGACAAGCTGGGTCTTGGTCATGGGTTTGGACATGTCTGTCTCCTCACTGGCCCCGTCTCTTGGGGGTCATTATCGGCATTTCACAGCCACTGGTGGTGCTTCACATTGTTTTGCGGGGCAGGCAAGAGATTTTCCGCAATATGCGCGGCATTTCGTCAGGTCAGAGGAAGGCTGTTTCCTCAAAGCTACGAAGTTTGCGGCTGTGGATGCGTTCCAGCGGCATGTCGCGCAGCCTTTCCATTGCGCGCACGCCGATCAGAAGGTGGCGGCTGACCTGGGTGCGGTAGAATTCGGTGGCCATGCCGGGCAGTTTCAACTCGCCGTGCAGGGGCTTGTCGGACACGCACAGAAGCGTGCCGTAGGGAACGCGGAAGCGGAAACCGTTGGCGGCGATCGTGGCGCTTTCCATGTCGAGCGCGATGGCGCGCGACTGCGACAGGCGCTGGACCGGGCCGGACTTGTCGCGGAGTTCCCAGTTGCGGTTGTCGATGGTGGCAACGGTGCCGGTGCGCATGATGCGCTTCAGCTCGTAGCCCTCCAATTCGGTCACCTCGGCGACCGCCTCCTGAAGCGCGATCTGGATTTCGGCAAGCGGCGGGATCGGCACCCATATCGGCAGGTCGGCGTCAAGGACGTGATCCTCGCGGACATAGGCGTGGGCAAGGACGAAATCGCCCAGGGACTGCGAGTTCCTCAGCCCGGCGCAATGGCCGACCATCAGCCAGGCATGGGGGCGCAGCACCGCGATATGGTCGGTCGCGGTCTTGGCGTTCGACGGGCCGACCCCGATGTTGACCAGCGTGATCCCCTGCCCGCCGCGCCGCTTCAGGTGATAGGTCGGCATCTGCGGCAGGCGGGGCAGGTCGGGCATGACCCCGTCCGCGGCGGTGATCTCGGTATTGCCGGGCCCGACAAAGCTGGTGTAGCCCGAGGCCGGATCGGACAGGGCCTTGCGGGCGAAGTTCTCGAACTCGTCGACGTAGAACTGGTAGTTGGTGAAGAGGACGTGGTTCTGGAAATGCTCGGGCGCGGTCGCGGTATAGTGCGACAGCCGCGCCAGCGAATAGTCGATCCGCTGCGCTGTGAAGGGCGCGAGATGGCCCGATCCGTCCGGGTTCGGCCGCGCGGTGCCGTTGACGATATCGTCGTTGGTCGTGGTCAGGTCGGGCACGTCGAAGATATCGCGCAAGGGAAAGTCCAGCACGCTTTCCTGCGGAACCGCGAAATCGGGGTTCAGCGTCATGGCAAAATGCAGCGGCATCGGCGTCAGGCTGGGGCCGACCTCGACCGCCACCCCGTGGTTGCGCATCAGAAGGTCAAGCTGCTGCACCAGATAGTGCCGGAAGAGGTCGGGCCGGGTGATGGTGGCGACATAGGTTCCCGGCACGGGCAGATGGCCGTAGCTCAGGCGATTGTCGGTCCCCGCATGGCTGGTCGTGGTGATGCGCACCTCGGGGTAATAGGCGCGCACCGGCGTGGGCGGCCGTTCGCCCTTCAGGGTTCGCGCGAAGTGGCCGGCCAGGAAATGGGTGGCCTGGAAATAGAGCGCCTCGAGCCGCGAGACCGCCGCTTCGGCATCGTGAAAGGCCTCGGGGGCCGGGGTGCGCGGGGACAGGTAGGACATTTCGATCATTCGGTAAGGGAGGTGAACTGGTAGCGGCCCACATCGACAAGGCCAAGGTCGGACAGACGCAGCTCGGGGATGTAGACAAGGGCCAGGACGTTGGCGGCCTTGGCCAGCAGCGCGCGGCCCGCCGCTACCGCCACCAGACGCGGCGCGGCCTCGGGCCATGACGGAAGGGGAGGGGTTTCGTGTTTCATGCCGAAATCTGGCAGATGGCCCGCGCCAGTGCAAGCATCGCCTGCGGCCTGCTCTCGCAGGGGATCACGACGGTTTCATGACGCCCTGTTAGCCCGGTCAGCGCAGGCCGAGCTTTGCAAATCCGCGCGGGGTCAGGCGGGCATGAAGGGCGCGGGCCGTCGCCGCCAGCGCCGGATCATGGGCGCCCGGCGGCTTTTCGGTGACGCTGCGCAGTTCGGCGGCGGCACGCGGCTCGACCCCGATCCTGCGCGCAACCGCCTGCCAGACCGCCGGGTCGGCGCCGAGGGGCTCGTAGGGCACGAAGCAGATGTTCGCCGCCCCCGCCTCGGCCAGGTCGAGCGCGCCGTAGGCGGCGATCCAGACCCGCAGCCAGTAGTCGAGCGTCAGCGGATCGCCCTCGGGCCGGTCGCCGAACAGGAAGGGCCGGTGGGTGGCGCCGAATTCATGATGGCCGAGCCAGGTCATGTAGTCGCGCACGAACGGGTCCGAGTTCAGGAAGCGCTGGTGCTGGGTCAGGAGGCTCGCGGCATGGGTCAGCGGGTCGCGCAGCGGCACCAGGAACTGCGCATCTGGCATCGCGGCGGCCAGGCTGCCGATCCTGAGGATGTTGTTGTTGTTCTTGCAGACATAGCGCGCCGTCCCGGTCTTGCGCAGGACCAGGCGGATCAGATCGCGGTAGCCGGCGATCAGGTCGGGGTCGGGCGCGTGGGGGACCAGCCCGTCGGGGCGGATGTAGGAAGCGCCATCGAAGATGCGCCAATAGACCTCGTCCAGTGCCTCGGGACTTTGGGTGTCGACCTCGATCCCGTCGCCGTGGGCGCGCTCGGCCCGTGGGCCGGGCTTTGCGCCCTTCGACGACAGCCGCGCCCAGAGGTTCGGCGCCAGGACGAAGGGCATGTCGGCATAGGTCAGCGATCCGAACTGGCCGGTGCGGTGGATCTCGCGCATGAGGATGGTGGTCCCGGCCCGCGCCAGGCCGGTCACGAACACATGGCGGCCCTCGTCCTCGGGCGCGGATTTCAGGAACATCCCGCGTTCGATGTCATGGGTCATTTCGGCGACCGGGGCCGAGCCGAGCGCCAGCCGGTGCAGGGTCTGGTCAAGGGCCGAATAGTCCGAGACCGACGCCTTGGCCGGCGCTTTCTGTCTGAGCCAGATATAGGCCAGCGACACCACGCACAGGACCAGGATGACCAGGGGCCGCATCAGCGCCTCGGCCCAGGCGACAAGACCACCGGAGTAAAGCAGCCCGGCCAGCAGCACCGGCAGGAGCGCCGTGCACAGAAGCAGGAAGAAGACGACGGATCCGGTGCCGATCCTCAGCGCATAGGCGGGCAGCACCCGTTCCTTCCAGTGGTCGGAAATCCGCGCCGAGCGCAGCACCCGCATCGCCTTTTGCGCGTGTCCCCCCACCGCCGCAATCTGTGACATGATCGGCAGGCGCAGGAACGCCTCGCTGGCCGCAAGCGCCGCGCCGACCACCAGTATCCAGAACAGCATCAGTCGGCTTTGGCCTTCGCGGCGCCGGCGGACGGCTTCTTCTTGCCCTTGATGAGGCGCTTGATCGGGTACCAGACGACAGCGAAGATCGCCAGGAAGATCGAGCCGATCACCCCGATGATGGCCCCGAAGGCGCCCGCGCCCACGCCGGGGCCGATGTAGGCCAGCGCCGCCACCGGGTAGAGCGCCAGTGCGGCCGCGGCAAGAATTGCGATCCTGTTCATTGCTGGTCAGACCTATTTTGGCCGCATCGGCGGCGTCACCCCGAGGACGGGAGTCCCGGCGTTTCCAGTGATATGCCCTGTCTAGCACGGTCGATTCCCGGCGCAAAACCCCAATTGATCCGGCGCGTTCGCGGCGGCAATCATTTGTGGCAAGGATTGGACAATCCAGCCTTGGCGGCGGGATTGTCGGGCGGGGCAGGCCCTGCAGGGCGAAAGGATGCCAGAGAATGACCGAAACCGGCAAGGCGCCGCTGATCTCGCTGACCTACTGCACCCAGTGCAACTGGCTCTTGCGCTCGGCCTGGATGGCGCAGGAACTGTTGCAGACCTTCGGCACCGACCTGGGCGGGGTGACGCTGCGCCCCGGCACCGGCGGTGTGTTCGAGATCCGTCTGGACGGCGCCCTGATCTGGGAGCGAAAGCGCGACGGCGGATTTCCCGACGTGAAGGCGCTGAAACAGATGGTGCGTGACCGCATCGATCCCGCCCGCGATCTTGGACATGTGGACCGGGCGGCGCCGAAGGCGGACTGAGACCGCCCCGCCGCCCTTGCCCTTTGGCCCGCTGCGCGGAATAGTCCCGCCATGACACGCACTCTTTTCGTTCTCGGCATGGGCTATACCGCGCAGGCCCTGGCCCGCCGCCTTCTGCCCGGGGGCTGGCAGGTGATCGGCACCACCCGCAGCCCCGACAAGGCCGCCCGGCTGGCGGCGGCCGGGATCGAGCCGCTGATCTGGCCGGGAACCGCCCTTGCCCCGGCCCTGCGGCGCGCGACGCATCTTCTGGCCTCGATCGGGGCGGGGGCGGATGGCGATCCGGTCCTGGCCTGCCACCGGGACGGGATCGCGCAGGCCGCCGCCCACCTTCGATGGGCGGGCTATCTCTCGACCACCGGGGTTTACGGCGACCATCGCGGCGCCTGGGTCGACGAGGACACGCCCCTGACGCCCTCGACCGAGCGCGGCCGCTGGCGCAAGCTGGCCGAGGACCAGTGGCGCGCGGTTCCGGACCTGCCGCTGCACGTCTTCCGCCTGGCCGGCATCTATGGCCCCGGGCGCGGACCGTTCGCGAAGGTGCGCGACGGGACGGCGCGGCTGATCGTCAAGGACGGCCAGTACATGAGTCGCATCCATGTCGACGATCTGGCGGCGGTGCTTGCCGTCTCGATGGCCGCACCGGCGCCGGGGCGGGCCTACAACGTCTGCGACGACGAGCCCTCGCCCCCCGAGGATGTGCTCCGCCACGCCGCGCGGCTGCTGGGCCTGCCCGATCCGCCCGCGGTCCGGTTCGAAGAGGCAAGGATGAGCGATCTGGCGCGCAGCTTCTATTCGGAATCGAAACGGGTCAGGAACGACCGCATCCGGCGCGAACTGGGGGTGCGGTTGGCCTTCCCGACCTACCGCGAGGGGCTGGCGGCGCTTCTTTCGTCAGACGAGGCGTAGGGTGGCGGCACCGGCGGCGATCAGGAGAACGGCGCCGACGCGCGGCAGGCCCACCTTTTCGCCCAGGACCAGCGCCGAAATCCCGGTGGCGAACAGGATCGAGGTCTCGCGCAGCGCCGCCACCATCGCCACCGGCGCCAGCGTCATCGCCCAGAGCGCCACACCATAAGAGGTCATGGTGCCGAAGCCGCCGATCAGCCCGTCGCGCCAGTTCCGCGCCAGCTGGCCGATCAGCGCCGGCCCGCGCCGCCAGAGCGCCAGCGCCATGACCGGCGGCGCGGTCACGATGCAGACCCAAAGCGTATAGCCGATCGGAGCGCCTGAAAGCCGCACCCCCGCCGCGTCGGTCAGCGTGTAGGTGGCGATCACGCAGGTGTTCAGAAGCGCGAGCCCCAGCCCGGTCCGCGACCCGTGGCGCCCGACCAGCGCCAGCGACAGGATGCCGCCCGAGATCAGCGCCACACCCAGCCAGCCGGCTGCGGGCAGGCGTTCTCCGAAGAGGACGCCCGAGGCCAGCGCCACGATCATCGGCGCGCCGCCGCGCATCACCGGATAGGCAAGGCTCATGTCCGCGCGCCCGTAGGCCGCCGCCACCAGTGAAAAATAAGTGGTCTGCAGGACCATCGAGGCGCTGATGTAGGGCCAGCTCACTCGCGCCGGTGCGGCGACGAAGGGCAGCGCGGCCAAGGCGATGAGCGCAGCCGACAGGCAGATGCCGACCGCCGCCGCGAACTTGTCGCCCGAGCCCTTGACGATGGCATTCCAGCCGGCATGAAGCGCCGCCGCGCAGAGGACGAGGAAGAATACGGATGCTGTCAACGGCGGCTCCTGCTGACGGGCAACCAAGTCTGCGCGCCCGCCAATGTCAAGCCGTGCCGCGACGCCCTGCCCCGTCAGCGCGCGCCGTCAGCCCGAACCGTTCGCCAGCCAGCCCGCGGCCTCGGGGCCAAGCTCGGCCAGCGCCCGCGCCTCGTACTCGCGCGATACCGCAGGATCGAGGCTTTCCGTCCAGCGCCCGTTGACGCCCTTGTGGATGAAGGTCTGGGCGCCGCCATCCCAGAAGGCTCCGCCAAGCGGCACCGAGGCGGTGGCATTGGTCTTCATGTAGTCGAACGAGCAATGGCGCAGGATGTCCTCCCAGTGGGCCGCATCGGGCCTGATGCCCAGAAAGCCGGCGATCTTTCGGATCTCGCCCGCGAGGTCGCGCTTGAGGTCGGCGAAATGCACCAGATGCACGTTCGGCAGGTCGCGGATCGCCCACCAGCTGCGCACGTTCTCCCAGAAGGGCCAGAGCGGGAATCCGTCCTGGCGAAGCCAGGTGGTGAAATACTCGGCCGGATCGGCGGGCGGCGGGCCTATCGGCGGGCCGACAAGGCCGGGCGTGTTGTTCAGCGCGTCATACCAGCCTGCATTGGCGGTGATGTGGTGGTTGTGCATGGACCACATGACATCGCGCCCGTCGCGGCCGATGTAGATGTACCTGGCCTTCGGCGAGAAGACGAGCGCATCGACCGGCAGGTGCGTCTTCAGGAACCGCCGGTGGGTCTGGGCGGCGACCGCCGGCAGCTTCACCTCCTTGGGCGGGACGCGCAGGTCCAGCCAGGGCGACATCTCCGCCACCGGCAGGCCCTCGGCCCCGTCGAAGATCAGCTGGCTGACGATCTGCTGCATCCATGTCGTGCCGGATTTCGCATAGGTGGCGATGACGATGTCGTCGTCGCGGAACGGAAAGCCGTTCCAGACCGTCGAATCGAAATGATGATTGTGCAGTTCGCGCGTCTTGCGCGGCAGTTCCACGGCCAGACTCATGGCGTCCCCCTTCGCGTCCTGGTTCGCGGCGCGAGGCTGCGCCCGCCCGCGCGATCCGTCCAGTCAATTCCGCGCGCCGGCACAAACTGGCGTGATCGGGTGAAGCAAAGGGTTGCCGGGCTTTCTTTCTGCGCCATATCGCCGCAGCATGACCGGCCAGAGAGGGAGACGACATGTCCACCACGACGAAATCCTACGCCAAGACCGAAGACGCCATCGCCCGCCTGACCCCCGAACAGTTCCGCGTCACCCAGACCGACGGCACCGAACGGCCCTTCACCGGCGAATTCTGGGACCACAAGGAACCCGGCCTTTATGTCGATGTCGTGTCGGGCGAACCCCTGTTTTCCTCGGACGACAAGTTCGACAGCCACTGCGGCTGGCCGAGCTTTACCCGACCGGTCGAGGCCGGCCACGTCGACGAATTCCACGACACCACGCACGGCATGCTCCGCACCGAGGTCCGTTCGCACCACGGCGACAGCCATCTGGGCCATGTGTTCACGGACGGCCCGCGCGACCAGGGCGGCCTGCGCTATTGCATCAACTCGGCGTCCTTGCGCTTCATCCCACTCGACCGGCTGGCGGCCGAGGGATACGGAGAGTTCGTGGACAGGATCAGAGGAGGCAAGTGATGGCGCAGGAAACCGCGATACTGGCTGGCGGCTGCTTCTGGGGGATGCAGGATCTGATCCGCCGCATGCCGGGCGTGATCGCGACCCGGGTGGGCTACACCGGCGGCGACGTGGCCAACGCCACCTACCGCAACCACGGTACCCACGCCGAGGCGATCGAGGTGATCTTCGACCCGGCGAGACTGAGTTTCCGGCAGATCCTGGAATTCTTCTTCCAGATCCACGACCCGACGACCCTGAACCGCCAGGGCAACGACCTCGGCCCCTCCTACCGTTCGGGCATCTATTTCACCTCGGACGCGCAGCGCGACGAGGCGCTGGCCACCATCGCCGACGTGAACGCCTCGGGCCTGTGGCCGGGCAGGGTGGTGACCGAAGTGAAGGCGGCGGGGGCGTTCTGGCAGGCCGAGCCCGAGCATCAGGACTATCTGGAACGCATCCCGAACGGCTACACCTGCCATTTTCCAAGGCGGGGCTGGCGGCTGCCGCGGACGGCAGCCTGACGAGCGACGAAGGGGGCGAGGCCGCTGCCCTCACACTTGTGAGAAGTAATCCTCATCAACCGTGCGCAGAACATATGCCTTCCGCGCACGGACGCCGACTTCATGCTGGATCATCAGTCGCGCGAGCCGATCACCATTCACAAGGACTATTCGGTGCTGAACTTTGTTCAGATATTCTCGCGCTTCCTTCGAAAAATCCGAGGTCGTGACGAATACACCCTTTGTCGCGCCCTCACCTGTCAATGATCCAACGAATGCCTGAAGGGCGGGTCGCCCGATCTTGGATTCGGACGCATAGCGTTTGGCTTGGACATAAACCGCATCCAGGCCAAGCGCATCTTCATTGATGATTCCATCAATTCCACCGTCGCCGGACTTCCCGATACGGTCGCCCATCGTCGGATCGCCGCCGCCATAGCCCATTGCGAGGAGCAGATCGACGATGAGCTGCTCGAATTGCTGCGGAGAAAGACTCTGGACTGCTGCGATAATTTCGCCAGCAAGGACAGCCTCGATCTCAGCATACGCCGTTTCGATCAAATCCTCCGGCGTCTTTGAGGCAGTGGCATTCGCCTTTCCGACTTGATCGGGAGATGCAAGAGCCGCGTCTTTTTCCGCGGCGGACTTTGCGCGCCAAGCAACAAACTCGGGGAACTGGTCAAGGGTCGCGTTGTCAATTCGTGAAAGGTTGGATTTGAGAAGTTCGCGTCCACGATCAGTAATGATATGCAGGTTGCGTTTGGGGCTGGTAAGGCAACCTGCACTGGAAAGGTATGTCCTCGCCCAATGGGCCCGGCTTGCCAAGACTGTTATCCGCCCGCTCGGCAGCATCTCCTCCGCTTCGGTATCCGAAATGTCGAACGCCAATTTCAAAGCCGGAATCGCTTCGGAAACGTTTCTGGCGCCTTCCGCTATAGCAGCGAGAAATGGGCGCATCATCGTCTCATAATCAGGAATAGACATTCGTTATGCTCTCTGCGCCACCCTCGCCACCCCCAGCACCTCCAGCACCTTCGCCTCGATCTGGGGGGCGTTCATGCCGGCCACCGCATACATGTCCTCGGGGCTGGCCTGATCGATGAAGATGTCGGGGAGCACCATCGAGCGGAACTTCAGGCCGCGGTCGAAGATGCCTTCCTCGGCCAGCAATTGCGCCACATGGCTGCCAAAGCCGCCGATGGCGCCTTCCTCGACGCAGATCAGCGCCTCGTGGTCGCGCGCGAGTTGCAGGATCAGGTCGCGGTCCAAGGGCTTGGCAAAGCGCGCGTCAGCGACGGTCGGGGCGAGGCCGCGGCCTGCCAGCGACTCGCGGGCCTTCAGAACCTCGGCCAGGCGGGTGCCGAACGACAGGATCGCGACGCGGCCGCCTTCGGCGACGATGCGGCCGCGGCCGATCTCCAGCGGCTGGCCGCGTTCGGGCAGTTCGACCCCGACCCCGTCGCCGCGCGGAAAGCGGAAGGCCGAGGGCCGGTCGTCGATGGCCGCAGCCGTGGCGACCATGTGCACCAGCTCGGCCTCGTCCGCCGCGGCCATCACCACGAAATCGGGCAGGTTGGCGAGATAGGCGATGTCGAAGGCCCCGGCGTGCGTCGCCCCGTCGGCGCCGACCAGCCCGGCGCGGTCGATGGGGAAACGCACCGGCAGGCGCTGGATCGCCACGTCATGCACGACCTGATCGTAACCCCGTTGCAGGAAGGTCGAGTAAAGCGCGCAGAAGGGCTTCATTCCCCCGGCGGCCAGCCCGGCGGCAAAGGTCACGGCATGCTGTTCGGCAATGCCCACATCAAAACAGCGGCGCGGAAAGCGTTCGGCGAAGAGGTTCAGCCCGGTGCCGTCCGGCATGGCGGCGGTGATCGCCACGATCCGGTCGTCGCGGGTCGCCTCCTTGATCAGGCTCTGGGCAAAGACCTTGGTGTAGGAGGGCGCGTTGGACGCAGCCTTTTTCTGCTCGCCCGTCACCACGTCGAACTTGGCGGTGGCGTGACCCTTGTCGGCAGCCTGTTCGGCCGGCGGATAGCCCTTGCCCTTCCTGGTCAGCACATGGATGAGCATCGGCCCGGTCGCCCGCGCCTTGACCGTGCGGAGCACCGACAGAAGCATGTCCATGTCGTGCCCGTCGATCGGCCCGACATAGGAAAAGCCCAGCTCCTCGAAGAGGGTGCCGCCCAGCGCCATGCCTTTCAGCATGTCCTTGGCCCGCCGCGCCCCTTCCTGCAGCGGCCCGGGCAACAGGCTGACCGCGCCCTTGGCCGCTGCCTTCAGCTCCTGGAACGGGCCTTCGGTATAGAGCCGCGTCAGATAGGCGGACATGGCGCCCACCGGCGGCGCGATCGACATCTCATTGTCGTTCAGGATGACGAACAGGCGCTTTTTCAGGTGGCCGGCGTTGTTCAGCGCCTCGTAGGCCATGCCGGCGCTCATCGCGCCGTCGCCGATCACCGCGATCGCGTCGCCCGGGTCGCCGCCGAGGTCGCGGGCGGCCGCAAAGCCGAGCGCGGCCGAGATCGAGGTCGAGGAATGGGCCGCCCCGAACGGGTCATAAGGGCTTTCCGAGCGTTTGGTGAAGCCCGACAGCCCGCCCTTCTGGCGCAGCGTACGGATGCGGTCGCGGCGCCCGGTCAGGATCTTGTGGGGATAGCACTGGTGGCCCACGTCCCAGATCAGCTTGTCGCGCGGCGTGTCGAACACCGCATGGAGCGCCACGGTCAGTTCGACCACGCCAAGGCCCGCGCCCAGATGCCCCCCGGTGACCGACACGGCGCTGATCGTCTCGGCGCGCAGTTCGTCGGCCAGCACCGCGAGGTCGCGGTCGCTCAAGCCCCTGAGGTCCGAGGGCACCCTGACGCGGTCGAGGGTGGGGGTGGGGGGGCGCTCGCTCATCGCAACCTTTCAGCTTTCGCGCTGGATAACGAAATGCGCGGCCTGCCTCAAGCCGTCTGCCGCGGGGCCATATCCGGCAAGTGCCGCCTCGGCCTGCCGGACCAGATCATGCGCCCGCGCCCGCGCCGCGTCGAGGCCGAGAAGCGAGACGAACGTGGCTTTGCCGGCGCCCGCATCCTTGCCCAGCCGCTTGCCGGTCTTGGCGGGATCGCCGCTCACGTCAAGGATGTCGTCGGCGATCTGGAAAGCCAGCCCCAGGGCCTGCGCATAGGCGGCAAGCGCCGAGCGATCGGCGCCGGCGAGGATCGCCCCCGCTTCGGCGGCGAACGAGATCAGCGCCCCGGTCTTGCCCGACTGAAGCCGGGTGATCTCGTCCAGCGTCAGCGGCGCCGCCGCCGCCTCGGCCGCGATGTCGAGGGCCTGGCCCAGGACCATCCCTTCGGCGCCCGAGGCGCGGGCAAGCGCGGTGACCAGGTCGATGCGGCGGGGGCCGAGGGCGGGGTCGCAGCAGAGCTCGAACGCCAGGGTCTGCAAGGCATCGCCGGCAAGAACCGCCGTCGCCTCGTCCCAGCGGACATGGACGGTGGGCTGGCCGCGGCGCAGGTCGTCGTCGTCCATGCAGGGCAGGTCGTCATGGACCAGCGAATAGGCGTGCAGCGCCTCGACCGCCGCCGCCGCCGAAAGGGCATCGCCGATCCCGTGAAGCGCCGCCGATTCCAGCACAAGGAAGGCGCGCAGCCGCTTGCCGCCGCGCAGCGCGTAGCGCATGGCACGGACGACCGGCACGTCGGCGCGGTCGGCAAGGGAAGCATCCAGGCGGTGCTGGACGGCGCGCTGCGCCGCCAGCAGTCGTTCGGCGAACACTCAGAGACCTTCGGCCGGGGCGGTGCCCACCGGGTTGCCCGACGCCCCCAGCGTGATCTTCTCGACGCGCTCTTCGGCCTCTTTCAGCTTCTTCTCGCAGAGCGCCTTCAGCGCGGCACCGCGTTCATAAAGCTCGATCGACTTTTCCAGTTCGACGCTGCCGGATTCAAGCTTGCGCACGACATCCTCAAGTTCGGCCATCGCCGCCTCGAACGTCACTTCCCTGCCGTCGCTCATGCGCCCCGCTCCATCAATGTTCCGACATGCACCGCGACCGAGGCCGCAAGCGCGTCAAGATCATAGCCACCCTCCAGAACGGATACCACCCGCGCGCCGCAGCAATCGTCGGCAAGGTCGCAGATCGCGCCGGTCAGCCAGGCGAAGTCGTCCCCGGTCCAGGCCAGACCGCCCAGCGGGTCGTCGCGGTGGGCATCAAACCCCGCGCTGACCAGAAGCAGGTCGGGCGCGAAGGCGCGCACCTTTGCCAGCGCCGCCTGCCAGGCGCCGCGCATGGCCTGCCTGCCGGATCCGGGCGCCAGCGGCAGGTTCAGGATCTGCCCATGCGCGCCCATCTCGTCCGGGTGCCCGGTTCCGGGATAGAGCGGCATCTGGTGCGACGAGACGACCATTGCCCGCGCCTCGTCCCACAGGCAGTCCTGGGTGCCATTGCCGTGATGCACGTCGAAGTCGAGGACAGCGACGCGGGGCAGGCCGTGGCGATCCAGCGCCCGTTTCGCCGCGATCGCCACGGTCGAGAACAGGCAGAAGCCCATCGCCCGGTCGCGCTCGGCATGATGGCCGGGCGGGCGCATGGCGACAAAGGCGTTGGCGGCCTCGCCCGCCAGCACCGCATCGACGGCGGCGCCGGCCGCGCCCACCGCCCGCAGCGCCGCCTCCCAGGTTGCGGGCGAAATGAATGTATCGCCGTCCAGCGCCACGATACCCCGCGCCGGGCGCAGGGCGCGCAGCCGGTCCAGATGGTCCGGCGCATGGCAGCGCAACAGTTCCTCCTCCGGGGCCAGGGGCGCGGCGCGGCGGTCAAGGCCCGCGAACCGCCCCTCCTCGAGAGCGGCCAGGATCGCCTCCAGCCGCGCCGCCCGTTCTGGGTGGCCGCGCGGGGTCTCATGGTCGAGTCCGGCAGGGTGGGTCAGAAGAACGGTGGTCATTTCGCAGGCTCCGCTGCCGGCTGTTCCATGCCCGAATACCCGCAGGCCCCGGCGCGCCTATTCGGGCGCCAGCATGTAGCCCGCGCCGCGCACGGTCTGGAGATAGCGGGGCATCCTGGGATCGGATTCGAACTTGCGGCGCAGCCGGGTGATCTGCACGTCGACCGCGCGCTCCTGCGTCGGCTCGCCGCCGCGGCCCAGCTCGTCGACAAGCTGGGTCCGGCTGACCGCCTCGCCCGGCCGCGCGGCAAGGATGCGCATCAGCGCCGCCTCGGTCGCGGTCAGGCGCACCAGATCCTCGCCGCGCCACATCTCGCCGCGGTCGGCGTCATAGCGGACCGGGCCGAAATTCAGCACCTTCGGCGCCCGGATCGCCACCGGCGTCGGCGTGCGGCGCAGGATCGCGTTGATCCGCAGCAGAAGCTCCTTGGGCTCGAACGGCTTGGCCAGATAATCGTCCGCGCCGGCCTCGAGCCCGGTGATCCGGTCCGAAGTCTCGCCCTTGGCGGTAAGCAGCAGGATCGGCGTCGCCAGCCTGCGCCGAAGGTCGCGGGTCAGGCTGATGCCATCCTCGCCCGGCATCATCACGTCCAGCACGATCAGGTCGAACTCGAGGCCGCCCAGCAGGCGCCGGGCATGGCCGGCGTCGCGCGCAGCCGTCACCAGGAAGCCGTACTTGATCAGGAACTTCTGCAAGAGCCCGCGGATCCGTTCGTCGTCGTCGACGATCAGAAGATGAACCTCGGTGCCCGCCGTCATGGGTTGCCGTCCCTCATCTGATTGTAGAAGCGCCGCAGGTCGGGGTCCATCATCGCCTCGAGCACCTGGCGGAACCCGGCGACCGCCGTCGGCCCGGCCTGGCGGTAGGCGGCGCGCATCCGGTTGCGCTGCGCGTCCGACAGTTCGCGCTCGAGCGCCGCGCCGCTTTCGGTCAGGAACAGGTGGCGTTCGCGCTTGTCCTGCCGGCCGACCTTGGCCGCGACCAGCCCGTCGTCGACCAGGGTGCGCAAGACCCGGTTCAGCGACTGCTTGGTGACGCCGAGGAGCGCGAGGAGCGTGTTGACGTTCAGGCCGGGCTGGCGCTGGATGAAGTGGATCGCCCGGTGGTGAGCGCGGCCATACTGGTAGTTCTCGAGGATGCGGTCGGGATCGGCGGTGAATGCGCGATAGGCGAAGAACATGGCTTCGGCGCCGCGGCGCAGCTGCTCGTCGGTCAGGAACAGCAGGTTTTCGCCACCCGGCTTCGCCATGCCCACAGGTTCGGCCATCTTACCCCCGAATTACGTTTCCGCGCGGCCCTGAACGCGATATTATGTCAGCCATGTTGACTTTCCAAGAATCAATTGCTAGCGAAAGTCACCAAATGCGCAATTTAATGTCCGAAACGGACCTAACTTGCGCAACAATCGCAAAATCGGACGCTGGAGGGCATGATGGCCGGTTCCTATGAAGATCGCGACGGCAAAATCTGGTTGGACGGCAAGCTTGTCGACTGGCGTGATGCGAAGGTGCACATCCTCACCCATGCGCTGCACTATGCTTCCTCGGTGTTCGAGGGCGAGCGCTGCTACAACGGCAAGATCTTCAAGGGTCGCGAACATTCCGAGCGGCTGCTGAAGTCGGGCCGGCTTCTCGACATGGACATCCCCTATTCGGTCGACCAGATCGAGGAGGCCAAGTATGCGATGCTCAAGGCCAACGGCTGGACCGATGCCTATGTGCGCGCGGTTGCCTGGCGCGGCGCGGGCGACGACATGGGCGTGTCGGCGCGGCGCAACCCGGTGCGCATGGCGGTCGCCGGCTGGGAATGGGGCAACTATTACGGCGACGCCAAGATGAAGGGCGCCAAGCTCGACATCGCCAAATGGCGCCGCCCCGACCCTGCGACCATCCCGTCCGAGGCCAAGGCGGCGGGCCTTTACATGATCTGCACCATGTCCAAGCACGCGGCCGAGGCCAAGGGCTGTTCGGACGCGATGATGTATGACTACCGCGGCTATGTGGCCGAGGCGACCGGCGCCAACATCTTCTTCGTCAAGGACGGCGAGGTCCATACCCCCAAGGCCGACTGCTTCCTGAACGGCCTGACCCGCCAGACGGTGATCGGGATGCTGAAGGACATGCAGGTCAAGGTCCACGAACGCCACATCATGCCCGAGGAACTGGCCGGGTTCCAGCAATGCTGGCTGACCGGCACCGCAGCCGAGATCACCCCTGTGGGCCAGATCGGCGACTACAGGTTCGAGGTGGGCGACCTGGTCCGGCGCGTGGCAGGCGACTATGAAAAGCTGGTGAGGGCGTAGGGTTCAACCTTTCTGTTCGGGCCTCCCGCGACGCACTATCAAAAACGCGAACCGCGTCTGGTCATCGGGCGCGGTCGCATCGAACCCCGACATTACCTTTTCGACGATCGTCAGGTCGTTCTGAACAGCCGATATGTCGAACTTCGCCCACGGATCGTAGTCGGCGGCCTGCCGCTTGTTCTTCATGACCACCAGTTGGGCGGCAAAGTCCTTGATCGCGCTGGAAAAGGTGGAAGATCCGACAGGCTTGCAGCGGTTTTCGACGCTTGCGTGATCTGGAAGTCGGTACAGAGTTGAAAACGCATCCGCAAAGCCGATGCCAGACGTGTCAGTGCCGAGGGGAAGCACAACTGCCTCGCACACCCGATGAAACATCGCATAGTACATGTCACTGACAGCCCGGCGGAGATCGGCGGGCGTCTTGTGTTCGGCAGGTGTGTTGATGCGATTGCGCGCGCTCAGAAGAAGCTGACGACTAAGCTGCTGCGGCTTGGCGGGTGTCATCGGCACTGGAAACGAAGTCAGTTACAGGGAACAATTTTTCCTCGCCTTGGGAAGTAAGCCGCCAAAGTTGTTCCGTCACCTCAATCATCTTGCTGGCTTCAGGATCGCCCCTTTCATCGTCATACACGACCCGAATTCTCAAGATCGGTTCGCCGTCATAGCTCACGTCGCGCTGCACCACGACCTTCTTGATGAAGTCGTCGCCCATGACCTTTCGAACGATGGCCTCTATGGATACCACTATTGCCTCCCACGCCAGCCATCTGCTGTCTACGCTCATTGAATCACAACAAGAGTCCGCTGTGAATCCTCTGTTTTCGCTTCACCAGCCGTAAGGTCTACGCGGTCTGCCCACGTTCGATCCGCAGATAGTTCTCCATCCTGGCCGCGCCCGAGCGGGCCAGCGGCCGCTGGTGCAGATTGCGCACCGCCTGGCGGGGGGCATCCTCGGCCCCGGCCCGTTCGATCCGGCAGAAATTCCTGACACGCCCCCCGTCGGTGGCAGGGCGCTTGTCGATCTTGTGGCGGCTCATTCTTTCCTCCCAGGCCAGTCAGACGGTTCGTCTCGCCACAGCTTGCGCGCGAATCGACCCCCATGCCACCCGATTCTGACAGGATGGGTAACAGCGGCATGAAGCCGCCCGGATCAGACCGCGGAAAAGCAGTTGTCCACGAACAGTTGCGCACCGTTGACGAAATCCGCGTCGTCCGAGGCAAGGTAGAGTGCGGCGCGCGCCACGTCCTCGGGGCGCCCCAGCCGCCCCTGCGACGCCCTCAGCGCCGCGTCCGACACGTCGACGCCAAGCCCGGTCAGTTCACGGACCTCGCGCAGGCCGTGAGGCGTCTCGATGAAGCCGGGGCAGACCGCGTTGCAGCGGATGCCGCGGTCGCGAAACTCGACGGCGATGGCGCGGGCGAACATGTGGCAGGCGCCCTTGGTCGCGTCATAGAGCACCTCGTTCGGGGTGGCATAGACCGCCGAGATCGATGAGGTGCAGACGATGGCGCCGCCGCCCTGGGCCAGCATGTGCGGCAGGACCGCGCGGGTCATCAGGTACATCGACTTCACGTTCACGTCGAAGAGGAAGTCCCAGTCCTCTTCCTCGGTCTCGAGGAAGGGCTTGATGACGATGGTTCCGGCGTGGTTGAACAGGACGTTGACCGGGCCGAGGGTCGCGACGACGCGGGCCACCGCCTCCTCGACCTCGGACTTGCGCGACACGTCGGCTCGGGCGAAGACCGCCCGGTGGCCGGACCCGGCCAGTTCGCCCGCCAGCCGCTGGCCGGCATCGGTGTTGCGGTCGATGATGCCGACCGCCGCCCCTTCGGCGGCAAACAGGCGCGCCGCGGCGGCCCCCATGCCGGTTGCGCCCCCCGAAATGATCGCGATCTTCCCCTTCAGCCGGTCGGCCATCGTCCCCTCCGTTCACGGCGGGGGCCTTGCCCCCGCACTCCCAGGATATTTCCGGGCAGAAAGTGGGGCATTCCGCCCCGGATTGTCCAGCCGCCACCGCCGTTGCACGGGTCTGGTCAGACAGCGCCCAGCCGGGAGGCGGCCCAGCGGGCGGCGTCGGCGACGACCGGGTCGGCATCGGACAGAAGGGGGACGACCGAGGCGAGCAGGGCGGGATCGCCCGAATTGCCGATCGCGTAAAGGACATTGCGGACGAACCGGTCGCGCCCGATGCGCTTGACCGGGCTGCCGGAAAACAACGCCCGGAAAGCGGCGTCGTCCAGCCGGGCAAGGTCGGTCAGCCGCGGCGCTTCGGCGAAGCGGCTGGCATAGCCGGTCTCGCGGGCGGCGGCGGCGAACTTGTTCCAGGGACAGATGGCGAGGCAGTCGTCGCAGCCGTAGATCCGGTTGCCGAGAAGCGGGCGCAGCTCCTCGTCCACCGGACCCTTGTGCTCGATGGTCAGGTAGGAGATGCAGCGCCGCGCGTCGAGCTGCCAGGGAGCCGGGAAGGCGCGGGTCGGGCAGATGTCGAGGCAGGCGGTGCAGTTGCCGCAATGACTGGTCCCCGGTGCGTCCGGGGCGATGTCGAGCGTGGTGAAGATCGCGCCCAGGAAGAACCAGTTGCCCAGTTCGCGCGACAGAAGGTTGGTGTGCTTGCCCTGCCAGCCCAGCCCTGCCGCCTGCGCCAGCGGCTTTTCCATGACCGGGGCGGTGTCGGTGAAGACCTTGATCTCGCCCCCGGCGGTGGCGATCAGCCAGCGGCCCAGCCGTTTCAGCCGCTTCTTGACCAGGTCGTGATAGTCCTTGCCCTGGGCATAGATGCTGATCGCCGCCCGGTCGGGGCGGGCAAGGACGGCAAGCGGGTCGTGGGCCGGGGTGTAGGGTTCGGCCAGCATGATGATGCTGCGCGCCTCGGGCCAGAGCGCGGCCGGATCGCCGCGCCAGTGGGTGCGCTCGGCCATCCATCCCATGTCGCCCTGCCGGCCTCCGGCGAGGTAGGCCGCGAGCCGGCCCGCGGCCTCGGGGATGGAATCGGGCCGGCAGAAGCCGGGTGCGGCGAAGCCCTCGGCCCGGGCCTGGGCGATGATGCGGTCCTTCAGGGATGCGGCGGGCGGCTGGGGCGCAGCCCGGCTCACTTGGTCATCCCGTCCCAGAAGTTGCGGACCTTGGAAAAGAAGGTCGAACCCTCGGGATTGTTGTTCTCGCTCAGCGCCTCGAACTCGCGCAGAAGCTCTTTCTGGCGGGTGGTCAGGTTGATCGGCGTCTCGACCGCGAATTCGATCAGCATGTCGCCCACGCCCGCGCCGCGCAGAGCCGGCATCCCCTTGCCCCTCAGCCGCATCTGCTTGCCGTTCTGGGCGCCGGACGGCACCTTGACCAGGCTGCGGCCGCCGTCGATGGTCGGCACCTCGACATCGCCGCCAAGTGCGGCGGTGGTCATCGACACCGGGATCCGGCAATAGAGGTTGACGCCCTCGCGCTGGAAGATCGCGTGCTCGCGCACCTCGATGAAGATGTAGAGGTCGCCCGCCGGGCCGCCGCGCTGCCCGGCCTCGCCCTCGCCACCAAGGCGGATGCGGGTGCCGGTCTCGACCCCTGCCGGGATGTTGACCGAGAGCGTCCGTTCCTTCTCGACCCGGCCCGCGCCCCGGCAGACCTTGCAGGGGTTCTTGACGATCTGGCCGGCGCCGTTGCAGGTCGGGCAGGTGCGCTCGACGGTGAAGAAGCCCTGCTGGGCGCGCACCTTGCCCATGCCCGAGCAGGTCGGGCAGGTCTGGGGTTCCGAGCCGCTTTCGGCGCCGGTGCCGTGGCAGGCGCCGCAGCTGAGCGCGGTGGGCACGCTGATCGTCTTCTGGGCGCCGGCGAAGGCCTCCTCGAGGCTGACGCGCAGGTTGTAGCGCAGGTCTGACCCGCGCGCCGCGCGGTTGCGCCCGCCGCCGCCACCCCGGCTGCCGCCCATGAAGTCGCCGAAGAGATCCTCGAACACGTCCGAGAAGGCGCTGGCGAAATCGCCGTTGCCCTGCGGACCCCGCGGCCCGCCGCCCATGCCGCCGTCGAAGGCCGCATGGCCAAAGCGGTCATAGGCCGCCTTCTTCTGTTCATCCTTCAGGCAGTCGTAGGCCTCGTTCACCTCCTTGAACTGGGCTTCGGCCTGGGGATTGTCCTGGTTGCGGTCGGGATGGAGTTCCTTGGCCTTGTTGCGGAAGGCCTTCTTGATCTCGTCGGCCGTGGCCCCCCGCTTGACGCCGAGAACCTCGTAATAGTCGCGCTTTGCCATTCATGCATCCCTTCGGGAAACGCGCGGGGCCGACCTGGAAGCCAGGCCGGCCCCTCCGGTTCCGGCGGCGTCAGCGCCGTTTCTTGTCTTCGCCCAGATCCTCGAAATCGGCATCGACGATGTCGTCGTCAACCCCGCGCGGACCCTCGTCATCGTCCGGCTTGGCCGCGCCATCGCTCTGGCTGGCCTTGTAGATGGCCTCGCCCAGCTTCATCGAAGCGTCGGTCAGGTTGTGGATGCCGCCCTTGATCTTGCCGGCATCGTCGGACTTGAGCGCCTCTTCCAGCGCGCCGACCGCAAGTTCGATGGCCTCGACGGTCGATCCGTCGATCTTGTCGCCATGCTCTTCCAGCGACTTCTTGGTCGAGTGGATCAGGCTTTCGGCCTGGTTCCTCGCCTCGACCAGTTCCTTGCGCTTCTTGTCGGCTTCGGCGTTGGCCTCGGCGTCGCGCACCATCTTCTCGATTTCCTCGTCGGACAGACCGCCCGAGGCCTGGATGGTGATCGCCTGCTCCTTGCCGGTGCCCTTGTCCTTGGCCTTGACGCTGACGATGCCGTTGGCGTCGATGTCGAAGGTCACCTCGATCTGCGGCAGGCCGCGCGGGGCCGGCGGGATGTTCTCGAGGTTGAACTGGCCGAGAAGCTTGTTGTCGGCGGCCATCTCGCGCTCGCCCTGGAAGACGCGGATCGTCACCGCGTTCTGGTTGTCCTCGGCGGTCGAGAAGATCTGCGACTTCTTGGTCGGGATCGTGGTGTTGCGGTCGATGAGGCGGGTGAAGACGCCGCCCAGGGTCTCGATCCCCAGCGACAGCGGCGTCACGTCCAGAAGGACCACGTCCTTCACGTCGCCCTGCAGGACGCCGGCCTGGATCGCGGCGCCAAGCGCCACCACCTCGTCGGGGTTCACGCCCTTGTGCGGTTCCTTGCCGAAGAAGGCGGTCACTTCCTCGATCACCTTGGGCATCCGGGTCATGCCGCCGACCAGCACCACCTCGTCGATGTCGCCCTTCGACAGGCCAGCATCCTTCAGCGCGGCGTCGCAGGGTTTCATCGACTTCTTGATGAGATCCATGACCAGGCTTTCCAGCTTGGCGCGGGTCAGCTTCATCACCAGGTGCAGCGGCGTGCCCGATTTCATGTCCATCGAGATGAACGGCTGGTTGATCTCGGTCTGCTGGCTGGACGACAGCTCGATCTTGGCCTTCTCGGCGGCTTCCTTCAGGCGCTGAAGGGCCATCTTGTCCTTGCTCAGATCGACGCCGTGTTCCTTCTTGAACTCGTCGGCCAGGTAATTGACGATGCGCATGTCGAAGTCCTCGCCGCCGAGGAACGTGTCCCCGTTGGTCGATTTCACTTCGAACAGGCCGTCGTCGATTTCCAGGATGGTGATGTCGAAGGTGCCGCCGCCAAGGTCATAGACGGCGATGGTCTTCGATTCCTTCTTGTCGAGGCCATAGGCCAGCGCGGCGGCGGTCGGCTCGTTGATGATGCGCAGCACTTCGAGGCCGGCGATCTTGCCCGCGTCCTTGGTGGCCTGGCGCTGGGCGTCGTTGAAATAGGCCGGAACCGTGATGACGGCCTGGGTGACGGTCTCGCCCAGATAGCTTTCGGCGGTTTCCTTCATCTTCTGCAGGACCACGGCCGAGATCTGGGCGGGGGAATGCTTCTCGCCATGCACCTCGACCCAGGCGTCGCCGTTGCCGCCATCGACGATCGCGTAGGGGACCAGCTTCCGGTCCTTCTCCACCTCGGCGTCGGTGACGCGGCGGCCGATCAGGCGCTTGACCGCATAGACGGTGTTCGACGGGTTGGTGACCGCCTGGCGCTTGGCGGCCTGTCCGACCAGACGCTCGTTGTCGGTATAGCCGACGACCGAAGGCGTGGTGCGCGCGCCTTCCGAATTCTCGATGACCTTGGGCTGCGATCCGTCCATGATGGCAACGCAGGAGTTGGTGGTCCCCAGGTCGATCCCGATGACTTTGGCCATTTATCTACCTCTTCCTTCGGCGATGTTGTGGAGCGCAGGCCCGACTCAGGCGCCCGCCCTCCGATCCCAAATGTTGACCGGGGCAGCGCCCCGACCGGCTTCTGGGCGTATATAGGCAGGGGCAAAACACCGCGCAAGCAGCGAACGCGAAGGAAAACAGGGTAAAACACTTGTCGAATCCGACCGGAAATCCGTGGCCGGAACCCACCGCGACCCTGCGCGGGGTCAGGCTTCACGCCGGCTGGCTGGACCGTCCTGCGCAAGAGGCGCTGGTCGCCGACCTGCGCGCGGTGATCGCAGCCGCGCCACTCTTCTCGCCGATGACCGCCTGGGGCCGGCCGATGAGCGTGCGGATGACCTCGGCCGGCCGCTTCGGCTGGTATTCCGACCGCAGGGGCTACCGCTATGTCGATCGCCACCCCTCGGGCCTGCCCTGGCCGCCGATCCCCGAGTCGGCCCTGGCGATCTGGCGGGCGCTTGGCGGCGCGACGCGCGAGCCGGAGTGCTGCCTTCTGAACTGGTATGGGCCCGAGGCACGCATGGGCCTGCATCAGGACCGGGACGAGGCGGATTTCGCCCAGCCGGTCCTCTCGGTCAGCCTGGGCGACGACGGGTTGTTCAGGATCGGGGGCCACAACCGCGGCGGCCCGAGCGACAGGGTCTGGCTGCGATCGGGGGACGTGCTGGTCATGGGCGGCGGCGCCCGGCTTCTGTTCCACGGCATCGACCGGATCGCGCCCGGAACATCGACGCTTTTGCCCGCGCCGGGGCGGATCAACCTGACGCTCAGGGTGGTGACCTGACGCCGATCCCGGCCGCCGGCGGCGACGGCAAGGTGACAGGCGCGGCCCCGCTGACTATGGTGCGGACCGGGCAGAGGCCGGAATCGGCGAAGACGGGGCAGGACGGGAATTTGGCGCAGGTGGCAGACAGGCCCGGCGGTCATGTGATGGCGATGCACCGCCTTCATGCGCGGCTGGCCGCGCTGGCCCGGCCCGCGACCGGCTTCGTCAGCCAGCCCGAGCCGCGCTCGATCGGCTCATACGCGCGCGGCAAGCAGCTTTCCGCCGGCAACTTCCTGTTCGCGGGCTTCCTGATCGAGGCCCCGGGCAAGCTGATCTGGGACATCGCCGTGCCAGATTCGCGGTTCGAGGACGCGCTGCACGGCTTTGCCTGGCTGGACGACCTGGCGGCGGTCGATGACGTTCCGGCGCGGACGCGCGCCCAGGACTGGACCTTCGGCTGGATCGCCCGCTTCGGGCGCGGCGCCGGGCCTGGCTGGACCCCGGACCAGACCGGGCGCCGCCTGATCCGCTGGATCAACCACGCGATCCTTCTTCTGAACGGGCGGACACCCGCCGAGGCGCGGTCCTACTTCCGCACGCTTGGCCGCCAGACGATCTTCCTGTCGCGCCGCTGGCGGGCGGCCACCCCCGGCCTGCCGCGCTTCGAGGCGCTGACCGGCCTGATCTATGCCGGCCTGGCGCTGACCGGGATGGAACGCCACGTCGCCGCCGCCAGCGCCGCGCTGGCCCGCGAATGCGCGCGCGAGGTCGATGCCGACGGCGGCATCCTGACCCGCAACCCCGAGGAACTTCTCCAGATCTTCACGCTTCTGACCTGGGCGGCGCGGGCACTGACCGACGCCGGCCGCAAGCCATCCGCCGCGCATCTGGAAGCGATCGCCCGCATCGCGCCGACGCTGCGGGCGCTGCGCCATTCGGACGGGGGGCTCGCGCGCTTCCACGGCGGCGGGCGCGGCGCGCCGGGAATGCTGGAGCAGGCGCTGGCCGAGGCCGGCGGCAAGGCGCTTACCGCGCAGGGCCCGGCGATGGGGTTCGCGCGCATGGCCGGGGGAAGGACCAACCTGATCCTCGATGCCGCCGCGCCGCCCACCGGGCGCCATTCGGTCAATGCCCATGCCTCGACGCTGGCGTTCGAACTGACCTCGGGCCGCCGGCCCCTGATCGTCAACTGCGGTTCGGGCGCCGGCTTCGGGGCTGAGTGGCGCCGCGCCGGGCGGGCGACGCCCTCGCATTCGACGCTCTGTGTGCAGGGCTTCTCGTCCTCGCGCCTCGGCACCGAGACCGGCGGGCCGGGCGCGCGCGCCGAACTGGACGAGGTGCCCGGACAGGTCTGGTCGCAGCCCGAGCAGACGCTGGACGGGCTGCGGGTTCTGGCCGGCCACAACGGCTATGCTCCGACCCACGGCCTGACCCACCTGCGCGAGCTCTTCCTGTCGCGCGACGGGCGCATCCTGACCGGCGAGGATACGCTGGGGGCGATGACCGGCCAGGACCGCAGGCGGCTGGAGCGGCTGATGGAGCGGACCCGCCGCCAGGGCATCGCCTTCAGCGTGCGCTTTCACCTGCACCCCGACGTGGACGCCACGCTGGATCTCGGCGGCACCGCCGTGTCGATGGCACTGAAAAGCGGCGAGATCTGGATCTTCCGCCATGACGGGGTGGGCGAACTGACGCTGGAACCTTCGGTCTATCTGGAATCGGGGCGCCTGAAGCCGCGCGCCACCCGGCAGATCGTTCTTGCGGCCACGGTTTTCGACCATGCCTGCCAGTTGGGCTGGACCTTGGCCAAGGCACAGGATACCCCCGCCGGCATCCGCGACATCGAACCCGACGACCCGACCGCCTGAGCCAAGGACACCCCGCCCGTGATCACCGCCCCTGCCTCTGCCGCCCCGGACCTCGCGCCCCTGAAGCGGGCGCTTCTGTCGGTCTATGACAAGGCCGGCCTCGTCGATCTGGCCCGCGCCCTCGACGCGCGCGGGGTCGAGCTTCTGTCGACCGGCGGCTCGGCCCACCTTCTGCGCCAGGCCGGCCTACCGGTCCGCGATGTGGCCGAGATCACCGGCTTCCCCGAGATGATGGACGGAAGGGTCAAGACCCTGCATCCGATGGTGCATGGCGGGCTTCTGGGCCTGCGCGACAATCCCGACCACGCCGCGGCGATGGCGGCGCACGGCATCCTGCCGATCGACCTTCTGGTGGTGAATCTCTACCCCTTCCAGGAGACGGTCGCCGGCGGAGCCGACTTTGCCACCTGCGTCGAGAACATCGACATCGGCGGGCCGGCGATGATCCGAGCGGCGGCCAAGAACCATGCCTATGTCTCGGTCGTCACCGGCCCCGGCGACTACGCCCTGCTGCTGGCTGAACTGGACGGGCAGGGCGGCCGGACCCGGCTGGATTTCCGCAAGGGGCTGGCCCAGGCGGCCTTTGCCCGGACCGCGGCCTATGACGCGGCGGTATCGACCTGGATGGCCGGGGCGATCGGCCAGGACACCCCCCCGGCCCGCGCCTTCGGCGGGCACCTGTCCCAGCCGCTGCGCTATGGCGAGAATCCCCATCAGCGCGCCGCCTTCTATCTCGACGGCTCCAGCCGGCCGGGCGTCGCCAGCGCGCGGCAATGGCAGGGCAAGGAACTCAGCTACAACAACATCAACGACACCGACGCGGCCTTCGAGCTGGCCAGCGAATTCGACCCGGCCCAGGGCGCGGCCTGCGCGATCATCAAGCACGCCAACCCTTGCGGCGTGGCCCAGGGTGCAACCCTCATCGAGGCGTACCGGCGCGCCTACGACTGCGACCGCACCTCGGCCTTCGGCGGGATCGTGGCGCTGAACCGGCCGCTGGACGCGGCAACGGCCGAGGAGATCACGCGGATCTTCACCGAGGTCGTCATCGCCCCCGAGGCCGACGACGGCGCGCGCGCGGCCTTTGCCGGCAAGAAGAACCTGCGCCTCCTGACCACCGGGGGCATGGCCGATCCGGCCCAGCCGGGGCTTGCGTTCCGCCAGGTGGCGGGGGGCTTCCTGGTGCAGGACCGCGACAACGGCCGTCTGGCACCCGGCGCCCTGACAGTGGTGACGAAACGCGCGCCGGATGTGCGCGAGATGGCCGACCTGATGTTCGCCTGGAAGGTCGCCAAACATGTGAAGTCGAACGCGATCGTCTATGTGAAGGATGGCGCGACGGTGGGGATCGGCGCGGGCCAGATGAGCCGGATCGACTCGACCCGCATCGCCGCCCGCAAGGCGCTGGACATGGCCGAGGCGCTCGGCCTGTCCGATCCACCGACCCGCGGCGCGGCGGTGGCATCCGACGCCTTCTTCCCCTTCGCCGACGGGCTGATCGCCGCCGCCGAAGCGGGTGCGACCGCGATCATCCAGCCCGGCGGCTCGATGCGCGACGCCGAAGTGATCGCCGCCGCCGACGCGCGCGGGCTGGCGATGGTCTTCACCGGCATCCGCCATTTCCGGCACTGACCGCCATGCGCACCCTCGTCAGGACGGCGCTTGCGACCTTCGCGGCAGACCAGATCACCAAGCTTCTCGTCGTGCACGGGCTGAACCTCGAACAGGCGCTGGTCTATCCGGTCTGGCCGCCCTGGCTTGAATTCCGCATGGCCTGGAACGACGGGATCAACTTCGGCCTCCTGTCCAGTTCGCACGAATTCGCCCGCTGGCTCCTGATCGCGCTGGCGCTGGGCATATCGGGCTGGATCTGGCTCTGGGCGGCGCGCGAACGGAAGAACCCGCGCGTCCAGATCTTCTCGGGCCTCCTGATCGGCGGGGCAATGGGCAATGTCGTCGACCGGCTGATCTACGGAGCAGTGGCGGACTTCCTCAACATGTCGGTGCCGGGGATCAACAATCCCTTCTCGTTCAATGTCGCCGATGTCGCGATCTTCCTCGGCGCGCTCGGGCTGGTGATTTTCTCGGGCCGGGACAAGACCCCCGTGACGCGCCGGAAATCATAGGCTAAGACAAGGCCGACCGAGGCGGGAGTGTCTGATGAAGGTAAGGCAAGGCATTGTGGGTGGCGCGCTTCTCGCGGCGCTGGCATTGTCGGCCTGCGGCGGCGGCGAAAAGGCGCCGCCAAAGCTGATGCACATCCGCTCGCAGACCCGCAGCCCGGATGAGTTCGCGATCCTGCCGACCAAGCCCCTGACCATGCCCGCCGATCTCAAGGCCCTGCCCGATCCGACGCCCGGCGGCACCAACATCACCGACCCGACGCCCGAGGCCGACGCGGTGGCCGCGCTTGGCGGCAATCCCGCCGCGGTGACGCCCGGCAAGATCGCCGCCGCCAATTCCGCGCTGGTCGGCTATGCCGGCCGCTTCGGCACGGCTGCCGACATCCGCAGCGTCCTTGCCGCCGAGGATCTGGATTTCCGCCGCCGCCACAACGGCCGGCTTCTGCAGCGGCTGTTCGGCGCCAACACCTATTTCAGCGCCTACCGGCCGATGGAACTCGACCCCTACGAGGAACTGGCCTACTGGCGCCGGCTCGGGGTGCGCAACGTCAGCGCGCCGCCGGAATCCGAACAGAAGAAATAGCGCCGATGTGACCGGCCGCGCGCGGCGGCGGGCTTGCACCCGCCGGGGGCGCCCGTAGAGTGCACCCCGTCCAGCCCGGAGGATCGGATGTCTCGCATAGTCGGCGCCCTTGCGCTGTGGCTCCTGATCGCCCCGGCGGCACTGGCCGACCAGGTGACGACCTTCACCCTCAAGAACGGGATGCAGGGCATCGTGATCGAGGATCACCGCGCCCCGGTCGTGACCCACATGGTCTGGTATCGCGCCGGATCGGCCGATGAGCAGCGCGGCAAGTCGGGGGTCGCGCATTTCCTGGAGCACCTGATGTTCAAGGGCACCAAGACGGTGCCGGGGGGCGAGCTGTCGAAGATCGTCGAGGCCAACGGCGGCTATGACAATGCCTTCACCTCCTATGACCAGACCGTCTATTTCCAGCGCCTTGCCGCCGACCGGCTGGATCTGGTCATGCGCATGGAGGCCGACCGGATGCGCAACCTGATCCTGTCCGAGGATGACGTGAAGACCGAGCGCCAGGTCATCCTCGAAGAGCGCAGCCAGCGCATCGACTCGAGCCCCGAGGCGCTGTTCCACGAACAGCTCGCCGCGGCCCAGTTCCTGAACTCTCCCTACGGAACGCCGACGATCGGCTGGCGGCAGGAGATGGAGGCGCTGACCCGCCAGGATGCCTTGGCCTGGTATCGCCACTATTACGCCCCCAACGACGCGATCCTGATCGTCGCCGGCGATGTCCGGCCTGCCGATGTCGAAGAGCTGGCCCGGAAATACTACGGCCCGCTGAAACCCAGCGACGGAATCGTTCCGCGCAAGCGCCCGCAAGAGCCGCCGCAACTGGCCGAGCGGCGCCTGTCCTTCGCTGATCCGAACATCGCCCAGCCGATGGTGACGCGCAGCTACCTGGCGCCACAGCGCCGGCACGGCGACCAGAAGCAGGCGGCGGCCCTGACCTTCCTCGCGGCACTCCTCGGAGGAAACGCGCAGACCTCTCTCCTGTCGCGTTCCCTGTCCTTCGACCAGAAGATCGCGGTCTCGGCCGGGGCTTCTTACGACGGCACGTCGCTCGATCCGACGACCTTCACGCTTTATGTCGTTCCGGTGCCGGGCGTCAGCCTCGCGGATGCCGAGCGGGCGATGGACAAGGTGCTGGCCGATTTCCTGGCCAAGGGCGTCGATCCCGACCATTTCGCCCGGCTGAAGACCCAGTTGAAGGCCGAACTGATCTACAAGAAGGACGATGTCGGCGACCTGGCCCGGGACTATGGGCAGGCGCTGACCTCGGGCCTGACCGTCGAGGACGAGCAGGCCTGGCCCGATGTGCTTCAGTCCGTGACCGCGGACGACGTGCTGGCCGCCGCCAAGGCGCTGTTCGACCGCCGTCACGCGGTGACCGGCTGGGCCATGACCAATGCCGGCCAGGAGGACCTGCCATGATCCGCGCGCTGCTGACCGCCCTTCTCTGCGTGCTGGCGGCGCCCTGCCTGGCCGAGGTGAAGATCCAGGAAGTGACCTCGCCCGGCGGCATCAAGGCCTGGCTGGTCGAGGATCACGGTATCCCCTTCACCGCGCTCGAGATCCGCTTTCGAGGCGGCACCTCGCTCGATGCGCCGGGAAAGCGCGGGGCCACGATGCTGATGGCCGGGCTTCTCGAGGAAGGATCGGGCAAGCTCGACTCGCAGGGCTTTGCTCAGGCGCGCGAAGCCCTGGCGGCCCGCTTCGGCTTTGACGCCGATGCCGATTCGGTCTCGGTCTCGGCGCAGATGCTGACCGAGAACCGCGATGCGGCGGTGGCGCTTCTGCACCAGGCCCTGACCGATCCGACCTTCGACCAGGCCTCGATCGACCGGGTGAAGGGGCAGATCGGGTCGATCATCCAGGCGCACGCGACCGACCCCCAGCAGATCGCCAGCGACCGCTGGAGCGCGGCGGCGTTCGGCGACCATCCCTATGGCTCGTCCGACCTCGGCACCCCCGAAAGCGTCCAGGCCCTGACCCGCGACGACATCCTCGCCGCCAAGGCGGCGTCGATGACCCGCGACAGGCTGTTCGTGTCCGCCGCCGGCGACATCACGCCCGCGGCGCTCGGCCAGGTGCTGGACCGGCTGTTCGACGGCCTGCCCGCCACCGGCGCGCCGCAGGTCGCCGACGTGGCCCCCCGGCTTGACGGCAAGGTGACGGTCGTGCCCTTCGACACGCCGCAGTCGGTGGTCGTGTTCGCCCAGGCGGGCCTCAGGCTGACCGACAAGGACTATTTCGCTGCGGCACTTCTGAACCAGGTTGTCGGCGGCGACGGGTTCAGCGCGCGGCTGATGAACGAGGTGCGCGAAAAGCGCGGCCTGACCTATGGAATCTCGACCCATCTGGTGATCCTTGATCACACCGACTACTGGCAGGGCGGCTTTGCCTCGGGCAACGAAAAGGTGGCCGAGGCGATCAAGGTCGTGCGCCAGGTCTGGGCCGAGACTGCCGACAAGGGCGTGACCGAGGCGGAACTGACGGCGGCCAAGACCTACATGACCGGCTCCTACCCGCTGCGCTTCGACGGCAACGACAATATCGCGGGCATTCTCGTGGGAATGCAGATGGTCGGCCTGCCTGCCGACTATGTCACCCGCCGCAACGGTCTGATTCAGGCGGTGACGCTGGCCGACGTGAACCGTGTCGCGCACCGGCTGATGACGCCCGACAAGCTGACATTCACCGTGGTCGGCCATCCCGACGGTGTTGTTTCGGACCCGTGAAGGCTTGGCCGAATCTCCTGCTCCATGCTATCAGTTGGGGCATGAACGCCGAGAACCCCAATATCCATGTGGCTGATCGCCCGGTCATCCGCCAGCTTGACGAAGCGGCGGTGAACCGGATCGCCGCGGGCGAGGTGGTGGAGCGTCCGGCCTCGGCAGTCAAGGAACTGGTGGAAAACGCGCTCGACGCCGGGGCGCGGCGGGTGGATGTCGCCTATGCCGACGGCGGCAAGACCCTGATCCGCGTCACCGACGACGGCTGCGGCATGACCGGGGCCGACCTGCCACTGGCCCTGTCGCGCCACGCCACGTCGAAGATCGACGGGTCGGACCTTCTGAACATCCATACCTTCGGCTTCCGCGGCGAGGCGCTGCCCTCGCTCGGCGCGGTCGGGCGGCTGACGCTGACCAGCCGCGCCGCCGGGCATCAGGCGGCGCAGATCGCGGTCGAGGGCGGCCGCGAAGGCCCGGCGAAACCGGCGGCCCTGTCGCGCGGCACCATCGTCGAACTGCGCGACCTTTTCTTTGCCACCCCCGCCCGGCTCAAGTTCCTGCGCAGCGACCGGGCCGAGGCCCAGGCCATCGTCGACGTGGTGCGCCGTCTGGCAATGGCCGAGCCGCAGGTGGCCTTCACGCTCACCGACCTGTCGGGGGGCGGTCCGGGCCGCACGCTCCTGCGCGCCGACGCCGAACCGGGCGACCTGTTCGACGCCCTCGGCCAGCGCCTGCGCAGCCTGATCGGTGCCGACTTCGCCGACAATGCCCTGCCCATCGACGCCGAACGCGAGGGCATCCGCCTGACCGGCTATGCGGCGCTGCCCACCTATTCGCGCGGCGCGGCGGTCGAACAATACCTGTTCGTCAACGGCCGTCCAGTGCGCGACAAGCTCCTGATCGGGGCCCTGCGCGCCGCCTATCAGGATGTGCTGTCGCGCGACCGCCACCCGGCGGCGGTCCTGTTTCTGACGCTTGACCCACAAGAGGTGGACGTGAACGTCCACCCCGCCAAGGCCGAGGTCCGCTTCCGCGAACCGGGCATCGCCCGCGGGCTGATCGTGTCGGCGCTGCGCCATGCCCTGGCGGCGGCCGGCCACCGCGCCTCCTCGACCGTTGCCGGGCTGACGCTCGGGGCGATGCGGCCCGAGACAGTGCCGCGCCATTACCAGATGGACCGCCCGGCAGCGGCGACGCTTGCCTATGCCGCCGCGCTGCAGGCACCGCTGGCCCCCGGGCTGGCCGAGGCCTCGGCCCGCTTCGACCACCCGGCCGAACCGCCGCCGACCGAGGCCGCCGACCATCCGCTCGGTGCCGCGCGGGCGCAGGTCCACGAGAACTACATCATCGCCCAGACCGCGACCGGCATCGTCATCGTCGATCAGCACGCCGCCCATGAGCGGCTGGTCTATGAACGATTGAAGGCTGAGAGGGCCGGGCGGGGGATCGCCGCCCAGGTGCTTCTCATCCCCGAGATCGTCGAACTTCCTGCCCATGATGCGGCGATGCTGCTTGACCACGCCGGCGAACTCGAAACTCTCGGGCTGTCGCTTGAACCTTTCGGCGGGTCCGCCGTTGCCGTCCGCGCCGCCCCGGCGCTCCTCGGCCCGGTCAACGCCGCGGCCCTCCTGCGCGACATGATCGACGAGCTGGCCGACCAGGGCGCCAGCCACCGGCTTGCCTCGCGGCTGGACGCGATCCTGTCGCGCATGGCCTGCCACGGCTCGGTGCGCTCGGGGCGGCAGATGCGGCCCGAAGAGATGAACGCGCTCTTGCGCGAGATGGAGGCGACACCCCTCTCCGGCCAGTGCAACCACGGCCGGCCCACCTATGTCGAGCTGAAACTCGCCGACATCGAACGGTTGTTCGGGCGCACATGATCCAGATCAGCACGCAGACCTATGCCTTCGACGATCCGAAGGTCATCGCCGCGCTCATCGGGGCGGCGCTTCTCGTCCTGCTGTTCGTGCTGATGATCCAGACCCTGCGCACCGCCGCCCGTTCGGCCCGGCTGACCGATCCGCTCCTTTACCAGATGAGCACTCTCGGCCAGCGGGTGCAGGCGCTCTCGGACGGGCAGCAGCAGCTTTCGGGCGGCATCACCCATGTGTCCGAGGCCTCGGCGGCGGCACAGGCGAAACTTCTGCACCTGATGGAGGCGCGGCTGGCCGAGGTGTCGCGCGGCATGACCGAAAGCCTTCAGGGCAGCGCCACCCGCACCGCCCGCAGCCTCGGCGACCTGCAACAGCGGCTGGAAACCATCGACAAGGCCCAGGCCAATATCGAGAAACTGTCGGGCAACGTCCTCGGGCTCCAGGACATATTGTCGAACAAGCAGACTCGCGGCGCCTTCGGCGAAATCCAGCTCCATGACATCGTGCAGAAGGCGCTGCCCGCCGACAGCTACACGATGCAGGCGACGCTCTCGAACGGCCGCCGCGCCGACTGCCTGATCCACCTGCCCAATCCGCCCGGCCCGATCGTCATCGATTCGAAATTCCCCCTCGAATCCTACGAGGCGCTTCGCCGCGCCACCAACAATGCCGAACTGATCGAGGCGCAGCGGATGCTGAAGATCGCCGTTCGCGGCCACCTGAAGGCCATCGCCGAACGCTATATCCTCGAAGGCGAGACGGCGGACGGCGCGCTGATGTTCCTGCCGTCCGAGGCGGTCTATGCCGAACTCCACGCCAATTTCCCCGAACTGGTGCGCGAAGGCTTTGGCCTCAAGGTCTGGATCGTCTCGCCCACGACCTGCATGGCGACGCTGCACACCATGCGCGCGGTCCTGAAGGATGCGCGGATGCGGGCGCAGGCCGGCGCGATCCGCAAGGAACTGGCGCTCCTCCACGGTGATGTCGACCGGCTGGGTGAACGGGTGGCCAACCTTGACCGCCATTTCGGCCAGGCGGCGAAGGACATCGAGGATATCCGCATTTCCGCCGACAAGGCCGGAAAGCGCGCCAAGCGGCTGGACAACTTCGATTTCGAGGAGCTGGCCCCGGACGCGGCGAACGTCGTGCCGCTGGCCAAGGGTCAGGCAACCGCCGACGGAGGGTGACATGGCGCACAGGTCGCGGCTCGGCTGCATCGTCATCGACTGCACGGCCGACAAGGTGGAACCCGCGGCCCGGTTCTGGGCCGCCGCCCTCGGCGGCCAGCTCGAATTCGACGAAGGCGGCAAATATGCCGAAATCTCCGATCAGGGCGAGTTGAAGATTCTGGTGCAGGCCGTCGACCATGCCCCCCGCGTCCACATGGACATCGAATCCGACGACAAGGAGGCCGAGGTGGCGCGGCTCGAGGCGCTTGGCGCCAAGGTGGTGGCCCGCATCAAGCGCTGGATCGTGATGGAGGCCCCGACCGGCCATCGCTTCTGCGTGGTCAACCCGCAGAGCGAGGTGTTCGACCGGCGGGCGAAGGCGTGGGGATGACAAACGGAAGAGCCGCCCGGTTTCCCGTGGCGGCCCCTGAGTTCCGTCTGCCGGAAGCGTTCCCAGCCCGCCACCTGGGCGGCGGGCGTTCGGCGCTGACGATCTTCCACCGGGAGATCGTCCGGGCGCGCCTTACCCCTGGCGGGCCTTGTAACGCTTCTGCGTCTTGTTGATCACATAGACGCGGCCCTTGCGGCGCACGATCTGGCAATCGCGGTGACGCGTCTTCAGCGAGCGGAGCGAGTTCGCAACCTTCATCGTTCTTCTCCTTCGCGGCGCGCCTTGCGCCTTGAAACCTGTTGCCCCCACAGGGGCGGTGAATGGTGGGCGCGACAAGGATCGAACTTGTGACCCCTACGATGTCAACGTAGTGCTCTACCGCTGAGCTACGCGCCCCTCCGCAACAATCCCGCCTGCCCAAAACAAATAGGACGCGGGCGGAACCGCGTCGGTCCCGGGGTCTATAAAAGGAGTCGCCGGGGCTTGCAAGGGGTTTGGCAACCGGTTTTTTGCCGCTATGGTCATGGGTGGGAGCGGAAGGCCATGACCGAGGTTGCATACAGGCTGACGATGCCGGTACGGCGCACGACAAGCGTCGTGTTCGCCTCGCCGCACAGCGGGCGCGACTATCCTCGGGCCTTCCTCGCCGCAAGTGTCCTTGACGAGCGGCTGATCCGCACCTCGGAGGACGCCCATGTCGACGACCTCCTGTCCGTGGTGCCGGACCTCGGCGCCCCCCTCCTGGCGGCGACGGTGCCGCGCGCCTTTCTCGACCTCAACCGCGCGGCCGAGGAGCTTGACCCTTCGGTGGTCGAGGGCGCGCGCAGCTTTGCCCACAATCCGCGCGTCCAGTCCGGGCTTGGGGTCATCCCGCGCGTGGTGGCGGGCGGGCGGATGATCTACAGCGGCAAGATCAGCCTGGCCGAGGCGCGCAGCCGCATCCGCACCTACTGGCACCCCTATCACGACAGCCTGGCCCGCCTTCTGGACGAATCGCGGGCGCTGTTCGGCCAGGCGATCCTGATGGACATGCATTCGATGCCGCACGAGGCGATGGACCAGATCGCGCATCGTGACGGCCGGCGGCCGGACATTGTCCTGGGCGACCGTTACGGGGCGGCGGCCTCGGGCGCCGTCGTCGATGCGGTCGAGCAGGCATTCCGGTCCGAAGGGCTCCGGGTGGCGCGCAACACGCCTTTCGCCGGGGCCTATGTCGCGCAGACCTATGGCCGGCCCGGCATCGGCCAGCATGTCGTCCAGATCGAGATCGACCGAGCCCTTTACCTTGACGAGGCAGCGATCCGCCCGGGGCCGGGGTTCGACGCCTTCCGCAGGACCTTCGGCCGGGTTCTCGGGGCGATCGCGGCGATCGGGCGGCCCGAAGGCCTGCCGCTTGCGGCGGAATAGTCAGCGCAGCGCCCGGCCCTTGATGATCGCATCGCGCCCGAACTTCGCGCGGATTTCGTCTGCCGCCCGCTCGGCGCCGGCGCGGCGGGCCGCGGCAGGGTCGAGAAGATCGCCGCTGGTGTCGGCCTCGCACCCCGGAACGATGTCCGAGAGACCGACCCCGATCAGGCGGAACGGACCACCGTCCGTCACCTGCGCCATCAGGTCGGCCGCCGCCCGGTAAAGGCGGTCGGCGATCTGGGTTGCGTCGCGCAGCCGGTGCGAACGGGTCAGAAGCGTGAAATCGCGCCGGCGCAGCTTCAGCGTCACCGTGCGCCCGGCCAGATCCTTGGCCTTGGCGCGGTCGGCTACCCGCTCGGCCAGCCGCCAGAGATGACCATCCAGGAGGTCGCGGTCGGATGTGTCCTCGTGAAAGGTGGTCTCGGCGGAGATCGACTTCATCGGCTCGTGCGGGTTGACGCGGCGGTTGTCCTCGCCGCGCGCCAGATGATAAAGCCGCCCGCCCATCGCGCCGAACTTGCGGTCGAGGTCGGTCCGCTCCCAGCGCAGGAGATCGTCGAAGGTGCGGATGCCGGCGCGCTCGAGCGTTTCGCGGGTGGCGCTGCCGACGCCCCAGATCAGGCTGACCGGCTTGGCCCTGAGGAAACCGGCGGTGTCCGCCCGGCCGATCACCGAGAACCCGCGCGGCTTGTCGAGATCCGAGGCGACCTTGGCCAGGAACTTGTTCGGCGCCAGCCCCACCGATCCGGTGACGCCGACCTCGGACTCGATCCGCCCCAGAAGCCGCGCCAGCATCAGGGCCGGCGGCGCATGGTGCAGCCGCCCGGTGCCGGTCAGGTCGAGAAAGGCCTCGTCCAGCGACAAAGGCTCGATCTGGGGGGTCAGTTCCTCCATCAGCGCGCGGATCCGGCGCGAGACCGCGACGTAATGGGCCATGCGCGGCCGGACGACCGCCGCCTCGGGGCACAGCTTCAGCGCCTGGAACATCGGCATGGCCGAGTGGACCCCCTTGATCCGCGCCAGGTAGCAGCAGGTCGAGACCACGCCCCGATGGCCGCCGCCGACGATCACCGGCCGGTCGCGCAGGCCGGGATCGTCACGTTTTTCCACCGAGGCATAGAAGGCATCGCAGTCCAGATGCGCGATCGACAGGTCGAAGAGTTCGGCATGGACCAGAAGCCGGGGCGAACGGCAGGCCGGGCAACGCGCGGCACTGACACCGCCGGGCCCCGTCGGGTCGGCGTCGAAGGCGGTCAGGCAATCGCGGCAGAGTGCAGGCATGGCCCGACTATAGGGCCGTGCCGCGCGCCGGGAAACAGGCTGCCTGGCTGGCGATCCCAGGAGGACTCGAACCCCCAACCTGCTGATTAGAAGTCAGCTGCTCTATCCAGTTGAGCTATGGGACCGCTGAGGCTTCCTTTAGCGGCTCGCGGCCCCTTGATGCAAGGCGCAGGTGCCCGGGGGCTGGTTTCAGGGGATCCCGTTCAGGGGGTCAGCGTGACCGGATCGTCGGCCGGCCGGCTCACGCCCAGCTGCTCGGCCACATGGTCGAGCAAGGCATCGGCGCGTTCCTCGGGCACGGGCTTGTTCGACTCGTCGACGATGCGCTGCTCGGACCGGGTCAGCAGCCCGTCGAGCGCCGTTTGCCGATCGGCCGCCGCCAGCGCATCGGCCGCCGCATCGGCTTTCGCCTGGGCCGCCGCCAGATCGGCCGTGTCGCAGTTGGCCGTGCAGCTGACCGTGCCATTCTCGACCGAATAGACCGGATCGCCGGCAAGCGCTCCGGTGTTCAGGGCATTGGCCAGATCCTCGTCGCTGGGCGCCGCCTCGCTGCCGATCAGGCTGTCGACCGCCGCCTGCTCGGCCTCGCTCAGCGGTTCGCCCGCCGCCGCCTTGGCGGCGAGCCCGTATTGCGCCAGCGCGCCGATGGTGCCGTTGAAGTTCATGTTGCGGACATGGGCGTCGAACGCCGCCTGGTTGGCCTTGGCCGCGTTCCATTTGCCAAGTTCGCTGGGCGACAGCGGCGTATCGGCCACCTCGTCGGTGGTCAGGCTGACCTCGGTCGCGGCGGCCTTGACCGTGGCCTTGCCCGCCGACTTGACGCCCGACTTGGCCCCTGACTTGGCCTTGCCCCCGGCCGCGCTGTTCCCGGCCTTGCCATTGGCATGTCCGTTGCCCCCGGCGTTGCCGTGGCCTCCGCCGTTGCCATTGCCGCCGCCGTTGCCGTTCTTGGCGAAGGCCGCGCCGGCCGCGGCGGGCGCGAACGGCACGAATCCCGGCATCATGGCAAGAGTTGCCACGAGCAGGCACAGGCTGGCCAGCCGAAGCGGCCGGGGCGGCTGTTGACAGGGGGTATTGGCGATCATGGCGGTTCTCCCGGGTCGGCGCGTTCGTTTATCACGGGGCCAGTGTCAGCTGACAGTCCAGTCTTTGCAAATCCGCCCTGAATCGGGCGGTCTTGCGGCAAGAACCCGCCGGCCCGGTGGCGCTGTTTCCGCCGTGGCGAACAATCGTGCGCGCGCAACAGCTTTGACGGCAAACTTGGGCCTTCCGCCCCCACCGGTCGCCCGGTTAACCTCGACAGGGCCAGAGGGGGCAAAGGGCGGACTTCATGCAGCGTTTCATGTTCGGCAAGGTGGAGGTCTGGCTGGTTCTCCTGCTGGCGATCCTCGGGCTGGTGGCGGCCCTGCTGTTCGGCTCGGTCGTCCTTCAGACAGAGCAGGGCGACCGCCGCTTCGGGCGGCTGGGCGCGGCGGCGGTCGAGGCCGCGACCCTGCCGCTGACATTCGAAACCATCCTGCGCAACAACGACACCCGGCTGGCCCAGCGGGTGCAGAAGCTGGACGGCAAGAGCGGCTGGCTCAGGGCCGGCGACGGCGCCCGGCTGGCGGGCGAGGGGTACCTGCTGCTCAGCCGCTTCGACGGCAACATCGAGGGCGCGGCGATCGAACTGGTCGATCTGCGCGACTTGACCGTGCGTTATCGCTGGCAGCCGGACGCGACCGCGCTTTTTGCCGACATGACGCCGGTCAAGGGCGAGGACGACCTCTGGAGCCGCCGCTATTTCGAGGCGGTCCACCCGTTCCTGCTGCCCGATGGCAGCCTCATCATCAAGGATCACCATACGCCGCTGTTCAGGATCGACGCCTGCGGGCGCAAGCTCTGGGCCGAACAGACCCAGATCTACCACCATTCGACCGAACGGGATGTCGACGGCAACCTGTGGATTCCCGTTCATGTCCAGCCGCACAATCCGCTTTACGCAGACGGCTTCCACGAGGACGGCCTGGCGCAGGTCAGTACCGATGGCAAGCTGCTTCAGGTCCGGTCGATGGTCGACATCTTTGCCCGCAACGGCCTGACCCCCCAGCTGTTCAGCGTGGGCACCTTCAATGACGACCCGATCCACCTCAACGACATCCAGCCGGTGCTGGCCGACGGCCCCTACTGGAAAAAGGGTGATCTGTTTCTCAGCCTGCGCCGCCTGTCCACGGTGATGCTCTACCGGCCCTCAACCGGTCAGATCCTCTGGCGCAAGCAAGGGCCGTGGATCGGCCAGCATGACGTCGACATCCTCGACGATCATCGCATTTCAGTGTTTGACAACCGGGCAATGGGCTTTGGCAAGGGGCCGGTGATCGACGGCGCGAACCAGATCGCCATCTACGACTTTGCCACCGGGCAGGTCGAGACGCCGATGAGGTCCATCCTGGCCAAGCTGGAGATCAAGACCTACAGCGAGGGACTTCTGGATCTGACCGGGGCCGGCAACCTTCTGGTCGAGGAGGAAAATTCCGGCCACCTTCTCATCCTGGCGCCAGATGGAACCCTGCTGGCCGAGTACGTCAACCGCGACGACCGGGGCCGGGTCTTCACCACCAGCTGGAGCCGCACCATCAGCCGCGCTGAGGGCGACAGCGTGCTGGCGGCGATCAAGGCGGCTCCGGCCTGTCCCTGAGTCCGGCCGGGCGGTCAGGGCAGGGCGTCACGCCGATATGCACCATCTTGTTCGGCGGGCGGCTTGTGCTAACCTGCGGCGGGGACAGTGGGACAGTATTTCGTGCAGCGATTCATCTTCGCCAGGATTGAAGCCTGGCTAGTTCTTCTTATCGTCATCCTGGGTGTCGGCGGCACCATTCTGTTCGGCGCGCTGGTACTGGCGACGGAAAGGGACGGCGCGCCGCCTGGCGGGTTTCGGGGGGCGTTGATGACGCTTGCCGAAACGCCGCTGAACCTGAAGAAGCTGCTGGTCGGCCGCGACAACCGCCTTGCCGTCGGCACCCGGCGCTTCGGTGACAAGTCCGGTTGGCACGTGGCCGACGGCACTGTGGGCATTCCGGGCGAGGGGTATCTTCTCCTGGCCCGCTACGACGGGACCGCGCAGGTCACGACCGTCGAACTCGTCGATCTGACCGACCTTAAGGTTCGCCATCGCTGGCAGCCCGACGCGCCGTCACTGTTTGCGGGCGTGCCCGACAACGCGGCCTATGCCGACAAACACAACCGCCGCAATTTCGAGGCCGTCCATCCGCTGCTGTTGGCCGACGGCAGCCTGATCGTCAAGGACCATCATACGCCCCTGTTCCGCATCGACCGCTGCGGCCAGCCGGTCTGGAGCGAGGCGAGCCAGATCTACCACCATTCTACCGAGATGGACGCCGAAGGAACCCTCTGGGTTCCCGTGCACCTCCAGCCGCCGAAGAAGGAATATGGCCCCGATTTTGTCGAGGACGGCCTGGCCCGCGTCTCGGCCGACGGCAAGGTGCTCGAGGTCCGCTCGCTCGTCGACATCTACCGGCGCCACGGCCTCAGCGGCCAATTGTTCGGGTCGGCGGTCTACAACAACGATCCCTTGCATCTGAACGACATCCAGCCGGTGCTGGCCGACGGTCCCTACTGGAAAAAGGGCGACCTGTTCCTCAGCACCCGGCACAATTCAACAGTGCTGCTCTATCGCCCCTCGACCGACCAGATCGTCTGGCGCAGGCAAGGCCCGTGGCTGGGCCAGCACGATGTCGACATTCTCGACGATCACCGGATCAGGGTCTTCGACAACAATGCGCTGAACCGCGGCAACGGCCCCGAGGTCATGGGTAACAACAATATCCTGATCTACGATTTCCGTGACGATTCCCTGTCGGCCCCCTACTCGGTGGCGATGGTGAAGAATGATGTCTCCACCTTCAGCGAGGGCCTGGACGAGACGACGCCGGCGGGCAATTTCCTGGTCGAAGAGGAAAACTCGGGCCGCGTCCTGATCCTGTCGGCAGCGGGCGACCTGCTGGCCGAATACGTCAACCGCTCGGCCGACGGACAGATCTGGACGACAAGCTGGAGCCGCCCGGTCAGCCGTGCCGACGGCGACGCCGCCCTTGCAGCGATGGCCGCTGCGCCACCCTGTTCGGGCATATAGCAGGGCCGCGCCAGCCCTTCGGCGCGGCCCGCGCTCAGTGCGTCCAGGAACCCTTGCGGTCGGTGGCGAAATTCTCGCCATAGCCGCGCGGGCGGATGTTGGGCTTGCGCACATGCGGAAGGGTGACCGAATAGTCGATGCCCTGTTCGCGGGCATAGGTCTCGGCGGCCTCACGCGTCTCGAACTGCAACCGCACCTGGCTTTGGGTGTCGCCCGAGCCCGTCCAGCCCATCAGCGGATCGACCTCGCGCTCCTCCGTCGGGGCGAACTCCAGCACCCAAAGCTCGGTCCTGGCGGTGCCCGACTGCATGGCGGTTCGGGCGGGCTGATAGATGCGTGCGCGCATGTCGTCACTCCGGTGGCTTGGCCCCTTATCGAAAATCGCGGGACGGGAAGCAAGGGGCTGAACCGCCTTGCACCGGAACAAAAACGGATCAAATCTGGGGCGCCCGAAGGGAATCGCCATGCCCCACAACCACACCAACGCCCCGTCCCCGCGCCCCGAGGTGCTGACCCGCCCCAAGCTCGAAGGCGGCCGCCGCTTCGTGATGAAGTCCGACTTCCAGGCGGCGGGCGACCAGCCGACCGCGATCGCCGAACTGTCGGCGGGGGTCCAGGCGGGCGAGCGCGACCAGGTGCTTCTTGGCGCCACCGGCACCGGCAAGACCTTCACGATGGCGAAGGTGATCGAGGAAACCCAGCGCCCGGCGATCATCCTCGCCCCCAACAAGACCCTCGCCGCCCAGCTCTACGGCGAGTTCAAGGGTTTCTTCCCCGACAACGCCGTCGAATATTTCGTCAGCTACTACGACTATTACCAGCCCGAGGCTTACGTTCCGCGCACCGACACCTTCATCGAGAAGGAATCCCAGATCAACGAACAGATCGACCGGATGCGCCACTCGGCCACCCGCGCGCTTCTCGAACGCGACGACGTGATCATCGTGGCCTCGGTCTCCTGCATCTACGGCATCGGCTCGGTCGAAACCTACTCGGCGATGACCCAGGACATGAAGGTGGGCGGCCTCTACGACCAGCGCAGGTTCCTCTCCGAACTTGTCGCCCAGCAGTACCGCCGCGCCGACGCCGCCTTTGCCCGCGGTGCCTTCCGCGTCAAGGGCGACACCGTCGATGTCTGGCCCGCCCACCTCGAGGATCGCGCCTGGCGCTTTTCCTTCTTCGGCGAGGAGCTGGAGGGGATCACCGAATTCGACCCCCTGACCGGCGCGAAAACCGACAGTTTCGACCAGATCCGCATCTATGCCAACAGCCACTACGTCACCCCCCGCCCCACGCTCCAGCAGGCGATCAAGGGCATCCGCGTCGAACTGCACCAGCGGCTGAAACAGCTCCAGGACGAGGGCAAGCTCCTCGAAGCCCAGCGCCTCGAACAGCGCTGCAACTTCGATCTGGAGATGCTCGAGGCCACCGGCTCCTGCGCCGGGATCGAGAACTATTCCCGTTACCTCACCGGCCGCGCCCCCGGCGAACCGCCGCCCACCCTTTTCGAATTCATCCCCGACCACGCCATCGTCTTCGCGGATGAGTCCCACGTCTCGGTCCCCCAGATCGGCGGCATGTACCGCGGCGACTTCCGCCGCAAGTTCACGCTGGCCGAGCACGGCTTCCGCCTGCCGTCCTGCATGGACAACCGGCCCCTGAAGTTCGAGGAATGGGACGCGATGCGCCCGCAATCGGTCTTCGTCTCGGCCACCCCGGCGGCGTGGGAGATGGAGCAGACCGGCGGCGTCTTCACCGAACAGGTGATCCGCCCCACCGGCCTCCTCGACCCGCCGGTCGAAATCCGCCCGGTTTCGATGCAGGTCGACGACCTTCTGGACGAGGTGCGCCGCGTCGCCGCCGCCGGCCTGCGCACCCTGGTGACGACGCTGACCAAGCGCATGGCCGAGGATTTGACCGAATACCTGCACGAACAGGGCATCCGCGTCCGCTATATGCACAGCGACATCGACACGATCGAGCGCATCGAAATCCTCCGCGACCTGCGCCTCGGCGCCTTCGACGTTCTGGTCGGCATCAACCTCTTGCGCGAGGGGCTCGACATCCCCGAATGCGGGCTGGTGGCGATTCTTGACGCCGACAAGGAGGGCTTCCTGCGCTCGGAAACCTCGCTGATCCAGACCATCGGCCGCGCCGCCCGCAACGCCGACGGACGGGTCATCATGTACGCCGACCGCGTGACAGGCTCGATGGAACGGGCGATGGCCGAGACCAACCGGCGGCGGGAAAAGCAGGAGGCCTACAACATCGCCAACGGCATCACCCCGCAGACGGTCCGCAAGAACGTCGAGGACGTGCTCGCCGGCCTCTGGCAGGGCGACACCGACCAGGCGCGCGTCACCGCCAAGGTCGACCGCCCGATGCACGGCGCCAACCTCGAGGCCCACCTTGACGCGCTCCGTACCCAGATGCGCAAGGCCGCCGAGAACCTGGAGTTCGAGGAGGCCGCGCGGCTCAGGGATGAAGTGAAGCGGCTGGAGGCGGTGGACCTCGTCCTCTCCGACGATCCCCTGGCCCGCCAGTCGGCGGTCGAGGCGGCGGTCGGCGAGGCGGTGAAGGCGCGGGGGCGGAGCACGGCGGGCCGGGCGGGGCAGAGGGGCGGGAAGGCGCGGCGGGGGCGAAAATGACGCTTCCCGCATACAACGCCCTCAGGCTATGATCGGCCCATGAACGTCCGCCTGCACCGCCTGCTGACCGAAGCCGAAGCGCAGCTTGCGCCGCCGGATCAGGCGCGCCTCGCCGAGTTGGTCGAAAGTTTCGTGGCCACCCACACCGGCCCGCCCGACTTCGACTCCGAGGAATATGCCCACCTCGCGCTGCTCGACAGCGAGGAATTCGATCCCGCCGATCCCGCCGAAGTCGCCGCGCTTTTGTCCCGGCGTGCCTGACCCCCGGTTTTCCCGCCGCGCGCTCGCCTCGCTGAACGCCGCCGACGCCTATCTGCGGCCGCTGAACGCCAGGGCGGCCAATGCGGTCCTGGCCGAGATCGCCCACCTCTGCGCGCTCATTGCCGATTTCCCCGAAATGGGCCGCACCGTCCCCGGCACCGGCCTGCGCTATCACGTCAGCCGCAAATACCGGTATCGGGTGGTATACCGGATTGCGGGCGACAGCGTCGAAATCCGCGATGTGCTGCACCCGAGGCGGGGGTAGGGATGGCGGGGTGGTTGGATTTGGCGGACCTGGTCCTGTCCGACGATCCCTTGGCCCGGCAGTCGGCGGTCGAGGAGGCGGTCGGCGAGGCGGTGAAGGCCAGGGGGAGGAGTACCGCGGGGCGGGCGGGGCAAAGGGGTGGGAAGCGAGGGGGGCGGAGGAGAAATCTAACGGGGGTCGGGGCAGGAAATGTCTGACAAACTAAATTATGATCGAGACGCGCTTCGTCTTCGTGACAACGAAGCACGCGAAAGGATGAAATTAGATCGGTACCAGGTTACGTCGTCGGCAAATCAACTGGTGCATCGCGCGATTGAGGTACGCAATAAGTTGCACATCATTTTACTAAAATGGAAATCTACAGGAGATGCCAGGCACGCCGCAGCCAAAATTACCGACATCGCCTTTTTGTCAGGATACGATTTTGATTTGAGAGTCGCAATTCAGCGATGGGCGGAAGATGTTCTTTGCTTTCAATTCTCCAACCAACCGTTTGGCTATGAAGCAGATCGCCCTAAGATACTCCGAACGTTGGAACCAAACTCGGCCATACGATTGCTGGAAGAGCGGTATCTGAAAAGGCTGTAACGACGGTTAAGTAGCAACCCGTATCGAGGCAATAAGCCGGCCCTGTAGGATGCGCTTCAGCGCACCATCTTATTCTCTCACATGCTCTCAATTGACGCTGGCGACGAGGCGCTCTGAAGCACGCCCTACAAATAAATGCGCAAAAACAAACCTCCCCCAAAGCGCGGGGCCATCGCCCTGCGCGACCCGCGACCGGCCTCCACCTGCCCCGCCCGTGCGCCCGGCGCACGGGCAGCGCCCGCCCCCCGGGCGGCGGGGGCTTCGCCCCCACCGGGGCGGGCGCCGCCCGTGCCCCATCGTCCGGGAATGCCGATAGCCCCTTGCCGCTTCCTCGCGTCAGCGGCAACCGGACCGCGCGAACGTCCACTGGACGTTCGCTTTCGCGGTCCTCCGAGCGATGCCGCGCCGGCTGCCCCTTCTCGTTAACCTGTGTTAACGTCCGGCCCGGTCCTTCCCATCGAGGTGTTTCATGAAGCCGTTTCTTGCCGCCCTGGCGCTCGCTTTCCTGACCGCTCCGTCCATCGCCGACGCCCACGGCGACGGCTGCCGCAAAAGCTCGCCCCCCGGCCAATGCTGCCACATGGACAACAGCGTCGGGGCGGTTCACTGCCACTGACGGCAGTCGGGTGCGCTTCAGCGCACCCTGCCCGAACTTCACTGTCGCCGCCGGCGGCCCGGCGCTCGCCACCGGCAACTTCGTCATCGTCGGGCTCGTGGGGCTTGCCCTCGCGGCCTGGTCGAGGATCGGCCGTCACGGCGGCGCCCAGGCATGGACGGGCGTACAGGCCGGGGCGATGGCGCCCTGGCACCCGCCTCAATCGAAGTCGAAGATCTCGCTGAGGAAGCCCTTGCGCTTGCGGGCGGGCTGGCTGCGGCTGTGGCGGTCATCGTCCCGGTAGCGGTCGTCACGGCGCGCCTCGGCGCGCGCCGGCTCGTGCCGCTCCGGTTCCGCCCGCATCACCGGCGGCGCGGAGCGCTCGATCAGCTTGTCGAGTTCGCCCCTGTCGAGCCAGACCCCCCTGCACTTCGGGCAGTAGTCGATCTCGACCCCCTGCCGGTCCGCCATCTGAAGCTGGGTACCGTCCACCGGACAATGCATCGCATCTCTCCTGTCAACTGCGTCTGCCCCGATATGGGAACCCAGGTCGCGCCCGTCCACCTCGGCGCCGCCGGGAAGGCGGTTCCCTGCCGCCTCGCATCCGGGGCGGCGGCAGGACGGCCTCTTTCCGCCCACCCCTCTCCTGACCCGCCAGGCGAGCCTCGAGCGGGCGCACCCTGCGCGAGCCTTTCGGCCCGGCCCCTACGCGAGCTTTCCTTCCCCTCACGTGCCATTGTCGCAGTTTCGTGAACGGCTTCGAATTTTCTCACCCGCCACCCCGGAGCCGCGTTATAGATTCGCCACGACCGGTGAGTCTCAATTGAGGAGGTCCGTCATGTCGCCGAACAAATCCTTTCGTTTCCTGATCTTCTCCGTCCTGATGCTGGCCGCCACCCAGTCCCAGGCCCACATCGGCCAGGGCGCCGTCGGCGGGTTCTGGAGCGGCTTCTTCCATCCCCTCTTCGGCCTTGACCACATCGTCGCGATGGTCGGCGTCGGCCTCTGGGGGGCGTTCCTCGGCGCTCCGGCGATATGGCTGTTGCCCGTCACCTTCCCGCTGGTCATGTCCCTGGGCGGCATGCTCGGCATCATGGGCCTGCCGATCCCCGGCGGCGAACACACCATCGAATTCGGCATCGCACTGTCCGGCATCGTTCTCGGCGCAGCGGTCCTGTTCGGCATCCGGGCGCCCAACTGGATCGCGGCGATCATCGTCGGCCTGTTCGCCATTTGCCACGGCTATGCCCACGGCGCCGAAATGCCGGGCGCGGCCAATGCCTTTTCCTTCGCACTGGGCTTCGTCATCGCCACCGGCCTTCTGCACATGTGCGGCATCGCGCTGGGCTTCCTGACCCTGCTGCCCAAGGGCCGCTATGTCGTCAGCGGCCTGGGCGGAGTGATCTGCGCCATCGGCGGCGCCTTCATGTTCGGATACCTATGAAACAGCTTCGCCGCCTCGGCCTGCTTGCACCGGCCTTCGCGCTTCTGCCCGTGGCGGCAGAGGCGCATAATTTCGCCAAGGGCACGATCTTCCCGCAGATCATCGAGGGGATCGGCGCCTCGCTCAACAGCCCCAGCGGCCTTCTGACCCTGATCCCGCTGGGGATCATGGCCAGCGTCTGGCAGACCGAGGGCATCCTGCGGCTGATGCCGCCCCTGGCCGCCGGCCTGGTCGCCGGGATCTTTCTCGCACTGTTCGGCAGCCCGGCCTATGTCGTCCCCTCGCTGTCCGTCGGGATCATCTGTGCGCTTCTGGCGGTGATCGCCCGGCCCTGGCCCTTCGCACCGCTGGCGGGGCTGGCGGCGGTGGCCGGGGTGCTGGTGAACATGGTCACGCTTGAAGGCCACGGATTCGGCGAGTTGCAGTTCGGGATCTACATCGGCATCGTGCTTGGCGCCGCCGCTATCCCGCTGATCTCGGCTGCGGTCGCGCGCGGGGCGCTGCAAAAGGTGCCGGCCTTCTGGATGCGGCTGGCATGGCGCATCATCGCCTCGTGGTCGGCGGCGATCGCGCTCATGTACATGACCTTCCAGCTGAAGGCGATCGTCGGGGGCTGACCTGCCCGGGGGCTCAGCCGTCCGGCCTCGTCCAGATGAACAGCATGACCCCGATCAGGCCGAACGCCTGAATCGCGATGATCTTCAGCGAAAAGCCCAGAGCGGCGGACATGATCAGCGCCAGGGCCACCGAGGCGCTGGCGACATATTTCGATCGCCGCGAGATCGCCCCCCGCTCGTTCCAGTCGCGGACCGGCGGGCCGAGGGTCGGATGGGTCATCAGCCAGTCATGCAGCCGCCGCGACCCCCGGCCAAAGCAGAAGGCCGCGGCCAGAAGGAAGGGGACGGTCGGCAGGAACGGCAGGAACAGGCCGATTACGCCGAGACCGACGCAGACCAGGCCTCCGGCGATCCAGACGGGGCGGATCATGCGAGAAGCTCGCGCAGGATTGCGTTCAGGACGGGACGGCCGGCCCGGGTCGCGGCCAGCCGGCCGCCGGCGCCGGACAGCATCCCGATCCCGGTCAGATGGTCCAGCACCGGCGCGGGCAGGGGCCGACCGGCCAGCGCGGCAAAGCGGGCGGGATCGACGCCTTCGGCCAGGCGCAGGCCCATCAGCAGGAATTCGGTCGCCTGGTCCCCGGCGCCAAGCAGTTCAATGGACCCGTCGCCCGATCCCGTCTGCTCGACCTGATCGAGCCATGCGCCGGGCGCCTTCGGAGCCTCGGTCGCAAATCGCGCGCCGCCCAGCGTCAGCCGACCGTGCGCACCTGGACCGATGCCCGCATAATCGCCATACCGCCAGTAGACCAGGTTGTGCCGGCTTTCCGCACCGGGGCGGGCGTGGTTCGACACTTCGTAGGCGGGCAGGCCGGCGGCGGCGCAGACATCCTGGGTCAGCAGATACATGTCCGACGCGGCCTCGTCTACGGGCAGGCCCTTGAGGTGGCCGGCAGCGGCGCGCGCGCCAAAGACGGTGCCGTCCTCGATGGTCAGCTGGTAGAGCGAAAAGTGATCGACCGCCATCGACAGGGCCTCGCGCAGTTCGGCCCGCCAGCCGGCAAGGGTCTGGTCCTGCCGGGCATAGATCAGATCGAAGCTGACCCGCGCAAAGGCCGCCCGCGCGATGTCGAAGGCCCGGCGCGCCTCGGCCAGGCTGTGCATCCGCCCCAGCCGCTTCAGGTCGCGGTCGTTCAGGGCCTGGACCCCCATCGACAGGCGGTTCACCCCGCCTTCGGCATAGGCCCGGAAGCGCCCGGCATCGACCGAGCCGGGGTTGGCCTCAAGCGTCACTTCAAGGTCGTTGGCCGGAACCCAGGCCCGGCGTGCCCGCTCGAGAATGGCGGCGACCACCTCCGGCTCCATCAGCGAGGGCGTTCCGCCGCCGAAGAAGATCGTGTTCAGCACCCGCCCCGGCGTCCGCGCCACCACCCGGTCGATCTCGCGCAGATAGGCGGCCAGCCAGCGCCGCTGGTCGATCCGCGCCGCGACATGGCTGTTGAAATCGCAATAGGGGCACTTCGACGTGCAGAAGGGCCAGTGGATGTAAAGGCCGAAGCCGCCCGCCCGCCAATCCTCGATCTGCGCCATTTTCGCCTGAATAGTCACTGTTCCTTCAGTGCCGTGACTTCGATCTCGACCTTCATCTCGGGCTTGATGAGGCCGGCGACCACCATCGTCGCCGCGGGCCGGATCTCGCCCAGCACCTCGCCCAGGACCGGGGCGATGGTGTCTGCCAGCGCCGCATCGGTGATCGTGTACTGGACGCGCACGATGTCGGCCAGCGTGAAGCCGCCCTGTTCAAGCGCCCAGGTGATCGTGGCAAAGCAGTTGCGCGCCTGCGCCGCAGGGTCGGCGGGAATGGTCATGGTCGCATAGTCATAGCCGGTGACCCCCGAGACAAAGCACCAGGGACCCTTCACCACCGCGCGGCTGTAGCCGAGCGCATGCTCGAACGGCGATCCGGTCGAGATGCGCCGCGCCCTCCCCTCGAGAACCGCCGCGAACCGGGCGAAGGCATCGGCGCGGTGCGAGATCCGGTTCTTAACTTCCGGGTCCATTTCGGCGAAGGTCAGGCCGTGGCCGTCGGGCTGGAACATCGGGTCGTAGCCATGCCCCTGCCGTCCGCGCATCGGCCAGACAAGCTGTCCCTCGACCCTGCCCTCGAAGACCTGCTCGTGCCCGTCGGGCCAGGCCAGGACGAAGGTCGCGCGGAAGCGTGCGCGGCGCGGCGTCGGGGCCGACACCGCGTCAAGCTCGGCCCAGGTGCGGCTCATCGCCTGCACGAAGTCGCGTCCGTTCGGCGTTGCCGCCCAGTCGGCGGTGTGAACGCCGGGGCGGCCGTCCAGGGCCTCGACCTCGATCCCGGAATCGTCGGCCAGCGCCGGCAAGCCCGAAGCCCTGGCCGCCGCATGGGCCTTGATCCGCGCATTGCCAAGGAAGGTGTCCTCGGTCTCGGCGGGCTCGGGCAGGCCCAGTTCGGCCGTGCCCACGCAGGTGATCCCGTAGGGGGCAAGAAGGGCCGCGAACTCCTCGAGCTTGCCGCGGTTGTGGGTGGCGACCAGCAGCCGGTCGCCCTGAAGCCGCCTCATCCCAGCGCCGCCTTCTGCGCCGCGACCAGAGTGGCGACGCCGGCCTCGGACAGGTCGAGAAGCTTGCCCATCTCCTCGCGCGAGAAGGTCGCCCCCTCGGCCGACATCTGCACCTCGATCAGCCGCCCGCGCCCGGTCAGGATGAAATTGCCGTCGGTTCCGGCCTCGCTGTCCTCGGCATAATCCAGATCGACGACCGCCTGGCCGGCGTAGATGCCGCAACTGACGGCGGCCACATGATCGGTGATCGGGTCGCTGGTGACGAGGCCTGCCTTCATCAGCCGGTTGACCGCCAGCCGCAGCGCCACCCAGCCGCCGGTGATCGAAGCGCAGCGGGTACCGCCGTCGGCCTGGATCACGTCGCAGTCGATGACGATCTGCCGCTCGCCCAGCGCCACGCGGTCGACGCCGGCGCGCAATGCCCGGCCGATCAGCCGCTGGATTTCCTGGGTGCGGCCCGATTGCTTGCCGGCTGCCGCCTCGCGCCGGTTGCGGGTGTTGGTGGCGCGCGGCAGCATACCGTATTCGGCCGTCACCCAGCCCAGACCGGTGCCCTTCAGGAAGGGCGGGGGCTTGTCCTCGACCGTCGCGGTGCAGATCACCTGGGTATCGCCGCAGCGGATCAGGCATGACCCTTCCGCATGTCTGGTGACGCCGGTTTCAATCGAAATCGCGCGCATTTCGTCAAGTTTCCGGCCGGAAGGGCGCATGGTTCGGTCCTCTGTCAATGATGGCGCCCATTAGAGGCGGCGCGCCCCCCGATGCAACCCCGATTGACGTCCGCGCCCGCCGCTCTTTATTGACTGGGCAGGGGTCAGCCAATGAACGACGGCCAGAAAATCCTGACGCTGATGAACGAACGCTCGCGCGAGGTGTTCCGCCGGGTGGTCGAAGGCTATCTCGACAGCGGCGATCCGATCGGCTCGCGCTCGCTCAGCCGGTCGATGAGCGAGCCGCTTTCGGCGGCGACCATCCGCAACGTCATGCAGGATCTCGAGCATCTCGGCCTTCTGGACAGCCCGCATGTCTCGGCCGGCCGCATCCCGACCCAACTGGGCCTGCGCCTATTCGTCGACGGGCTGATGGAGGTGTCGAGCGTCTCGGTCACCGACCGGCAGGCGATGGACGCGACCATGTCCAGCCCCGACCTCGACGTGGGGGTGCTGCTCGACCGGGTCGGCGCGGCGCTGTCGGGCATCACCCACGGCGCCAGCCTGGTCCTGACCCCCAAGCAGGAGGCGCCGATCCGCCATATCGAGTTCGTCTCGCTCGCCCCCGACCGTGCGCTTGCGGTGCTGGTCTTTGCCGACGGCCAGGTCGAGAACCGGCTGTTCGTGCCGCCGGTCGGCCAGACGCCCTTTTCGATGCGCGAGGCGGCGAATTTCCTCAACGCGCTGGCCGAGGGGCGGACGATCTCGGAACTGCGTTCGCAGATGCGCCACGAGATCGCCGCCCGCCGGCAGGAGCTGAACGCGCTGGCGCGCGAACTGGTCGAGGGCGGCCTGGCGCTGTGGGAGGATCCTGGCGAGCAGCAGGAGCGGCTGATCGTGCGCGGCCAGTCGAACCTTCTCGACCAGACGGCCGAGGCCGACCTGTCGCGCATCCGCAGCCTTTTCGACGATCTCGAGCGCAAGCGCGACATCGCCGAATTCCTCGAACTGGCCGAAACCGCCGAGGGCGTGCGCATCTTCATCGGCTCGGAGAACAAACTTTTTTCACTTTCGGGTTCCTCTCTGGTGGTTTCTCCCTATATGAACGCGGATCGGAAGATCATCGGCGCGGTGGGCGTCATCGGGCCGACGCGGTTGAACTATGGCCGGATCGTACCGATCGTCGATTACACCGCGCAGCTTGTGGGCAGGCTCCTGTCCGGCGAGCGCAAGGGACAGAACTGATGAGTGAGATGAAGAAAGACGAACTGGCCGAGGATCAGGCCCTGATGGGCGACGAAGTGCTCGATGCCGACCCGCTGGTGGCCGAACTCGAGGCGGTCAAGACCGAACGGGACGAACTGCGCGACCGGTTCATGCGCGCCCTGGCCGATGCCGAGAACATCCGCAAGCGCGGCGAGCGCGACCGCCGCGATGCCGAGCAATATGGCGGATCGAAGCTCGCCAAGGATCTCCTGCCGGTCTACGATAACCTCAAGCGCGCAATCGATTCGGCCGGCGAGGAACAGCGGGCCGCGGCCCAGGCCCTGATCGAGGGGGTCGAGTTGACTCTGCGCGAGCTTGTCAACGTCCTCACCCGTCACGGCGTCGTGCCGATCGTGCCCCAGGCGGGCGACCCCTTCGATCCCCAGCATCACCAGGCCATGTTCGAGGCCCCGCTGCCCGGCACCAGGGCCGGCGACATCATCCAGGTGATGACCGAGGGGTTCCTTCTGCACGACCGGCTCCTGCGTCCGGCGCAGGTGGGCGTGAGCTCGACGCCGAAGTCCTGATCGGGAGCGTCGCGGGCGGGGGTTTCTCCGCCCGTGGAGTATTTGGATCAGGGAAAAGGCGGCAGGTCAGGTCTCGGACTCGGTCAGGCCCCGCTTCAGATCGTAAAGCGCCGCCAGCGCCTGCAAGGGCGTCATCTCGTCGGGATGGAGCGCCCTCAGCCGCTCTTCCAATGCCGACGGCCCCTTGGACTTTGCCGCGGGGGCGGGCACCGGCATCGCGCTGAACAGGGGCAGGTCGTCGATCAGCGCGTGCTTGCGGGTGCCGCCTTCGCGCTCGCCCTTCTCCAGCGCCTCGAGCACCACCTTCGCCCGCTCGATCACCGCATGGGGCAGGCCGGCAAGACGCGCGACCTGCACCCCGTAGGAGCGGTCGGCGGCGCCCTTGCGGACCTCGTGCAGGAAGATCACTTCGCCCTGCCATTCCTTGACCGCCACGGTGGCATTCTCGACGCCCGCCAGCTTGGCCGCCAGCGCGGTCATCTCATGGTAATGGGTGGCGAAGAGCGCCCGGCAGCGGTTCGCGTCATGCAGATGTTCCAGCGTCGCCCAGGCAATCGACAGGCCGTCATAGGTGGCGGTGCCGCGGCCGATCTCGTCGACGATGACCAGCGCCCGGTCGTCGGCCTGGTTGAGGATGGCCGCGGTCTCGACCATCTCGACCATGAAGGTCGAACGCCCGCGCGCCAGGTCGTCGGCGGCGCCGACCCGGCTGAAGATCTGGCTGACGAGGCCGAGATGGGCGCTGGCCGCAGGCACGAACGAGCCCGCCTGCGCCAGCAGGGCGATCAGCGCGTTCTGGCGCAGGAAGGTTGACTTGCCCGCCATGTTCGGGCCGGTCAGCAGCCAGATGGCAGGAGACGCTCCGTCGCTCAGCGCGCAGTCGTTGGCGACGAAGGGCTGGCCGGTTCGCCGCAGCGCACCCTCGACCACCGGATGCCGGCCGCCCTCGACAAGGAAGGCGCGGCTGTCGTCGAGGCGCGGCTCGGTCCAGCCGTCGGCGCGCGCCAGGTCGGCGAAGGCGGCGGCCAGGTCGATCTCGGCCAGCGCACGGGCCGCGCCGCCGATCTGCCCCGCCTGCTCCAGAACCCGGGCTTTCAGGCCGTCATAGAGCCGCTTTTCGATCTCGATCGCACGGTTGCCGGCGTTGAGGATGCGCGTCTCCAGCCCGCTCAGATCGACGGTGGTGAAGCGCACCTGGTTGGCAGTGGTCTGGCGGTGGATGAAGGTCGCGTTCAGGGGCGGCGACATCATGCGCTCGGCATGGGTGTCGGTGGTCTCGATGAAATAGCCCAGCACGTTGTTGTGCTTGACCTTCAGGCTGGGCACGCCGGCCAGCGCCGCATAGTCGGCCTGCATCGCGGCAATCACCCCCCGGCCCTCGTCGCGCAGCCGGCGGGCCTCGTCCAGCTCGGGCTCGTGGCCCGGGGCGATGAAGCCGCCGTCGCGCGCCAGAAGCGGCGGTTCCTCGACCAGCGCCCGGCCCAGAAGGGTGCGCAGGTCGTCGAATCCGGCCAGGTCGCGGGCGGCGTCCGCCAGCCGCGCCGGGGCATCGCCCGGAACCAGCGCCGCCACCGCCGCCGCCGCCGTCAGGCCGGCGCGGATCGCCGCCAGATCGCGCGGCCCGCCCCGGTCCAGCGCCAGCCGCGACAGAGCCCGGTCGATGTCCGGCGCGGACCTGAGGGCGGCGCGCACGCCCGAGGCAAGGGCGTCGTCAAGGGCCAGCCCGCGCACCGCCGCGTGGCGCGAACGGATTTCGGCCAGATCACGCAACGGCGCGGAAAGGCGGCGGTCCAGAAGCCTCGCCCCCCCGGCGGTGACCGTCCGGTCGATGGCCGCGATCAGCGATCCCTCGCGCCCGCCAGACAGGCTCTGGGTGATCTCGAGATTGCGCCTTGTCGCCGCGTCGATCTGCACCGCCATGCCGGCGGCCTCCCTGACCGGGGGACGCAAGAGGGGCAGCCGTCCCCGCTGGGTCAGGTCGAGATAGTCGGCGATCGCCCCCAGCGCCGCGATCTCGGCCCGGCCGAAGCTGCCGAAGGCGTCGAGCGTGCCGACCGCCCAGAGCGCACACAGGCGCCGCTCGCCGCCCTGGCTGTCGAACGAGGCGCGCGCGAGGGGGGTCAGCGCCAGCCCCTGCTCGGCGGCAAGGGCGCGGCAATCGGCCTCGCGGCTTTCGCCGACCAGAAGTTCGCGGGGCGCCAGCCGCGCCAGTTCCGGCGCCAGCCGAACCAGGGGGCAGGGCATCACCCGGACCTCTCCGGTCGAGATGTCGGCCCAGGCCAGCGCGGCCTCGTCGCGCACCTCGGCCCAGGCGGCGAGGAAGTTGTGGCGCCGGGCCTCGAGCAGCGATTCCTCGGTCAGGGTGCCGGGCGTCACCAGCCGCACCACGTCGCGCGCGACAACGGACTTGGCGCCGCGCTTCCTGGCCTCGGCCGGATCTTCCATCTGCTCGGCGATGGCGACGCGGAAACCCTTGCGGATCAGCGTCAGGAGATAGCCCTCGGCGGCATGGACCGGGACGCCGCACATGGGAATGTCGCGCCCCAGATGCTGGCCGCGCTTGGTCAGGGCGATGTCCAGGGCCGCCGCCGCCGCCTCGGCATCGGCAAAGAACATCTCGTAGAAGTCGCCCATCCGGTAGAACAGGAGCGCATCCGGGTGGCGCCCCTTGATCTCCAGATATTGCGCCATCATCGGCGTGACCATGCCGTCTGTGGTATCCACCTTGCCCCTCCGAACCGGGGCCGACCTTACAGAAGCCAGGGGGGCCGGAAAAGCGGCATTTCCTTTATCGCTAACGGCCCCTCCCTCGCCGTTGTGAGAGGCGACCCTGCCCGCTATGACGGCGGAAACGAGGAGGGAGCCGCCGCATATGAGCCAGAAGTCACGCGTCACCCCTGACGAGGCGCTTGCCTATCACCTCAACCCGGTGCCGGGGAAGTACGAGATCGTCGCCTCGAAGCCGATGGCGACCCAGCGCGACCTGTCGCTGGCCTACAGCCCCGGTGTCGCCGTCCCGGTCGAGGCGATCGCCGAACGGCCCGAGACCGCCTATGACTATACGACCAAGGGCAACATGGTCGCGGTGATCTCGAACGGCACCGCGATCCTCGGGCTGGGCAACCTCGGGGCGCTGGCGTCCAAGCCGGTGATGGAGGGCAAGGCGGTGCTGTTCAAGCGCTTTGCCGACGTGAACGCCATCGACATCGAGCTGGCGACGGAAGACCCCGAGGAGATCATCAAGGCGGTCAGCCTGATGGGCCCGACCTTCGGCGGCATCAACCTTGAAGACATCAAGGCGCCGGAATGCTTCATCATCGAGCAGCGCCTGAAGGAGATCATGGACATTCCCGTCTTCCATGACGACCAGCACGGGACGGCGGTGATCTGCGCCGCCGGCCTCATCAACGCGCTGGAACTGTCGGGCAAGAAGATCGGCGAGGTGAAGATCGTCCTGAATGGCGCGGGCGCCGCCGGCATCGCCTGCCTGGAGCTTCTCAAGGCGATGGGCGCCAAGCACGACAACTGCATCATGTGCGACACCAAGGGCGTCATCTGGCAGGGCCGGACCGAAGGCATGAACCAGTGGAAATCGGCACACGCCGCCCGCACCGACGCGCGTACGCTGGACGAGGCGATGGCGGGCGCCGATGTGTTCCTCGGCGTTTCTGCCAAGGGCGCGGTCACGGCCGAGATGGTCGCCAGCATGGCCGACAATCCGGTCATCTTCGCGATGGCAAACCCCGACCCCGAGATCACCCCGGAGGAGGCGCACGCCGTCCGGCCCGACGCCATCGTCGCCACCGGGCGGTCGGACTATCCCAACCAGGTGAACAACGTCCTCGGCTTCCCCTATCTCTTCCGCGGCGCGCTCGACATCCACGCCCGCGCCATCAACGACGAGATGAAGATCGCCTGCGCCGAGGCGCTGGCGAAGCTTGCCCGCGAGGACGTGCCCGACGAGGTGGCGATGGCCTATGGGCGCAAGCTGTCGTTCGGACGCGACTACATCATCCCCACGCCCTTCGATCCCCGGCTGATCCATGTGATCCCGCCGGCGGTGGCGAAGGCGGGGATGAAGACCGGGGCGGCGCGGCGGCCGATCATCGACATGGCGGCGTACGAGCTGTCGCTCAAGGCGCGGATGGACCCGACCGCGACGATCCTGCAGGGCATCCATGCCCGCGCCCGGGCCGCGCAGGCGCGGATGATCTTCGCCGAGGGCGACGACCCGCGGGTGCTGAAGGCCGCGGTCGCCTATCAGCGGGCGGGGCTGGGCAAGGCGCTGATCGTCGGGCGCGAGGCCGACGTGCGCGAGAAGCTGGCCGCCGAGGGCCTGGGCGAGGCGGCCCGCGAACTCGAGGTGGTGAATGCCGCCAACACGCGCCACCTGCAGGCCTACCGGGATTTCCTCTACCGGCGCCTCCAGCGCAAGGGCTTCGACGGCCACGACATCAACCGGCTTGCCACCCGCGACAGGCACGTCTTTTCCGCGCTGATGCTGGCGCACGGCCACGGTGACGGGCTGGTGACCGGCGCGACCCGCAAGTCGGCCTATGTCCTTGACCTCATCAACCATGTGTTCGACGCAAGGCCCTCGGACGGGGCGGCGGGGATCACCGCGATCGTGCACAAGGGGCGCATCGTCCTGCTCGGCGACACGCTGGTGCACGAATGGCCCGAGGAAGAGGATCTGGCCACCATCGCCGAGCGCGGCGCCCATGTCGCGCGCGGGCTGGGGCTTGATCCGCGCGTGGCCTTCCTGTCCTTCTCGACCTTCGGCTATCCGGTGTCGGAGCGCGCCACGAAGATGCACCAGGCGCCCCGCATCCTTGACCGGCGCGGGGTGGACTTCGAGTATGACGGCGAAATGACGGTGGACGTGGCTCTCAACCCGGATCGGATGGCGCAATATCCCTTCTGCCGGCTGACCGGCCCCGCCAACGTCCTTGTCGTTCCGGCCCGCCATTCGGCCTCGATCTCGATCAAGCTGATCCAGGAGATGGCCGAGGCCACGGTCATCGGCCCGATCCTTGCCGGAGTGAACAAGCCGATCCAGTTCTGCTCGACCGGATCGACCGTGAACGACATCCTCAACATGGCGGCGATCGCCGCCTGCAAGCTGGGCCAGACCGGATGATCTACAACCTCGGTTCGATCAACATCGATCATTTCTACCGGGTGCCGCACCTTCTGGCGCCGGGAGAGACCCTGGCCGCCACCGGCTATTCGGTCGGCTTGGGCGGCAAGGGCGCGAACCAGTCGGCGGCGATCGCAAAGGCCGGGGCGCGGGTCGCCCATATCGGCGCGGTCGGGGCGGAAGGCGCATGGGCCCGTGACCGTCTGGCGGGCTGGGGGGTGGATGTGGCGCATCTGATCCAGATGGACTCCGCATCGGGTCACGCCATCATCAATGTCGACGAGGCCGGAGAGAACAACATCGTCCTCTTTCCCGGCACCAACCGGGCCATGCCCTTTTCACTGGTCGAGAAGGCGCTGGCCGGGGCCGCGGCCGGCGACATCCTGATCCTGCAGAACGAGACCGCCCATCAGGCCGCCGCCGCCGCGCTGGGCCGCAGGCGCGGGATGCAGGTGATCTATTCGGCCGCGCCCTTCAGCGTCGAGGCGGTGCGCGCCGTCCTCAAGGACGTGACCGTCCTGGTGCTGAACGCGCTTGAGGCGGAACAGCTGGGAACGGCGATGGGGCAGGCGATCGAGGACATCGATGTGCCCGAGATCCTGGTGACGCGCGGGGCCCGGGGCGCGCTCTGGCTGTCGCGCGCCGGCGGCCGGGTCTCGGTCCCGGCGCTGAAAGTCGCGGCGGTGGACACGACCGGCGCGGGTGACACCTTCCTTGGCTATTTCGCCGCGGCCCGCGACGGGGGGCTTGCGACGCAGGCCGCGCTGGAGTGGGCGGGCGCGGCGGCGGCGCTGAAGGTCACCCGCCCCGGAACCGCCGACGCGATCCCGACCGCCGCTGAGGTTGCGGCCTTTCTGGCGGCACGGGGGATCGCCTCGCCGGCCTGAGATGGGCGCGACGCCCCTTGGCGCGGGCCGCGCGCCCGACTAGCGTGATGGGCGATGGAGGGCACCATGACCGATCACGTCTCCACGCACGCATCCGAAGACGACGTGCGCAATGACAGCATCCTCATCCATGTCGATGGCCGTCTCGTCCCCAGGCGCGAGGCCGTGGTCAGCGTCTATGACTCGGGCTTCATGCTCGGTGACGGGGTGTGGGAGGGGATCCGTCTCTATGACGGCCGCTGGGCCTTCGTCGACGAGCATATCGACCGCCTGTTCGAGGCCGCCAAGTGCATCGACCTCGACATCGGCCTGAGCCGCGCCCAGGTCATCCAGGCGCTTCTCGACACACAGACGGCCAACGGCATGACCACCGACGCCCACGCCCGCCTGATGGTGACGCGCGGCGTGAAGGTCCGGCCCTTCCAGAACCCGCGCCTGTCACAGTCGGGGCCGACGATGGTCATCATCATGGAACATTCGCGGCCCAGCCTGCCGCGCCCGATCCGCCTTGCCACGGTGCCGCATTACCGCGGCCTGCCGATGACCCAGGATCCGAAGCTCAACTCTCATTCCAAGCTGAACTGCATCCTCGCCTGCATCGCCGCGCAGAAGGCGGGCGCCGACGAGGCTCTGATGCTGGATATCCACGGGTTCGTGAACACCACAAACGCCTGCAACTTCTTCATCGTGCGCCGGGGCGAAGTCTGGACCTCGACCGGCGACTATTGCATGAACGGCATCACCCGCCAGAAGGTCATCGACCTCTGCCGCGCCAACGCCATCCCGGTGCATGAGCGCAACTTCTCGCTTTACGACACCTACGGGGCGGAAGAGGCCTTCCTGACCGGCACCTTCGGCGCCCAGACACCGGTGGGCGAGATCGACGGGCGCATGATCGGTGACGGCAGGATGGGGCCGGTGACGGAACGGCTGCGCGGGCTTTACAAGGCGCTGGTGGCGGCATGAGGATAGCGATGTGGTCGGGGCCGCGCAACCTGTCGACGGCGATGATGTACGCCTTCGCCGCGCGCGGCGACTGCGCGGTCTGGGACGAACCCTTCTATGCCGCCTACCTGCGCCTGACCGGCATCGACCATCCGATGCGCGAGGAGATCATCGCCGCGCACGACCCCGACCCGGCCCGCGTCGCCGCGGCCTGCGCCGGGCCAATTCCGCAGGAGCAGAGACTGTTTTACCAGAAGCACATGACATTGCACATGGTGCCGGGCATCGACCGCACCTTCATGCGCGCCTGCGAGAACGTCTTTCTGATCCGCCACCCGGCCCGGGTGGTGGCCAGCTATGCCCGCAAGCGCGAGGGGCCGACCCTTGCCGACATCGGCTTTGTCCAGCAGGCCGAGCTGTTCGACGAGGTGGCCGGCTGGTCGGGACGGGTGCCTCTGGTGCTGGACAGCGAGGACATCCGCGCCGACCCGAAGGCGACGCTCGGCGGTCTCTGCGCCCGGCTGGGGATCGCCTTCACGCCCGCCATGCTGCACTGGCCGGCGGGGCCGAAGCCCTATGACGGGGTCTGGGCCCCGCACTGGTACAACGCCGTCCATGCCTCGACCGGCTTTGACGCGCCCGAGGGTGCGCTTCCGGGCCTTTCGGGCGCATTCGCGCAGCTCGTGGATCGCGCGCTGCCCTATTACCAAAGACTGCAAGCTTACAGGATCGGCGCCGGCGCGGCGTAGGATCCTGCAGGCAAAACCACCGGCCAGCCCGCACTGTCTCTTTCTGATCTGCGACGGTGTCGGCGGTACGCGAGGTCATGGTGTAAGACAAATAGTAGACAATATGTATTTTTTGAGTTACTGACAGCCAGCCACCTGAGTCACCCTGACGCAGGCCGAGACCCGGCAGGAGAGCACCCTTGGACACCGATTCCCGCAGCAGGAAGGCGATCTGCATCGAGGACTTGCGGCGCAGGGTTCTGACCGAGGCGCTGGAGCCCGGGGTCTATCTCGACGAAACCGAACTGTCAGACGCCTACGGCATCTCGCGCCCGCCGCTGCGCGAGGTGCTGCGCCAGCTTGCGGGCGAAGGCTATGTGGTCCTGCACGAGAACCGCGGCGCCCAGGTGGCGCCCATGACCCACAAGACCCTGCGCAATTTCTTCGTGGCCGCGCCGATGATCTATGCGGCCACCACACGGCTGGCGGCCGAACATGCGACCGCCGCCCAGATCGCGAAGCTGAAGGAAAGCCAGTGGGCCTTCCGCCAGGCGATAAGGTCGGGCGACGCGGCCGAGCGGGCGCTGGGCAACGAGCGCTTTCATTCCATCATCGGCGAGATGGCCGACAACGAATACCTCACGCCGTCCCTGCGCCGCCTGCTGATCGACCACACACGGATCGGGATGACCTTCTACAATCCGCGCAGGCTGGAGCTTGCAGCGCAGCGGGAACTGGCCGCGGACCAGCACGACCAGTTCATCGATCTGATCGAAGCCGGCGATGCGGATGCCGCCGCCGACCTTGCAGTGGCGCACTGGGAACTCTCGCGCGCCCAGATCGAAAGCTTCGCCACCCCCGAAAGCATCGCCATACCCCTCGGCCGCGCGCCGGGCGTGGCCCAGGAACGAGGAGCCTCATGACCTTCGACGGCATCTACACCCCCGTCATAACCCCGCACCGCGAGGATGGCTCGATCGACCGCGATGCGTTCGCGGCACAGATAGACTGGCTGATCCGCGCCGGGGTGCACGGGCTGATCAATGGCGGCTCGACCGGCGAATACTATGCCCAGTCGATGCAGGAACGGCTCGAGATGGCCTCGCTGGCCCGCGATCTCACCAGGGGCCGGGTTCCTCTCATGGTGGGGACGGTCGCGATCCGCCTGGAGGACTCGGTCACGATGGCCGAGCACGCGGCGAAGATCGGCGCGGATTCGATCCTGATCGGCTCGCCGCCCTATGCGGTTCCGACCGAACGCGAGAATGCGCTGAACGCCCTGGCCATCGACCGCGCCGCCGACCTGCCGGTCATGCTTTACAATTACCCCGGCCGGATGGGCATCATGATGGGCGAGGAATTCCTCGACCGCGTCGGCCGGTCGCGCAATTTCTGCGCCATCAAGGAAAGCAGCGGCGACATCAACCGCGTTCACCTTCTTGCGCGCGATTATCCGCACATCCGGCTGTCTTGCGGCATGGACGACCAGGCGCTGGAATTCTTCGCCTGGGGGGCACACAGCTGGGTTTGCGGCGGCTCGAACTTCTTGCCGGGCGAGCATCTTGCGCTGTGGAAGGCCTGCGCCGTCGAAGGCAACTTCGACAAGGGCCGCCGCATCATGTCGGCGCTGCTGCCGCTGATGCGCGTGCTCGAACAGGGCGGCAAGTTCGTGCAGTGCATCAAGCATGGCTGCGAGATGATGGGCCAGCACGCCGGCCCCCCGCGCCCGCCGCTCCGGGGCCTGAACAAGGACGACAAGCGCCAGCTCGAGCAGGTGGTGCGCGTGCTGAAAACCACCATTGCCCAGATCGCCGCGGAGTAAGGCCCATGTCCCTTCTGACGACCCAGGAATACAAGGCCATCGCCGCCGCGCTGTCCTTTCCGACCCAGGCATTCATCGACGGCCGCTTCCGCCCGGCGATCGGCGGCAAGACGTTTGACACCGTCAACCCCGCCACCGGCCAGACCCTCGCCGGCGTCGCGGCCTGCGGGTCCGAGGATGTCGACCTGGCGGCGCAGAAAGCCCGCGACGCCTTCGAGGACGGCCGCTGGTCGCGCCTGCCACCGCGCGAGCGCAAGGAGGTGCTGATCCGGCTGGCCAGACTGGTCGCGCACAACGCCCGCGAACTGGCGGTTCTGGAAAGCCTTGATTCCGGCAAGACCATTTTCGACTGCGAGACCGTCGATCTGCCCGAGACCGTCAACTGCCTGACCTGGCATGCGGAACTGATCGACAAGATCTACGATCAGGTCGCCCCCGCCTCGGACAACCACGTCGCGATGATCGTGCGCGAGCCGGTCGGAGTGGTGGGCCTGGTCCTGCCCTGGAACTTCCCGCTCCTGATGCTGGCCTGGAAGATCGGCCCGGCCCTTGCCGCCGGCTGTTCGGTCATCGTGAAGCCGGCCGAGGAAACGCCGCTGACCGCGCTGCGGCTTGCGGAACTGGCGATGGAGGCCGGGATTCCGCCGGGCGTCCTCAACGTCGTCCCCGGCAGCGGCCCCGACGTGGGCGAACCGATCGGCCGGCACATGGACATCGACGCCGTCTCGTTCACCGGCTCGACCGAGACCGGCCGGCGCTTCCTGCGCTATGCGGCCGAGTCGAACCTGAAGGAGGTGACGCTCGAGATGGGCGGCAAGAACCCCGCCGTGGTTCTGGACGATGCCGAGAACCTCGACCGGGTTGCCGCGCATGTGGTGAACGGCGCCTTCTGGAACATGGGCGAGAACTGCTCGGCCTCGTCGCGGCTGATCGTGCAGAGGGGCGTCAGGGACGAGTTGTTGAAGCGCATCGCCGCCCATGTCCGCGAATGGCCGGTGGGCGACCCTCTCGACCCGGTCAACCGTATCGGCGCGCTGGTCTCGAAGGCGCATTTCGACAAGGTGTGCAGCCATCTGGGGAAGGGCGCGAAAGTCCTGATCGGGGGCAAGGCCGAAAACGGCTTTGTCGAACCCACCATCATCGAGGTCACCCGCGACGCGAGGCAGGCCCGCGAGGAAATCTTCGGCCCCGTCCTGTCGGTCCTGACCGTGGACAGTTTCGATGAGGCGATCGCGCTCGCCAACGGCACGGGCTATGGGCTGGCCGCGTCGATCTTCACCTCGAACGTCAAGCGCGCGATCCGTGGGGCGCGGGCGATCCGGGCAGGCACGGTCACCGTGAACAGTTTCGGCGAAGGCGACATCTCGACCCCGTTCGGCGGGTTCGGGCAATCGGGCTTCGGCGGGCGCGACAACGGCATCCACGCCCACGACCAGTACACGCAACTGAAGACCATCTGGATCGATCTGGCCGACGACGCCGACGAGGCGGTTGCATGATCACCCGCACCGCACGGCGCACGCCGCGCCACCGCGGGCCTGCCGCCTGGTCCGCGATCCTTCCGGGGCAACCCGTCCCCCAGATCCTGACCGCTGACCAGACCGTCGATGTCGCCATCGTCGGCGGCGGCTTCGCCGGGCTGGCCGCGGCCCGGCGGCTGCGGCAGATCGACCCTGCGGCAAGGGTCGCGGTGCTGGAGGCTGGCTGCCTGGCGGAAGGCGCCTCGGGCCGCAATTCCGGCTTCATGATCGACCTGCCGCACGAACTCACCTCGGACGATTACGCCGGGCACGGCGACGATCGCGGCATGATCGCGCTGAACCGCCACGCCATCGCCTTTGCCCGGGGGGCGGCCGAGGATTACGGCATCCGCAGGGATTTCTTCGACCCCGCCGGCAAGGTCAACGGCGCGGCCTCGGGGGCGGCGGATGCGCTGAACCGCTCCTACGCCGATCACCTGGCGTCGCTTGGCGAGCCGAGCGAAAGGCTGGACGCGCAGGCGATGCTCGAACTGACCGGCAGCCGCCATTACGTCTCGGGACTCTACACGCCGGGCACCGTCATGCTGCAACCCGCGGGCTTCGTGCGTGGCCTTGGCGAGGGGTTGCGGGCGGCCGGCGCGAGCATCTGGGAGCAGACGCCCGTCACCCAGCTGGCCCGCAGCGGCAGCGGATGGACCCTTGCGACACCAAAGGCGCGCGTCTCTGCGGCCAGGGTCATCCTTGCCAACAACGGCCATATCGAAAGCTTCGGTTTCGCCACGAACCGCCTCATGCATGTCTTCCTCTACGCCTCGATGACCGCGGATCTCGGCCCCGCGGCGCTTCGGGCACTTGGCGGCAGACCGCGCTGGGGCGTCACCCCCTCGGATCCGATGGGGACGACCATGCGCCGGATCGACGGACCCCTCGGCGGCAACCGCATCATCACCCGCACCTGCGCGACCTTCGAGCCGGGGATGGAGACATCCGAAGCCACCCTGCGCCGGACCGCCGCCGTCCACCGCCAGAAATTCGCCGACCGCTTTCCTGCCCTGGCGGGAACGCCGATGGAATACACCTGGGCCGGGCACCTGTGCCTGACCCGCAACGGCGTCTCGGTCGCGAGGGAGATCGAGGACGGCCTTTACGCCGCCGCCGTGTGCAACGGCCTTGGCACTGCGCGCAGCACCCTGACCGGGATCGCGGCGGCGGAACTGGCCCTGGGCCAGACATCCGACGTGACCCGCCACTTCGCCGCCGACGCAGAACCCGTGCGCCTTCCGCCGCGGCCGTTTTCGACGATCGGGGCGAATCTCTTCCTGCGCTGGAAGGAATGGCGGGCCCGGGCCGAATGAGCCGTCGGGGGAGACGTCTGCAAGGAAGGATTACCTGCTACGGGCAGGATGGGCCCGGTGCAAAAGAACAGGGGCGGATCGCTCCGCCCCGACAGGACTGTGTCACTGGTCACGCGTGCCGGCTTCTGTGGCCGACGTTGTAATAGTTACCCGTGCGCGTCGCGAGGTAGGGGTCAAGCGGAATCTCCTCCTGCTTGAGGAAACCCTTCTGCGGCAGCTTGCCCGCGTTGACCATCTCGATCACCGCCACGACCGAGGCAGAGGTGGTCCAGGCGATGGCGGTGCGCATCTTGCCGCCGATCTCGATCGGGTAATAGGCGCGCACGAACTCCTTGCGGCGCATCTGCCCGTTCTGGGTGCCTTCGGCGGCGACATGGACATAGACCACGTCTTCGTCGACCGGCGGCTTGGCATTGGTGAGGATGCGCCCGGCCTCGGCCCGGTTTTCCCGCATCAGGAGTTCATGGAAGAAGAAGTTCATCAGCTTCACATGGCCGGGATAGCGCATGGTCTTGTAGTCGAGGTTCTCGATCCTGTCGGCATAGGTCTCGCACATGGTGCCGAGCCCGCCCGAGGTGGTGAAGGCCTCAAGCTGCATCCCGTCGATGTAGATCGTTTCCAGCCATTCCATCGCCGAGACCGATTTCAGGACGCCCTCCTCGATCACTTCGCAGTCGTTCAGATATTCGTTGACGACGCCTTCGGGCGACCAGTTGAACGCATAGCCGAGAAGGCCGGTGGGGTTCTGCGGCAGCGCGCCGACGCGCAGGCGGATCGAACGGACCTTGTCGAACTGGTCGGCGAGGTGCGCACCGACGATGCCGACGAAGCCCGGGGCGAGGCCGCATTGCGGGGCCATGAGGCCCTTCGAGGTTTTCGCCAGGTCGCGGATGTGCCTGGTGGTCGGCACATCCTCGGTCAGGTCGAAATAATGGAGGCCGAGGCCGTGGGCGACGGTCGAGACCCCGATGTTCAGGTGGTAGGGCAGGCAGGACAGCACCGCCTCTTGCCCCTTAAGGACTTCGGCAAGGCCCGCGGTATCCTTGAGGTCGGCGGCGCGGGTGGCGAAGGGGGCGGTGACGGCGCGGGCGTCGATGCCCGTCACCTCGAAGCCCGAATCCGCCAGCAGTTCGCCGGCCAGATGGCCGACCTTGCCAAGGCCGAGCACGGCCACTTTCTTGAACGACATGGGTATTTCCTTTTCTTCTTGTTCCTGTTCCTGTTCCTGGCCCGTCGCGGGCCGCGCGGGCAGACCCGCGTTGGCGGGCAATCTGCATCGGCCCACGGACGATTTCGCCAGCCGTTCCGGCGATTTTGAGCCTCAGGCACCAAAAAAGTGACGGGGTGGTCGGTCATTCTGCTGGGGGTCGAGTGCCGGCCCAAGACACCCCAGGATACTACAAGCCAAGTCCCAAGTTTTGCCGCATTCCGTTGTTCCATTCGCGGTGTGAGCAATGGGCTTGGTGCGATGATACGGTGTCTCGGCTATTCGGCATGCATTCTCTTGATTGCGGTGGTCCAGCCTGCTTTCGCGTCGCCACGGACCGATGCAGATTTTATTGCGGCCCACTTCGTCAAAAGTGACGGCTTCAAGGCAAAGCTGCGCGACATGGCCAGGAACGCGCAGGCACGCGAATTGTCATCGGCCCTTGCGAAGCGGTCGGTAAAGATCAAGGATGACAAGAGATTTCTCGAATTGCTGCCCGACCACGTTTCCGCTTCACTGATCGAGCGTCTCCAGAAGATGGCCGCCGACCGACTGCTTGAGGGTCTGGAACCGGCACAGCTCGCGTCACTTGCGGACTATGTGCGACACATCTCGGCTGACCCTCGTGCCCGCCGGTCAGATGCAATGGCACAGACGGACAACCCGGTGCTCACAATCGAAGAACTTAAGCAGAGAATGTCCTCTCTTCCGGAGGACGAAACCTTTAAAAACGAAATCGTACTGACCTCTGTTGGCATCATGCTGATTTCTCTGGCGGTGCAAGCAGCCAACAACATCAATCCCGATCTCAGCTCGGCGTATATAGCCGATATGCTTGAAGTAGATGGCGTTTTCAGTTTCCCGAACCGTATTGCGCGACGGGAATTGATCCGCGAACTACGCGCCGCCAACCCATAGTACCGTCCGGGCGTTGCCCAGCGCTCGTCAGCAAAGCTCCGGTGGACGACCGTTGCGTCCTGCTGATCGGACGTTGACAGCGTTGCGCCAACCTTTTTCACTCCTCGGAGCCGATGAGGCCCCGGACATGATCCGGGGCCTTTTCGGTTTGGCAGGGGGCCCGGATCAGATCCGGGACTGCCTTGCGTCTTCTCAGATGTCGAACTTCACACCCTGGGCCAAGGGCAGCTTCGCCGAATAGTTCAGGGTGTTCGTCTGCCGCCGCATGTAGCCCTTCCAGGCGTCCGAGCCGGATTCGCGGCCGCCGCCGGTTTCCTTTTCACCGCCGAAGGCCCCGCCGATCTCGGCGCCCGAGGGGCCGATGTTGACGTTGGCGATGCCGCAGTCGGACCCCGAGGCGGAGAGGAAGGTTTCGGCCTCGCGCATGTTGAGCGTGAAGATGCAGGACGAGAGGCCCTGCGGCACGTCGTTCTGAAGGGCGATGGCCTCGTCCAGCGTGTCGTAGCCGAGAACGTAGAGGATGGGCGCAAAGGTTTCCTCGCGCACGGTTTCGGTCTGGGCGGGCATCTCGACGATGGCGGGCGAGACGTAGGCGCCGCCGGGAACGCCGTCGGTCACCACCTTGCCGCCGTGGACGCGGCCGCCCTCGGACTTGGCGCGGTCGAGCATCTTGACCATCTTGTCCTTGGCGCCCGCGTCGATCAGCGGCCCGACCAGCGTGGTCCCCTTGCGCGGATCGCCCACCGGCAGGCTGGCATAGGCTTTCGACAGTTTCGCCACCAGCTCGTCCTTGACCGAATTGTGCGCGATCAGCCGGCGGAGCGAGGTGCAGCGCTGGCCGGCGGTGCCGACGGCGGAAAAGACGATGGCCCGCACCGCCATGTCCATGTCGGCCGAGGGCGCGACGATCATGGCGTTGTTGCCGCCGAGTTCGAGGATCGGTCGGCCCCAGCGCGCCGAGACGCGCGGCCCGACGATACCGCCCATGCGGGTCGAGCCGGTGGCCGAGACGATCGGCACGTCCTTGGAGGCGACCAGCGCCTCGCCGATGGCCGGGCCGCCGATCACCAGTTGGCACAGGCCCTCGGGCGCGTCGGCGCCGAAACGCTTGAGCGCGCGTTCCATGATCCTTTGGGTGGCGATCGCGGTCAGAGGGGTCTTTTCCGACGGTTTCCAGATGACCGGATCGCCGCACACCAGCGCCAGCGCCGCGTTCCAGGACCAGACCGCCACCGGGAAGTTGAAGGCGGTGATGATCGCGCAAGGGCCAAGCGGATGCCAGGTTTCCATCATCCGGTGGCCGGGGCGCTCCGAGGCGATGGTCAGGCCGTAGATCTGGCGCGACAGGCCGACGGCGAAGTCGCAGATGTCGATCATCTCCTGGACCTCGCCGAGGCCCTCGGAGGTGATCTTGCCGACTTCGAGCGTCACGAGGGCGCCGAGCGCCTCCTTGGCGGCGCGCAGTTCCTCGCCCAGAAGGCGGACCAGCTCGCCCCGGCGCGGCGCCGGCACTTCGCGCCATTTGCGGAAGGCGGCCTGCGAGCGGGCGATGACCTTGGCCATGTCGGCCGGCGCGGTTTCGTGCAGTTTCGCCAGTTCCGCGCCGTCGATGGGCGAGCGCACGGTCAGCGTGCCGCCGGTCAGGTCGGCCTTGGTCAGGCCCGCGGCCTTCAGGATGTCGTCGTGGGTCATGGGAACCTCCTCAGGTGACGGTGGCGCGCTGGTCGTCCATGCCCATCGAGGCAAGGAGCGGCGCGGATTGCTGGAGCGACTGGAAGTCGGCCTTTGACCCCATGTTACGCCAGTTGGCAAGGATCAGCGACTGGGCGACGGCCCCTCCCAATGTGGTGCCGGGGCCGGTGATGATGAAGAGGTCCGGCGCGAATTCGCGCGCGGCGATGCGGATTGCGGCGGTGAAGTCGTAGGGTTCGGTCACCTGATGGCCAAGCGTGTAGTCCCAGAGTCGCTGGGTGTCGGTCGCGCCGGGCCACCAGATGACCCCGCGCCCGTCGATCATCGGCAACCTTGGCTGGGCGAAGAGGGCGGGCGACAGGCGCGCCCGGCCCCGTTCGGCGACCGGTGCCTGAAGGTGGGAATGAAAGCCCGCGTGATTGGCAAGCCGCATCGGGAATCGACCCTGCACCGGCGGAACCGCGGCCTCGAACGCCTTCAGCCCCTCGTCGTTGCCAGCCAGAACCAGCATGCCGCCGAGGTCGATCGAGAGGGTCAGCACATGACCGGGCCGCGCGCCGATCTCGGCCACCTGCGCCATCAGCCCGGCCTTTTTCGCCGGGTCGGGCTGCCAGTCGTCGCCCAGGAACGGATAGATGATCTGGCCGCCGATCAGGCTTTCCTGCATCAGGGTGCCCATCGTATTGACCACCTCGAACCCGCCTTCGGCGGTGAGCGCACCGCCGCAGGCGAGCGTCGAATACCAGCCCATCGAATTGCCGGTGACGGCGACCACCTCGACCTTTTCAGGGTCTATCGCGCGGAAATCGCCCAAGGTGCAGGCATAGATCAGGCCCGAGGCATTGTCGCCGCGCGTATGTTTGGCAACCGAATAGGTGGCGGCCCCGTCGAGCGCGCTCAGGGTTTCCTGCGACAGTCCGGCGCGGGTGGCGTCGAAGCTGGCCAGGAGCGCCTTGTCGGCGAAATGGCGGGCAAGATAGCCGAGTTCGGCCTTGGTATAGGTGCCCCGGCCGGGGCAGATGACGACGGCACTCTTGCGGGTCATTTCCCACCCCCGATCAGGGCCTTGGCGGCGGCATGGATACCGTCGGCGGACGGCATGGTGGCGGCATAGGCCGGGCCGGTGGCGATGAAGCTGTCTTCGGCCACGATCCGCGCCAGGGGCACCTTGGTGCGTTCGGTGAAGAGCGCCATCAGCGCCTCGGCCACGCCGCCCGAGCGGCGGGTTTCGTCGACGATGAGGATGCGCTTCGCCCCCTCGACCGCCTTGACCAGTGCGTCGGCGGGCAGGGGCGACAGCCAGCGCATGTCGACGACGCGCGCCTTCACGCCCTCGGCCGTCAGCCTGGCCTGGGCCTGGCGCGAGAGATAAGTGCCGTTGCCGAAGGTGACGATGGCGAGGTCGTCGCCGTCGCCCTGCACGCCGACCTCGCCCAGCGCGATCACCTCGGACGGGTCGGGATAGCGGCACATCCAGCCGCCGTCCTTGTCGGCATGAAGGTCGCGCATCGGGTACAGCGCGATGGGCTCCAGGAACACCACCACGCGCTGTTCCTCGTGCGCCAGCCGCACGCATTCGCGCAGCATCCGGGCCGCGTCGGCGCCGTTCGAGGGCACGGCAAGGATCACGCCCGGAATGTCGCGCAGCACGGCGACCGAATTATCGTTGTGGAAGTGGCCGCCGAAGCCCTTCTGGTAGCCAAGGCCGGCGATCCTGAGCACCATCGGGTTGGTGTACTGGCCGTTCGAGAAGAAGGAAAGCGTCGCCGCCTCGCCCCTCAACTGGTCCTCGGCATTGTGCAGATAGGCGAGGAACTGGATTTCCGGCATCGGGACAAAGCCGTTCTGGGCCATGCCGATGGCAAGGCCGAGGATCGACTGTTCATCGAGCAGCGTGTCGATCATCCGGTCCTGGCCGAAACGGGTGTAAAGCTTCTGCGTCACACCATAGACGCCGCCCTTGCGGCCGACATCCTCGCCCATCATGACGATCTCGGGGTGTTCGAGCATCAGGTCGGTCAGCGCCCAGTTGATGAGCCGCGACATGATCTGCGGCTCGTCCATCTGCTTCATGTCGCCGCCGAAGGCCGCGGCGCGCGCCTCGGGCGAGGGCCCGTTGGTGGGGCGGCACGGCCGTTTCGGCGGGATCAGGCTGGCCATGACCTCGCTCGCCGTCTTGAGCCGGGGCCGCGTCACCGCCTCGGCGGCGATGCGGGCGACGCGGGCGCCGGTGTCCTGATAGATCGCCAGCGCCTGATCGGCGGGCAGCGCCCCGGCCTGATCCAGAAGGCGCACCGAATGGAGCAGCGGATCGTGCGCCTCTTCGGCCTCGACCTCGTCGCGCGAGAGATAGGTGGTGGGCACGTCGGCGCCGGCATGGCCGTAGAGGCGGATGGTGCGGATGTGCAGGAAGGCCGGCTTCTTGCGGGTCCGCACATATTCCGCCGCTTCGGCCGCCACCCGGTAGGTGTCGTAAAGGTCGAGCCCGTCGCAGTGGAAATATTTCAGCCCCGGCCGGTTCTGGAAGCCGGCGGCGATCCAGCCCCTGGGCGTCTTGGTCGAGATGCCGATGCCGTTGTCCTCGCAGACGAAGAGGAGCGGCAGGGGGATCGACTGCCAGGATGTCCAGCCGGCGGTGTTGAAGGCGACCTGGGCGGTGGCGTGGTTCGCGGAGGCGTCGCCGAAGGAGCAATAGACGATGGCGTCGTCGGGCAGTTCCTGATGTTCGGGCCGGTGCCGCCGCGCCGCGCCGATCGCATAGGCGGCGCCCACAGCTTTCGGCAGGTGGCTGGCGATGGTCGAGGTCTGCGGCGGGATGTTCAGGGCCTTCGACCCCAGAACCTTGTGCCGCCCGCCCGAGATCGGATCCTCGCTTGATGCCGCAAAGGACAGGAGCATGTCCCAGGCGATCGACTGGCCGTCGATCTGGCCCGCCCGCGCGATCTGGAAGGCGGCGTCGCGGTAGTGGAGAAAGGCCATGTCGGTGGGGCGCAGCGCCAGCGCCACCGCCGCCAGGCCTTCGTGCCCGGACGAGCCGATGGTGTAGAAGCCCTGCCCGGCCTTCTGCATCGCCCGGCTTTGCCGGTCGAGCGCGCGGGTCAGGCAGCCGGCGCGGTAGGCCGCCACGGCGTCGGTGGACGACAGCGGCCCGGCGGGCGCCTCGCCTGCCGGGAAATCGCGCGCTGCCACCCGGCGCAGGAAATTGTCGTGAACGATGTCGGCGCGGTCCATGATTCGTCTCTATTCCAGCTTTTCCTTGTCGAAATACTCCCGCCGGAGGCTCCCGGCCTTGCCACCTGAAGCCTCCGGCGGGGATATTTGCACCAGAATGAAAGCCCCGGTCAGAAGAAGGCCTGGAGGCCGGTGATGGCGCGGCCGAGGATCAGGGCGTGGACGTCGTGGGTGCCCTCGTAGGTGTTGACCGTCTCGAGGTTGACCATGTGGCGCATGACGTGGAAATCCTCCTGGATGCCGTTGCCGCCGTGCATGTCGCGGGCGTGGCGGGCGATCTCCAGCGCCTTGCCGCAGTTGTTGCGCTTGATGATCGAGATCATCTCGGGGGCGGCGTTGGCCTCGTCCATCAGCCGGCCGACGCGCAAGGAGGCCTGGAGGCCGAGGTTGATCTCGGTCAGCATGTTGGCGAGCTTCAGCTGGAAGATCTGGGTCTGGGCCAGGGGCTTGTTGAACTGCTTGCGGTCGAGGCCGTACTGGCGGGCGGCATGGAAACAGGCCTCGGCCGCGCCCATGACACCCCAGGAGATGCCGTAGCGGGCGCGGTTCAAACAGCCGAACGGGCCTTTCAGCCCCTCGACATTGGGCAGCAGCGCCGATTCCGGCACTTCCACGTCCTTCATCACGATCTCGCCGGTGATCGAGGCGCGCAGGGAAAGCTTGCCGCCGATCTTGGGCGCGCTCAGCCCCTTCATGCCCTTGTCGAGGACGAAGCCCTTGATCTTGCCGCCGTGCGCCTCGGACTTGGCCCAGACCACGAACACGTCGGCGATGGGGGCGTTGGAGATCCACATCTTCGAGCCGTTCAGGACATAGCCGTTCGCGGTCTTGGTGGCGCGGGTCTTCATCCCCGCCGGGTCGGAGCCGGCGTCGGGCTCGGTCAGGCCGAAGCAGCCGATCCATTCGCCGCTGGCGAGTTTCGGCAGGTATTTCCGGCGCTGCTCCTCCGAGCCGTAGGCATGGATCGGGTACATGACCAGCGACGATTGCACCGACATCATCGAGCGGTAGCCCGAATCGACCCGCTCGACCTCGCGGGCGATGAGGCCGTAGGCGACGTAGGAGGCGCCGAGCCCACCGTATTCCTCGGGCACCGTGACGCCGAGAAGGCCCATTTCGCCCATCTCGCGGAAGATCGCCGGATCGGTCTTTTCCTCGCGGTAGGCTTCGGTGACGCGCGGCAGGAGTTTTTCCTGCGCGTAGGCGCGGGCGCCGTCGCGCAGCATCCGTTCCTCTTCGGTCAGCTGCTCCTCCATGCGGAAGGCGTCTTCCCAGTTGAAGCTCGACAGGTCGGGGGCGTCTTTCGGTTTCAGGGCCACGGGCGGTCTCCTCAGGAAAGCGATTGGCAGAAGCGGGCGATGCGTTTGCAGGCCTCGGTCAGCGAGGCGCGCGAATAGGCGTAGGACAGGCGGAAATGGCCGGGCACGCCGAAGGCACGGCCGGGGACGAGGGCCACGCCTTCAGTTTGCAGCAGCGCCGCGCAGAAGTCGGCATCTTTTTCGATGCGGGTGCCGTCGGCGGTCTTCTTGCCGAAGGTGGCCGTGCAGTCCGGGAACAGATAGAAGGCGCCGTCGGCCGAGCCGCAGCGGATGAGGCCGGTGGCGTTCAGCGCTGCCTGCACCATGTCGCGGCGGCTGCGGAAATCGTCGTTGCGTTCGGCCAGGAGTTGCTGGTCGCCGGTCAGCGCAGCCAGCGCCGCCGCCTGCGACACCGACGAGGCGCCCGAGGTGATCTGGCCCTGCACCGCGATCATCGCCTCGATCAGCCGTTTGGGCGCGATGCCCCAGCCGATGCGCCAGCCGGTCATGGCGTAGGATTTCGAGACGCCGTTGACGATCAGGGTGCGGTCGGCGAGGTCGGGGGCGACCATGCGGAATGAGGTGTAGGGGACGTAGCAGATGTGCTGGTAGATCTCGTCGGCGATGATCCCGACATGGGGGGCGTCGCGCAGCACCTCGGCCAGCGCCTGAAGCTGGGCGGCGGAATAGACCGCGCCCGAAGGGTTGCCGGGGGAGTTTAGCAGCAGCCAGCGGGTGCGCGGCGTGATCGCGGCGCGGAGCTGGTCGGCGGTGATGGCGAAGCCGTTCGCCGCCGTTGTGGCGATGACGACCGGCTTGCCGCCGCAGACGCCGATGATGTCGGGGTAGCTGGTCCAGTAGGGCGCGCCGACGATCACCTCGTCGCCGGGTTCGAGGGTCGCAAACATGGCGTTGAAGATCACCTGCTTGGCGCCGGTGCAGACGATGATCTCGGAGGTCTCGGGCCGGTAGCCGTTGACCCGTTCGCAATCGGCGGCGATCGCCTGGCGCAGGGGCAGGGTGCCGACGGTGGCGGTATAGGTGGTCTCTCCCGCCTGTGCTGCCTTGTGCGCGGCCTCGATCACCGGGGCGGGGGTCGGAAAGTCGGGCTCGCCGGTGCCGAGCGAGATCACGTCGCGGCCCGCCTTTTTCATCGCGGCGGCGGCTTCCGAGATCTGCAGGATTTCCGACAGTTCGACGGTGGCGATGCGGGCGGCGCGGCGGAACGGGTCGGTCATGGAATCCATCCGGGGCTGAAGGCTGCGCTATGCCAATAGGCCATTGTTTGGCGCTGAAATAACCCTATTCTGGCGATGAAATATGTATGGAGCACATAGATGGCGGTTCCGCGCCGGTTTCTGCCCTCGGTCAGCCTGCTCGCTGCCTTCGAATCGGTCTGCCGGACCGGGTCGACGTTGGCCGCGGCGCGCGATCTGGACCTGACTCAGGGCGCGGTCAGCCGGCTGATCCAGAACCTCGAGGCGCAGCTGGGGGTGGCGCTGTTCCTGCGCGAGGGGCGGCGGCTGGTGCCGACCGAGGCGGCGCTGGCCTATGCCCGCGATGTGGTCAAGGCGCTGGACCTGATCTCGCGCGGGTCGATGCGGGTCAGGTCGAACGCGGGCGGAGGCACGCTTTCGCTGTCGATCCTGCCCACCTTCGGCACCCGCTGGCTGGCGCCGCGCCTGCCGCGCTTCCTCGCCGCGCATCCGGGGGTGACGATCAATCTGGGCACCCGCCTCAGGCCCTTCGATTTCGAGGAGGAGGGGTTCGATGCCGCCATCCATTTCGGCACCGAGACCTGGCCCAATGCAGGTTTCCAGAAACTGTTCGACGAGCGGCTGGTGGCCTGCTGCGCGCCGGGTTTCCTGGCGGCCCATCCGGTCGGCGGGCCGGGCGATCTGCTGGCGCTGCCGCTTCTGCAGCTCGAGACCCGGCCGGCGGCCTGGCCGACCTGGTTCCGCCAGCACGGACTCGAGGCAACCCTGCCCTACGGGATGCTGTTTGATCAGTTCGGCCCGATGATCCAGTCGGCGATCTTTGGTCTCGGGGTGGCGCTGTTGCCCGAGTTCCTGGCCAAGACCGAGCTGGCCGACGGCCGTCTGGTCAGCGCCTGGGGCAGGCCCGCGGCGGGTGATGGCAGCTATTACCTGGTCTGGCCCAAGGTCGGCGAATGGTATCCGCCCCTGCAGGCCTTCCGCGCCTGGCTGTCCGACGAGGTGGCCGACCCCGACGGAACCGCCAACCTGCCCGGTTGACGATTCCCGCCGGCGGCAGCACTCTGGCCCCATCATGAACCCGCGCCCCGACATTCACGTCCGGCTGGCCGCCTCGCTGAAGGCGGCGCGCAAGTCCAAGGGCCTCAGCCTCGATGCGGTGGCGAAACTCTCGGGCGTCAGCCGGTCGATGGTCAGCCAGATCGAGCGCGGGGAAAGCAGCCCGACGGTGGCGACGCTCTGGAACCTGACCCAGGCGCTGCAGGTCGATTTCGCCGGGCTTCTGGAGGGCAAGACCGCGCAGGGGATCGAGGTGATCCGTGCCGAGGCGGCGCCGACCATCGACGGGCGCGGCGAAGGGGTGCGCATCCGCATCCTGTCGCCCGCCGAGGCCGCGGGCGAGCACGAGGTCTATGAGCTGACATTCCAGGCCGGGGGGCTGCTCGAGTCCGAGCCGCACGGCCCCGGCTGCCGTGAACATCTGACGGTGATCGAGGGTGCGGTGCTGGTCGGTTCGGGCGAGGAGGAACGGCGGCTGGGCACCGGCGACACCGCCCGCTATTTCGCCGACCGCCCGCACAAGATCGTGGCCGAAGGACCGGCGCGGGCGATCCTGATCGTGCAGAACAGCTGACGCGGACCGCGCCGGCGGAGCGGAGGGACAGGCTTATGCTTCCGTTACAGCGGAATACTATCCGCTATGTTGACATTTCCCGGCGGCCAGCGCATCGTTCCGCCATAGAGGAGGAGTATCTGTCATGTCGGACAGGGCGGCGTTTCTCGACCATCTGCGCGGCACGCTCGAATCGATCGAGTCCGAGGGTCTGCTGAAGCGCGAACGGCTCATCACCACCGCGCAGGGCAAGCAGGTTGCCGTGGGCGGCCGCTATCTGCTGAACCTCTGCGCCAACAACTATCTCGGGCTGGCCGACAGCCCGGAGCTGGTCAAAGCTGCGGCGGCGGCCATGCAGGAGCATGGCTACGGCATGGCCTCGGTCCGCTTCATCTGCGGCACCCAGGACATCCATCGCGCGCTCGAGGAACGGCTGGCGCGGTTCCTGGGCAAGGACGACGCCATCCTGTTCGCGGCCTGCTTCGACGCCAACGGCGGGTTGTTCGAGCCATTGCTCGGCCCCGAGGACGCGGTGATTTCCGACGCGCTGAACCATGCCTCGATCATCGACGGCATCAGGCTGTGCAAGGCGCAGCGCTACCGTTACGCCAATTCCGACATGGGCGAACTGGAGGCGCGGCTGAACGAGGCGCGGGCCAAGGGCGCGCGCTTCATCCTGATCGCGACCGACGGCGTCTTTTCGATGGACGGCTATCTGGCCAACCTGCGCGAGATCACGGCGCTGGCCGCCAAGTACGGGGCGCTGGTCATGGTCGACGATTGCCACGCCACCGGCTTTATCGGCCCGCAGGGGCGGGGAACGCCCCATCATGCCCATGTCGCCCACCGGGTCGACATCCTGACGGGAACGCTGGGCAAGGCGCTGGGCGGCGCCCTGGGCGGCTATATCGCCGGGCCGCAGCCGGTCATCGACCTGTTGCGCCAGCGGGCCAGGCCCTATCTGTTTTCCAATGCGCTGCCGCCGCCGGTGGTCGCCGCCGGGCTGGCCGCGATCGACCTGGTCGAGTCAGCCGACGACCTGCGCGCGCAACTCTTCGACAATGCCCGCTACTGGCGGGCGGGGCTGGAGGCGGCGGGGTTCCGGCTCTTGCCGGGCGAGCATCCGATCGTCCCGGTGATGCTGGGCGACGCGGATCTGTCGCAGCGGATGGCCGCGGAGCTCTTTGACCGCGGGGTCTATGTAGCGGGCTTCTTTTTCCCGGTGGTGCCCAAGGGCCAGGCCCGCATCCGCACCCAGATGAACGCGCGGCTGGCGCGCAAGGATCTTGATTTCGCGCTCGACGCCTTCCGGGCGGCGGGCAGGTCAGTGGGGGCCATCTGATGTCGAACGAGATGAAGGCGCTGGTGAAGGCGAAACCGGAACCCGGCCTGTGGATGGAGCGTCGCCCGGTGCCCGAGATCGGCCCCGACGACGTGCTGATCCGCATCAACAAGACCGGCGTCTGCGGCACCGACATCCATATCTGGAACTGGGACGAGTGGGCGGCGCGCACCGTGCCGGTGCCGCTGGTGACCGGCCACGAGTTCGCCGGCGAGATCGTCGAAATCGGCCGCAACGTCACCGACCTGAAGGTCGGGCAGCGCTGTTCGGGCGAAGGGCACCTGATCGGCCATCACAGCCGCCAGTCGCGGTCGGGCAAGTTCCACCTTGACCCGGAAACGCGCGGGATCGGCGTCAACGAGCCCGGCGCCTTCGCCGAATACCTGCGCCTGCCGGCCTTCAACGTCGTGCCCCTGCCCGACGAGATCGACGACGAGATCGGGGCGATCCTCGATCCGCTGGGCAATGCCGTCCATACCGCGCTGTCGTTCGATCTGGTCGGCGAGGATGTTCTGATCACCGGGGCCGGCCCGATCGGGATCATGGCGGCGGCGGTGGCCCGCCATGTCGGGGCGCGCCACATCGTCATCACCGACGTGAATCAGGCGCGGCTCGATCTGGCGGCGCAGGTGACGGACCTGGTACCGGTGAACGTGGCCAAGGAAGACCTGAAGGAGGTCGAGGCGCGGCTGAAGATGGCGCAGGGGTTCGACGTGGGCATGGAGATGTCAGGCAACCAGGCCGCGCTCGACCAGATGGTCGAGGCCCTGGTGATGGGAGGCCGCATCGCCATGCTGGGCATCCCGCCCGGGAAAAGCCCGGTGGACTGGTCGCGCATCGTCTTCAAGGCGATCACCATCAAGGGCGTCTACGGGCGCGAGATCTTCGAGACCTGGTACAAGATGATCGCCATGCTCACGAACGGGCTGGACATCCGCAAGGTCATCACCCACCGTTTCAAGGTCGACGAATTCAAGGACGGGTTCGCGGCGATGAAGTCCGGCCTGTCGGGCAAGGTCGTGCTGGACTGGCGATAGGCGCGGCGGGGGGATGGCGTGGCGGACGATCTGAAGGCACTCTTCCGGCTTGATCCGGGCGTGACCTTCCTGACCCACGGCACCTATGGCGCCTGCCCGCGCCCGGTTTTTGCCGCCTATCAGGACTGGCAAGTCCGGCTGGAGCGCCAGCCCGTCACCTTCCTCGAGCCGCGCCACCTGGCCCGGGTTCTCGCCGAAGCGCGGCATGAACTGGGGGCCGAACTCGGTGCTGACCCCGACGATCTGGTGCCGGTCGCCAATGCGACCGCCGGGCTGAACGCGGTCGCCCGCTCGCTGCCGCTGGCAGCGGGGGACGAGATCCTGACCACCGACCACGAATATGCGGCGCTGGAAAAGACCTGGGCCTTTGTCGCGGCCCGCACCGGTGCGATTGTCAGGCGGGTGACGGTGCCCCTGCCGCTGACCTCGGAAAGCGCCTTTACAGAGACTGTTCTGGCCGGATTTACCCCGCGCACCCGGGTTCTGTTCCTGTCCCATGTCACCTCGCCCACCGCGCTGCTGTTTCCCATCGGGCGGGCGGTGACCGAGGCTCGTGCCCGTGGCATCTGGTCGGTGATCGACGGGGCCCACGCGCCGGGACAGATCGCGCTGGACCTGAACCGGCTGGGCGCCGACTTCTATGTCGGCAACTGCCACAAATGGCTGATGGCGCCCAAGGGCTCGGCCTTTCTCCATGCCCGCCGCGCGGTCCAAGGTCTGCTCAGCCCTCTGGTCATCAGCCACGGCTGGACGCCCGACGGGGGCACCCCCGGCCCCTTCGGACACACGGCCTTCCAGGACGCCTTCCAGTTTCAGGGCACATGCGATCCCGCCGCCTTCCTTGCCGTGCCGGCGGCGCTGGCTTTCCGGCGCGCGCAGGGTTGGCCGGGCCTGATCGACCGCTGCCGGACGCTGGCACAGGCAACGGCGGCCCGGGTGGCGGCGCTGACCGGGCGCCCGCCGATTGCCGCGCCCGAGTTCTGCGCCCCGCAGATGGTCGCCATGCCGGTCCCCGACTGCGATCCCCTGGTGATGCGCGACCGCCTGCTGCGGGACCACCGGATCGAGATGCCCTTTCCGCGCTGGGCCGGACGGTCCTTCGCCCGCCTGTCGGTCCAGGGCTACAATACCGCGCCGGAAATGGACCTTCTCTGCGCCGCGCTTGCCAGCCTTTTCGCCGCGGCCTGAATGCCGGGAATAAATTTTTCGGTTTCACAAAAATTTTTTTGTTGTGTAGGTCAGACAGGGACTGCAGAGGGGAACGAGTCGCCGATGATCGCGCCAGAGGGCATGGCAGGCCAGAAGATCGGGGTCCTGATCCGCAAGCGGCGGCGGCAACTGCATCTGACCTTGCAGCAGCTGGGCGAGAAGTCCGGCATTTCCTACGGCTATCTCAGCCAGGTCGAGCGTGACAATGCCACGCCGACGCTGGGGACGCTGGCGCAGGTGGCGCAGGCGCTGGGGCTGGGGATCGACTATTTCATCGCCGCGCCGCGCGCCGCCGACGCCGTGACCCGCGCCGCCGACCGGCCAATGTTCTCGATCAACGACTCCTCGATCCGGTATGAACAGCTCGGCGCGGAGTTTCCCGGCAAGGAACTGTCCTCGTTCATCATGCATGTGCCCCCGGGCTTTCAGTCCGAGACCGTCAGCCACGAGGGCGAGGAGATCGTCTATGTCCTTGACGGCGCGATCACGCAGGTGGTGGACGGGACCGCCTTTCACCTGACCGAGGGCGACAGCCTCCACTACCGCGGCACCAGCCCGCATTCCTATTGCAACGACAGCGACCGGCCGACCCGCATCCTGTGGGCCGGCACCCTGACCCTGTTCCACACGCCGGGCGGCGCGGCCTTTTCGCCGCCGCGACGGGCGGAGGCGGGGCGGGAACCGGCGACAAGGCAGGACAAGGCATGACGACGATGACCGAAACCCGGCTGGCCGGGCTGCGCCGCAAGATGGCCGAATCGGGGACCGACCTGACGGTCCTGGGGCCGACGACGCACCTGCGCTGGCTCGCGGGCCTCGACCCCCACGGCGACGAGAGGCCGGTGATGCTTCTGGTCAGCCAGAGCTATGCCGGTCTGCTGATGCCGCGCCTGAACGCTGACAGCGTCCGCCAGCACACCGACCTGCCGTTCCACACCTGGCGCGACGACGAAGGCCCGGCTGGGGCGCTGGCCGGCCTGATCGCGCGCTGCGGGATCGACCCGGCCAACGTCAGCCTGTCCCTGGACGAGGCGATGCGCGCCGATTTCGCGCTGCGGGTCCTGGACGCGCTTCCCGGCGCCCGGCGCAGCTTTACCGAGCGCACGGTCAGCCGCCTCAGGGCCGAAAAGACCGATGACGAATACCGGGCGCTGAAGGCCAGCGCGCTGGTCAACGACCGGGCGGTGGCGGCGGGCTTTGCCGCCCTGCGCGAAGGCATCACCGAACTCGAGGTGGCCGAGGCGATTGCCGCCAGCTATGAGGCCCAGGGTGCCGCGACCGAATTCACCTCGGTCTGTTTCGGGCCGAACGGCGCCTTCTGCCACCACCATACCGGCCCGTCGCGCCTTGCCGCCGGCAGCGCCGTCCTGATCGACGCGGGCGGTCGCTTCATGGGCTATCCGTCCGACATGACCCGGGTGGGGTGGTTCGGGTCGGCGCCCACGTCCGAGTTCCTGAAGGTGACCGGCATCGTCGACCGCGCGGTCGAGGCCGCGATCGCCGCCTCGCGTCCCGGTGCCCCGGCGCGCAGGGTCGACGAGGCCGCGCGCGGCGTCATCACCGACGCGGGCTATGGCGAGCGCTTCCTGCACCGCACCGGCCACGGCCTCGGGATCGAACTGCACGAGGAGCCCTACATCACCGGCGCCTCCGACCGCCCGCTCGAGGCCGGCAACGTCTTTTCGATCGAGCCGGGCATCTACCTCGAGGGCACGTTCGGAGTCCGGCTCGAGGAAATCGTGTTCCTGCGCCCCGGAGGCGCCGAAGTCCTGTCCGAAATGCCGCGCGCACCCGTGATCCGCCCCTAGGGGCGTTCGCCGTTCCCGGCGGGGCCGTGGCCGCCGCGCGGGAGCATATCCGGCCCAAGGGCCGGGCCAGACTGTTGAACCAAAGAGGAAACAGGGAAATGAAATACCTTACCCGACTGGCCACCGGCCTTGTGATGGCGGGGCTTCTGGGCGGCGCGGCCGCGGCCAAGACGCTGGTCTATTGCTCGGAGGGCTCGCCCGAGGGCTTCGATCCGGCGCCCTACACCGCGGGCACCACGCTCGATGCCTCGGCCAAGGCCGTCTACAACCGCCTCGTCGAGTTCGAGAAGGGCACGACCAAGGTGATCCCGGGCTTGGCCGAAAGCTGGGACGTGTCGGCCGACGGCAAGGAATATACCTTCCACCTGCGCAAGGGCGTGAAGTTCCACACCACCGACTTCTTCACCCCCACCCGTGACTTCAACGCCGACGACGTGGTCTTTTCGTTCAACCGGCAGGGCAAGGCCGACGATCCCTGGCATACCTACATCGAGGGGATCACCTACGAATATTACACCGGCATGGAGATGGACAAGGTCATCACCGATGTCGTCAAGGTCGACGACAACACGGTGAAATTCGTCCTGTCGCGCCCCGAGGCGCCCTTCCTGGCGGATCTGGCGATGTCCTTCGCCTCGATCGATTCCAAGGAATATGCCGACAAGCTGGCCGCCGAGGGCCGCCAGGCCGATTTCAACAACCAGCCGATCGGCACCGGGCCCTTCCAGTTCGTCGCCTATGAAAAGGACGCGGTCATCCGCTACAAGGCCAACCCCGACTATTGGGGTGGCGCCCCCAAGGTTGACGACCTCGTCTTTGCCATCACCCCCGACGCCGCCGTGCGCGTGCAGAAGCTGAAGGCCGGCGAGTGCCAGGTCATGCCCTTCCCGTCCCCGGCCGACATTGAGGGGCTGAAGGCCGATCCGAACCTGACGGTGATGGACCAGGCCGGGCTGAACGTCGCCTATCTGGCCTACAACACGGTCGTCGCGCCCTTTGACAACGTCAAGGTCCGCAAGGCGCTGAACATGGCGATCAACAAGCAGGCGATCATCGACGCCGTGTTCCAGGGCACCGGCCAGGTCGCCAAGAACCCGATCCCGCCGACCATGTGGTCCTACAACGACGCGGTCAAGGACGATCCCTATGACCCGGAGGCCGCCAAGAAGCTGCTTGAGGAAGCCGGGGTCAAGGACCTGTCGATGAAGGTCTGGGCCATGCCGGTGCAGCGGCCCTATATGCCGAACGCGCAGCGCACCGCCGAACTGATCCAGGCCGACTTCGCCAAGATCGGCGTCAAGGTCGAGATCGTGTCCTACGAGTGGGGCGAATACCTGAAGAAGTCGACCGAACTGAAGCGTGACGGTGCGGTCATCCTGGGCTGGACCGGCGACAATGGCGACCCGGACAACTTCATGGGCGTGCTCCTGGGCTGTGCCGGTGCCGGCGAGGGCGGCTCGAACCGGGCTCACTGGTGCTACAAGCCCTTTGACGACCTGATCCAGAAGGCCAAGGTCACGTCGGACATGGCCGAGCGCACCAAGCTTTATGAAGAGGCGCAGGTGGTGTTCAAGGAGCAGGCGCCCTGGGCGACCATCGCCCATTCGACGGTGTTCATGCCGATGTCGAAGAAGGTCTCGGGCTATGTCATGGACCCGCTGGGGCTGCATGACTTCTCGGGCGTCGATGTCGCCGAGTAAGCCTGCCTGAAACCGAAGGGGCGCGCCGGGACCAACCGGCGCCCCCGCCTGACTGGGGGCCGCAATGATCCGCTTTGTCCTGGGCAAGCTTGCCTATCTTCTGCCGACCTTCCTCGGCATCACCATCGTCGCCTTCGGCTTCGTCCGCGTCCTGCCGGGCGATCCGGTGCTGCTCATGGCCGGCGAGCGCGGGCTGAGCCCGGAACGCCACGCGGAACTGTCGCATGCGCTCGGCTTCGACCGGCCGCTGTGGCAGCAGTATCTCGACTTCCTTGTCCGGCTGCTGCACGGCGACTTCGGCGTGTCGCTGGTCACGAAAAGGCCGGTGCTGCACGAATTCTTCACCCTGTTCCCGGCCACGATCGAGCTCAGCCTCTGCGCGATCCTGCTGGCGACCGCGATCGGCCTGCCCCTGGGCATCTTCGCGGCGATCCGCCGCGGGTCGTGGTTCGACCAGGTCAGCATGAGCACCGCACTCGTCGGCTACTCCATGCCGATCTTCTGGTGGGGGCTTTTGCTCATCATCTTCTTTTCGGGCTTCCTCGGCTGGACCCCGGTGTCGGGGCGTATCTCGCTGATGTATTTCTTTCCCAAGGTGACGGGCTTCATGCTGATCGACAGTCTTCTGTCGGGGCAGAAGGGCGCCTTCGCCTCGGCGCTGTCGCACCTGATCCTGCCGGCGATCGTTCTGGCGACGATCCCGATGGCGGTCATCGCCCGGCAGGCGCGGTCGGCCATGCTCGAGGTGCTGGGCGAGGACTATGTACGCACCGCCCGCGCCAAGGGCCTGTCGGCCTGGCGCGTCGTCGGCCTGCACGCGCTGCGCAATGCGCTGATCCCGGTCATCACCACCATCGGCCTGCAGGTCGGCACGCTGATGGGCGGCGCCATCCTGACCGAGACGATCTTTTCCTGGCCCGGAATCGGCAAGGCGATGGTCGATTCGATCTCGCGCCGCGATTATCCATCGGTGCAGGGCGGGCTTCTCATCATCGCCGCGGCGGTGATGCTGGTGAACCTGATCGTCGATCTTCTTTACGGGCTGATCAACCCCCGCATCCGGCATCGGTGAGGACCATGACCACGACAACCGAAATCGAACCGGCCGCCGCCACCGGCACAATCGCCGCCCTGCGCGAGTTCTGGCACTATTTCAGCGAAAACCGGGGTGCGGTCATCGGCCTGTGGGTTTTCGTGGCCCTGGTCCTGATCGCGGTCTTCGCCCCGCTGATCGCGCCCCATGACCCGATCGAGCAGGTCCGCGACGCGCTCTTGAAGCCGCCGTCCTGGGCCGAGAAGGGCGATCCGCGCTTTCTGCTGGGAACCGACGCGGTTGGCCGGGACATCCTGTCGCGGCTGATCTTCGGGGCGCGCTATTCGCTGTTCATCGGCGTCATCGTCGTGGTCGTCGCGCTGTCGGGCGGCATCGTCATCGGGCTGGTCGCCGGGTTCTTCGGCGGCTGGGTCGATACGGTGATCATGCGGGTGATGGACGTGATCCTGGCCTTCCCCTCGCTTCTCTTGGCGCTGGTGCTGGTGGCGGTGCTCGGTCCCGGGCTGACCAACGCCATGATCGCCATCGCGCTTGTCCTGCAACCCCATTTCGCCCGGCTGACCCGGGGCGCGGTCATGGGCGAGTTGCCGCGCGAATATGTGATGGCGGCGCGGGTGGCGGGCGCGGGCAAGGCGCGGCTGATGTTCCGCACCATCCTGCCCAACTGTCTTGCGCCCCTGATCGTGCAGGCGACACTGTCGTTCTCGGGGGCGATCCTCGATGCCGCCGCGCTCGGCTTCCTCGGCATGGGGGCGCAGCGCCCGACCCCCGAGTGGGGCACCATGCTGGCCGAGGCGCGCGAATTCATCCTGTCGGCCTGGTGGGTCGTCACCTTCCCAGGCCTTGCCATCCTGATCACGGTCTTGGCCATCAACCTGATGGGCGACGGCCTGCGCGACGCGCTCGACCCGAAACTGAAGCGGAGCTGAGACATGGGCAGGCTTTTGGAAATCAGGAACCTGTGCGTCAGCTTCGACACCGCGCGCGGCCCCTTCCGCGCCGTCGATGGCGTCGATCTGTCGGTGGACGAGCGCGAGGTGCTGGCCATCGTCGGCGAAAGCGGTTCAGGCAAGTCGGTGGGAATGCTGGCGGTCATGGGCCTGCTGCCCGCCACCGCCACCGTCACCGCCGACGTGATGCGCTTTGACGGGAAGGATCTTCTGTCGCTTTCGGTGCAGGACCGCCGCAAGATCATCGGCCGCGACATCTCGATGATCTTCCAGGAGCCGATCGCCAGCCTGAACCCCTGCTTCACCGTGGGCTTTCAACTGGCCGAGGTGCTGACCGCCCACATGGGCATGACCGGAGCGCAGGCGCGGGCGCGCTCGGTCGAGCTTCTGGCCCAGGTCGGCATCCCCGACCCCGAGGCGCGGCTGTCGGCCTATCCCCACCAGATGTCGGGCGGCCAGTGCCAGCGGGTGATGATCGCGATGGCCATCGCCTGCACGCCCCGCCTTCTGATCGCGGACGAGCCGACGACCGCGCTGGACGTGACCATCCAGAAACAGATCCTCGACCTGATCCTTCAGCTTCAGCAGGATCACGGCATGGGGCTGATCATGATCACGCATGACATGGGCGTGGTGGCCGAGACCGCCGACCGCGTGGTCGTGCAGTACCGCGGCAAGAAGATGGAGGAGGCCGACGTGCTGAGCCTGTTCGAGAACCCGCAGCATCCCTATACCCGCGCGCTTCTGTCGGCGCTGCCCGAGAATGCCAAGGGCGACCGCCTGCCCACCGTGGGCGAGATGATGGGAGCAAGCCAATGACCAGCGCCAGCACCCCGGTCATCGAAGGCCGCGCCTTGACCCGCGACTACCTGACCGGCGGCGGCTTTTTCGGCCGCGCCAAGTCGGTGCGGGCGCTGAAGGGCATCAGTTTCAGGGTCGAGCAGGGCAAGACCCTGGCCATCGTCGGCGAATCCGGTTGCGGGAAATCGACGCTGGCGCGGATCATCACCCTGATCGACCCTGCCTCGGGGGGCGAGCTGCTCCTGGACGGCGTGCCGGTCGATGTGGGCCGGGGCGCGCCGACGCGCGAGATGCGCCGCAAGGTCCAGATCGTGTTCCAGAATCCCTATGGCTCGCTCAACCCGCGCCAGAAGGTCGGCGACATGCTGATGGAGCAGTTGTACCTGAACACTGACCACACGGCGGCGGAAAGACGTGGCGAGGCACGGGCGATGCTGGAGAAAGTCGGGCTGAAACCCGAGCATTTCAACCGCTATCCGCACATGTTCTCGGGCGGGCAGCGCCAGCGGCTGGCGATCGCCCGGGCGCTGATGGTGCGGCCAAAGCTTCTGGTGCTGGACGAGCCGGTCTCGGCGCTGGATCTGTCGGTGCAGGCGCAGGTGCTGAACCTCCTGGCCGACCTGCAGGACGAGTTCGGCCTGACCTATGTGTTCATCAGCCATGACCTGTCGGTGGTGAAATACATCGCCGACGAGGTGATGGTGATGTTCAAGGGCGAGGTGGTGGAATACGGGCCGCGCGACCAGGTGTTCGGCGCGCCCGCCCACGACTATACCCGCACCCTGTTCGCCGCGACGCCGCGCGCCGATGTCGAAAGCATCCGCGCCCGGCTGGCGCGCAAGCGCGCGGCCTGAGCGGTGCGAGGAAGCCGCCCGCCCCCTCGCACCCCAAGGATATTCGGGCCAGGGTGAAGGCCGCGGCAGGTCAGATCAGGAACTCGGCCAGAGCCTGATCGTCGGTGATGTCGCGAAAGGTGAATTCGGCCGCGTCGAGCTTGGCGGTGAGGTCGGCGAAGTTTTCCGCCCGCTTCGTCTCGATCCCGATCAGGACCGAGCCGAAGTTGCGGGCCGACTTCTTCAGATATTCAAAGCGGGCGATGTCGTCGTCGGGGCCGAGCATGGCGAGGAACTCGCGCAGCGCACCGGGGCGCTGGGGCATCCTGAGGATGAAGTATTTCTTCAGCCCGGCGTGGCGCTGGGCGCGTTCCTTGACCTCGGGCAGACGCTCGAAGTCGAAGTTGCCGCCCGAGGTGATGCAGACCACCCGCTTGCCGGCGATCCGGTCGCGCAGGCCCGGCAGCACGTCCACCGAAAGGGCGCCGGCCGGTTCCAGCACGATCCCTTCGACGTTCAGGAATTCGAGCATGGTGATGCAGACCCGGTCCTCGGGCACCAGCAGCACCTGTTCGGGGCCGAGGGTGTTCAGCCGCCCGAAGGTGAGGGTGCCGATCCGCGCCACCGCCGCGCCGTCGACGAAGTTGTTGATGCCCTTCAGCGTGACCGGCCCGCCTGCCGCCAGCGCCGCCTTCAGGCAGGCTGCGCCCGCCGGTTCGACATAGAGAAAGCCGGTGGCGGGCGATGCCTCGGTGAAAAAGCCGGTGACGCCCGCGGCCAGACCGCCGCCGCCCACCGGCAGGATGACAAGGTCGGGGATGCCGTCGAACTGGTCCAGCATCTCGACCGCGACCGAGGCCTGGCCCTCGATCACGTCCTCGTCGTCGAAGGGCGACAGGAAGTGCGCGCCGGTTTCGGCCGCGAAGGCCTGGGCGGCAGCGAGGGTGCGGTCGAAATAGTCACCGGTCAGGCGGATCTCGACATGATCGCCACCGAAGGTGCGGGTCTTGTCGATCTTTTGCTGGGGTGTCGTCACCGGCATGAAGACGGTGCCCCGCGCCCCGAAATGGCGGCAGGCATAGGCCACGCCCTGGGCATGGTTGCCGGCGCTGGCGCAGACGAAGGCGCGGTGGCCCGTGGCGATGGACTTGCGCATGGCGTTGAAGGCGCCGCGCAGCTTGTAGCTGCGCACCGGGGTCAGATCCTCGCGCTTCAGCCAGATCTCGGCCCCGTAGCGGCTGGACAGGTGGTCGTTCAGTTGCAGCGGCGTCGGTTCGAACAGCGCGCGCAGGGCGGCGGTGGCGGCACGGGCGTTGCGGGCGAACTGGGTCATGGCCAAGCTCTGCGGCGAAGCGGCGCGGAAGGCAAGAGGTCAGCTACGGCCGGCGCGGATCCGGTCCGACAGCCGCCGCCCGGCGAACTGGTTGCGCAGGAGCTGCAGCAGCCGCCGGTGCATCGGGCGGTGGCGGTTCCGAAGATGCACCCCGGCATAGACGGTCTGGGCGATCGGCGGCGCGTCGGCGACCAGCCGGACGCGCCCGCCCGCGACCATCTCGCGGGCCATTTCCTCGATCAGGTAGGCGCTGCCGCCAAGCGAGGTCAGCAGCCCCGCCACGGTCGTGCTTTCCCCCGACGAGACCCAGGCCCCCGAAAGAGGCGGATGCAGGTGGGCATGGGTCTGGCCGAAGGCGGGCGAGAAGTTGGTCAGGATGTAGTTTTCCACCTGCACCCCGGCCATCCGGTCGGTTTCGGTCGAGACCATGAGATAGGCGATCTCGCCCAGCGTCTCGAAATGAAGGTCCGGGTGCATCCGCGCCGTGTACATCATGCCGAAGTCGAGCGCGCCAACCAGAAGGTCCGACGCCATCGCCGGTGAATAGTCGGCCTCGATGTAGAAGGCGGTATCGGGCAGGGCGGTGCGGAAGTCGCGCACCCAGCCGCCGATCATGCTGCCGGTCAGGTCGTGCTGCATCCCGACGCGCAGGGTCATCGCCGCCGTCCCGGCGCTGCGCGTGGCATGAAGCGCCTCGGCCCAGGCATGGCGCAGCGCGCGGGCGTGGGGCTCGAACTTCAGCCCTTCGAGGGTGAGGTCGGTCCCGGCGCGCGAGCGGATGAAGAGCCTGCGCCCGAGGACCGATTCCAGCGCCTGGATGCGGCCCGAGACCGTGGACTGGGTCAGGCCAAGCTTGTCGGCGGTCTTGTTGAAGCTGCGGCTCTCGCAGAGGTCGAGGAAGGTTTCGATCAGTTCGATCTGCATCACGGCCTCTAATCGGATTTTCCGATCAATAGCCGATGGGCCTGCGAATTGAAACTGCCGGTGTGGGGGCAGATAATCCGCGCGAATTTCCAGGGGACGAAGATGAGCGGATTTCCTTCGACGGCACGGGTGGTGATCATCGGCGGCGGCGCCGTGGGGGTCTCGGCGCTTTATCACCTGGCGAAAGTCGGCTGGACCGACTGCGTTCTTCTGGAAAAGAACGAGCTGACGGCGGGGTCCACCTGGCATGCGGCGGGGAACGTGCCCACCTTCTCGACCTCGTGGTCGCTGATGAACATGCAGCGCTATTCGACCGAGCTTTACCGGGGGCTGGGCGCGGCGGTCGACTACCCGATGAACTACCATGTCACCGGATCGGTCCGCCTCGGCCATTCGAAGGAACGGATGCAGGAGTTCGAGCGCGCGAAAGGCATGGGCCGCTATCAGGGCATGGCGCTCGAGGTGCTGGGCGTCGACGAGATCAAGTCCAAGTATCCGTTCCTGGAAACCCACGACCTGACGGGCGCCCTTTACGATCCGGCGGACGGCGACATCGACCCGGCGCAACTGACCCAGGCCCTGGCCAAGGGCGCGCGCGACATGGGTGCGACCATCCTGCGCTTCACCCCCGCGACCGGAGTGGAACGCAAGGGCGGCGAATGGATCGTCCATACCGAAAAAGGCTCTATCCGGGCCGAAATCGTGATCAACGCCGCCGGCTACTATGCCCAGAAGGTCGGCGAATGGTTCAAGCCCTGGGGCGGGCGCACCGTGCCGATGATGGTGATGAGCCACCAGTATCTCCTGTCCGAACCGATCGCCGAGATCGAGGCCTGGTCGAAGGAAGTCGGCCACAAGCTGCCGCTTCTGCGCGATGTCGATTCCTCCTACTACCTGCGGCAGGAAAAGACCGGCTTCAACCTTGGCCCCTATGAGCGGAACTGCAAGGCGCACTGGGTGCGGCCCGACGATCCGTTCCCCGAGGATTTCTCCTTCCAGCTGTTCCCGGACGATCTCGACCGGCTGGAATGGTACATCGAGGATGCGATGGCCCGGGTGCCGCTTCTGGGCACGGCGGGCATATCCAAAGTCATCAACGGGCCCATCCCCTACGCTCCCGATGGGAACCCCTTGATCGGCCCCATGCCGGGCGTTCCGAACGCTTTTGAAGCCTGTGTCTTCACGTTCGGGATTGCCCAGGCTGGCGGCGCGGGCAAGGTGCTGGCCGAATGGGTGACCGAGGGCGCGACGGAATGGGACATGTGGTCCTGCGATCCGCGCCGCTTTACCGCCTATACCGACGCCGAATACTGCGTCGAGAAGGGCCGCGAAATCTACGGGCACGAATACGGGATGCACTTCCCGCGCGCCCGCTGGCCGGCGGCGCCCGACCGGCGCCTGTCGCCGGTGCACGGCAAGGTCAAGGCGCTCGGCGCGCAGTTCGGGGCCTACAACGGCTGGGAGCGCGCCAACTGGTTCGCGAAGCCCGGCGACGATACATCGTGGGAGGCGACCCAGACCTGGGCGCGCAAGGGCCCCTGGGAGGCGCGCATCCGCGAGGAATGCGAGGCGGTACGCGATTCGGTCGGGGTGCTGAACCTGCCGGGATTCTCGCGCTTCGACCTCGCCGGCCCCGGCGCGGGCGACTGGCTGCGCACCCTGATCGCCGGCGGCCTGCCGAAGGAGGGGCGGCTGAGCCTCGCCTATTTCCCCGACCATCGCGGGCGGATCCTGACCGAGATGTCGGTCTTGAACCACGGCGGCGACCGTTTCACCCTGATCACCGCCTCGGTGGCGCAGTGGCACGATTTCGAATGGCTGAAGCGGCATCTGAAACCCGGCCTGACGCTGACCGACCGTTCGGGCGAGATGGACACGCTGATCGTCTCGGGCCCGAAGGCGCGCGACCTGTTCGCGGCCATCTCGGACGGTGATCTGAGCCTGCCGTGGCTGACCCATCAGCGGGCGACGGTCGCGGGCCGACCTTGCCAGCTCTTGCGGGTGTCGTTCGCGGGCGAACTGGGCTGGGAGGTGCACGCGGCCAATGCCGACATGCCGGCGATCTATGAGGCGGTTCTGGCGCAGGGGGCGAAGCCCTTCGGCATGTGGGCGCTGGATTCCTTGCGGATCGAAAAGGGCTATCGCGCCTGGAAGGGCGATCTGTCGACCGACTATAGCCTGCTGGAGGGCGGGCTGGAGCGGTTCGTCAAGCTGGACAAGCCGCAGGATTTCACCGGCAAGGCGGCGCTTCTGTCGGAAAAGCAGCGGGGCGCGAAGAAACGCTTCGTGACGCTGACAGTGGCGGCCGGGGACTGCGATGCGCCCTACATGTCGACGCTGTGGCATGACGGGCAGGTCGTGGGCGAGACCACGAGCGGCGCCTGGGGCTACCGCGTCGGCAAATCGGTGGCGCTGGGGATGCTGCGCGCCGATCTGGCGGTGGCGGGCACCGGGATCGAAGTCGAGATCTACGGCGAGCGGTTCCCGGCCATCGTGCAGGAGGATGCGCCGCTGTGGGATCCGGCGAACGAGCGGATCAGGGCCTGACCGAGGCCGGGGGCGCTGCCCCCGGACCCCCCGGAGTATTTGGACAAGGAAAAAGCAGGGTAGCATGTCGGATCTTCCCAAACAGGCGCGTGTGGTCATCATCGGCGGCGGGATTTCCGGCTGTTCTGTGGCCTATCATCTGGCCAAGCTCGGCTGGAAAGACATTGTTCTCTTGGAACGCAAGCAACTGACCTGCGGCACCACCTGGCATGCGGCGGGGCTGATCGGACAGTTGCGCGGCAGCCAGAACATGACGCGGCTGGCGAAATATTCGGCCGATCTTTACGTGAAGCTCGAGGCCGAGACCGGGGTGGCGACCGGGATGCGGCAGGTCGGCTCGATCTCGGTCGCGCTGACCGAGGCGCGCAGGGAGGAGCTTTACCGCAGCGCCACGCTGGCGCGGGCCTTCAACGTCGATGTGCAGGAAATCAGTCCGACCGAGGTCAAGGCGATGTATCCGCACCTGAACGTCGCGGACGTGGTCGGGGCGGTGCACCTGCCGCTGGACGGCCAGTGCGACCCGGCCAATATCGCGATGGCGCTGGCCAAGGGCGCGCGGATGCGGGGGGCGCGTATCGCTGAGGGGGTGAAGGTCACGAAGGTCCTGGACGACGGCGCGCGCGTCACCGGCGTGGAATGGGAGGCCGGCGGCGAAACAGGCTCTATTTCAGCCGAAATGGTGGTCAACTGCGGCGGCATGTGGGGGCGCGACCTCGCCGGCCGCTCGGGCGTCACCCTGCCCCTGCATGCTTGCGAGCACTTCTATCTGGTGACCGAGCCGATCGAGGGGCTGGGTCATCTGCCGGTGCTGCGGGTGCCGGACGAATGCGCCTATTACAAGTCGGACGCCGGCAAGATGATGCTGGGCGCCTTCGAGCCCAAGGCGAAGCCCTGGGGCATGCAGGGGATCAGCGAGGATTTCTGCTTCGACACGCTGCCCGAGGACTTCGACCATTTCCAGCCGATCCTGGAAGCGGCGATGAACCGGATGCCGATGTTCCAGACGGCGGGGATCCACACCTTCTTCAACGGGCCGGAAAGCTTTACCCCCGACGACCGCTATTACCTGGGCGAGGCGCCGGAGCTGAAAGGCTACTGGATTGCTGCCGGCTACAACTCGGTGGGCATCGTTTCGTCCGGGGGCGCAGGCATGGCACTGGCGCAATGGATGGAGGACGGCGAGCCGCCCTTCGACCTGTGGGAGGTGGACATCCGCCGGGCCCAGCCCTTCCAGAAGAACCGCCGCTATCTGAAGGAGCGGGTGACCGAGACGCTGGGCCTCCTCTATGCCGACCATTTCCCCTATCGCCAGGTCGAGACCGCGCGCGGGGTGCGGCGCACGCCGCTGCACGAACATCTCAAGGCGCGCGGCGCGGTCTTTGGCGAGGTTGCGGGCTGGGAACGGGCGAACTGGTTCGCAAACCCCGGCCAGAAGGCCGAGTATGAATATGGCTGGGGCAAGACCAACTGGTTCGGGAACCAGAAGGCCGAGCATCAGGCGGTCCGGCAGGGCGTCGGCCTGTTCGACATGACCTCGTTCGGCAAGATCCGGGTGGAGGGGCGCGATGCATGCGCGTTCCTCAACCGGATCGCCTCGGCCGAGATGGACGTGGCGGCGGGCCGCATCGTCTATACCATGTTCCTCAATGGCCGCGGCGGAATCGAGGCGGACCTGACCGTCACGCGACTGTCCGAGACCGCCTATCTGCTGGTCGTGCCCGGGGCGACGCTGCAGCGCAACCTCGCCTGGCTGCGCGCCCATGTCGGAGCGGACTTCGCAGTCATCACCGATGTCACGGCGGCGGAATCGGTCCTGTGCGTCATGGGGCCGAAGGCGCGCGAACTCATGCAACGGGTGAGTCCGGACGACTTCTCCAATGCCGCCTTCCCCTTCGGGACGGTGCAGGAGATCGAGATCGGCATGGGCGTCGCCCGTGCCCACCGCGTGACCTACGTGGGCGAACTGGGCTGGGAACTCTACGTCAGCTCGGACCAGACCGCCCATGCCTTCGAGGCGCTGGAAGCGGCGGGCGGAGAGGTCGGGCTGAAGCTTTGCGGTCTCCACACGCTCGACAGTTGCCGGATCGAGAAGGCCTACCGCCACTGGGGCCATGACATCACAGACGAGGATCATGTGCTCGAGGCGGGGCTCGGCTTTGCGGTAAAGACCGACAAGGGCGGCTTCATCGGCCGCGAGGCGGTGTTGCGCAAGAAGGAGGCGGGGCTGAAGCGGCGGCTGGTGCAGTTCCGCCTGAAGGAGCCCGGGGCCTTCCTCTACCACAACGAGGCGGTGGTCAGGGACGGCAGGATCGTGTCGATCGTCACCTCGGGCAACTATGGCCATCACCTCGGCGGCGCGATCGGCATGGGCTATGTGCCCTGCGAGGGCGAAAGCGCCGACCAGGTCCTGGCATCGCGCTATGAGATCGAGATTGCCGGGCGCCGGGTGGCGGCGGAAGCCAGCCTGAAGCCCATGTATGATCCGAAGTCGGATCGCGTGCGGATGTGAGGGGGCTTCCGGGGCGCTGCCCGCCGCCGGTTGGTCCTCGGACCAATGGCGGGCCAACCGGCGGCCCCGGGATACTTGAACCAGAATGAAAGCATGGAGCTTTCGAGGAAGGCTGAGATGAGCGACGAGACGCTGAACTGTGAACCGAGACGGGCGGCGCGGGCCGGCGGGCGCGAGGCGCGGCGGGCGGCAAGGGCAGCGCCCCTGGCCGACAACCTGCGCCCGGTGCGGGCGGGGATGGCCGGCGGGCAATACAAGCCGCTGACCGATGCCGGGATAGAGAAGATCCACCAGTCGGCGCTTGAGGCGCTGGAGGTGATCGGCCTCAGCCAGGCGCCGAAGTCGGGCGTCGAAATCCTGACCGGCGCCGGGGCGATCCTCGGAGACGACGGGCGCATCCGTTTCCCGCGCGCGCTGGTCGAGGACATGCTGGCGGTGGCGGCGCGCAACATCACCCTCTACGCGCGCGATCCGAAGCACGACCTGCACCTGTCGGGAACCAAGGTGCATTACGGCACGGCGGGGGCTGCGGTCCATATCGTTGATCCGGTGACGCTGGATTACCGGGAATCGACCGCGCAAGACCTGTATGACGCGGCCCGCCTGGTCGAGAACCTGGACAACATCCATTTCTACCAGCGCACGATGGTTTGCCGTGACGTGGTCGACAACAAGGAAATGGACCTCAACACGCTGTATGGCTGCCTGGCGGGCACCCGCAAGCATGTCGGCACCTCGTTCAGCGACCCGAGCCATGTCAAGGACTGCTTCGACATGATCTACATGGTCGCGGGCGGCGAGGAGAAATGGCTGGAACGGCCGTTCGTGTCGAACTCGAACTGCTTTGTCGTGCCGCCGATGAAGTTCGCCGAGGAAAGCTGCATCACGATGGAGGACTGTATCCGCAGGGGCATGCCGATGCTGCTTCTGTCGGCGGGTCAGGCCGGGGCGACGGCGCCGGCGCCGATCGCGCTGACCATCGTGCAGGCGATGGCGGAATGCCTGGCGGGCGTCGTCTATGTGAATGCGATCAAGAAGGGGGCGCCGGCGATCTTCGGCACCTGGCCTTTCGTTTCCGACCTGCGCACCGGCGCGATGTCGGGCGGTTCGGCCGAGCAGGCGCTGCTGACCGCCGGCTGCGCGCAGATGCACCGTTTCTACGACCTGCCGGGCGGCGCGGCGTCGGGCATTTCCGATTCGAAGCTGCCCGACATGCAGGCGGGATGGGAGCAGGGGATCACCAATTCGCTCGCCGGTCTCGCCGGGCTGAACATGTGCTACGAGGCGGTGGGGATGCATGCCTCGCTTCTCGGCTTCTGTCTGGAAAGCCTGATCCTCGGCGATGACCTGCTGGGCCAGGCGATGCGGCTGGTGCGCGGCATCGACGTGACCGAGGATTCGACCTCGATCGAGGCGATGAAGGCGGTGTGCATGGGCGGGCCGGGCCACTATCTCGGCTCGGACCAGACGCTGCAGCTGATGCAGACCGAGTATGTCTATCCCGCCGTCGGCAACCGCATGAGCCCCAAGGAATGGAACGAGGCCGGAAGGCCCCTGTTGCTTGATGCGGCGATTGCCCGCAAGAATGACATCCTGAGCAAGGCCGGATGCGTCATCGACCCCGAAGTGGATCGCGCCATCCGCAAGGCCTACAACATCTACTTCAGGTGAGGATCATGACCAGCGGCGTCTCGAAACATCTCGGCCAGTTCTACATCGACGGCGAATGGGTGAAGCCTTCGGCTGCAGCCGGTTCGATGGGAGTGGAGAATCCGGCGACCGAAGAGATTGTGGCACAGGTGGCGCTGGGGTCCGAGGGGGACGCCGACCGCGCCATCCTGGCGGCGCGTGCGGCGTTCGACGGCTTCACCAACACGCCGCCGGCCGAGCGTGTCGCACTGTTGAAGCGCATCCACGAGATCTACAAGGCGCGCGAAGACGAATTCACCGAGGCCTTCACCACCGAGATGGGCGCGCCCCTGTCGTTTGCGCGCGGCGCGCAGTTCTGGGCCGGTGATGTCCATATCGGCGCGACGATCGAGGCCGGCGAGAGCTTCGAGTGGGAGCATCAGCGCGGCGAGACCCGGGTGGTCCACGAAGGGATCGGGGTGGCAGGCCTCATCACGCCCTGGAACTGGCCGATGAACCAGATCGCCTGCAAGGTCGCACCCGCCATCGTCGCCGGGACGACGATGGTGCTGAAACCGTCGGAAATCGCGCCCTTGTCGGGGACGCTGTTCGCCGAGGTGATGCACGAGGCGGGCGTGCCCAAGGGCGTCTTCAACCTGGTCAACGGCACCGGCCCGCAGGTGGGTGCGCGGCTGTCGTCGCACCCCGAGGTCGACATGGTCTCGTTCACCGGATCGACCCGCGCCGGAATCCAGGTTGCGACCAGCGCCGCGCCGACGGTCAAGAGGGTGGCGCAGGAACTGGGCGGCAAGTCCGCCAACATCATCCTGTCGTCGGCCGACATGGAGGCGGCGGTGGCGGGCGGAGTCGAGGGCTGTTTCGGCAACTCGGGGCAAAGCTGCGATGCGCCCACCCGCATGTTCGTGCCCCGCAAGTGGCACAGGGACGCGCTTGAGGTGGCGAAGGCCAAGGCCGAAAGCATGGTCACCGGCGATCCGCGCGATCCGGCGACCAACCTTGGCCCGGTCATCTCGGGCGCGCAGTTCAACAAGATCCAGGGCCTGATCCAGAAGGGCATCGACGAGGGCGCGACCCTTGTGACCGGCGGCACCGGGCGGCCCAAGGGGCTGAACCGCGGCTGGTATGTGCAGCCCACGGTCTTCGGCAATGTCGACCACGGGATGACCATTTCGCGAGAGGAGATCTTTGGTCCGGTCCTGTCGATCCTGCCCTATGACGACGAGGACGAGGCGGTGGCCAAGGCCAACGACACGCTTTACGGCCTAGCGGCCTATGTGCAGGGCGAGAACAGCCATGCCCGCCGCATCGCCCGCCGACTGCGCGCCGGTCAGGTCAGCCTGAACTATCCTGACTGGGACATCTTTGCGCCTTTCGGAGGCTACAAGCAGTCAGGCAATGGCCGCGAGTATGCCGACTGGGGCATCCGCGACTTCTGCGAGGTGAAGGGCATCGTCGGCTACGGCGCCTGACCATGCGCTACGGCTTTGTCGGGCTGGGCAATCTGGGCGGCCATCTGGCCGCCTCGCTTCTGCGGGCAGGGTTCGCCGTTACCGTCCACGACAAGGACCGCCGACTTGCCGACCGGCTGATCGCCGCCGGGGCAGAGTGGGCCGGCAGCGCGGCCGATCTGGCCGGACGGGTCGATCATGTGCTGACCTGCCTGCCTTCGCCCGCCGTGTCGGAACTGGTGCTGCGCGAGATGCTGCCGCGCATGGCCAAGGGCGCGACCTGGATCGAGAATTCGACGCTGGGCCGCGACGACGTGCTGCGGCTGGGGGCGCTGGCCGCCGCGGCTGGCGTGCGGCTCCTCGAGTGCCCGGTCACGGGCGGCGTCCATCTGGCGGCGCGGGGCGAGATCACGGTACTGGCCGGCGGCGAGGCGGACCTTGTCGAGTTGCACCGGCCGGCGCTGATGGCGATGGGAAACCGGCTGTTCCACATGGGCCCTGTCGGGTCAGCCGCCATCATCAAGGTCATCACCAACATGCTGGCCTTCATCCATCTGAAGGCGACCAGCGAGGCGCTGATGCTGGCCCGGCGCGGCGGCATCGACCTCGGGCAGGCCTGGGCGGCGATCCGCGCCTCGTCGGGCAACAGCTTCGTCCACGAGACCGAGGGAGCGCTGATCCTGAACGGATCCTACGACATCGCCTTTTCCGTCGATCTGGCGCTGAAGGATCTGGGCTTTGCCCTGAGCTTTGGGCGCGAGTTCGGGGTGCCGCTCGACCTCGCGGCGGCGACCGAGCAGACCTATGTGGCGGCGCGGGCCGCCTATGGGGGGCAGGCGCAGTCGCCGATGATCGCGAAGCTGCTGGAAGACCTTCTGCATACCGACCTGCGCGCCCCCGGCTTTCCGGCGCGGCTGGACTAGGAGGGACGGATGGACAGCGAAGCCCAAAGGCGGATGGCCGCCCTTCTGCACCACCGCGCCGCGCATCTTGCGCCGGGCGAACCGGTGGCACTGCCGATCATCTCGTCTTCGACCTTTCATT
>JAFEFU010000011.1 GCA_018240425.1 Pseudomonadota bacterium | reverse complement strand
TCAGCCCGAAATCCTTGGCCCGGTGCATCAGGTGGAAGACCTCGGCCGAGCGCAGGAGCGCCTTGGTCGGGATGCAGCCCCAGTTCAGGCAGATGCCGCCCAGATGCTCGCGTTCGACGATGGCGACCTTCTGGCCAAGCTGGGCGGCGCGGATGGCGGCGACATAGCCGCCCGGACCCGCCCCGATCACGATCATGTCGAACGTCTGGGTCACTGGCAGTCCCTCCCCTTGAAAAAGTAGTTTGCCATTAAACTATTTTCGGGATTCGATCAACTCGCGTGATTTCCGGGCTGGATCCGCACGGCGCGCATGGTCAGCCGCCCAGTTCGCGGACGATGGCCCCATAGCCGCCGGCGGCCATGAACTCGGTCTCGGCCGGGCTTGATGTCCGGCCAAGTGCGCCATTCCGATAGGGAAAGCGGCCGAAGCGGCGGATGATCTCGCGGTGGGCGCGGGCGTGAAGCGCATGGCCGGGGTCGGAGGTCAGGCGCGCGGTCATCAGCGCCACCGACCAGTCCTGGTCGGCCGGGTTTTCGGAATGTTCGAACGGCAGGTAGAAAAAGGCCCGCTCGGGTTCGCCGGCGGCAAGATCCAGCCCGCGGGCGATGGCGTCGCGGGCCGCGTCGCGGGCGGCGGCGTCGGTCGCGAACGAGCGCGGGTCGCCGCGAAACATGTTGCGCGGGAACTGGTCGGCGACGATCAGATAGGCGAGGCAGGCGCGGGCATCCTTGTGCCACTGGATGAGGCCACCGTCGGCGACCTCCTGCCACAGACCGCGGAAGCGGCGGGTGATCTCGGCGTCGACCTCGGGCACCGCGACGAACCAGCCGTCCGGGCCGACGGTTTCAAGCCAGTAGTCCAGAACCTCGTCCGTCCGTCCCATGCCGTCCCCCATCCGTCAGGGACAGACTTGCAGGTTCGCGCGGGTTTGGCCAGCCTTGACGCGGCCAGCGGTCACTCGGCCGGCGGCGGGTGGTCGGCGCGGTCCTCGATCGCCGCCTCGACCGCGACCGCCGAGGCGGTGGGCGACAGCGGACGGAAGCGGGCGGGCACGAACATCTGGGCATGGCGCCGGCCCATCCGCCACAGCGCATAGGTGGCGATCCCGGCAAAGAGCAGCGCCATGAACAGGAAATAGCCCCCTGCCCCGAAGCGGCCCATGAACCAGCCGGTCAGGATCGGCCCGCCGATGGCGCCAAGGCCGTTGATGAAGAGAAGCCCCGCCGAGGCTCCGGCCATCTCGGTGCGGTCGAGATAGTCGTTCACATAGGCGACGAGCAGCGAATAGATCGGGTTCGACACGCCGCCCGAGAAGAAGCCGATGGCGACGAGGACCGGCAGGCTCCAGGGCAGGACCACGCCGGCAAAGGTCACGAGCGCGCCGAAGGCGGCCAGCCCCATGATCAGCTGGCGGCGGTCGATGCGGTCCGAGGCCCAGCCGATCGGATATTGCAGGACCAGTCCGCCCACATAGATCGAGCCGACGAAGATCGACAGGTTCCTGACCGAGAGGCCGACCTCGGAACCCCAGACCGAGGCCATGCCGAACTGGGCGGAGAAGACGCCCCCCATCAGGAACATGCCGACGCAGCCCAGGGGCGAGGTCTGGAACAGCTTGATGATGGGCAGGGGCTTGGTGCGCTCGAACGCCGGGGCCTGGCCGGCCGACAGGAGGATCGGCGTGAAGGCGATGGAGACGAGGACCGACGAGATCACGAACAGGTCGAACCCGCCGGGGTCGCTGAGGTTCAGGAGCGCCTGCGAGGCGATGATGCCGACCATCTGCATGATCATGTAGGCCGACAGCGCCTGGCCGCGGGTCTCGTTGCTGGAGGACGAGTTCAGCCAGCTTTCCGAGGTGATGTAGATGCCGGAAAAGCAGAACCCCACCAGGACGCGCAGCGCCGACCAGGCCATCCAGTCGAGGGCGACCGGATAGAGGACCAGCGCCGCCGAAACCATCGAGCCAAGCGCCGCGAACACCCGCACATGGCCGACGCGGCGGATCATCTCGGGCGCGAGGCGCGAGCCGAAGAGGAAGCCCGCGTAATAGGCCGACATCACCACCGACATGTCGAGCGGGCTGAACCCCTCGATCTTGCCGCGGATGCCGAGCAGCGTGCCCTGGATGCCGTTGCCGAGCATCAGCAGCATCACGCCCAGAAGAAGCGCCCAGGAATTGCGCAGAACAGTCAGCATTGCCCGATCCTTTTTGTCCCTGCTCTAGCCCGACGACCTGCGTCCGGGTCGCGCCGTCCCGACCAAGCATAGGCCGAATTCGTCATGGAACCAGCAGCGACGCATCGCCGTAGGAGAAGAACCTGTATCCTTCGGCGATGGCATGGGCATAGATGCCGCGGATGCGCTCCTGGCCCATCAGTGCCGAGACCAGCATCAGGAGCGTTGACTTCGGCAGGTGGAAGTTGGTCATCAGCGCGTCGGTGATGGTGAAACGGAAGCCGGGGTAGATGAAGATGTCGGTCGGGCCGCGCCAGGGCTCCATCCGCCCCGAGCGCGCCGCGCTTTCGATCAGGCGCAGCGCGGTGGTGCCGACGGGGATCACCCGCCCGCCGGCGGCCTTCGTCGCGTTGATCTCGGCCGCCGCCCGTTCGCTGACCTCGCCCCATTCGGCGTGCATCCGGTGGGTGGTCACATCCTCGACCTTGACCGGCAGGAAGGTGCCGGCGCCGACATGGAGCGTGACATGGGTGAAGGCGACGCCACGGGCGGCGAGGGCCGAAAGGAGGTCCGCGTCGAAGTGAAGCGAGGCGGTGGGCGCGGCGACGGCGCCGGACTTCACGGCCCAGACGGTCTGGTAATCCTCGCGGTCCTGCGCGTCCGGGGGGCGCAGCGCCGCGATGTAGGGGGGCAGCGGCATCTCGCCCGCCTCGGCCAGGGCCGCGTCGAAGTCGGGGCCGGCCAGGTTGAAGGCCAGGTCCATCCGGCCGTCGGCGATCCGTTCGATGCGGGCGGCAAGCCGGGGAGAAAAGACGATCTCCTCGCCCTCCTTCAGCTTGCGCAGGGGTTTGGCCAGCGCCGCCCAGAGCCCGTGGGGGCGCGGCTCGAGCAGCGTCACCTCGACATGGGCCACCGCCTCGCCCTGCCTGGTCGCGCGGCGGCGGGTGCCCGACAGGCGTGCGGGAATGACGCGGGTGTCGTTCAGGACCAGACGGTCGCCGGGGCGCAGCACCCCGGTCAGGTCGCGGACGTGAAGGTCGCGGATCGCCCCGCCCTCGGCCACCAGAAGCCGGGCGGCGCTGCGCGGGCGGGCGGGCCTTGTCGCGATCAGCGTCTCGGGCAGGTCGAAGTCGAAGTCGGAGAGCTTCATGGCGCGGGCGTCTCGGGCGGGGTGCCGGCAATGGTCGGAGGCGCCTTGCGGAACAGGTCGCGGAACATGCCGGGGGTGAGGATCGACAGGGGATTGACCGACACGCGCGGCGCATCCTTCGGCCCCTTCAGCGTGTAGTTGAAGCCGAAAAGGCCATCGCGCTGGTGCGAGAAGATCTGCCCGATGCCGTTGACCAGATAGACCGGCGAGATGACGCCCTGCAGGTCGAGCACCTTGTCGGCGGTGCGGTAGACCCCCGCCGCCGACACGCCGAGCGAGGCGCCGACCGCCGAGCCCTGCTCGATCTCGACCGCCTCAGGGGTCAGGAGGAAGCGCCCGGTGACATCGGAAAAGACGATCCCCTCACCCTGGAGCTGCTGGATGAGGCCCACGACCGACACCGCGTCGAGAAGGCTGGCCAGCGCCGGGGCGTGGACGACGCGGATGCCGCGCACCGACAGGGCGCCGTCATAGGTGCCGGGCGCGTCGCGGGGGGCGAGGACCAGGCTCAGACGCCCGCCGCGGCCACTGTCGTAGATGCCCGACGAGGCCAGCGCCAGTCCCGCGTCCTCGGCCTCGATGCGGAAGGCGCTGCGCCCGTTGGCCGCTGGCGCCAGCACCCCGGAAATCGGCGCGCTGCCGTTGACCTGCCCGGCAAAGTCGCCGTGAAAGCCCCCGGCGGTCGCGAAGCTGCCGCGAAAGCCGGTCAGGGCCAGCGTGTCGGTGATCGTCAGCTTGTCCAGCGCGATCCTGATCGGGGCGTCGCTGTCCCCGGCCGGCCGGGGCGGGCCGAAGGTCGCGCGGCGGATGTCGGCGCTGCCTGCGGTCACGTTCACCGCGACCGGCTTGCCCTTGCCGCGCCCGGTCAGGGTGAGGTCGCCCTTGAACCAGTTGCGCAAGGTCATGCCGGCGAAATCGGCGTGATCGAGGCTGTTGTCCTGTTTCAGCACCACCTTTCCCTTCGCCTCCAGCCCCTCGCCCGAAAGTTCCAGCCGGTCGATGGTGGCGGGCATCCCGAGGGTTCCCGTGACCAGAAGGTGGCCGGGCCGGTCGGCGCCCTTGGTCCAGCCCACTTCGGGGATCTGCAGGGTCAGCCCGACCAGGTCGCTTTCCAGCCGGTAGGCGGGCGGCTGGCCGCGCGCCAGATCGACGGCGATCCTGCCCTGCCCCTGCCCGGCGACCGCGCCCTTGGGCAGGCCGATGGCGAAGGCCGAAAGGGTGGCTGGCGACAGTTCGATGGTGCCCTCGACCTGGCTCTTGCCGGCGTTCTCTGGCCCGAAGGCTTCGGACCAGGCGCCCTTGAGCGGCACACCGTCCAGCGTCGCGTCGCCCGAAATACGGATGCCCGCGCGCGTCGCCTCGACCTCGAGCCGGTCGGCGGCAAGGGTGCGGTTGCGCACCAGCCTGTCGGACGAGACGCCCGCGAGGGTGGCGCTGGCGCGGTAGTCCACGTCCTTGGCGAGCAGGCCGTGGATCAGCGGCAGGCCGAGGCGGGCGACGACCGTGGCCTGACCCTGGGCCAGATCGGTCCCCAGCCCGGCCCTGGTCAAAAGGCCAAGCGGCGGCTGGTCGAGGATCGACAGCGTCGCCTGAACCGTGCCGGCGGTCCTGAGGTCGACGCCCAGCCGGGCGGGAATCTCGGTAATGTCGGGAATGCTCACGACCGATCCGTCGATGGCGAGCGCACCGCCCTCGGGCGGGGTCACGGTGCCCTTTTCGGCCACCAGGGTGAAGGCGTCGGCCTTGATCGTCGCATGTCCCGCCCCCCCGGTGATCGGCGGCATCGCCCGCAGGAAGCTGACCGTGGCGTCCGAGAAGCGGAAGTCGAGGCCGAAGCGCGGCTTTTCGCCCGGGGCAAGGCGCAAGGCGCCGTGCACGTCGCCAAGGGTGCCGGCGTGGACATTCTGCGCCAGCCAGTCGCGGGTGCGCGGGATCGCCGCCAGGGGCCAGAGCGCCAGCACCCTGCCGGTGTCGATCCGGTCGACGCCGGCATCGAGCGCCACCGACCAGCCCTTGTCGCCCGCCGTCACCACTCCCTTGCCACGGATGCGGTTGCCCTGGTCGAGAAGCGCGAACTGCCCGATGGTCAGCCGGAACGGGTCGAGGTCAAGCTGGAAGTCCAGCGTGCCGCGCCCGACCGATACCGGCCCGGCAAACAGCCCCTCGGGGCCGGCGTTCAGCGCGTCCAGAGCGATCTGGCCGACCAGCTGGCGCGGAAGGCCGGTCTCCATCTGACGCAGCCAGGCCTTGCCGCTGGCGCCCGCGTTCAGGGCGGCGCTGCGCAGGGTCAGGCGGGTCAGGGCCAGTTCGGCCCGCGCCGGATCGTAGGTCAGGCCGAGGTCGGCGCCCTCGAACGGGACCGGGCGGGCCTGGCGGTTGGGCCGCAGCGCCCCTGCGCCAAGCGATATCTGCGCCGTCAGCGGCCCCAGCGCGCCATCGGGCCCGAGGCTGGTGTCAAGCTGCCCCGAGATCGGCGCATCGACCACCGAGAGCCAGGTGATCGCCGGAACCTGAAGCGCCAGGTCGCGGGCCGGGATGCCGGTGACGTCGAGCCGGGCCTGCGCCGCCGAACTGGTCTTGTCCGAGACGAGGTGCAGGACCGCGCGCGCCATCCCGTCGGATGCGCCCGGCGGCAGGGCACTGTCCGAGACCGGCCCGCCGGACCCCGCGCGCAGCGCCTGGGCGGTCTGCCCGCCGATCGAGAAGCTGACATCGGCGGTCAGCGCGCCGGCCGACTGCACCAGCCGCATGTCGCCGTCCGCGAGCGTCCAGACCTGAAGCGAGCGCCGGTCGTCGAGCAGGACCGAAAGGCCCTCGACCGAGATCTCGCTCAGCCGGCTCAGGGCCGGCAGGGCGAAGGTGCGATCGACCGCGTCGAGGATCTGGGAGGGGCTCTGACGCACCCCGGAAAAGCCCTGCGCCGCCGGGGCCACGTCGAGCGTGCCGTCGGGGCGGCGCTGGATCGCCACATGGGCGCCGCGCAGCGTCAGGCGCGCCGGAAGAAGCTGGCCGCGCAGAAGCCCCTGCCCGTCAAGCGCGGTGCGCAGGTCAGCGACGGCCACCAGCTGGCGGCCTCCGGGCGCGGTCAGGATCACGTCGGCCAGCCGGATCTGGGGCACGAAGCCGGGGCTGACCACCAGATCGCCGCCCCCGATCAGCACCCGCGCCCGTCCGTCGAGCGCGGCATTGGCGCGCGCCTCGATCATGGCGACGGCGGCACCGGGCAAGGGGATGCTGCGCCCCGAGAGGCCAAGGCCGACCAGCGCCACCACCACGGCCAGAATCGCCAGCCCCAGCGACAGCCAGGCGCCGACATGGCCGGCCCGCCCGCCTCCGCCCCGGCCCGGCGGCGGATTATCGTCACTTTTCCTGCTGTTAGCCGCCGACATGTGGTCCCGTAGCCCCTGCCCGACGGAAATCGCGGTTCAGGATGACCCGCTCCCTTTAACTTCCCGGAAAGCGGATTAAAACGGATAGCCTGACCAATGGCAAAGGATTGCGCACCATGATCGCCGAAGGCTCTGCCGCGCCCGACTTCACCCTGCCCCGCGACGGCGGCGGCACCGTCAGCCTGTCGGCGCTGCGGCCGCAGAAGATCGTCCTCTATTTCTACCCCAAGGACGACACGCCGGGCTGCACGACCGAGGCGATCGACTTCACCCGCCTCGCGCCCGCGTTCGCGGCGGCGGGGGCTGTGGTGATCGGCCTCTCGAAGGACGGGGTGGCCGCTCATGACAAGTTCTGCCGCAAGCACGGGCTGGGGATCATCCTTGCCTCGGACGAGGGGGCGGACACCTGCGAGCGCTACGGCGTCTGGGGTGAGAAGTCGATGTACGGCCGCAGGTTCGAGGGAATCGCCCGGACGACCTTCCTGATCGGCGGCGACGGCACGGTCGCGCGCATCTGGCCGAAGGTCAGGGTCTCGGGTCACGCCGCCGAGGTTCTGGCCGCCGTCAAGGCGCTGCCGGCATGAACTCGCCCGACCCGAGCCTCGCCGAGCGCGCGGTCGAGGTTCTGACCACGGCTGACGGGCGGGCCAAGACCGCCCTGTCGCGCGCCCATGCCGCCGCGTGGTTCGCCGCGCGCGAGGCCGGGCAACCGCTGCCGGTCGGGCAGGCCCAACCTCCGTTGCGGCCCGCGCGTCCGGCCCGGCCCGAGCTTCTGCCCCCGCGCGAGGTGCCGCGCCGCCGCCCCGGCAGCCCGACCGGGCGGATCGCGCTTCTGCACGCGGTGGCGCATATCGAACTGAACGCCGTCGATCTGCACTGGGACATCATCGCCCGCTTCGCCCATGTGCCGATGCCTCTGGGCTTCTATGACGACTGGGTGAAGGCCGCGGACGAAGAATCAAAGCATTTCAACCTGATGTGCGACTGTCTTGAAGCGATGGGCAGCCACTATGGCGCCCTGCCAGCCCATGCCGGCATGTGGCGCGCCGCCGAGGAAACCGCGACCGACCTGCCGGGGCGGCTGGCGGTGGTGCCGATGGTCCTCGAGGCGCGGGGGCTGGATGTGACGCCGGGGATGATCGAGGTCTTTCGCGCAGCGGGCGAGACACAGGCTGTCGCCGCGCTCGAAGTCATCTATGCCGAGGAGGTCGGCCATGTCGCCTATGGGTCGAAATGGTTCAACTTCCTCTGCGGGCGCGACGACGCCGACCCGAAGGAGCGGTTTCATGCCCTGGTGCGCCGCTATTTCCACGGCGGGCTGAAGCCGCCCTTCAACGACGAAAAGCGCGCCGAGGCGGGGCTGCCGCCCGATTTCTACTGGCCGCTGGCCGGGGATGAGGCCTTTTCCGCCGGGGAATAGGCCGAGTTGGGCAAGATGCCGCCGATAGGGGCGCCCCGCCCCCGCCCCCTGCCCCCGTGGCGCGGGATTCCGTTTGCCGAGGGCCGCCGGGGTTGCTAACGCCACCTTGGCCCTCCGTTGGGGAACGGGGCGGCGCCTGCGGAAGCTGCCAGACAGACGGGGGCTCACTCTTGTCACACCGAACTTTCCACCGCCTGGGGGCGGCGCTCGAGCGGCGCCTGCCCGAGCAGCGGCTGTTCCTGAAATCCGACCGGGGCACCCGGTTCGTGCGGCTTGGCCCCTGGACGCAGGCGCTGGTCCTGGGCGGAACCGCGGTCTTCGTCGCCTGGTCGCTGCTGGCCACCGGCATCCTGATGATCGGGGCGATCGGGTCGGGCGACGCGCGCGAGCAGGCCCGCCAGTCGATGATCGCCTTCGAGGGGCGGCTGGACAGCCTGTCGAAGGAACGCGACCTGCGCGCGGCCGAGGCGGCGGCGGCGCAGGCGCGCTTTTCGGTGGCGCTTGGCCAGGTCTCGCAGATGCAATCGGCGCTTCTCGCCTCGGAACAGCGGCGGCGCGAGCTGGAAACCGGCATCGGCCTGATCCAGGAGACGCTGCACACGGCGATGAAGGAGCGCGACGCCAGCCGGCTTCAGGTCGCGCGCCTGTCGGGCGGCACCGCGCATTCCGCCGCCCCCGATGCCGCCGCGGTCGGCGAGACGCTGTCGCTGGTCACCGCCGAACTGGGCGAGACCGCGCGCGAGCGTGACGGGATGCAGACCGAGGTGGCAAAGGCCCGCGCCGAGGCCGACGACACCACCTTCCAGATGAAGCTTCTCGAACAGCGCCACGACCAGATCTTCAGCCAGCTCGAGGATGCGGTGACGATCTCGGTCGAGCCGCTCGACCAGGTCTTCACCTCGGTCGGCATCGATCCCAAGACCCTCTTGGCCCAGGTCAAGCGCGGCTATTCCGGCCAGGGCGGCCCGTGGGAGCCCCTGGTCCCCGCCTCGCTTCCCGGCGGCGACACGCCCCAGGCCCAGGCCGATGCGGCGCGCGCGGCGAAGATCCTCGAAGGCCTGGACAACCTGAACCTCTACCGCATCGCCATCGAGAAGACCCCCCTGGCCATGCCGATCAAGTCCTCGTTCCGCTTCACCTCGGGCTTCGGCCAGCGCTGGAGCCGGCTGCACGCCGGGATCGACCTCGCCGGGGCCTACGGCACCCCGATCTATGCGACGGCGGACGGGGTCGTGACCCACGCGGGCTGGGAAAACGGCTATGGCAACATGGTCGAGATCACCCACCCCTACGGGATCAAGACCCGTTTCGGCCATTTGTCGGCGGTGAAGGTCAGCGTCGGCGAAAAGGTGTCGCGCGGGGACCGGATCGGTGATATGGGAAGCACCGGACGTTCGACCGGCACGCACCTGCACTACGAAGTCCGCATCGGCGGCGAGCCGGTCAATCCCCTCAGCTTTATCAAGGCAGCAGCGAATGTTTTCTAGAAGCAAGATCAATGAACCCGGCCCCAAGGCCCCTGAACCGGAAAAGCCCGTGATGAGCGATACTGCCCCTGCCCCGCGTCCCCTTGGCGACTATGCCGTCAGCACCTCCAAGCCCAAGCCGTCGCCGTCGGTCCTTTCGTCGGACCTGACGATCACCGGCAACGTCCGCACCACCGGCGACGTGCAGATCGAGGGCGCGGTCGAGGGCGACATCCGCGCCCACATGCTGATCGTCGGCGAAAGCGCCACCATCAAGGGCGAGATCGTCGCCGATGACATCGTGGTCAATGGCCGGGTCGTCGGCCGGGTGCGCGGGCTGAAGGTGCGGCTCAGCGCCTCGGCGCGGGTCGAGGGCGACATCATCCACAAGACCATCGCCATCGAGTCGGGCGCCCATTTCGAGGGTTCGGTCCAGCGCCAGGAAGATCCGCTGGCCACCGGCGCCCAGCCCCGCCAGATCGCCGCCCAGCCGGCGAAGTAAGGCTCCGCCGGGTGCGCGCGACCCGCGCGCCCGGCCCCCCTATAAACCCGGCTGGCCGCCGCAGTCGAGCGCGTCCAGCGCCTTCAAGGCCACATCGCCGTCGGCCTGCGCTATGTATCGCCCCCAGCCGATCTCGTAGACCTTGCCGTTCCGGTTGCGGTTGATGAATTCGCCGATCCTGGTGCCTTGCGGATCAAAGATCAGCACCCTGCCCGAGTTGTGATCCTCGACGATCAGGTTGCCGCCGGGCAGAAGGGTGAACTGCCCCTCGTAAAGCGATTTCACCTGCTCGCGCGCCATCAGGTCATGGTAGGGGCGGCTGACTGCGCCGGTGGCGAAGTCATAGACGGCTATGTCCGACGTGCCGACGATCATCCCGTCCTTGCGATGCTGGGCGCGGTTGTCGAAGACGGCGATGCGGTGATCGTCAAGGATGTCCACGTCATGCTGGCCCATCCACGGGCCTTCCTTCATCCAGACGATCTCATCGGTCGAGGGGCGGTAGAGCAGGACCATCGAGCGCAGGCGCAGGCTGAGAAAGAGGTCGCCTTTCTTCCAGTAGGGGCCATCCGAGAGGACCGGCTGGATGTCGTTCAGATGGAGAGGGTCTTCGACATAGACGCCCGGCGGGAACAGGATATAGGCCATGTCCTTGCGCAGAAAGAGTTCCGGCAGCGAAATCTGCGCGAGAATCCGGCCGTCGGCGGCAACATGGGTCAGGGCGTCGTCGAAGAAACGGGGCGGCAGGCCCGAGACGCGCGACGGCTCGACCACCGAGGGAATCCAGAAGCCGCCCGCGCCATCCGACTCGGTGCTGTGGTGAAAGAGCGTCGCATCCTGCCGCCAGACCTTGCGGCCGCAGCCGTCGATGCGCAGCAGCGGCGTATGGTCGTCCTTCACGATCAGGTCGCCGTTCGCCATCAGCCACGGCTGGTAGGGCTTGAACTTGGCGGTGCGCCAGTTGGCGAACTCGGCAAGCGCCGAGGTGCGGGGCGCGTCAGCCAGGAGCGCGTCGATGTCGGGGGCCCAGCTGTGCACCACCTTGCCGTCCGAGAGCCGCACCATGTCGATCAGGCTTTGCTGCCGGTCAACGTCGAAATGGCCCAAGAGCCAGTAACCCGGCAGCCCGGTCCCGCCGCCGGGGCGGCTCCAGCTCCAGCCGCTGAGGCCGGGACTGGCGTTCTGGCTGCGCACCATCATCGGATCCTTGCCGCGCAGCACATCCTCGATGTCGCCGGGGATCTCGGCGACCTCGACCGCCGCCTTGCCCAGTTCGCCCGCCCGCTTGCCGCCCTGCAATTCCTCGAGGATCAGACCGCCGAAGGCAATGAAGCCGAGGAGGTCGACGAGGACGAGCAGCAGCAAGACCCATACCTCGATCTTGCGGAAAAGAAATCTTTCCACCGGCAAGCCTCCCTCCGGCCGCATCGGCCGGCTCCGCGCGGCGCGAGACTGCGGCAAAGGCGGAGCGAGATCAAGATCATAGGGGTCGGCGCCCGCTGCCGCAGTCAACAATCCCGACGGGGTGTTGCCGGATTGGGCCGCCTACGGCGACAATCGCCAGGCGCCTGCCGTCAGGGCAGGACAACCTCCTCGCCCTTCCACGAACGGTAGGCGGCGGTCAGCAGGTCGGTGTCATGGTGGCGCGGCACCCAGCCGAGGTCGCGCTCGGCCGCGCTGATGTCGAGCGCCACCTCGAGATCGGCGATCTCGTACTGCTCGGGGTCCATCGGCGCGACGCGCGCCAGGTTCAGCGTACGCAGGATGCCCTTGACCAGCCAGGCGGGCGTGCGCACCACCCGCGAGCGCGATCCGGCGCGGGCGATGAAGTCGCTCATCAGTTCGTATTCGGTGGGCGATCCCGCCGAGCCGAGGTTGTAGATCCCGTTCGGGCAGCCCAGATCGGCGGCGGCCAGCGTCGCCCGTGCGCAGTCGGCGACCGACACGAACTGGAAACGGTTGGTTCCCGCCCCGATCAGCGGCACCGGCCGGCCCCGGTCGATCAGGCCGAAGAGCACCGCCAGAATCCCCAGCCGCCCCGGCCCGATGATGAGGCGCGGGCGGAAGATGGTGCAGCTCAGATCGCCCGCCGCGACCGAGGCGGCGATGATGTCCTCGGCCGCGACCTTCGAGCGGCCATAGGGGCCGAAGGGCCTTCGCGGGTGGCTTTCCGGGCGCGGGATCTGCACCGCCGGACCATAGACCATGTCGGTCGACCAGAAGACCAGCCGCCGGTGCCCCTGCCCCTTCATCCAGGCCAGGATCTCGCGGGTGCCGTCGACGGCGCAATGGCGGAAATAGGCGTCGCGGCCGAAGCGCGGATGGTTGGGGGTGATGAGGCGGGTCGCCAGGTGGTGGACCACGTCGCCGGGCCCAAGGCGGATGCTGGCCAGCGCGCCCGGCCGGGCCACGTCGGCCTCATGCACGGCAACGCGCGGGTCGGGCGCGACCGGACGGGCCGCGAAGCTTTCGTGCAGGTCGACGACCAGGATGCGCTCGTCGGGGTCGCGCGCCAGGATCTGGCGCACTGTCTCGCGGCCGAGAAAGCCGTTGCCGCCGATGAGGATGTGTTTCATGGGTCGTTCGCTCCGTTGGCCGGATCAGCTGCGCGCCAGGATCACCGTGCCGAGCATGATGGTGCAGATGCCGAGAATGCGGGTCGGGTTCACGTCCTCGCCGAGGATGAGCCCGCCGTAGAGCGCGACGATGACATAGGCGACCGACAGGAAGGGAAAGGCGAAGCTCACCTCGAAGCGCGACAGCGACATCAGGTGCGTTCCCATGCTGAGCGTCATGGTCGTCAGCCCGAGGATGATGAAGGGATTGGTTGCCGCCCTGACCAGAAGCCCCGCGGCCTTGCCCGCCGACAGCTCTGCCTGCCCGACCTGCCCGATCCCGGTCTTCATCAGAAGCTGCGAGGTGGCGTTCAGGATCACCGTCACCACGATGAAGATGAAGTATTTCGACATGCAGGGTTCCTCGGGGCCGGTCGCGGCCGGGGCTGGGGGGTCAGGGAAGGCGCGGATCGCGGGCGGCCGAGTGCTCCATCAGATAGTTCAGGCCGGGAATGTCGATGAAGAACAGGGCGGCGACCAGTATGACCAGAAAGGCGACATAGGCCATGAACCTCGGTTCGAGATAGAGCTTCTCGGGGTTCATCGCCGTCGACTGGGGCCTCAGCGCGATATGCTGGTACCAGGCGAACAGGAGCGCGAAGAAGGGGAAGCTGATGATGAACTCGATCCGGTACTTGATGAGGAAGATCCCCAGGAAGAACACCGAGGTCAGCGCATAGAAGAAGGCCGACAGGAAGATCGAGGTCTCGCTGTAGCCGCGAAACGACTTGCGGTAGAGGCCGGCGCGCTCGGGGTCGCCGATCATCCGGTATTCGGCGTAGCGCTTGATCGCCATCAGGTAGGCCCCGCCCATCCAGTAGCTGAGGATCAAGGACACCGGCGGCAGGACGATGGTGGTCACGGCGGCCCAGCCCAGCGTCAGCCGGATCGGGTTGTTGACCGATTCCGACAAGACGTCGAGATAGGTGCGGTCCTTGGTGCGGATCGGCTCGACATTGTAGAGGATGCCCATGACCAGAAGCGCGATGCTCGCGTAGAAGAACATCGGGTTCAGCCGGCTGGCGATGCCGAGGCCGAGGCCGGCGAGCGCCAGATACTGCGCCAGCACGAGCGGCAGCCTGATGCGGCCCTGCGCGGTGGGGCGCGACGACTTGGTCGGGTGGAAGCGGTCGGACTGGCCGTCGAGATATTCGTTGATCGTGTAGTTGGCCGAGGCGGTCAGGCAGGTGGCGACGATGCCGGCCAGAAGCGGCAGGACCGATCCGGCCTGGGGGTCGATGACATAGGCCAGCGCCGCGCCGGGCAGCATGAAGATATTCTTCAGCCAATGGTCGGGCCGCGCGATCGCCACATAGTCGGCGATCGTCCCCATGCCTCGTGACCGCTGAGCCGTCTTCATCGGGAAATGCCTCCGCAGACCTGACCTTGATACAATAGAAACTGCCGCCGCGGAAGCAAATCGCCCCGGCCGCCAGCGGACGCGGCCACGGGGAGAGCGGCGGGATCGGGCAACAATCGCGGCCGGCTGTCCGGGAAAGTTTCGCATTTTGCACGAATGGCGATTCCCTGCCTGTGCCCGCGCATTTCTTCTGTAAGGTGGCCGCAGACCGGAGGCGGAGGCAGGCATGAACGCAACGACGGCGAGGATCCTCGGCTGGGCGATGCTGGGGCTGTGCGCGCTGTGGGTTCTCTGGGGCCTGTGGAAGCCCTGGGGCATTACCCTCGACTTCGCCAACTTCTACGATGCCGGCCAGAAGGCGCGGGCCGGGCAGTTCGCCGACCTCTACAATCCCTTCGCGCTGATCGGCGGTCAGCCACCGCTTGGCAACATGAGCTTCTTTTCCGCGCCGATGACCAGCTATCTCTATGTGCCGCTGGCGATGCTCGGGCCGCACAGCGCGCTTCTCGCCTTCAAGATCGCCGACACGCTGGCGCTGATCGCCGGGCTGGTGCTTCTCTACCGCCACCTCTGTCCGCTGACCGGCGGATCGGAGGGCGCGCGGCTGACCTTCTTCGCGCTCTTCTGCACCGCTCTCGCGCTGTTCCAGCCGTTCTGGACCATCTACCGGACCGGGGGGCAGACCACGCCCTTCGTCTTTCTCCTCCTTGTCGCCGGCCTCATCGCCTATGGGCGGGGCGGCGACCGGACGGCGGCGCTGCTCTACGCGGCGGCGGTCCTCGTCAAGCCGGTGCTGGCGCCAGGGGCGATCCTCCTTTTCGCCCTGTCGCCCGCCCCCTTCCGCTGGACCGCGCTGACCTGCGGGCTGGCGGTCGCCGTCCTGTCGGTGGCCGGGTTCGGCCTGGGGCTGCACATGGACTTCGTCCGCATCATCCTGAATGAATCGAGCAGTCTCCTGCACCCGTCGATGAACAGCAACCCCTTCGCCTTTCTCGAACCGCTGTTCGTCGCCCCCGCCGACTATGGCGCGGGGGGCCGGATTCCCGCCCTGCCGCGCGCGGTCGAGACCGGCCTGCGGCTGGCGACGCTGGCGCTTCTCCTGGCCGAGGCGGTCACGGTCTGGCGCTCGCGGCTGCATCCCGCGGCCCGGCGCGAGGCGGTCTTCAACCTGTCGATCCTGATCTCGCTCGTCCTCTCGCCGGTGGTGTGGGCGCATTACCTCAGCCTCGTCTTTCCGCTCCTGGCGACCGTCCTGGCCCTCGGCCGCCGCCTGCCCCGGCCAGCAATGCTGCTGACCGGCGCGATCATCGGTCTTTCGCTCCTCCAGCACCGGATCGTCATGCTTCAGTACGAGGCGCACATCGGCTTCGGCTCGGTCGCGGCGAACTTCGGCGTCGGGGTGATCAAGAGCCTGCCCCTCCTGCTGACGCTGGCGCTGGTCCTGATCTGGCGGCGGGCGCTGGCCGAGGGGCTGGCCGATCCTGCCTGGGCGGACGTCGGGGCGGAGGGCACCGCCGGGGCCCGCTGAGGGGCCTACTCCCCCGTGCCCGCCGCCGCCATCGAGGCCGGGCCGGCAGAAAGCGCGGCGGGGAAATCCGCCGCCCGTGCCGGCAGGCGTCCGTAAAAGGCCGCGAGTCCCGGATCGACGGCGGCGGCGGCGGTCCGGCACCGCTCGAGCGCCTCGGCCCCCGCCCCCCCGCCCCCGGCGAGTCCGGCCAGAAGCGCCGCGTGGGCGGCGGCGAGGTCGGCGAAGGCCGGAGTCGCCGCCAGCGTCTCGTCCCCGACCAGCAGGTGGAGCGGCAGGCGGCCGGACTTGCCCTTCAGCGCGATCACCCCCGCCGGCAGGGTGGCCATGCCGCCCGCCCCCTCGCAGGTCTCGTCCGAGATCACCAGGTCGTAGTCGACATGGCGGCAGCTCGCCTCGATCCGCGCCGCGACATTGACCGTGTCGCCGATCACCGAATAGCTGAACCTCTGGGTCGAGCCGATGTTGCCGACGCAGGCCGGGCCCGAGCACAGCCCCACCGCCACCGCCAGAGGCGCAGCCCCGCCCTCCTGCCGGCGGCGGTTGAAGTCGCGCAGCGCCTGGCGCATCGCCAAGGCGGCGCGGCAGGCCCGCCGCCGGTAGTCCGGCATCTCGAGGGGCGCATTCCAGAAGGCCATGATCGAATCGCCGATGAACTTGTCGATGGTGCCGCTCTCGCCGAGGATGCAGTCCGACAGGGTGCCGAAGAGCGCGTTCAGAAGCGCCACCAGAGCCTGAGGGGACATCGTCTCGCTCAGCGGCGTGAAGTTGCGCAGATCGCAGAACATGACCGTGACCGGGCGGATCTGGCCGCCAAGCTCGGTCCGGTGGCCGCTTTTCTCGATCTCGCGCAGGACCGAGGGCGCGACATAATGCAGGAAGGACTTGCGGATCAGGCGCTTTTCACGGTCGGCAATCACGAACTGGTAGCCGGCCAGCAGGAAGAAGACGGCAAGGCCGCCCAGGGCGGGAAAGGTCGCGTCGAACAGCATCCCGCGGGTGAAGAAGATCCAGCTGGTGGTCAGGGTCAGGGCCGTCGCCACCGCGCCCGCCAGCATCGACACGACCGGGCCGGTCATCGACATGACCGACACGACAAGGCCCGAGAGGCAGACGAAGGCGATGATCTCGAGCCCGGCCTGGAAATCGCCGCGCACGAGGAAGTCTCCGGTCAGGATCTGTTCGAGGATCTGGGCATGGATCGAGACGCCGGGCACGGTCTCGCCCAGGGGAGTGGCGCGGATGTCGAGAAGCCCCGCCGCCGACGAGCCGACAAGAACGATGGTGCCCGCCAGCCGGTTGCGCAGGTCGGCCCGCAGCCCCGGGGCGAGGATGTCGGCCGCCGAGACGTAGAGGCCCCGGTCCTCATGACGGTAATGGATCCAGAGCTGGCCGTCCGAGGCGGTGGGGATGCGGTAGTCGCCCAGGTCGATCTCGGCCACGGCGCCTTCGGTGTCGGGCGCGCCGACGACGCGGACCGTGCTTTCGCCAAGCGCCACCCTGAGCGCCTCGAGCGAGAGGTTGGGCAGCGGCCCGTCGGGCGTCCGCCAGACCATCGGCACGGTGCGCACCACGTCCGAGGCATCCGAGGGGGCGACGTTGATGCCGCCGATCCCGGCCGCCGCCGCCTCCAGCACCGGCACGACCCCGGTGGTCGAGGTCAGGGCGACGAGGCCGCGCCCGGGATCGCTGCCGATCTCGACGAAACCCGCCTTGCCGTAGGGCGCGCCTGGCCAGCCGGTCGCGGACTCGGCCACCCCGAGGACCACCCGCCGCCCCTCCATCGCCCGGGCGAAACGCGCGTCATTGTCGAGCCCGGCCAGCGTCTCGGGCGTCGGCGGGCGGGCGAGGAGCGGGGCGACCGAAGGATCGGCCAGCAGGCGCGAGACCGACAGGCGGTCGGGCTCGGGAAAGAGGACATCGAAGGCGATGGCCGAGGCCCCGTAGTCATCGGCCAGCCGCCTGACCAGCTCGGCCAGCCGGTCGCGGGGCCAGGGCCACTGGCCGAGGGCGGCGAGCGAGGTCTCGTCGATGTCGACGATCCTGACCGGCAGGTCGGCGGGCGCGCGCGGCGACAGGCGCTGGAGGTAGTCGAAGTAGAACAGCCGCAGCGCGCGGACGGGATAGGGATCGGCGATGCGCACGGCCGCCACCAGCGTCACGATCATGAGCCCCACGACCAGAAAGCCGAACTGGCGCAGGGCGCCTGCCCCTGCCCCGCTGGCCGCCCCCGCCGCCATCAGATCACCGGATCGGGCGGATCTTCGGGCGGACCCTTGGGCGGCCCGGGCGACGGCGCCGGCGGGCTGGGCGCCGGGCTGGCGGCATGGGGCGCGCGTTCCCCTTCCTTCGGCGGGGTCACGCGGTTGACCCTCTCGCCGCCGCACGAGCGTTTCGCCTCGCGGAACGCGGGCAGAAGCTGGTCGGGGTCGGTGATGAAGCCGAATCCGTGAGAGATCATGGCCTTCCTGCCGGGATCGTCCGCGACAAGCCCGAGCGTCCCGCCCGCATCCATCCGCACCGCGTCGCAGGCCCCGTGCACCCGGTAGCAGCCGCCCGAGCGGCCGCACATCCTGACCTCGCCGGAAAAGAGCACGAGGTCGGTTCCCTTCTGGCTGCGGACCACGAAATCGAAGGCGGTCCCGCGAATGCCCATCGTCGCAGTCGGCGTGTCGATCGCATAGGCCGACTTGCGGCTCTTGCCGGTGATGAAGCGGAAGCTGCCGGCGATCGCCGAGACCGCGAACCGGCGCGCCGTCCCGCTCTTGCGCAGGGTCACGTCATCCACGGCGAAGCGCGATCCGGGGCCGATCGCCACCCGGGTCTGGTCCGCGAACAGAAGCTGCACCCGGCCGTTGCCGTCGGTGGCGATGATGTCGCCGCTGGCGACGCCCGCGCCCTCGGAAAGCCTTGCGGTCTGGCCGCCGCGGATGACCTGCGCGCCCTGGCTGACGGCGACCGCCCGGGCGACCTCGGGCGCGACCGCCTGTCCGGGCGCGCCGGAGGGCGCAAGGGTGAGCCAAAGGGCGAACAGAAATGCGGCGGGCTTCCAGCAGGTCATCCTTGTCGCCTCCGAAGCGATCAAGACAAACACGGGGCATCAGGTCGCGACCAGGGCGCGGAAATCCGCGCTGAAGCTCTCTGGTCCGGTGTCGATAGGCGTCTGTCTGCCCGACAGGCTGGTTCGATCAGTGTTCGTGATTGCCGCTGGGGCAGTTCGCGGGCGCCCCCGGCAACGGTCGGCCCGGCAAGGCCGGATGGCGCAAGCCTAGCATAGCCATTGGCGCTGGCAATCCCCGGCGCGGCGGGGGGAGGCGGCGGGTCAGCCCGCCACCCGGCCCTGCCCGGCCTGCGCGGGGCGGAGGCTGGCCCGTGGATCGACCCGCCGCTCAAGCGCCTTGCCCTCGCCGTCGAAGAGGTGGCAGTCGGCGGCGTCGAAGCCCGCCGCGATCGCTTGGTCGGTCTCCAGCGCCTGGCCGCCGGGCAGGATCATGCAGAAGTTGCCGGCCTGGCCGACCAGTTCCGCATAGGCGATGGTCTGCTGGCCCAGCCGTTCGACCACCGACGGCGTGACCTCGATCGCGGCCTCGCCTGCACCGACGCGGATATGTTCGGGCCGGATGCCGAGGGTCAGGGTCTGGCCCTCGATCCCCGGGCGCGGCGCGACGGGCACGGTCAGTTTCTTGCCGTTGAACTCGACGCTGACGCCGGCGGCGCCGCTGCCGGTGCAGGTGACGGGCAGGAAGTTCATCCGCGGGTTGCCGATGAAGCCCGCGACGAACATGTTGTCGGGCTTGTGGTAAAGCTCGAGCGGCGCGCCGACCTGGGCGATGTAGCCCGCGTTCAGCACCACGATCCGGTCGGCCATCGTCATGGCCTCGATCTGGTCGTGGGTGACGTAGATCATCGTGGCGCCCAGCTGCTTGTGGAGCCGCGTCAGCTCGATGCGCATGTCCGACCGCAGCGCCGCGTCGAGGTTCGACAGGGGTTCGTCGAACAGGAAGATCTCGGGCGCGCGGACGATGGCGCGGCCGATGGCGACACGCTGGCGCTGGCCGCCCGACAGCTGGCCGGGCCGCTGCTGGAGGCGCTGATCAAGGTGCAGGATCGCGGCGGCGGCCTCGACCTTCTGGCGGATCACCGCCTCGGGCGCCTTCTCGACGCGCAGCGGGAAGGCGATGTTCTCGAAGACGTTCATGTGCGGATAGAGCGCGTAGCTCTGGAACACCATCGCGATGCCGCGCTTGACCGGCGGCAGGTCGTTGACCCGCTTGCCGTTGATCTCGATGTCGCCGGCGCTGGTATGCTCGAGTCCGGCGATCATCCGCAAGAGCGTCGATTTCCCGCAGCCCGAGGGGCCCACGAACACGACGAACTCGCCCTCGTGAACGTCAAGGTTCACGCCCTTCACGACCTCGATGTTGCCGAAGGTCTTGACGACACTTTTCAGGGAAAGCTGTCCCAAGGCGTGATCTCCTTGCAAGGGATGCCCGGCCGCATCCGCGATGGGACACGGCCGGGCGGTTGGGTTACTTGTACTGCTCGAGATCGGCGGCGGCCTTCTTCAGCGCCGCCTCGGGCTCGGCCTTGCCGGTGACGACCGACTGGACCATCTCGATCATCACGTTCTGGAAGCCCTTGTAGTCGGTGAACAGCGGCTCGGGCCCGCCCGAGGCGATGCCGTCGATGAACGGCTTCCAATAGGGCGATTCAGCAACCATCTTGTCGACCGCGGGCGACGGGCGCAGCGGCGTCAGGCCGGCCTTGCCGCCGCCCTCGTAGGCTTCCTGGACCTCGGGCGAGGTGATGAACTTGGCGAACTCGACCGCCTTGTCCTCGACGCCCGAGCCCTTGAAGACGGCAAGGCTGTCGGTGATGAGCAGCGTGCCCTTGCCCTTGGCGTCGGGGCCGAGCGGCAGGTCGGTGACGCCCCAGTTGATCTTCGTCTCCTTCAGGCGGAAGGCCGCGCCCACGGCCGCCTGGATCATCGCCACCTTGCCGTCGAGGAAGATGGCGCGGACCTCGTTCTGCTCGTAGGCGGTCGGGCCTTCCTCGGAGTAGGGGGTGATGTCCTTGTAGGCCTGGAGCGCCGCCAGAACCTGCGGGCTGTCGAGCTTGATGTTGCCGTCGGCGTCGACCACCTGGCCGTTGTTGGTGTAGACCCAGTGCAGGAACTGGTGCATCGTGTTGTCGAAGGTCTTGGCCGACAGGCCGTAACCCGGGATGCCGGTCTTTTCCTTGATGATCTTGGCGTCCTCGATCTCTTCCGCCCAGGTGGTCGGCGGCTTTTCGGGATCAAGGCCGGCCTGCTTGAACAGGTCCTTGTTCCAGTAGAGCGCCTTGGTCGAGAAGGCGATCGGCACGCCCCACTGGGTGCCGCCCGAGGTGACGGTGTTGACGATGCCCGGGTAGTAGCTGGCCTTTTCCGCGTCGGTCATCGGGACCGGAACGATCATGTCGTTCTGGGCGAATTCCTTCAGCGTGCGCGAGCCGACATAGGCGATGCCCGCGGGCGAGCCGGCGGCGGCAAGCGTGGTGGCCTTGTCCTGGCATTGTTCCCAGCCCACGACCTCGACCGCGATCTTGAAGTCGGGGTTCTTGGCGTCCCAGTCCTTGATCGCCTTCTCGTGGACCGGGTCGATCGCGTCGCCGCAGTAGATCCAGCTGATGTCCTTGGACATCGCCGGCAGCGCCGTGGTGCAGGCCAGCACCATGCCGATCAGGCCCTTGCGGAAAAGAGTGGTCACTTCGCTTACTCCCTGTTGTGGATCTCTGTCAGGTTTTCACCGCGCCGGCGGTCAATCCGCCGACGAGATAGCGTTGAAGGAAGAAGATGATGATCAGCGCGGGCGTGATGCCCACGAAGGACGCTGCCATCAGCTCGTTCCAGATCACCTCCTGCTTGCCGAAATAGGCGAACAGGCCCACCGGCAGAGGCATGTACTCGGTCTTGGAGTTGAAGCTCAGCGCGAAGACGAACTGCTGGGCATAGGCGCCGATGAAGGTGGTGATGGCGACGACGATGATGCCGGGGCTGGCGATCGGCAGGATCACCCGGCGGAAGGTGTAGAACTGGCTGGCGCCGTCCATGTAGGCGGCCTCGTTCATCTCAAGCGGGATGCGCTTCATGTAGGTGCGCAGAAGCCAGATCGCCGAGGGGATCAGGAAGGCGACGCCCGGCACGATCATGGCGAAGTAGGTGTTCAGAAGCCCCAGCGTCCGCATCAGCCGGAACAGCGGGATGAGCAGCACCGCGCCCGAGAACATGCTGATCGCCAGAAACCCGCCGAGGACCATCCCCATGCCCTTGTAGTCGAAGCGCGCGAAGGCATAGGAGGCCGGCACCACGAGGAGAAGGACGATGACCGTCGCCACGGTCGAGATCAGGAACGAGTTGAAGATGTACCAGCCGAAGCCCGGCACACTTGTCCACATGGTGAAATAGGCGTTGAAGCTGCCGTTCTCGGGCCAGAAGGTATAGGGCGAGGAGAAGAGCTGCGCGAGCGGCTTGAGGCTGACCAGGAAGCCCTCGAGGAAGGGCGCGAGCAGGAAGAACAGGAAGAGCGCGATCCCCCCATAGATCGCCGCGATCTCCCACCAGCGGTAGCGGTCGATCATCGGGGTGTTCTCGTCGCGAAACAGCGCCATGACCCTCTCCCTACGCGTTGTCGGTGGCCGCGAGGCGGCGAGTGACGCGGAAATAGGCGATGCAGAACATCGACAGGAAGATGCAGATCACCACGGCGCGCGCCGCGCCCTCGCCGTATTTCTTCGACCCGATCGCCGTCTGGTAGGTGTCGATGATCATGGTCGTCGTCTCGCCGGTGGGGCCGCCGCGCGTCAGGATCCAGATGATGTCGAACGAGTTGAAGGTGGCGATCAGCGACAGCATCGACATGGTGATGATCGCCGGCATCATCAGCGGCAGGGTGATGCGGCGGAACCGGGTCCAGCGGCTGGCGCCGTCGGTCCAGGCGGCCTCGTGAAGGTCCTTGGGGATCGCCTGGATCGCCGCGAGGAAATAGATCGTCACCATCGGCACCCCGATCCAGACATCGGTGATGATCGTCGCCCAGTAGGCGGAGTTGCCGTAGGCGAGGAAGGCCACCGGACCGTCGACCAGCCCGAAGCGCTGGAGAAGCCCCGAGATCATCCCGAACTGGCCGTTGTACATCCAGCCCCACATGAAGATGCCGATGGCCATCGGCACGATCCACGGCGGCATGGTCAGGATGCGGAACAGGTGGCGGCCGGGCACGGCGGCGTTCAGAAGGACCGCGCCGCAGGTGCCGATGACCATCTTGAACAGCACCGAGAAGAAGGTCCAGGTGAAGGTGCGGGTGATGACCTCGAAGAAGGTCGCGTTGTAGATCTTGGCGTAGTTGGCCCAGCCGACGTAGTTCGTCACCTTCTTCAGCGAGGCGTCGGTGAACGACAGGCGCACCGTCTCGACCAGGGGCCAGGCGACGATGATCGCCACATAGATGATCGCCGGCGCCAGAAGCAGCCATGCGAAGGTCATGTTCGCCCGGTTCTTGATCATCTCAGGCAGCCTTGCTGTGGAAGGCGTTGTCGTAGCGGTCCCAGACCGGGCGCAGGTCGATCACCTGGCGCGACCGGCGGGCGTCGTCCATCGCAAGCGCGAGGATCCCCGCCTCGAGCGCGTCGAGCGTCGAGACCGGCAGGGGCGCATCCTTCACCACGCTGGCGATGACGCCAGCGGCCATCTCCTCGTCGGCGCCGTAGTGCTGCGACAGGGCGGTTGCCTTGTATTCCCTGGCGATCACCCGCTTTTCGGTCAGGACATCGGTGACATTGAGGAAGCCGCGGATGAAGTCGCCCTCGGCCTGGGCCTTGGTGCCGAAGGCGGCAAAGCGGCGGAACTGGTCGGGTGCGTTCAGGTTGGTGTGGAAATTCATGCCCACCCCGTTGGCATATTCGACGATCGCCACCTGATAATCGATGATATCGCCGTCCGAGTCGAACACCTTGTCAGACCCGTTCCAGCCCGAGGGCTTGCGGTGAAAGAGGCTCATGTCGTTGACGCCGTAGGTGCGCGGGTCGTTGGCGGGGACAAAGGTCTTGCGGCCGCCGAACGAGGCCACCCGCTCGGGCCGGGCGCCGATCAGGCCGTTGTAGAGGTCGAGGTCGTGGCAGCACTTTTCCAGCATGAAGCTGCCCGACCATTTCTCGTACCGCCGCCAGTCGCGCATGAAGAAGGCGCCGTGGTAGGGGAAGATGTGCTCGGCAGCCTCGATCGAGACGATCTGGCCCAGGGTCCCCTCGTCGCGCGCCTTCAGCAGGTCGCGGTAAAGGGGCGCGTAGCGCAGGACCAGCCCGACCGACAGCCGGTCATGGCCGTGGCGGCCGAGAAGACCGGCCAGCGCATAGGTGTGCTCGATGCTCGAGACGATCGGCTTTTCCGAGAAGACCCGCACCCCCGCCTCGAGTCCGAGGCGGATGTGGTCGAGGTGCATGTGGTTGGGCGAGCCGATCATCAGAAGGTCGAATCCGCCGGCACGGATCAGCTCTTCGGGCGTGTCATAGGCCTTGCCGGCGTCGATGCCGTGCTCGTTCAGGGTGGCCATTCCGGCGGGGTGGGGATCGACATAGCCGACGATGCGGAAGTCGGGGTCCATTTCGCGGAAGACATAGCCGAGATAGCCGAGGCGGAAGCCCAACCCGATGATCGCGACCTTCATGCAGCACCCCCCGGCACGAAATTCATTTTCCCGATCATGGACAAGTCGGCAGGTTCCGTCAACAAATTTTCGCCTTTCCGGTCGAAGTTGTGTAATTCATTTTCATCACACAACCATGCGGCGCGGACTCAGCCCTTCAGCCGGCCAAGGCCGAGCACCGCGGCGCCGACAAGGCCGGGTTCGATGGCGCAGAGCGCGGGAACCACCAGCGGCCGGGCGAATCGGCGCAGGATGCGCCGGCGCACTTCCGCGTCCAGCGCCGCGACCAGGGCCGCCGAGTTTGACAGGCCGCCGCCCACCGCGATGATGCCGGCGCCGAGAAGATTCTCGATCATCGCCAGCGGCCCGGACAGGATTTCCAGCCAGAGGCCGATGGTGCGGGCGGCGGCGGGCTCGCCCTTCTCCCACCCCTCGACGATGGCGACCGAGTCGGCGGCGGTGCCGTGCAGATGGAGATGCAGCTTCTCCATCCCCCTGGCCGAGCAGGTGGCATCGAGACAGCCCGCCAGCCCGCAGCCGCAGGGAAAGGCCGGCAGCGCCACCTCGCCGACCAGGCGCTGCGCCACGGGGCCGTGGCCCCATTCGCCGGCGAAGCCGCCGGTGCGGTTGATGAGCTCACCCCGCACGACAAGGCCGCCCCCGACCCCGGTGCCGAGGATGACGCCGAACACCACCTCGTGGCCCCGGCCGGCGCCGACGGCGGCCTCGGCCAGGGCAAAGCAGTCGGCGTCGTTGGCCAGCACCACCGGCAGGCCGAGGTCGGCCTCGAGATCGGCCTGAAGGATGCGGCCCGAAAGGCAGGGGATGTTGGCGACGGTCGCCGCGCCGGTGTCGGGGTCCATCACCCCCGCGAGCGAGAAGGCAAGGCCCCGGGGCGGCTGGCTCGCCCCGGCGATCGCGGCGCGCAGGGCGGCGACGAAGGCCGGATAGCTGGCCCCGGGCGTCGGGATGCGGGCGCCGGTGCGGATGTCCTCGGGCGTGAAGGCCTCGGCGATCTTTATCGCGGTCCCGCCGATGTCGAAACACAGGATCATGTCCGCCCCATCCTCTGCGCCTGCCGCCCGCCTACCAGACGGTCCCGCGCGCGGCCAGATCCTCGACCCGCGTCACCACTCCGCCCCGGTGAAAGACCATGCGGTCGAAGAGGTTCGAGATGACGCAGGTGTGGTTGGGGATCACCCGCACCACGTCGCCGACCCCGGGCAACGCGCCCGTACAGGACGAGAGGTCCACGACGGCATGTTCCTCGGACAGCGAGACGACGCGGGCGCCGGGCAGCTCCTCGATCTCGCCGTGGTCGGAAAATCCCAGCAGGTCCGAGGTCAGCGCCTTCGATCCGGCATCGAGGACGGCGCGCGTGGGCGTGGGGCGCGAGACGACGGTGGCCAGCACATGCATCGCCAGATCGGCCTGCGTGCATTCGCCCGCCCTGACCATCGAACGGTCGTTGTAGACATAGGTGCCGGCGCGGTGCTCGGTCGCCGAGGGGACGAGGTGCGCCTTCCACAGGTCGGGGCTGCCGCCGTTCGAGCGGACCGGGCAGCCGATGCCCCTGGCGGCCAGAAGCGTCATGGTCCGGGTCAGGAAGGATTCGACCGCCTCGGCCCCGCCGACCGGCGGATAGGTCAGAAGCCCGTCGAACCGCAGGCCGGGCCGGGCGGCGATCCGTTCGGCCAGCGCCACCGCCGCCTCGGGCGACTGCACGCCCACCCGGCCCGCGCCGGTGTCGCACTCGATCAGCACCGCCAGCGGCTTCGCCGCCCCGGCGAAGGCCCGGGCGTAGCCCTCGACCGTGGTGTCGCTGTCGGCGATCACGGTCAGGCGTCCGACCCGTTCGTTCAGGGCCCGCAGCCGGGCCAGCCGGGCCGGGCCGAGGATGTTGTAGGTGACGAGGATGTCGCCGAAGCCCGCATCGGCAAAGGCCTCGGCCTCGGTTAGCTTCTGGCAGTTCAGCCCGACCGCACCGGCCGCGATCTGGGCGCGGGCGACGGCGGCGATCTTGTGGGTCTTGATGTGGGGGCGGAAGGCCTTGCCGTGGGCGCTCAGGTACGCCTGCGCGCGGGCGATGTTGGCGGCCAGCCGGTCCTCGTCGATCACCGGCATGGGGGTGACGATCTCGGAGAGCTTCTGTCCGGGTTCGGGCCAGGGAAACATCATTCCTCCTTGCCGAAAGGATCGGCTGAGCGCGGCCAGATGTCCTTGCGGACCAGCCGGTAGGGGTTGGTGGCGGGGTCGTTCGGGTAGGGCTTGCCGGCCGAGCAATAGAGGATGTCGGCGGCGATGGGGGCGAAGGCGGCGTAGAAATGGTTGGTGGACTTGATGACGAGGATCTTCTGCGCCAGCGGGTCGATCCCGAGCGCCGCGAACAGCGAGGGGTCGTAGCTCTGCGCCCGGACCGTGTTCAGGATCACCTCGATCCCGGTCTCGCCGCCCTCCGGGGTCAGAAGTGCGACCCGCGCCGCCGGGCCGAAGGGCACGACGCTTTCGCCGAACTTCATCTCGGCCTCGGCCGACAGCCGCACGATCCGCACCAGCGCGTCGCAGGGCTCGCCGGTCAGGGGGGCGGACTTGCCGCCGAAGCGCAGGGGCATCTCTGCCCCCTCGCCCGCGACAAAGCAGAGCTGCACCGCGATCGGATCCCAGATCGTGCCGATGGCCACGCCGCGCGCGCCCCGCGCCAGAAGCTCTTTCAGGACCACCGTCGCGTCGCCGGCGGTGCCGCCGCCGGGATTGTCCCACATGTCGGCGATCACCACCGGATGCGCCGTCGCCGCCATCGCCTGCGCCACCGCCTCGGCCTCATCGATCTGCGGCATCATGTGGCGGCCGCGGTTGGCGTAAAGCTCGCGCCCCAGCCTTTTGGCCAGCGCGGCGCCGTGGGCGGCGTCGCCGTCGGTGACGGCGATCATCTTCGTCCCCATCTCGGGCACGTCGCCGGCCATGAAGCCGTGGATCGCCGACAGAGACAGGACCTTCGGGTCGGTCTGCTCGATCTCGATCATCCGGTTGACGAAGCCGCGCATCGGCTCGCGCGAGGTCGGGAACACGTCGATCATCCGGCAGTCCCAGACCGACATGACCGGCCTGACCCGGCCATCGAGCGTATCGGCCGCGATCCGCCAGAGATCCTCGGCGCGCTCGACGAAATCGGTGTGGGGAAACTCCTTGAACACCACGAAGAAGTCGGCCGCCGCCACCCGTTTCGCGGTCAGGTGGCTGTGGGGGTCAAGCTCGGCGCAGACCAGCACGTCCGGTCCGACGACCCCGCGCACCCGCGACAGGAAATCGCCCTCGGGGTCGAGATAGCCCTGCGCCACCATCGCCCCGTGCAGGCCGAGGACCACCGCATCGACCGGCAGCGCCGCCGCCAGTTGCGCAAGGATCTCGTCGCGCAGCCCCTCATAGGCGCCGCGCGACACGAGGCCCGCGGGATCGGCCCAGGCGGCGGTGCCCTCGATCAGGGTCCAGCCCCGTTCGGCGCAGACCCGGCGGCCCACGGTGATCGGCGCGGTGCAGAGGGTCGGCGTCGCCGGGTGCTGGCCGGGGGGCGCGTAGAGGGACGCCTCGAACCCCCGCCGGTCGATGACGATGGGCGCGAAGGTGTTGGTCTCGGTCGCAAGCGCCGCCGTGAAGATCCGCCTCGGGGCCGTGCCAGACATGGTCATTCCTTGATGTGGGGCAGATAGCCGACGAAACCCGCGATCTTCCAGCGCCCGCCGTCCCTGCGGCAGACATAGAGCGTCTGCCAGTTCATCCGATCGTGGCTGCCGTCGGCCTTGGCGAGGCGGCCGTCGAACTTCTTCCTGACCAGCGCCGCGTCGCCGTCGATCTCGATCTCCTCAAGCCGGGTGGCGGCGAAGATGCCGGCGCGCGGGTCGCCGGCGAAGGCGCCGGAGGCCCTGGCCGCGACGAACTCCTGCGCCTGGCGCAGCCATTCCGTCCGGTAGGCGCCGAGCGAGGGGAAGGCCAGCGTGAAGCCCTGCGGGTCGGGCTGGAAATGGCCGCTGATCCCGGTGAAGTTGGCGGTGATGAAGTCGCCCGCGACCATTGCCCAGTCGGCACTGACGAAGGCGTCGATGTCGCGCTGGACCAGCATCTCCCAGATCGCGCGGCGGTCGGCGTCGGCCGGCGGGAACGGATTGGCGAAAGGATCGCGCTGTCTGGTCATACGAGCCGCCCTTGAAAATATTTTCAGTTTCCTTGCGTATCTTCTGGAATATTCGGCAATGATATGGCTAAATGTCAAGACCAAGAGAAAATGAATTTCTTGGCGTCCAGTCCTTCGGCCGGGACCGCTGCAACAGGAAGGTGCCTCATGCCTGCATGTCACAGCCTTGTATCCGCCCAGGGGAGCATAGCCGATGTCCGGGCCTGACGAAATCGCCATGCTGCCGCCCGCCGGGGCCGCGCGCGACCTGATCCAGGCGCTGGCCGACGAGGACGAGGGTTTTTCGGCGATGGAGAGGCGGCTGGCCGAATATGTGCTGGCCGATCTGAACCGGGCGACCAACGCCTCGATCACCGAGATCGCCGCCGGGGCCGGGGTCTCGCCGCCCACGGTGACGCGCTTCTGCCGCCGGCTGGGCTGCACCGGCTTTTCCGACTTCAAGGTGCAGCTCGCACGGAGCGCCTTCGTCGGCCTGCGCTACCTCAGGCCCGAGGCCGTGACCTCGAGCGCCGCGGAAGTGGCCGAGGACATCGTGACCAAGGCGCAGAGCGCGCTGTTCGAGGTGCACCGGGGCCTCGACCTCGCCGCCGTCGAGAGGGCGGTGAAGGCGCTCGCCCACGCCGACATGATCTATGCCTTCGGCTCGGGGGGCAATTCAAGCATGGTGGTCAACGAACTGCAGAACCGCCTGTTCCGGCTGGGGTGCCGGATCAGCGCCTCGAACGACCACGGGATGAACCTGATGCTGGCCGCCGCGGCCGAGCCGGGGGCGGTGGTGTTCGGCTCGTCCTTCTCGGGGCGCAACGCCGAATTGCAGCGCTGCTTCCGCCTGCTGCGCGCCCGCGCCATCCCCACCATCGCCCTGACCCAGAGCGATTCGCCGGTGGCGAAGGCCGCCGACATCGTCATCCCCGTCAACCTGCCCGAGGGGCAGAACATCTTCCGCGCGACCTCGACCCGCTATGGGTTCCTGGCCGTCGTGGACATCATCGCCAACCTTGTCGCCTACGCCGACCGGCCGCGATCGACGCGCATCCTGCGCAGCATCAAGGAACAGCTGATCCTGCACCGCGACGGCGACGACCGCCAGCTTCTGGGCGACTGACCCTTCCGGCCGGGGGCGGCAAGCGGCCCGCTCCGGTGCGTCCAACCTGCCGCCGACCGGAGAGACCCATGAAACGCCTGGCACTTGTGACCGGAGCCGCCGGAGACATCGGTCGCGCCATATCGAAGCGCCTGAAACACGGCCATGACCTGGTGCTGATGACCGACCGCGACCTCGCGGCGGTCCAGAGGGCCGCGGCGGGGCTGGGCGACGGGTTCGTGGCGATGGCGCTCGACGTGACCGACCCGGGCGGCTGCGCGGCGGTGGCGGCCGAGGCGGCGGCGCTCGGGCGGGTGGCGACCCTGGTCAACAACGCCGGCGGCGTGCAGGCGGCCAGCCTGCAATCGACGCGGCCCGAGGACTGGCGGGCCGACCGGGCGCTGAACCTCGATGCCCCCTTCTTCGTCTTTCAGGCGCTGGCCGGGCAACTGAAGGAAACCGGGGGATCGGTGGTCAACGTGGCCTCGGTCAACGGTCTGGCGGTCTTCGGCCATCCCGCCTATGCCGCCGCCAAGGCCGGGATGATCCACCTGACCCGGCTGATCGCGGTCGAATACGGCAAGTTCGGCATCCGCGCCAACGCCGTCGCCCCCGGCACGGTGCGCACCCAGGCCTGGGAGGCGCGCGCCGCCCAGAACCCCAATGTCTTCAAGGAAGCTGCCGCCCACTATCCCCTTGGCCGCATCGTCAGCCCCGAGGACGTGGCCGAGGCGGTGGGCTTCCTCGCCTCGCCCCTGGCCGCCGCCATAACCGGCACCTGCCTGCCGGTCGACTGCGGCCTGACCGCCGGCATCCCGGCGCTGGCCCACACCTTCACCCAGTCGCCCGACTACTGAGGCCCAGGATGACCTACTTCCTTGAAAACCGCTGGACCCCCGACCCGCTGCCCGCCGGCACCTGGGAGATCCGCCTGATCAACCTGTCGGACGCGCCCCTGTCCGCATTCACCCTGTCCCTGACCACCATCACCCGGATCATGCCGGTCCACGAGGTGCGGGGCGCGCGCTTCCTGCGGCGGGTCGCGAACTTCCATGAGTTTGCGCCGCTCGAAGGGGCACCGCTCGCCCCAGGCGCAAGCTGGACCTTCGAGGCCGAAGGCCTTTTCCGCTCGCCCTTCCACCGCAATGACGCGGCCAAGACCGCCTGGCTGACGCTCGCCGACGGCATACGCCATCCGGTCATGGTCGGCGATCTGATCCAGGGCCATGCCGCGCCTGTCCTGCCGCCGCCGCGCCTGCCCGAGGGACGGCTGACCCTGCCCTTCGCGCTTCTGCCCTGGCCCAACGCGATCGAGGCCGTTCCCGGCGACGCGCCGGTGATCCTGCACATGGAACCCGGCGCTGCCCGCGCCGACCTGCGCCTGGCGCTGTCGGTCGATGCCCTGCACGGTCGGCTGTTCCCGGCGGCGCGGCGGCTGTTTCAACTGTCGCCCGCCCCCGGCTCGCGCCCCCTTGCCTTCCGTCAGGACGCGGCCATCCCGCGCGAGGGCTACCGCCTGGACTTCGGGCCGACGATCACCCTTTCGGCCAGCGCCGAGGAGGGCCGCCGCCACGGCCTGCTGTCGCTCGCCCAGATGCTGCATGGCGCCTTCACCGACCCGGCTTTCAAATTTCCAACATCCGGCCGGATCGAGGATGCGCCGCGCTATGGGTGGCGCGGTTGCCATCTTGACGTTTCCCGACATTTCTGGACGTTCGAGCAGGTCGGCCGGGTGATCGACATCCTCGCCTGGCACAAGCTGAACCTTTTCCACTGGCACCTGACCGACGATGAAGGCTGGCGGGCCGAGATCAAGGCCTATCCGCAGCTGACCGCGGCGGGCGCCCACCGCAGCGCCGACACGCCGGCCATGCTGCCGCAGCTCGGCGACGGGCCGGACCGGCAGGGCGGCTTCTACAGCCAGGACCAGATGCGCGCGATCGTCGCCCACGCGGGCGCCCTCGGCATCGAGGTCATGCCCGAGATCGAGACCCCCGGCCATGCCGCCTGCGTGCTGGCCGCCCTGCCCTTCCTCGTCGATCCCGACGAGCCGGCCGAGAGCTATCACCCGGTCCAGGGCTATCCCAACAACTCGTGGAACCCGGCGATCCCGGCCACCTACGAGGTCCTGGAGACGATCATCGACGAGCTTTGCGCGATCTTTCCCTCGCGCCATTTCCACATCGGCGGCGACGAGGTGGCGAAGAACGCCTGGCTGGAAAGCACGCAGGCCCGCATCCTCATGCAGCGCGAGGGGCTGGCCGGCACGTTCGAGCTGCAAAGCTGGTTCCTCAGGCGCGTGAAGGAGATGCTGGCCAGGCGCGGCAAGGTGCTGGTCGGCTGGAACGAGGTCGCCCACGGCGGCGGCGTCGCGCCCGAGGGGACGCTTCTCATGGCCTGGGAACGGCCCGAGGTCGGGATCGACCTGGCGCGCCAGGGCTATGACGTGGTGATGACGCCGGGGCAGGCCTATTACCTCGACATGGTGCAGGGTCCGGACTGGCTGGAGAACGGCGCCGGCTGGGCCGGGCCGGTGCCGCCGGAAAAGACCTATGGCTACGAGGCCGAGGGCGCGTTTCCCGACGATCTGCGCAAGCACATGCGCGGCATCCAGGCCTGCATCTGGTGCGAGCACTTCACCACCGCCGCCTGGTTCAACGACCTCGTGTTCCCGCGCCTCTCGGCGGTGGCCGAGGCCGCCTGGACGCGGAAGGACAACAAGGACTGGCTGCGCTTTGCCCGGCAGGTGCGCCTGCATCCCACCCTCTGACGGCGGGCGCCCGCCCGCGCCCGCTTCCCGATCAACCGAAGGACCAGACCCATGCGCATCGCCGTCGGCGGCATCCACACGGAATGTTCCACCTATTCGCCGGTCCTGATGCAGGCCCATGACTTCCGCGTCCTGCGCGGGGCCGACCTGCCGGCGCACGACTATTTCGCCTTCCTCAGGACCCACCCGGCCGAGGTGGCCCCGCTCCTTCACGCCCGCGCCGTCCCCGGCGGCCCGGTCGCACGCGACACCTACGAGGCGTTCAAGGCCGAGTTCCTCGAAAGGCTGGCGGCGGCGGCGCCATTCGACGCGGTCTATCTGGCGATGCACGGCGCGATGAAGGTGGACGGGATGTGGGACGCCGAGGGCGACTGGATTTCCGCTGTCCGCGCCGCCGTGGGGCCCGAGATGCTGATCGCCGCCAGCTATGACCTGCACGGCAACGTCTCGCAGAAGATCGTCGACCAGATCGACATCTTCGCGGCCTACCGGACCGCCCCCCACATCGACACGCCCGAAACGATGGAGGCGGCCTATGCGATGCTCTTGCGCGCGCTGAGGACCGGCGCGCGCCCGGGCGTGGTGCGTGTCCCGGTGCCGCTCCTGTTGCCCGGCGAGCGCTCGTCGACCGAGGACGAGCCCGCGCGGTCGCTCTATGCGGCGCTGCCGTCGCGCGAGGGGCCGGGCGTCTGGCGCACCGACCTGATGATCGGCTATGTCTGGGCCGACGAGCCGCGCGCCACCGCCTGCGCCGTCGTCACCGGCACCGACCGCGCGGCGGCCGAGGCCGCGGGCGCGGCGATCGCCGCCGACTTCTGGGGCGCGCGCGACCGTTTCCGCTTCGGCCCGGTCACCGGCCCGCTGTCCGACATGCTGGATATGGCCGCCAGCGCCACCACCCGCCCGGTGATCCTTGCCGATTCCGGCGACAACCCGACGGGCGGCGGCGTCGGCGACCGGGGTGACGTGCTGGCGGCGCTGATCGCCCGCGACTGGCAGGACGCGCTGATCGCCGGGATCACCGACCGCCCGGCGGTCGAGGCCTGCCTTGCCGCGGGCGAAGGGGCCAGCCTGCCCCTCACCATCGGCGCCAGCCTCGATCCCGCCGGGGTCTCGGTTCCGGTCACGGCGCGCGTCGTCCGCCTTCAGCCCGGCGCCACGGCGCAGGACAATCAGGCGGTGGTGCGGATCGGGGGCATCACCCTGGTCCTTGCCGCGCGCCGGCGGCCCTACCACGACATCGCCGATTTCACCCTCCTCGGCCTCGATCCGCGCAAGGTGGCACTTCTGGTGGTGAAGTCGGGCTACCTTTCGCCGGATCTCGCGCCGATCGCCGACCCGAACCTGATGGCGCTGACCGATGGCGTGGTGAACCAGGACATCCCGCGGCTGCCCAACCGGCACCGCGCGCCCGGCACCCTGCCCTGGGACCAGCGGCCCGACTTCCGCCCCGCACCCCAGCCCTCGGCCCGGTTCGCCGGCTGAGATGCGGCTGCATCTTTCGATCCTGCGCCGCCACCCGGTGGTGCGCGCCTCGGCCGCGGCGATCTTCCTTTACGGGGTCGCCGGGGCCGCGACCTCGCCCTATCAGGCCGTCCTCGGCATCCGCGAGCTGGGGCTGACCGACCGCGCCTATGCCGGGATCGCGCTGGCGGCGGCGGTGTCGAACGTGATCCTGTCGATCACCTTCGGCATGATCTCGGACAGGTTCCGCACCTACCGCCTGCCGCTGATCTTCGTTTCCTCCTTCGGGATCGTCGGCTATGGCGCGATCTGGGCCTTTCCCTCGGCCGCGGTCTTTGCGCTGGCGACCGTCGGGCCGCTGGCGCTGTTCCACGCGACGAACTCGATGCTGTTTGCCAATGTGCGCGCCCACACCGACCGGTTCGACGCCGAGGAGGCCGCGACCGTCAACGCCCTGATGCGGATGATGATCTCGCTCGCCTGGGTGCTGGTTCCCGGCGCGGTCGGCCTTGCGATGCAGGGGCGCGGCTCGATGATCGGCGCCTGGGCGATCGCGGCGGGCCTGTCGGGCTGCACCCTTGCCGTGATCGCCTTCTGGCTCGAACCCGACCATCGCCCCGCGCCCGAGGCGGTCCCGTCCGGCGGCACCGGCACCGCCCGCGTGGCGCCGAGCGCCGGGCGCCCCGACCGGCCGGCGCAGGTCCGGCTGTCCCATCCCCTGCCGGGGCTGATGCAGATCTTCTCGCCCGCGATCGCGCTGCCCATCCTCGGCGTCGCGCTCATCAGCCAGGTCCTGCACGTGAACGCGACGGTCCTGCCGCTGATCGTCACCGGACGGGCCGGCGGCCATCCCGACGACATCGGCGCCATCGTCGGCATGGTCGCCGCACTCGAGGTCCTGTTCATGTTCTTCTGGTCGCGCGTCACCCGGGGCCTGCACCTGACCCACGCGCTCCTCATCACCGCGGCGCTCTACCTGTGCTACCTGTCGGCGCTGGCCCTCGCCTCGGCCCCCTGGCAGGCCTACGCCGCCAGCGTCGTCGCGGGCTTTGCCGCGGCGGGGATCATCTCGCTGCCGATCTCCTACCTTCTCGACCTGATCCGCGACCGGCCGGGCCTGTCGGCCTCGCTGATCGCGGTGAACATGTTCCTTGGCGGCGCGCTTGGCGCGGGGATCTTCGCCGCCGGATCGGCGCTTGGCGGCTATGGCGCGGCGGCCTTCCTGTCGGGGCTTGTCGGGGTGATCGGCGCATGTCTTCTCATCGCGCTTGAACGGAGGAAAGCATGACCCGCATCCTTCTCGAGGTCTGCGTGGACGATGCGGCGGGGATCGCCGCGGCGGCGGCGGGCGGCGCCGACCGGATCGAGCTGTGCGCGGCCCTCGCCCTCGGCGGCCTGACGCCCTCGGCCGGGCTGATGCGGCTGGCGGCCGAGGGGCCCCTGCCCGCGCTGGCGATGATCCGGCCGCGCGCGGGCGGGTTCGTCTGGTCTGAGGACGAGGCTAGGGCGATGCACACCGAGATTGCCGCCGTCCGCGCCTTCGGCCTTGCGGGGGTGGTGATCGGTGCCTCGCGCCCCGACGGGCGGCTGGACGAAGGGACGCTGGCGCGGCTTGTCGAGGCGGCAGAGGGGCTGGACGTGACGCTGCACCGCGCCATCGACCTGGTCCCCGATGTCGCCGAGGCGATGGCGGTCTGCGTCCGCCTGGGGATCAGGCGCGTCCTCTCGTCGGGGGGGGCGGCGACGGCGCCTGCCGGGATCGGCCGGCTGGCGGCTATGGCGGCGGCGGAGCCTTCGGTGACCGTGATGCCGGGCGGCGGGGTGGGTGCGGCCAATGCCGCGGCCCTCGCCGCACGGCTGCCCCTGCGCGAGGTCCATGCCTCGTGCTCGACCCCCGTGCCGCCGCCTGCCGATCCGAAGGTGCGCGAGTTCGGCTTTCAGCCGGCCGACGCGCGCGCCACCGATGCGGGCCGGGTCCGCGATCTCCGGGCGGCACTCGACCGGATCGCAACCGCCTGAGCGCGGCCTGTCTCAGCGGAACCTGAGGTTGGCGCGCGTCAGGTCGGCGACGCGGCGCGCGCCCATCAGGCGCATGTCGCGCAGGATCTCCTCCTGCATCAGCGCCAGGGCGCGTTCGACCCCGGCCTGCCCGGCGGCGGCGAGCGGGAAGAGGTAATAGCGCCCGAGCCCCACCGCCTTGGCGCCCAGGGACAGCGCCTTGAGCACATGGCTGCCGCGCGTCACGCCGCCGTCCAGCAGCACGTCCAGCCGGTCGCCCGCGGCCTGCACGATCTCGTCCAGCTGGTCGAAGCCCGCTCGCGCCCCGTCAAGCTGGCGCCCGCCGTGGTTCGACACCACCACCCCGGCGCAGCCGATGTCGGCGGCGCGGCGGGCGTCCTCGGCCCGCATCACGCCCTTGAGGCAGAAGGGCCCGCCCCATTCGGCGACCATCTCGGCCACGTCGTCCCAGTCGAGCGACGGATCGAGCATCTCGGAGAAGTAGCGCCCGATGGTCAGCGAGTCGCCCTTCATGTCGATGTGGGCGTCAAGCTGGGGCAGGCTGAAGCGTTCGTGGGTCACATAGTTGATGCCCCACATCGGCTTCAGCGCGAACTGGAGCATCCCGGCCAGCGTCAGGCGGAAGGGGATGGAAAAGCCGGTGCGCAGGTCGCGCTCGCGGTTGCCGCCGGTGATGCTGTCCACGGTCAGCACCATCACCCGGATGCCGCACTCCTTGGCCTTCTGCATCATCGCCCGGTTCAGGCCGCGGTCCTTGTGGTAGTAGAACTGGTAGACCTGCGGGGTCTTGTGGCGCCGCGCCAGCACCTCCATCGACACGGTGCCCAGCGACGAGACGCCGAACATCGTGCCGAACTTCTCGGCGGCGGCGGCGGTCGCGTTCTCGCCCTGGTGGTGGAACAGCCGCTGAAGCGCGGTGGGCGACAGATAGACCGGCAGGGCCAGCCGCTCGCCCATCACCGTCACCGACAGGTCCACCTCGTCCACTCCGGTCAGGACCGAGGGCAGGAGGTCGCAGGCGTCGAAGGCGGCGCGGTTGCGGCGCTTGGTGACCTCGTCGTCGGCGGCGCCGTCGATGTAGTCGAAGATCGGGCCGGGCAGCCGGCGATGGGCGAGCGAGCGGAAGTCGTGGAAATTGTGGCAGGCAGACAGGCGCATGGCGGCGGTTCCGGTCAGATGTCTGTGGGGCGGCGCGGGCTAGCGGCCGATGGCGCGGTCAAGGTGCGTGTAGCCGCCGTCGGGGAAGATCCATTGGCCGGTCGTGTGGCCGGATCGGTCGGAGAGAAGGAAGGCGCAGGTGTCGGCGATCTCGCGCGCGGTGGTCATCCGCTGGCCGAGGGGAATGCGCGCGGTGATCCTGGCCAGCGCGGCCTCGGGGTCGGTCAAAGTGTCCAGCCAGCGGCGGTAGAGGGGGGTCATCACCTCGGCCACGACGATGGCATTGACGCGCACCCCGTCGGGCAGGAACTCGGCCGCCCATTCGCGCGTCAGGCCCAGTTGCGCCGCCTTGGCCGCGACATAGGCCGAGGTTCCCCCCTGCCCGGTCACGGCGGTCTTGGAGCTGATGTTGACGATCGCGCCCTTCGTCCGGCGCAGGTCGTCGCGCAGGAGGTGCACCATCGTGTAGTAATGGACAAGGTTCTGGTTCAGGCTGGCCCGGAAGGCGTCCGGTCCCTTGTCGAGACCCACCCCGTCATTGGCGCCGGCATTGTTGACGAGGCCGTGCACGGCGCCGTGGCGGGCGCGGATCGCCGCGACCGCTGCCCGGCAGGCCGCGTCGTCGGAGAGTTCGGTGGCAACGAAATCGGCCCCGGTCCGCGCCAGCCAGGCCGGGTCGGGGGCGCGGCGGGCAAGGATCACCGGCACCGCGCCCTCTTCGGCCAGAACCTCGGTGATCCCCGCGCCGATGCCCGATCCGCCGCCGGTGACGACGACGATCCGGCCCTTCAGGTGCAGGTCCATCACGCCCCCCGGAAACGGTAGGTGTCGAGCGAGGCGGGCTTCATCTCGATCGAGAAGCCGGGCAGCGTGGGCGGCATGTAGGCGGCATTGCGGATCACGCAGGGATCGAGAAAATGCTCGTGCAGGTGGTCGACATATTCGATCACCCGGCCCTCGCGCGTCCCGGCGATGCAGAGATAGTCGATCATCGACATGTGCTGGACATATTCGCACAGGCCGACGCCCCCGGCGTGCGGACAGACCTTCAGCCCGTATTTCGCCGCCATCAGCATGACCGCCAGCACCTCGTTCAGCCCGCCCATCCGGCAGCTGTCGATCTGCACCACGTCGATCGCGCCGCGCATGATGAGCTGCTTGAAGATGATGCGGTTCTGGCACATCTCGCCGGTCGCGACCTGCACGGGGGCGACGCTCTCGCGGATCTTCCTGTGCCCCTCGATGTCGTCGGGGCTGGTCGGTTCCTCGATGAACCAGGGCCTGACGAAGGCAAGCTTCCTGACCCAGCCGATGGCCTGATCCACCTCCCAGACCTGGTTGGCGTCGATCATCAGGTTGACGTGGGGGCCGCATTCGTCGCGGGCGATGGTCAGGCGGCGGATGTCGTCGTCGAGATCGCGGCCGACCTTCATCTTGATGTAGCGAAAGCCCGCATCCACCGCCTCGCGGCAGAGGCGGCGGAGCTTCGCGTCGTCATAGCCCAGCCAGCCGGCGGACGTGGTGTAGCAGGGATAGCCCTCGGCCTTCAGCGTGGCGATACGCTCGGCCTTGCCCCTGGCCTGCGTCGTCAGGAAGTCGAGCGCCCATTCCGGGGTGATGCAGTCGGTCAGATAGCGGAAGTCGATGCAGCGGACGAGTTCGGCGGGCGACATCTCGGCCACCAGCTGCCAGACCGGCTTGCCGGCCTTCTTGGCCCACAAGTCCCAGGCGGCATTGACCACCGCGCCGGTCGCCAGATGGATCGCCCCCTTGTCCGGGCCGATCCAGCGCAACTGGCTGTCCGAGGTGACATGCCGCCAGAAGCGGCCCATGTCGGCGGCGATCCAGTCAAGCTCCAGCCCCACGACCAGCGGGCGCAGCGCCTCGATCGCCGCCACGCAGATCTCGTTGCCGCGCCCGATCGTGAAGGTCAGGCCGTGGCCCTGGTGGGGGCCGTCGGTTTCCAGCACCACATAGGCGGCGGAATAGTCGGGGTCGGGGTTCATCGCGTCCGATCCGTCCAGATGCTGGCTGGTCGGAAAGCGCACGTCGACGGTGCTGAGGCCGGTGATCCTGGTCATGTCCTGACGACCTTCTGCGTCTGCTGGCCGAGACCCTCGATCCCCAGCCGCATGACCTCGCCGCCCTTGAGGTAGACCGGCGGCTTCTGCCCGAGGCCTACGCCGGGCGGGGTGCCGGTCGAGATCACGTCGCCGGGTTGCAGCGACATGAAGCCCGACAGGTAGGAAATCAGGTGCGCGACCCCGAAGATCATCGTGGCGGTCGATCCGTTCTGGAAGCAGCGGCCATCGACATCAAGCCACATCTTCAGGTTGCCGACATCGCCCGCCTCGTCCGGCGTCACCAGCCAGGGGCCGATCGGCCCGAACGTGTCGCAGCCCTTGCCCTTGTCCCACAGGCCGCCGCGCTCGATCTGCCATTCGCGCTCGCTCACGTCGTTGATGACGCAGTAGCCCGCGACGTGGGAAAGCGCGTCGGATTCGGCGATGTACTTGCCGCCCTTGCCGATCACCACGCCCAGTTCCACCTCCCAGTCGGTCTTTTCCGAGCCGCGGGGGATTTCCACGTTGTCGTCCGGTCCGCAGATGGCGCTGGTCCACTTGGCGAAGACGATCGGCTCCTTCGGGATCGCGGCGCCGGTCTCGGCGGCGTGGTCGGCGTAGTTCAGCCCGATGCAGACGAACTTGCCCACCCCGCCCACGCAGGGACCGAGGCGGGGGGCGCCCTCGACGCGCGGCAGGCGCGCGGGGTCGAGTGCGGCGAGCCGCGCAAGGCCCCCGGGCGTCAGAACCTCGCCCGCGATGTCGGCCACATGGGCGGACAGGTCGCGGAGATTGCCCCCGGCGTCCAGCAGTCCGGGCTTTTCACGGCCCTTCGGGCCATAGCGCAAGAGTTTCATGTCATCCTCATCGGGTGGGGTGCCGGGGGGCGGCGGGCACCCCCCGGCAAGGGCTGTCAGTCGTAGAGAACCGCGGCGATCTTCGGATCGTCGATGTTGGTCTTGTCATACCAGTAGAAGCCGGTGTCGATCTTCTTCTCGACCGGTTCGCCCTTGGCCGCGGCGACGGCGGCCTTGACCGTCTCGTAGCCGATGCCGACCGGGTTCTGGGTGATGGCGCCCGCCATCGTGCCGTCGCGGATCGCGTCCTTCTGGGCCTTGCCGGAATCGTAGCCGACGATGACGATGTGCGAGCCGGCCTCCTTCACCCCGTTCACGACGCCGATGGCCGAGCCTTCGTTGGTGCCGAAGATGCCCTTGATGTCGGGGTTGGCGGTCAGGATCGCCTTGGTGATCTCGGTCGATTTCAGCTGGTCGCCGCCGCCATATTCGATGGCGACGATCTGGATCTTGGGATGGGCTTCCTTCATGCGGTTGGCGAAGCCGTCGCGGCGGTCGACGCCGGTGCGCGAGGTCTGGTCATGGGCGACGATGGCCACCTTGCCCTCGTCGCCGATCAGTTCGGCCATCTTGTCGGCGGCAAGCGCCGCGGCGGCGACGTTGTCGGTGGCGGCGGTGGCCACCGGGATGTCGCTGTCCACGCCCGAGTCGAAGGCGATGACGGGGATGCCCGCGTCCTTGGCCTGCTGGAGAAGCGGGATCGCCGCCTGGCTGTCCAGCGCGGCAAAGCCGATCGCCGCCGGCTTCTTGGCCAGCGCCGCCGCCAGCATGTCGATCTGCTTGTCGACCTGGCTTTCGTTGTCGGGGCCTTCGAAGCTGACGTCGACGCCCAGGTCCTTGCCGGCCTTGTCGGCGCCCGCCTTCACCGCCTGCCAGAACTGGTGCTGGAACCCTTTCGAGATCAGCGGGATGTACATCTTGCCCTCGGCCTGCGCCATCGGCGCGGCGGCCGCGAGCGAGAGCGCGGCAGCGGCTCCGAGCAGGGTGCGTCTGGTGAACATGGTTACCTCCGTTGCTGTTCACTTGGCCTTTCCGTGTGGCGCGCGGGTGCACCCTCGCGCCGGTCGTTTCATGCCGCGCGTCCGCGGCGCAGCTGGTCGGCATAGACGGCGACGATGATGATCGCGCCGGTGACGACGGTCTGCCATTCGGGTGCCACCGACAGGACGCGCAGTCCGTTGGTCAGGACCGACATGATGAGCGCCCCGATCAGCGTGCCGAGGATGGTGCCCCTGCCCCCGGCCAGCGAGGTGCCGCCGATGACGACAGCGGCGATGGCCTCGAGTTCATAGCCAAGGCCGAGCGCGGGCTGGGCGCTGTTGATGCGGCTGGCAATGAGGACGCCGGCGATGCCGCAGATCGCGCCCGACAGCGCGTAGATCGCCATCTTCCAGGCGGCGGTGTTCACGCCCGACAGCCGCACCGCCTCTTCGTTCGAGCCGAGCGCGAATGTGTAGCGGCCAAGGACCGTGCGCGACAGGACCCAGGCCGCCGCCCCGGCGACGAGGAACAGGATCAGGACGCCGTTCGGCACCGGAAACTCGGGGATCACGGCGCCGATCAGCGAGCCCTGGGCAATCGTGGTGAAACCGGGGGTGGAGTTGAAGTAGATGGGCTTGGTGCCGGTCACGATCAGCGATAGGCCCTTGAGCATCAGCATCATCCCGAGCGTGGCGATGAAGGGCGGGATCTTCATCCGCGCGACGAAGGTGCCCGAGATCAGCCCGCACAGGGCGCCGGTGGCGATGGCCGCCGCGACTCCCAGCACAAGCGGCATCCCCCACCAGGTCAGCACCACCCCGGCCATGACCGAGCAGAAGGTCATCAGCGTGCCGATCGACAGGTCGATGCCGCCGGTGATGATGATGAGCGTGACGCCCACCGCCAGCACCCCGTTGACCGAGGTGGCCTGGAGGATCGCCATGATGTTGGCGACCTGGAAGAAGTTGGGACTGGCCAGCGAAAAGCCGATCACGAGGACGATCAGGCTGGCGAAGGCCAGGAGCTTTTGCTGCGCGCCCCCGCCCTTGCGGGCCGCGGGCACCGGCTTGGCGGTTGTCGTGGTCATGCGGCCTCTCCTTCACCCATGCTGTCGCGCTTCGTGGCCAGCGCCATGATTTCCTCCTGCGAGGCGCCGCCGGGCAGGAAGCCGGTCAGCCGCCCCTCGCACATCACCGCGATCCGGTGGGACAGGCGCAGGACTTCGGGCAGTTCGCTGGAAATCACGATGATCGCCTTGCCGTCCGCTGCGAGCGATTCGAGCAGGCGGTGGATCTCTGCCTTGGCGCCCACGTCGATGCCGCGCGTCGGCTCGTCGAAGATCAGGATGTCGCAGTCGCGCAGAAGCCACTTGGCGATGACCACCTTCTGCTGGTTGCCCCCCGACAGAAGCCGCACCTCCTGCGCGTCCGAGGGGGTGCGGATCGCCAGCCGCGCGATGTAGTCGCGGGCGATCTCGCCCAGCTTGCCCTCGTCGATGCGCCCGAGCATGTCGGAATAGCGCGGCAGGCTGGCCAGCGCGATGTTGGCGCGCACGTCCATCCCCAGGGCCAGGCCGAACTGCTTTCTGTCCTCGGACAGATAGCCGATCCCGGCGCGCACCGCCTGTTCGGGGCTGGAAATCTGGCGGTGCTGGCCGTGCACGATGATCTCGCCGCCGTCGCGGGGATCGGCCCCGAAGATCAGCCGCGCCAGTTCGGTCCGGCCCGCGCCCATCAGCCCGGCAAAGCCGAGGATCTCTCCCTTCTTCAGCGAAAAGCTCACGTCGCGCACGGCGCGGCCGCGCCCGAGGTGGCGGACCTCCAGCGCGGTTTCGGCCACGGACAGGTCGGGGATCTGCACCGTCTCGTCGGTCAGTTCGCGTCCGACCATCATCGCGATGATCCGCGCGATCGGCGTGTCGGCGGCTTCGACCGTCCCGACCCAGGCGCCATCGCGCATGACCGTCACCCGGTCGGCGATGCGCTTGATCTCGTCCATCTTGTGGCTGATGTAGACGATGCCCACGCCTTCGGACCTGAGCTGGCGGATGATGCGGAACAACTCGGCGATCTCGGCGTCGTTCAGCGCGGCCGTTGGCTCGTCCATCACCAGCACGCGCGAGCGGTGCGAGAGCGCCTTGGCGATCTCGACCATCTGCTGGCGGGCGATGGTCAGGCCCTCGACCGGCGCGCGCGGGTCCATCGTCACGTTCATGCTGGCGAAAAGGGCGGCGGCGGCGGCGTTCAGACGGGCCTCGTCCAGCCGGCCGAAGGACTTGCGCGGCTCGCGCCCGATGAAGATGTTCTGCGCGACCGTCAGGTCCTTCATCAGCGCCAGTTCCTGATGGATGATGCCGATGCCCAGGTCCTGCGCCGCGCGCGGACCGGGCACCGTCACCTCGGTTCCGTCGATCAGGATGCGTCCAGCGCCGGGCTGATAGACTCCCGAGAGCACCTTCATCAGCGTCGACTTGCCGGCGCCATTCTCGCCCATCAGGGCGTGGACCTCGGCCTTGCGCAGGTCGAAGTTCACCGCCTTCAGCGCATGAACCCCGGGAAAGCGCATGTCGATGCCTTCCATCCGCACCAGTTCGCTCATGGCTCCACCCCATAGAAGCGCGCCGCGTTGCCACCGAGGATCGCCGCCTTTTCGCCCGCATTCAACCCGTCGAGCAGCGCCCCGGTCAGCGAAACCCAGTCGCCGAATGGGGCGGCCAGCGTGACCACCGGCCAGTCGCTGCCCCAGATCAGGCGGTCGGGACCGAACCAGCCGATCAGCCGATCGAAGATCGGACGCAGCGCGGGCAGCGGATCGTGCCGGTCGCCGGGGGACAGTTCGGTCAGAAGGCCGGACAGCTTGCAATGGATGCGCGGATCGCGGGCGAGCGCCGCCATGCCCGCTTCCCAGTCCGGGCGCCGGCCGGGCTGGGGCTTGGCGGCGTGATCGACGACGATCGGCAGGCCCGGGTTGGCCGCGGCAAAGCGCGCGAGCGCCGGCAGGTGGCGGGTCGTCGCCAGCGCATCGAACCGCAGGCCAAGGCCGGTGAGCGCGGCCAGCGCCTCGGGCCGAGGGGCCGACAGAAGCCATTGGGTGTCGGCGATGTCCTGAAGCATCGGGCGGATGCCGAGGAACAGCGGATTGGCCGCCCGCGCCCGCAGGTCGTCCGCCGCGCGGGGGCTTGCAAGATCGACCCAGCCGACGACGCCCGCGATGCGGTGGTCCTGTGCGGCAAGGCCGAGAAGATGGTCGGTCTCGGCCAGGGTCGGCGCCGCCTGCACCGCGATCACCCGGCCCTCGCCGGGGTAGTCGGCGGGTGCGAAGTCACGGCGCAGGGGCTCGAGCGCCCCGCCGGTTCCGGCCAGCCAGCCGTAATCGCCGCGCGCAAGACGCCAGAAGTGGCAATGTGCGTCGATCCGCGGCAACGGCCCCTCCCCCCGGCGGCGCTCAGATGGTCACGCCACCGTCGACCAGCACGGCCTGCCCCGAGACGAAGCGGCTTTCGTCCGACAGAAGATAGACCACCATCGGCACGATGTCCTCGACCGCGGCCAGCCGGCCCATCGGCTGGCGGGCGATGAAGTCCTTTTCGGCCTGCACCGGGTCGGCGGCGGCGGCGATGCGGCCGCGCAGGCTCGGGGTGTCCACTGTCGCGGGGCAGAGCGCGTTGGCGCGGATGCCCTGGCGCACGAAGTCGGCGGCGATCCCCTTGGTCAGGCCGATCACCGCCGCCTTGGTGGCCCCGTAAGCCGCGCGGTTGGGAAAGCCCTTCACCGACGAGGCGACCGAGGCCATGTTGAGGATGCTGGCGGTCCCGGTCTCGGCCGCGCGCTCGATCATCGCCGGCAGGCAGGCGCGGGTCAGGCGCATCATCGAGGTCACGTTCAGGTTGAAGCTGAACTCCCAGTCGGCGTCGGTCACGTCGAGGATCGTGCCGTGGGGCACGAAGCCCGCGCAGTTGAACAGCCCGTCAAGCCGCCCCACCCGACTGGCCGTCCGCGCCACCGCTTCGGCGTCGGTCACGTCGAAGGGCCAGGTCTCGATCCCCTTCAGCCCGGCCAGGAGGTCGGCGTTCAGATCTGTGGCGAAGACCCGGGCGCCCTCGGCGGCGCAGGCGATGGCGCTGGCGCGGCCGATTCCCTGGCCCGCCGCCGTGATCAGGATGGTCTTTCCCGCAAGCCGCATCACGCCCCTCCCGCTGCAACAAAGTTCGTATTTGAATGGTCTATTCGCAGATGAACAGTTGACGCAAGCGAAATCTTTCGCTGGACTGGGGATGCACGCCAGAAAAGGACGCGGAGACTCCGATGGGCGAAACAATCGACAATGACGACGCCGACGGGCTGGGCGAACGCTACCGCGCCCCGGCGCTGGACAAGGGACTCGACATCCTGGAAATCCTCGCCCGCCAGCCGGGCGGGCTGACCCGGGCCGAGATCGTCAAGGCGATGGGCCGCAGCCCGTCCGAGATCTACCGGATGCTGGAGCGGCTGGTCGCACGCCAATATGTGACCCGGATCGAGGGCGGCGACCGCTATGCCCTGACGATGAAGCTGTTCCTGCTTGCCCACAGCCACCCGCCCCTGCGCCGGCTGATCGCCCAGGCCCAGCCCTTGATGGACGCCTTCGCGCGCGAGACCCGGCAGTCCTGCCACCTGGTCATGCCCGATGCCGGGCACGGTGTGGTGCTGGCGCAGGCCAGCCCCGATTCGCATTGGGAGTTCCGGGTGCGCATCGGCGCGCAGCTCGACCTTTTCGACACCTCGTCGGGGCTGACGCTCCTGGCCTTCCAGCGCCCCGAGTGGCGGGCCGAGACGCTCGCGACCTGGGGCATCGCCGATGGCGAGGCGCGGCTGGCGGCGATCGCGGCGCATCTGGCCGAGGTCCGCCGCGACGGCTGCCGTCAGGGGCCGTCGGCGCAGCTGGTGGGCGTGGTCGATCTGAGCGTGCCGGTGCTCGGGCCGGACGGCGACGCGGCGGCGGTCCTGACCTGCGCTTATATCGAACATCCCGGCGACCCGGTTCCCAGGGGCAGAGAAACCGCGCTGGCCAAGCTCCGGGCGGTGGCGGCGCTCCTGTCCTACAGCGGGCCTGGCTGAGCCGCGATCACGCCCTTGCGGATGATGAAGTTGCCATAGGGCCTTGTCTCGGCGCTCTGGACCACCGCGAAGGCGCGGCGGGCACGGTCGTAGAAGGCGAAGCGTTCGAGTGCGGCGGGCCTGACCCCGGCGGCGGCAAACATCGGCGCGGCCTCGGCCACCACATCGGGGACGGCGGCGGGGTCGCCCACCACCTGCATGGTCAGGACCGGATCGGCCTCGTAGCCGTCCACCGGCAGAAGCGACAGGACCGCCCGCACGGCGCGCGGCGCGGCGCAGCCGATGCGCAGGAGCCGGCCATGCACCGTCGCGCGCGCCACCGAGGCCGCGGGAAAGTTCGCGTCGGCGATGACGATCTCGTCGCCGTGGCCCATCGAGGCCAGGACCATCAAGAGGTCCGGGCCGAGCAGCGGATCGATTCCCTTCAGCATGTGATGTCCCTCTCTTGCGCCCGGCCCGAGGTGATACCGCCGCAGCGCCCGCGGTCAAGCTCCTGCGCCACCGCTCGCGGGTTCGGCCGCGAAGAGCGCACCGACCGCCAGCGGCCGGATGGCCCCGCCCTCGCGCAGCAGGAACAGCGCGTCCAGCCCGAGGCGGCGCGCGAGATCGGCCCCCTCGACCGGCCCGAGAACCATCAGCGCGGTGGCGAAGGCGTCGGCCTCGGCGCAGGTGGGCGCCACCACCGTGACCGATGCGGGCGGGGCGTCCAGCGGCGCGGCCCGGCGGGGGTCCATCGTGTGCGACAGGGTGCGGCCGGCCAGCGTGACCCGGTGGCGGTAGTCGCCCGAGGTGGCGACCGCCGCATCCTGAAGCGCCAGGACCGAGTGGGGCGCGCGGCGCGCGGGGTCGGGCTCCTCGATGGCGATGGTCCAGGGCTGGCCGTCCGGGCGCAGGCCCACCGCCCTGAGTTCGCCGTCGATGCCCACGAGCCCCGCCCCGATGCCGAACGCGGCCAGCGCCCCGGCCAACCGGTCCACGCCGTGCCCCTTGGCGATGCCGTTGAGGTCGAGCGTGACCGGCGCGGCCTTGCGCAGCCTGCGTCTGGCGGGGTCAAGCTCCAGCACCTCGTGCGCGGGGCGGCGGGGCGCGGCCAGCGCCCTGCGGATGCGCCCGCCGTCCGCTTCGTCCGCGCCAAAGCCCCAGGCAGCCACCGCGTCGCCCATGCCGATGTCGAAGGCCCCGCCCGAGGCGCGGCCGATCCTCAGCCCCAGCCCCAGCACCGTCACCAGCCCGCGGGGCGCGGGCAGCCAAACCCCGACCGGCCCGGCGTTGATCCGCATCAGGTCGCTGCCAGGCTTCCAGGTCGACATCTCGGCGTCCACCTCGTCCACCGCCGCCTGAAGCGCCGCGCGCAGGGGGGCGCTGTCGAACCCGGGCCGGGCATGGAAGAGCGCCGACCAGCGGGTGCCCATCGTTGGTCCGCTCAGCGCGATGCGCCCGTCCGCGGCCGGGGCGTCAGTAGATGTCTTCGGCATAGCGCCCCTCGGCCTTCAGGAGTGCGGGGCTGAGGCCGGCAGGGGCGAGGATCTCGCCCAGGGCCGCCGAGACGCCGGCCGCCATCTCGCGCCCGCCGCAGACCATCACCCGCGCGCCGCCCCGCACCAGCCCGGCGACCAGCGCGGCCTCGCGGCGAAGCGCGTCCTGGACGTAATGGGGCCGCTCGCCGCGCGAGGCGGCGGTGATCAGCCGGTCGAGGCGGCCGTCGCGGCGCCAGCCGTCCAGCTCTTCGCCGTAGAGGAAGTCGCTGTCGGGGTGGCGCAGGCCGAAGAACAGGTGGACCGGCCTGCCCCGGCGGTTGGCGCGCAGAAGTCCGGCCAGGGGTCCGATCCCGGTTCCCGCCCCGATCAGGATGAGGGGGGCGCTGCCGCGCCCGGCGCGGAAGCCGGGATTGCGGCGCAGGAAGGCATGGACCGTCTGGCCCGGTCGCAGCGCCGCAAGCTGGCCCGAGCAGAGGCCGCCCTCATGCTTGCGCACCACGATCTCGATGAACCCGTCGCGCCGGCCGGACGCCAGCGAATAGAAGCGGGGCACCGGCGATCCCTCGGGCAGGATGCCGAGCAGATCGCCTGCCTGAAAGCGCGCGAACCCCCGACCGGCCAGTCTCTGCCAGAGGGTCACGGGCGGCAGGGCGAAGCGCAGGATCGTGGTCGGCGCGCCGACCTTGTCGCCATAGTCGCGCCGCGACAGCAGCGCGAGGCCGATGCCGGCCGGCGGAACTGGCTGGTGGTTGAGCTGGAGGTCGATCCCCATGACCGCCCCCAGGGCCCGCCCCCAGCGGGCGAAATCCTGCGGGGATTGCCGGTCCACCCGGTCGAAGGGCAGGAAGGCGGGCCAGCCGCGCGCCTCGGCCAGCCGGGCGACATCCTCGGCAAAGGCGCAATAGCCGGGAAAGCTGCGGTCGCCAAAGCCGAGGACCGCCACCGGCGCGCGCGGGGCCGCGGCCAGCGCCGCCAGCCGGTCGAGAAAGCCGCGTGCCGACTGCGGCGCGGCGCCCTCGCCATAGGTCGCGGCCAGGATGATATAGCCCGCCGCGCGCGGGAACCGGCCGGGATCGAAACCCGCCATCGGCGCGACATGGACGGCGGGCCCGAACCTGCCGAGCGCCGATCCGAGCGTCGCGGCGAAGCCCCAGGTGCTGCCGCCCTCGCTGCCGACCAGGATGACGATGTCGGCCTTGCCCGCCGGGGCGTTGCCACGCAGCCGCGGCCGCCCGCGCCGCCCCGCCAGCCACAGGACGGTGCCCGTCACCACCATCGCCGGAACGCTCAGCGCCGCCAGCCCGAGGACCAGCCCGATCACCGCCGCGCCGCGCCCGGTGTGCAGGCTGTAGATCGTCTCGGTCACCGCCTGCCAGCCGCTGTTGTCGGCCCAGCCGAGCGTCGCGCCGGTTCCCTGATCGACAAGGCCGGTGCCGGTGGCGGTGGTCAGGGTGTAGAGGTCCGCCGCGTCGCCCTGCGCGGGGAAGGTGAGGTCGCGCAGCGCGCTGGCCGGGGTTGCGGCGAGAAGCGGCATCCTTGACAGGGCCGCGCCGGTCAGGCCGCTGGTGGCCGGGGGTTGCGGCGGCGTCGCGGCCTCGTCGGGAAGGTAGCCGAAGGTCGAGGCCGTCATCCACAGGGCCGTCAGCGACGAGAAGGCGAGGCCCAGGATGGCCAGCCGCCCGAGTTCGACATGGAGGCGCGCGGCCAGCGGTCCCCGCTGCGGGCTGAACCAGCGCCGCCAGCCTCCCGCCCGGCGCGCGACCAGCGCGGCCCCCGTTAGCGCCAGCACGAGCATCGCCCCCGCCGCCGCCGCGGTGGCGATCCGCCCGCCATCGCCCAGAAACAGCGAGCGGTGCAGTTCGGTCAGCCAGCGCTCGGCCCGGTTCGGACCGGCCGCGCCGAGGTCGGCCCCGGTCGCCGGGTCGATGATCGCGGCGCCGGGGGTGCCGCCCTCGAACCAGTAGGCGGTGAACCGGCCCGAGGGCGCGCGGCGGATCTGCTCGACCGCGGGATGGGCGGCCTGGACGCGCGCGGCCAGCGCCGCCACGCTCAGGCCGGGCGCCGCCGCCGGCGCGGACATCCGCTCGGCCGCCGGAAAGACCGACAGCGCCGCCCCGCTGAGCGCCAGCGCCGAGACAAGGAGCATGGCCAGGAGCCCCGGCCAGCGGTGGAGCGCACGGATCATGCCTGTCCCCTAGAAATGGTAGGAAAAGTCCGCGACATAGCGCCGCCCCCTGACGGCCTTTCCGGCCCCGGCCGAGGTCAGGGGCACCGTCACCTCGTCAGGGCTTTCGCGCATGTCCTCGACCGCCGCGTCCATGTGCAGCACATAGCCCGCGTCGATCAGCGCATCGGCCAGATCGACCGTGACCTCGAGCGTCTTGCCCGCGCCGACGCTGGCGCCGGTGATTCCGTTGATCTGGGAAGCGTCGCCGCCGGTGGCGCGATACCAGCCCGACAGGTGCCGGTGGTATTTCGACCTCGGCCCGGCCAGCCACAGGCTGCGGACATAGGCGCCCTGCGCATCGGTGAGGTAGATCGCCAGATAGGCGCCGTCGCCGCCATAGGCGGCCATCCTCGTGGCGAGAGTGACCGGGCGGGCCAGCGCAAGGCCGGGAAGCGTCAGCGCGGTGGTCAGGGCGAAGAGGGCAATCCTGCTGTTCATCGGGTCGGGCCTTTCCTGCGCAATCCGGCGGTCGGCGGGGCGTGTCCCCTGCCCCGCACCTTGGGGGAATCTGGGGGCAGCGGCTGAGGGTTTCCTGACGATTCGCCCCCTGCCCCGTCAGCCAGCCGTCAGGATCGGCCGCCGGGCCGGCCCTCCGGCAGGTTCCGGCGCAGGCTCATCCGCGCCAGCGTCCCGTCGCCGAGCACGAACTGGTGCCAGAGCGCCATCAGCCCGTGCAGGCCGGCAAGGATCAGGATCAGCGTGCCGCCATTCTCGTGCAGGTCGGCGATCAGGCCGGGCCGGCCCTCGACCGGCTGGGTCAGTGCCGGAAGGTGCAGCCCGAGAAAGGCGACGTCGACCCCGAGGCGCGAGGCCGCATACCAGCCCGTCAGCGGCAGCGCGATCAGGAGCAGGTAGAGCAGCCCGTGCCCCGCCTTGGCCGCGCGGTCCAGAAGCGCGGACTGCGCCACGGGCGCCGGTGCCGGCCCCGCCAGCCGCAGCACGAGCCGGGGCAGCACCAGCGCCAGGACCGCGAGGCCCAGGGTGAAATGGAGGATGGGCGGGTTCTCGGCCATTCCTCTGCCGCCCTCGGCGGTCAGCCAGGCGCCAAGGACGGCCAGCGCCGAGAGCCAGTGCAGGACGACGAGGCCGGTGGAATGGCGGGCGGATGGTGTGGTCATGGATCGGGTTCCTTTGCCTGGGCGGCGGGGTGCGGTTTGCCCCCCGGCCTGTTGCTCGATGATCCTCGGCCCTCACTCGGACGGGCCGGAGGTGGTCGCCGGGGGCGGCGGCGGGAGGGCGTGATCGTCGTCGTCCCCCCGCCCATAGCCCTGCCCCGAGCCTTGCCCGCCGCTCTGGCCGTGCCACTCTCCGCGCCGGGCCTTGACGATCTCGAGCGTCTCGGGGTCGATCTTCAACTTGAAGGGGTGTCCGTCCGCGTCGGCGCCGCGCAGCTGATAGCAGCCGTCGTCGATGCGGATGCGCGCGACGGTCCAGCCGCGGTCGCGGGCCATCGCCTCGACCGCCTCGCGCGGTTGCCAGCGCTCCATCGGCACGTCGCAGTCGCCGTCATCGGCGCGGACGGCCACCGGCCCGGCGACGATGAGGGCCAGCGCGAGCGTCAGCCCGAGGACAGATATGCAGGACCGGGAGCCGGCCCCTTCGGGTGCGCGCATGCGTTTTTTCCTTGTCGGACGCTTCCTTGCTGCGAAGATGGCGGGCGATCCTGACGAAATCCTGACGCGGGGCGACGCCAGCCGTCAGGCTGAAGACAGCTTCGCCGGGCAGAAGACCGCAAGGCAGAGGACAGACAGGCGCATGAGAATACTGCTGGTCGAAGATGACGCCATCCTTGGCGCCGCGGTGCGCGACCATGTCGCCGCCGACCGCCATTCGGTCGACTGGGTGATGCGCCTTGACGAGGCCGCCGACCATCTGGCCAGCGCCGCCTACGATCTTGTCCTTCTCGACATGATGCTGCCCGACGGACAGGGCATCGCCTTCCTGCGCGAGATGCGCCGCAAGGGCAGCGTCACCCCGGTCGTGATCCTGACCGCGCTCGACCAGATCTCGGACCGGATCAGCGGGCTGAACGCGGGCGCCGACGACTACCTGACCAAGCCGTTCGACCTGTCCGAGCTTTCGGCGCGGCTGAATGCGGTGGCGCGGCGCTACAGCGGCAACCCCAATCCCCTGATCGAGATCGGCGACCTCCAGATCGACCTTGCCGCCCGCACCGTGACCCGCGCCGGCCGGATCGTCGACCTGACCGCCCGTGAATGGGCGCTGTTCGAGGCCTTCATCCAGCGCCCCGGCCAGGTCATCTCGAAGGCGCAGCTGGAACAGCGGCTCTATGCCTTCGGCGCCGAGGTGGAAAGCAACACCATCGAGGTCCATGTCAGCAGGATGCGCAAGAAGCTGGGGCCGGAAGTCGTCGATACGGTCCGCGGCATCGGCTACAGGCTGGGAAATCCGGGATGATGGCGCCGAAAAGCCTGCAATGGCGGCTCTCGCTGTGGCTGGGGCTGGGGCTGGCGCTCCTGTGGGCCGCCGCCGCGGCGGTGACGGCCGAGCACCTGCGCCGGCAGATGGACGAGGTCTTCGACAGCGCGCTCGAGGAGACCGGCCAGCGTCTCCTGCCGCTCGCGGTGCGCGACCTCGTGAACCGCGAAAGCGACGACGGGGCCAGCCAGACCGTGACCACGCTGCGCGACCATGACGAATATTTCACCTATGTGGTGCGCGATGCGGCGGGCCGGGTTCTCCTGCGTTCGCACCGGGCCGATCTCTCGGTCTTTCCGCCCTACGCGGGCATGGGCTTCACCGACACGCCCACCCACCGGATCTATTCGGATTCCGCGCTTCAGGGCAGTTTCACGATCGCGGTTGCCGAACCCCTGGCCCATCGCCGCGAGGTGGCGCTGCAGGCCATCCTCGGGCTGCTGCTGCCGCTGGCGCTGATCGTGCCGCTCAGCCTGATCGGGGTCTGGGGCCTCGTGCGGCTGTCGATGGCCCCGATCCGCAGCTTCCGCGCCGGCATCGAGGCGCGCGGCGGCAGCGACCTGACCCCGGTGCCCTTCGCCGGCCTGCCCTCCGAGATCCGGCCGATCGCGCTGGCGGTCAACCGCCTTCTCGGGCGGCTGGACCGCACCCTTCAGGCCGAGCGCAGCTTCACCGCCAATTCCGCGCACGAACTGCGCACCCCGGTGGCGGCGGCGCTGGCCCAGACCCAGAGGCTGATCGCCGAGACCGCCGACGGGGCGGCGCGCGAGCGGGCGCGGCTGATCGAGACGGCGCTGCGCCGCCTGTCGCGGCTCTCGGAAAAGCTGATGCAGCTGGCGCGGGCCGAGGGCGGCCAGCTTCAGGCGGCGGGGACGACGGACGTGGGCGCGATCCTGCGGCATGTGGCCGCAGAGATGGGCGCCGCCGCCGGCGCCGGGGGGCGCATCCGGCTGGTCCTGCCCGGCACGCCGGTCATGGCGCCGATCGACCCCGACGCCTTCGCCATCCTTGCGCGAAACCTGATCGAGAACGCGCTGAAACATGGCGCGCCCGGCCAGCCGGTGCATGTGGCGCTGACCGGCGGCGGAACCCTGAGCGTGGCCAACGCCGGGCCGGTGGTGCCGCCCGACCTTCTGTCGCGGCTGGCCGAACCGTTCGAGCGCGGCCGCACCCCTGCCGAAGGCACCGGGCTGGGGCTGGCCATCGCGCGCGCAATCGCCAATGGTACCGGGGGCCGGATCGAGCTGATCTCGCCGGCCGCGGGCCGGGCCGACGGGTTTGAGGCCCGCTTTCACATCGCCGGCCCCGGGCCGGCCGAGGCCGGAGGTTCCGGCCGGGAAGGAG
>JAFEFU010000010.1 GCA_018240425.1 Pseudomonadota bacterium | reverse complement strand
TTCGGCCCGTAGCGCACCACCTGGCCCTTGTACATGACCGCGATGGAATCGGCGATCGCCCTGACCGTCGCAAGATCGTGGGTGATGAACAGGTAGGCCACGCCCTCGATCTTCTGGAGATTGAGGAGAAGCTTCAGGATCCCCTCGGCCACCAGCGGGTCGAGCGCCGATGTCACCTCGTCGCAGATGATGAGCTTGGGTTTCGCCGCCAGCGCCCGGGCGATACAGACCCGTTGCTTCTGCCCGCCCGAAAGTTCGGCCGGATAGCGGTCGGCAAAGCCCTTGCCCATCTCGATCTCGTCGAGAAGCTCCTGCACGCGCTTGTCGCGGGCCACGCCCTTCAGGCCGAAGTAGAACTCCAGCGGCCGCCCGATGATCGTCGCCACCGTCTGGCGCGGATTCATCGCCACGTCGGCCATCTGGTAGATCATCTGCAACTCGCGCAGGTCGTCCTTGCTGCGGCCCGCCAGGTCGTTCGACAGTCGGCGGCCGTTGAAGGTCATCTGCCCCTTGGACGGCGGCAGAAGGCCGGTGATGGCGCGCGCCAGCGTCGATTTGCCCGACCCGCTTTCGCCAACCACCGCCAGGGTGTGGCCGGCCTCGATCGCGACCGAGACGTTCTTCAGCACGTCGATCGGCACCGAACGGTAGCGGGCGGTCACGTTCTCGACCTTCAGGACCGGCGCGGCACCGGCGGGCTTTTCGGGATGCTCGCCCGAGCGCACCGAGACCAGCGCCCGGGTATAGTCCTCGCGGGGGGCGGTGATGATCTGGCCGGTCTCGCCCCATTCGACCGTCTTGCCGTGGCGCAGCACCATGATCTCGTCGGCAACCTGGGCAACGACCGCAAGGTCGTGGGTGATGTAGAGCGCCGCCACCCCGGTGTCGCGGATCGCCTCCTTGATCGCCATCAGCACGTCGATCTGGGTGGTCACGTCGAGCGCGGTCGTCGGCTCGTCGAAGACCACGAGGTCGGGCTTGGGACAGAGCGCCATCGCCGTCATCGCCCGCTGCAACTGCCCGCCCGAGACCTGGTGGGGATAGCGGCTGCCGAAGGTCTCGGGGCTGGGCAGGCCCAGCTTGCGGAACAGGCCGACGGCGCGTGCCTCGGCCTCGGCCCGGCCCATGACCCCGTGCACCAGCGTCGCCTCGATCACCTGCTCCATCAGCCGCTTGGCCGGGTTGAACGAGGCCGCCGCCGACTGCGAGACATAAGTGACCTCGCGCCCGCGGAGCGCGCGCAGGCCCGCCGCGCCGCCCTTCAGGATGTCGCGGCCGTTGACGAGGATCTCGCCGCCGGTGATGCGCACGCCGCCGCGCCCGTAGGCCATCGACGACAGGCCGATCGTCGATTTTCCGGCCCCGGATTCGCCGATCAGGCCCAGCACCTTGCCCTTCTCGACGGTCAGGGACACGCCATGCACCAGGGTCACGGTCTTGGGCCGCTCGCCGGGCGGATAGGTCGTCGCCTCGATCTTCAGGTTGCGGATGTCCAGAAGCGGTCTGTCGGTCCGGTCAAGCACCGCGGCCTCCCTTGAGCGAAGTGGTGCGGTTGAGGACCCAGTCCGCGACCAGGTTGACCGAGATCGCCAGGATGGCGATGGCCACCGCCGGCACCAGCGAGGCCGAGACCCCGTAGACCAGCCCCTCCTTGTTCTCCTTCACGATCCCGCCCCAGTCCGCCATCGGCGGCTGGACCCCGAGCCCGAGGAACGACAGGGTCGAGATGAAGAGCACCGCAAAGATGAAGCGCAGGCCCAGTTCGGCGACGAGCGGCGACAGGGCGTTGGGCAGGATCTCGCGGAAGATGATCCAGCGCGTCCCCTCGCCGCGCAGGCGGGCGGCCTCGACATAGTCCATGACGGTGATGTCCACCGCCACCGCCCGCGCCAGGCGGAAGACCCGCGTCGAGTCGAGAAGGCCGATGACCAGGATCAGGATCGGCAGGGTCGCGGGCAGGACCGACAGGACCACCAGCGCCATGATGAGCGAGGGGATCGACATGAAGAGATCGACCAGCCGCGACAGGATCTGGTCGTAGCGCCCGCCGATGACCGCCGCGGAAAAGCCGAGGACCGAGCCGGTCAGGAACGACACGCAGGTCGCCGCCGTCGCCACGAAGATGGTGATCTGGGCACCGTAAACCATGCGGCTGAACAGGTCGCGCCCCAGCGTGTCGGTGCCCAGCCAGAACTCGCGCGAGGGCGGCATCCAGGCATCGGCGCCGGGCACGATCTCTGACATGCCGTAGGGCGCGACCCACTGGGCGAAGATCGCGACGAAGAAGAAGGCGCCGGTCAGGAACAGGCCGATCAGGGCCGAGACGGGAATGCGCATCATTTCGGGTGCCTCAGGCGCGGGTTGGCCAGGATCGAGATCACGTCGGCCAGGATGTTCAGGCCGATGTAGACCGCGGCGAAGATCAGGCCGCAGGCCTGCACCACCGGAATGTCGCGCTTGGCGACGTGATCGACCAGATACTGGCCCATGCCGGGATAGACGAACACCACCTCGACCACCACGACGCCGACGACCAGATAGGCGAGGTTCAGCATCACCACGTTGACGACCGGCGCCACCGCGTTCGGGAAGGCATGGCGGGCGATGATGGTGAAGGGGCGCAGGCCCTTCAGCTCGGCCGTCTCGATATAGGCCGACTGCATGACGTTCAGGATCGCCGCCCGGGTCATCCGCATCATGTGGGCAAGGACGACAAGGACGAGGACCGCGACCGGAAGCGCGATGGCATAGAGCTTGTCGCCAAGCGACATGCCGGGAAAGATCGTCGAGATCGGCGAAAAGACGCGGAATTTCACCGTCAGCAGGAACATCAGGATATAGCCCGCCACGAATTCGGGCAGCGAGATGGTGGCCAGCGTCACCCCGGAAATCAGCTTGTCCGGCCAGCGGTTGCGAAAGCGCACCGCGATCAGGCCCAGCGAAATCGCCAGCGGAACCGCGATGATCGCCGCCCAGAAGGCAAGGAAGAGCGTGTTGGCCAGCCGGTCGGCGATCTCGCTGCGGATGTTGGCCCCGTTGGTCAGCGCGGTGCCGAGATCGCCGTGCAGGACGCCGAACAGCCAGCGGAAATAGCGCACATAGGCGGGATCGTTCAGGCCCATCTGCTCGCGCAGGTTGGCCAGCGACACCTGGGTCGCCGACTGGCCGAGGATGGCCTGCGCCACGTCGCCCGGCAGCAGCTCGGTGCCGACGAAGATGAGGACGGATACGGCAAGAAGGAGCAGAAGGCCGATGCCCAGCCTCTGGCCGACGAGTCGAACGACGGGATGCATGGCCCTACCCCTCTGCCCGGGGGGCGCGGGACGCAAAGGCGCTGCCCATTCGCCGGATCGCCTTGCGGCGGGCCGGCGTGCGGTCGGCGGGTCTGTTCATGGCTAATCTCTCCCCCAAGGAGATCGGAAGACAACGCCTCGGCTACCGCCGGCTGGCAGGCCGGCAGAAGCGACGCGCAAAGGCGAGTGCCCGCCCCGGGGGTTCCGGGGCGGGCAAGACCGGATCAGGCGAACCAGGTGTGGTGCGAGACCTTGCCGCCCATCAGTTCGAAGTTCGGGTCTTCGATCCAGCCGTCGATCTTGTCGCTGTAGGCGTCGATGAAGTCGTTGAACATCGGCACGATCACGCCGCCCTCGCTCCAGAGGATCTCGGCCATCTTGGCGTAGATCTCCTTGCGCTTGGCCGGGTCGAGCTCGGAACGCCCTTCGAGAAGCAGCTTGTCGAAATCGGCGTTCTTGAAGCGGGTGTCGTTCCACTCGGCGGTGGACAGGTAGGCGATCGAATACATCTGGTCCTGCACCGGGCGGCCTTCCCAGTAGCTGGCGCAGAAGGGCTTCACGTTCCAGACATCCGACCAGTAGCCGTCGTCGGGCACCTTCTTGATGGTCAGGGGGATGCCCGCCTTCTGGCAGCTCGCCTGCCAGAGGGTCGCGGCATCGACTGCGCCGGGGAAGGCGGTGTCGGCGACGATCAGCTCGATCGGGCTGCCGTCATGGCCGGACTTCTTGTAGTGCTCGGCGGCCTTTTCCAGATCGTAGGGGCGCTGCTTCAGGGCCTCGTCGAAGAAGGGATAGGCCTTGTTGATCGGGATGTCGTTGCCGAGCGAGCCGTAGCCGTCGAGGATCTTGTCCACCAGTTCCTTGCGCGGGATCGAGTATTTCAGCGCCAGCCGCACGTCGTTGTTGTCGAAGGGCGCGGTGTCGCAATGCATGATGAACACATAGTGCCCGCGTCCGGCAACCGCCGACACCTTCGCCCCCGGCGCCTTGCTCAGAAGCTTGGCGACCTTGGGATCGACGCTGTTGATCACGTCGACCTGGCCCGCCTGCAGGGCCGAGTTGCGCGCCGTCGAGTCGTTGATGACCAGGATTTCCACGCCATCGTAATAGCCGCGCTTCTGGTCCCAGTCGTCGGCGTTGCGCTCGAACTCGTAACGCACGCCGGCTTGCGCCGACTTCAGCTTGTAGGGGCCGGTGCCGATCGCCGCGTCGGGCTTGTCCACGCCGCCCTTGGGCTGGATGATCAGGTGATAGTCGGACAGGAGATAGGGAAGGTCGGCATTGCCGCCGTCGGTGGTGATGATCACCGTCGAGCCGTCGGCCTTGATGTCCTTGATGCCCTTCATGATCCCGGCCGCGCCCGACTTGGTCTTCTCGTCGGAATGGCGCTTGAAGGTCGCGACCACGTCGTCGGCGGTCATCGTCGATCCGTCATGGAACTTCACGCCCTCGCGGATCTTGAAGCTCCACTGGGTGGCGTCGGCGTTCGATTCGAACGACTCGGCCAGGCGCGGCTCGACCTTGCCGTCCGGGGACATGGTGACGAGCTCGTCGCCCCACTGCCGGTTGGCGGCGCCCGTCACCTTGTTGGCGGCCAGCGCCGGATCGAGCGTGTCGGTGGATTCGCCGCCGCCCACGCCCATCCTCAGGATGCCGCCCTTCTTGGGCTCGCCTGCGTATGCCGCACCGCCGACAAGGCCGGTGGCAAGGGCCGCGGTCGCGCCGAAGGCCGCGGTCCTGGTCAGGAAGCCGCGGCGGCTCATCCCCCCGGCGTCAATGAAGCCGATCAGCCGTGCAAGTTCGTCGTTCATGTCTTCTCCCCATGCTGGATTTCTTGTGGATTTTTCGGCCAGCCTTGACCGAAAGATTTCGTATTTCAACTAAAAAGATGTCGCGGACCCATCTAGTGAAAGTCCCGCGGGACACTGTCGGTCAGATCGCGCGACCAGACCATCCTTTCATCCTCCCATGCCTCGATGCGCGCGCTCAGATGGAAATCGGTCGCGTCCGAGCGCATGGCGCACCAGGCCTCGGTCCTCAGGCGCCGGCCGCCGCGTTCGGTCACTTCGGTCCAGTGCGCCTGCCCCCGCGCCGAGAGGGGATCGTCGGGATGGATGTCCCAGCGTTCGCGCGCCACCGATCCGGCGATGCCGCCGTGATCGAGGTTCTCGGCCTCGCCGAAATCGTCCTCGATGATCAGGCTGACGGTGCCGGTCCGCTGGTCGATCTCGGTGCGCCGCACATGGGCGGGCGCGCGGATCTCGCGCGATGCAAGCGGCTTGGCCGCCTCGGAATGCGGGAAATGGACCTCGTCGCGGTCGGCCGAGACGGTGCGCGCCGGCAGGTCGAGCGCGCCGCCGCTCAGCACCAGGCTCGCCGCCTCGGGCATCGGCCACAGCATCGGCCAGTAGGTGGTCGAGACCGCCACCCGCAGCCGGTGGCCCTCGGGCAGCCGGTAGGCGATGTGATCCAGTGCCACCCGCACCTCGTACTCCTGCCCCGGCACCAGCGGTGCGGGATGTTCGGCGCTGTCGCGGTGGGCGAGGTTCAGGACACCCCAGGTGATCCGGGTCGAGGCGCCGTCCGGGTGGACATGGTTGAGCCGCACCGCCACCTGCGCCAGCGGCTTGTCCGACCGCAACCGCAAGGTCACAACCGGAGCGCCGACGATATCGGTCTGGCCGAGCGTGGTGCTGTCGAAACAGGCCGACAGGGCATCGTCGCGGCGCTGGTCGCCGGGCATTTCCGGCCCCAGCCAGATCGCGCAGAACTCGCCGCCGTCCATGCCGCAGTCCTGCGGGCTGGCAAGGGTGGTCTCGAACGCGGCCCCCTCGCCCATCGTGCCCGGCCCGAACAGCATGACCTGGCTGCGCACATTGGGCGAGGGCCAGGAAGGCTCGGCGATCCAGCGGCCGGGGCGGTTCTCGTACCAGCTTGCCGGCCTCACCCCGTCCATCAGATAGACCCGATAGGCGGGATCGTCCTCGACCCCGGTCTTGTCGTCGCGCAGCCAGCGGCCCCACCAGCGCAGCGCCTCCTGCAGGAAGCCGATGCGCGGATGCGGCACGGCGAAGTGCGGATACTTGTGCACCCAGGGCCCGACGATGCCCTTGACCGGCGCCTCGATCTTCTCGACCAGCTGCGGCACCGCGTTCTTGTAGCTGTCGCCCCAGCCGCCGACCGCCAGCACCGCCGCCCTGATCGCGCCGAAATCCTCGCAGACCGAGCCGTGCTTCCAGTAGGCGTCGCGGCGCTGGTGGCGCAGCCAGAGGGCCGGCAGGAAGGGCTCGGCCTCCAGCCGCTCCAGCCACATCTCGCGCCAGCCCTGGCGCAGCGCCGCATCCGGCGCGCGCGAGGAGTAGGCCCACATCGTCGCGCCCCAGCCGAGGTTCTCGTTCAGAAGGCAGCCGCCCTTGTAATGGATGTCGTCGGCAAAGCGGTCCACGGTCGAACAGAGCGTGATGATCGCCTTCAGGGGCTCGGGCCCGAGCGCCGCGACCTGAAGCGAGTTGAAACCGCCCCAGCTGATCCCCATCATGCCCACCCGCCCGTTCGACCAGGGCTGGGCCGCGATCCAGGCGATGACCTCGCAGGCGTCGGCCAGCTCCTGCGGCGTGTATTCGTCGGCCATCAGCCCTTCGCTGTCGCCGTTGCCGCGCATGTCCACGCGCAGGCAGGCGAACCCGTGCCCGGCAAAATAGGGATGGGTCAGGGCATCGCGCTCGACGGTGCCGTCGCGCTTGCGGTAGGGCAGGAACTCGAGAACCGCCGGAAAGGGCCCTGCACCCTCGGGCATCCACACCCGCGCCGACAGCCGGGTGCCGTCCGCCATGACGATCCCCAGGTCGGCGTCCTCGCGCACCCGATGGGGAAAGTCCGTGACGATTCTCATGGGGACCGGGCTCCGTTTGCAGTTGCAGCAGATTTGCCGCAGAGCCGAAAGAAGGTGTTCCGTATGCGACATTCCGCGTCCGCCTGCGACATTGCGCCCGCCAGGCAGGGGCCGTCAAGGCGCGCAAACCGGTCGCGGACAGGACAGTATCGCCCGCAGGCCCGGTGTTAGCTGGCGCCCAGGGAAGGAGACACCATGACCCATCGCCCGAACATCCTGATCCTGATGGTCGACCAGTTGAACGGGACGCTCTTTCCCGATGGCCCGGCCGGCTGGCTCCACGCCCCGAACCTTCGCGCGCTTGCCGCCCGCTCGACCCGCTTTGCCAACGCCTATACCGGCTCGCCCTTGTGCGCGCCGGGCCGCGCCTCGTTCATGTCCGGCCAGCTCCCATCAAAAACCCGCGTCTACGACAATGCCGCCGAGTTCGCCTCGGACATCCCGACCTATGCCCACCACCTGCGTCGCGCCGGCTATCAGACCGCGCTGTCGGGCAAGATGCATTTCGTCGGCCCCGACCAGCTCCACGGGTTCGAGGAACGGCTGACCACCGACATCTACCCCGCCGACTTCGGCTGGACGCCCGACTACCGCAAACCCGGCGAGCGCATCGACTGGTGGTATCACAACTTGGGTTCCGTCACCGGCGCCGGGGTGGCCGAGATCACCAACCAGTATGAATATGACGACGACGTGGCCTTCCAGGCCTGCCAGAAGCTCTACGACCTGTCGCGCGGGCAGGACGCCCGGCCCTGGTGCCTGACGGTCAGCTTCACCCACCCGCACGACCCCTATGTGGCGCGCCGCAAATACTGGGATCTCTACGAAGGCTGCCGCCACCTCGCCGCCCCCGAACCGATCGCCTACGAAGAGATGGACCCCCATTCGCAGCGCCTGATGGATGCCTGCGACTGGCGCGGGCTCGAAATCACGCCCGCCCATGTCGCGCGCGCCCGGCGCGGCTATTTCGCCAACATCAGCTACATCGACGACAAGATCGGCGAGATTCTCGCGGTGCTGCAAGCGACCCGGCAAGAGGCGGTGGTGGTGTTCACTTCGGACCACGGCGACATGCTGGGCGAGCGCGGCCTGTGGTTCAAGATGAACTTCTTCGAAGGCTCGGCGCGGGTCCCCTTGATGATCGCCGCCCCCGGCCTCGCCCCCGGCCTGGTCCAGGCCCCAGTCTCGACCCTCGATGTCACGCCGACGCTCGCGGCGCTTGCCGGGGTGTCGCTCGACGAGGTCGCGCCCTGGACCGAGGGCGTGGACCTCCTGCCGGTCGCCGGCGGCGCGGCGCGCGGGCCGGTGGCGATGGAATATGCCGCCGAGGGCTCGATCGCGCCGCTGGTCGCCCTGCGCGACGGGCGCTGGAAATACATCCGCTGCGCCGCCGACCCCGAGATGCTGTTCGACCTGGAGAGCGACCCGGCCGAACGCCGGAATCTCGCCCCCGACCCGGCCCATGCCGCCACCCTCGCCCGCCTTCGGGCCCTGGCGGACGCCCGCTGGGATCTGGCGCGCTTCGACGCCGAGGTGCGCCAGAGCCAGGCGCGCCGCTGGGTGGTCTACGAGGCCCTGAGGAACGGCGCCTATTTCCCCTGGGACCATCAGCCCTTGCGCGCCGCGTCCGAGCGCTACATGCGCAACCACATGGACCTGAACGTGCTGGAAGAATCGAAGCGCTTTCCCCGCGGCGAATAGCCCTGTCCCTTGCCAAATACTCCGGGTGGGTGGCGCCCTCGCGCCCTGGCCTCAGCCCGCGATCCGCTTTCCCAGCCTCGGCAGCCCCGCCCGCTTCAGGAGCGCCCGCAAGGGCTGTGCCTCCCCCGACAGCCGCTCGGCCTCGGCCCGCACCGCCTCGCAGACCGCCGCCACCTTCTCGGGCGCATGCTCGTGCAGCCGCAGCAGGAACTGGTCCGGGTCCATCCGCGCCAGCCCCTCCTCGTCCAGCAGGTGGCGCGGAAAGTCGGCGGCGTTGAAGGTCACGATCAGGTCGGCGCCCCCGGCGATCGCCGCCGCCAGCACATGGATGTCGTTGGGGTCCGGCAGCCACAGCCGCGCCGCGAGAGCCTCGCCGGGCAGGACCGCGGCCCGGGGGAAGGCCACGCGCAGGGCGGCGATCTCGCCCCGCGCCACCGCCTCGGCGCCGGGGCCGAGCTTGACCGTCGCCCGCGCCCATTCCTCGAGGATGCGCTCCGACCACAGGGGCTGGAAAAGCCCCGCCGCCGCCACGCCGGTCAGGATCTCGCGCAGGACGGTCGGGTACAGGACGTTGGCGTCGAGAAGCGCCCTCATCAGCCGTCCAGCCGGAAGAACAGCGCCTTCAGATAGCTGCTTTCGGCCAGCTGCGGCAGGGTCGGATGGTCGGGGCCGGCATGGCCGGTGTAGAGGATCTGCCCGCGCCGCCCCGCCCGCCCGATCCCGCGGGCGCTGGCGTTGCGGAACTGCGCGAGGTCCGCCGCGTGCGAACAGGAACACAGCCCCAGAAAGCCGCCCGGCGCCACAAGAATTGCCGCCAGCCGCGCCACCCGCTCGTAGGCCCGAAGCCCCGCCTCCAGCGCCGGCTTCGACGGGGCGAAGGCCGGCGGATCGCACACCACCAGATCGAACCGCGCCCCCTCCCCGGCCAGCGCCTCCATCACCGCGAAGGCATCGCCCTGCCGGGTGGCGAAACGCGCGCCAAAGCCCGAGGCATCGGCCCCCTTGGCCGCCAGCGCCAGCGCCGCCGCCGATCCATCGACCGAAAGCGCGCTTGCCGCCCCGCCGGCCAGCGCCGCCAGCCCGAAGCCGCCGACATGCGAAAAGACGTCGAGCATCCGCGCCCCCTTCGCCAGGCGCCGGGCGAAGGCATGGTTGTCGCGCTGGTCGAAGAACAGGCCGGTCTTCTGCCCGCCCAGCACGTCGGCCAGATAGGTCGCCCCGTTCATCGCCACCGGCACCGGCGCATCGACCTCGCCCCGCAGGACCACCGTCTCCTCGGCCAGCCCTTCCAGCCCCCGCGACCGTCCCGAACCGTTCTTGACCACCCGCGCCACGCCCGCCACCCCGACCAGCGCCGCCACCAGCGCCTCAAGATGCGCCTCGGCCCAGGCGGCATTGGGCTGGATCACCGCCAGGTCGCCGAACCGGTCGATGATGACGCCGGGCAGGCCATCGGCCTCGGCATGGACCAGCCGGTAGAAGGGCGCGTCATAAAGCCGTTCGCGGAGCGCGAGCGCCCGCCCGATCCTGCGGGCGAACCAGTCCGCCCCGATCTGCGCCCCGGGGTCGCGGTCCAGCATCCGGGCGATGATCTTCGATTTCGGGTTGACGGTGACCAGCCCCAGCGGCCGCCGCTCGTGGTCCTCGAGGACCGCCAGCGCCCCCGGCGCCAGCGCCATCGTCCGCCGGTCGGTCACGAGTTCGTCGGCATAGACCCAGGGAAAGCCATGCCGGATCGCCCGTGCCTCGGCCTTGGGGCGCAGGCGGACGACAGAGTGGCCAAGGGGGCGGGCGTCGGGGTCGGTCATGGCATCCTCGCTTTTGCCCTCCTCTAGAGCCTGTTCGACAAAAGTGGAAACCGGTTTTGCCGAAAGACAGGCGACCGCAAGAAGCCAGGGCCTTTCCGGCGCCTCTACCTGCTCCGGACAGGCCCTGGCCGCTCGGCCCCCATTGCGGAAGGGGAACGCGGGGGCCAGATTGGACGGGGCGGCGCGGCCGCGGCCATTGTTAGCGCTATCAATCCGTGCTAGGGGCAGCGCGCCAATGCCACGACGCCCGAACCGCCCGCCGACAGGAGTCCGCCATGACCGTCAAGACGAAGATCGCCCAGGTGACCGAGCGCATCCGCGAGCGGTCGCGCCCGACCCGGGGGGCCTATCTCGACCGGATCGCGCGGGCAGCCGAGGCGGGGCCGGCAAGAGCGCACCTGTCGTGCGGCAACCTCGCCCATGCCTATGCGGCGATGGGGCAGGACAAGCCGGCGCTGACCGCGGCGCGCGCCCCGAACCTCGGGATCATCACCGCCTACAACGACATGCTGTCGGCCCACCAGCCCTATGAACATTACCCCGAACTGATCCGCCGCGCCGCGCGCGCCACCGGGGCGACGGCGCAGGTCGCGGGCGGCGTGCCCTCGATGTGCGACGGCGTCACCCAGGGCCGGCCGGGGATGGAACTGTCGCTTTTTTCCCGCGACGTGATCGCGCTGGCGGCGGGCATCGGCCTTTCGCACAATGTCTTCGACGCGGCGCTGTTCCTTGGCGTCTGCGACAAGATCGTGCCCGGCCTCGTGATGGCGGCGGCGACCTTCGGCCACCTGCCCGCGCTCTTCATCCCCGCCGGCCCGATGACCTCGGGCCTGCCCAACGACGAGAAGGCCAGGGTGCGCCAGGACTTCGCCAGCGGCAAGGTCGGGCGCGAGGCGCTGATGGCGGCCGAGATGGCCAGCTATCACGGACCGGGCACCTGCACCTTCTACGGCACGGCCAACACCAACCAGATGCTGATGGAGTTCATGGGCCTGCACCTGCCCGGCGCCAGCTTCGTCACCCCCGGCACCCCCCTGCGCGAGGCGCTGACCGTGGCCGGGGTCGAGCGCGCGGCAGCCATCACCGCGCTTGGCAACGACTACCGCCCGGCGGGCCGGGTGCTGGACGAGAGGGCCTTCGTCAACGGCATCGTCGGGCTGATGGCGACCGGCGGGTCGACCAACCTTGTCCTGCACCTGCCGGCGATGGCGCGGGCTGCGGGCATCCTGCTCGAGCTGGACGACTTCGCCGACCTTTCGGCGGCGGTGCCGCTGATGGCGCGCATCTATCCCAACGGGCTGGCCGACGTGAACCATTTCCACGCCGCGGGCGGGCTGGCCTACATGATCCGCGAGCTTCTCGCCGCCGGCTGCCTGCACGAGGAGGTGATGACCGTGGCCGGCGACGGCCTCGCGCGCTATGGCGACGAGCCGAGGCTCGAGGGCGGGCGGCTGGTCTGGGGGGCGGGCGCGAAGGCCACGCTCAACGACCGCATCCTGCGCCCCGCCTCGGACCCGTTCGCGCCCTCCGGCGGGCTGGCGCAATTGTCGGGCAACCTCGGGAGGGGGGTGATGAAGGTCTCGGCCGTCGCCCCCGAGCGCCAGATCATCGAGGCCCCGGCCCGCATCTTTGCCGGTCAGGACGAGGTCAAGGCCGCCTTCGCGCGCGGCGAGTTCACCGGCGACACCGTGGTCGTCGTCCGCTTCCAGGGGCCGCGCGCCAACGGGATGCCGGAACTCCATTCGCTGACCCCCACCCTTTCTGTCCTTCAGGACCGCGGCCTTCGGGTGGCGCTGGTCACCGACGGGCGCATGTCGGGGGCCTCGGGCAAGGTGCCGGCCGCGATCCATGTCAGCCCCGAGGCCGCCTGCGGCGGGCCGCTCGCCTATCTGCGCGACGGCGATCTGGTGCGGGTCGACGCGATGAACGGAACGCTCGAGGCGCTGGTCCCCGGCCTGCTGGCCCGCGCGCCCGCCGCGCCCGATCCGGCGCAGGGCGCGCAGGGCAGCGGGCGCGAGCTGTTCGCCGCCTTCCGCGACCGCGTCGGCCCCGCCGAGACCGGCGCGGCGGTGGTCGTCTGAAGAGCTTTCCGCCTCCTGCCCCCCAGAGCCGCCCGCAACCGAAAGGCCCCTGCCCATGACCCCCGCCCAGCAAAGTGTCGAAGCCGCCCGCATCTGCGCGCTGGCCCCGGTGGTGCCGGTGCTGGTGCTGGCCGACGCAGGCCAGGCGGCAGCCTTGGCCCGGGCCCTCGTCGCCGGCGGGCTGCCCGCGCTTGAAGTCACGCTGCGCACGCCCGCCGCGCTCGACGCGATCCGGGCGATGGCCGAGGTTCCTGGCGGGGTGGTGGGCGCGGGCACGCTTCTGACCCCCGCCGATGTCAGGGCGGCGAAGGCGGCGGGCGCGCGCTTCGGCGTGTCGCCGGGGGCGACCGACCGCATCATCGCCGCCTGCGAGGACGAGGGCCTGCCGCTCCTGCCCGGGGCGGTGACCGCAACCGAGGTGATGGCGCTTCTGGACAGGGGCTTCACCGTCCAGAAGTTCTTTCCCGCCGAGACCTCGGGCGGCGCGGCGGCGCTGAAGGCGCTTGGCGCGCCGATCCCGCAGGTCGGCTTCTGCCCGACGGGGGGGATCGGGCCGGCGAACGTCGCCGCCTATCTCGCCAACCGCAACGTCCTGTGCGTCGGCGGCAGCTGGGTCGCGCCCGCCGAGGCGGTGGCCGCCGGCGACTGGCCCCGGATCGAGGCACTGGCCCGCGCCGCCGCCGCCCTGCCCCGCGCCGGCAAGGGCTGAAAAACCGCGCGCCGCCGGCCCCGCCCCGTGCTACTGTCGGCCAAGGAACCAACAGCAGCGCGAGGACGCCATGTCACAGGCGGACGTGAAATTCGCCGGGTCGATCCCTGCCCTTTACGAGCAGACGCTGGTGCCGCTGATCTTCGCGCCCTATGCCGACGACACCGCCGCCCGCATCGCCGCGCTTGCGCCGAAGCGCATCCTCGAGACCGCGGCCGGGACCGGCGCCCTGACCCGTGCCCTGGTGCGCGCCCTGCCCGCGGCCAGCCTGACCGCCACCGACCTGAACCCGGCGATGATCGCCGAGGCGCAGCGGCGCCTGCCCGACGGTCCGCGCCTGGCCTGGCGGCAGGCCGACGCGCTGGCCCTGCCCTTCGCCGACGCGAGCTTCGACTGCGTCGCCTGCCAGTTCGGAGTGATGTTCTTTCCCGACCGGGTGAAGGGCATGGCCGAGGCGCGGCGCCTCCTGGCCCCGGGCGGCAGCTACGTCTTCGCGGTCTGGGACAGTCTCGCGACCAACCCGGTCGTGGCCGAGATCGACGCGGCGCTGCGCAGCCACTATCCGGTGAACCCGCCCGACTTCATCGGGCGCATCCCGCACGGCTATCACGATCCGGTCAGGATCGAGGCCGACGTACGCCGGGCGGGCTTTGCCGAGGTGGAGATCGAGACGATCACCCATGTCGCGCGCGCGCCCTCGGCGCAGGCGGCGGCCGAGGCCTGGTGCCAGGGAACCCCGATCCGGTCGGAGATCGAGGCGCGCGGCGGCCCGCTCGCGGCGGTCACGGCGAGGGTGGCCGAGGCGCTTGCGCGCAACCACGGCCCCGGCCCGGTCGAAAGCCCGATCCAGGCCATCATCGTCACCGCGCGCGGCTAAAGCAGTTTGCTTTATATGTGAATCACCGGCGCAACGAAGGGCCGCGTCGGCCCGCGGGGTGGCGCCATCGCGCCGCCCCGTGGGGGCGGGCCGGCGCGGCCCGGTCGCTTTGGGCGACCGGGCGGGGCAAGCGCCGTGTCAGGTAAATCGCAAACAGTTCTAGCGCCGGGGCCGACGCCGGACGTTCATGCCCCGTCTGCCACCCGTGCGGCGCGTCCGCCACGCCGTGCCGGACGCGGCGCGGGTTTCAGCCCGTCGGCGAGGACCGCAGACATGGGATGGCCGGGCCGGTCCAGCGCATAATGCGCGATCAGCGCCCGCACCGCCTCGGGCGTGTCGGTCCCGGCCGCGAGGCTCAGCGCCCAGTCGAGAAAGATCGACCGGCATTCGCCTGCGGTGATTCCCTCGATCGCATAGCTCTCGCGGATCAGTCCCTTGGGGTCGGCCAGCGACAGTTCCATGATCTTCCTCGCCATTCCAGTGTCTCCGGTGCCTAGGCGCGCACCACGTCCTGCCCCAGACCGCGGGCCACGATCTCGCCCGTCCGCGCCACCTGGGCCTTCAGTTCCGACGAAAGTGCCGCCAGCGTCTCCATCCCCGTCTCGCGCAATAGGAACGATCGCCCCCCCTCGCCCACCGCCTCCAAGTCGAGCGGCCGCTCGGTCAGAAGCCGCCCACCGGCCTGAAGCCGCCAGAAGAAGCGGTAGGCGGCCTGGAGGGCGGCCTCGTCCCGCCCGGCGATCAGCCCGGCGCGGGCGCCGGCGCGCAGCTGCGCCTCGGTGCGCCGCGCCGGGTCGGCGGTGCGCAGGGCGCAGGCCTGGGCCAGAAGCTCGATGTCCTGGAGCCGCCCCGGTCCGATCTTGGCCTCCCACTCGCCGTCGGGGGCCTTGGCCGCGAAGATCCGGGCGCGCATCTCGGCGATGTCGGCCAGCACTGTCCCGCCCCCGGCCTTGGCCGCCAGCACCTCGCGGCGGATCGCCTCGACCTCGGAGGCAAGATCGGCAGGCCCGGCCACCGGCCGGGCGCGGGTCAGCGCGAGATGCTCCCAGGTCCAGGCCTCGGCCATCTGATAGTCGCGGAACGCGGCCAGCGACACCGCCACCGGCCCCTGCCGCCCCGAGGGGCGCAGCCGCATGTCCACCTCGTAAAGCCGCCCCTCGGCCATCGGCGCGCTGAGCGCGGTGATGAAGGCCTGGGTCAGCCGCGCATAATAGGCGCGGGGCGCCAGCGGCCGCGGCCCGTCCGATGCCTCGGCGCCCGCGTCGTCGTAAAGGACGATGAGGTCGAGATCGGAGGCCGCGTTCAGCCGCTCGGCCCCGAGCGAGCCCATCCCCACGACCACCGCGCCGCGCCCCGGCGGCGCGCCGTGCTTGCGGGCGAACTCCTCCTGGCAGGGCGGCCAGAGCGCGGCCAGCGCCGCCCCGGCAAGGTCGGCATACTGGCGCCCGGCCTCGGCGGCGTCGATCAGGCCGCGCAGGTGGTGGACGCCGATGCGGAAGTGCCATTCCTTGACCCAGCGGCGCGCCTCGTCCAGCATCTGCTCGTAGTCGCGCGCCGTCCCGAGACGGGCGGCGAGAAGCGCGGCCAGCGCCGCGCCCCCCGGCCAGGGGGCGAAGAATGACCCCCCGATCACCGCGTCGAGGACGGCGGCGTTGCGCGACAGGTAGGAGGCCAGCCCGGGCGCGGTGGCGCAGATGTCGACGATCAGGTCGATAAGCTGGGGGTTCGCCTCGAACAGCGCGAAAAGCTGCACCCCCGTCGGCAGCGCCTTGAGGAAGCCGTCGAACTGCAAGAGCGCCTCGGACGGGCTGGCCGCGCGCGCCAGCCGGGTCAGGATCTCGGGCTGGAGGCGGCGGAAGATGCGCATCGCGCGATCGGATCGCAGCGCCGGATAGGTGCGCCAGCGGTCGGTCACGGCGCGCATGTCGTCGGTCATCTCGGGGCCGTCGCGCGCCTCGCCGGGGGCGAAGAAGCCCTCGGTCAGCTCGGCCACCCGGTTCAGCCGCGCGAGAAGCCGGGCGCGGAAGCGCGCCGTGTCGCCCTCGCCCGTCATCCGCGCCAGCCGGTCGAAACCCTCGGGCGTCACCGGCAGGTCATGGGTCTGGGCGTCATGGACCATCTGCACCCGGTGCTCGATCTCGCGGTGGGCGCGGTAGAGGCCGGCCAGCTCGTCCGCGACATCGCCCGGCACCCAGCCCTTCGCCGCCAGCGCCGCCAGCCCCGCCACCGTTCCCCGCTGGCGCAGGTCGGGATCGCGGCCGCCGGCGATCAGTTGCCGGGTCTGGGTGAAGAACTCGATCTCACGGATGCCGCCCTGGCCCAGCTTGAGGTTGTGGCCTTCGAGCGTGACCGGCCCGTGCAGCCCCCGGTGGTCGCGGATGCGCAGCCGCATGTCGTGGGCGTCCTGGATCGCCGCGAAATCCAGGTGCCGGCGCCAGACGAAGGGCGTCAGCGCGGACAGGAACCGCCCCCCCGCCGCCAGGTCGCCGCCCGCCGCGCGCGCCTTGATGAAGGCCGCGCGCTCCCAGGTGCGGCCCTGCGCCTCATAATAGCTTTCGGCCGCCGACATCGAGATGCAGACCGGCGTGACCGAGGCGTCGGGACGAAGCCTGAGGTCGGTACGAAAGACATAGCCCGCGTCGGTCAGGTCGGAGAGAAGCGCGGTCATCCGCCGCACCACCTTGATGAACGAGGCCCGCGCCTCGTGCAGGTCGGCCACGTCGAAGCGGGCATCGTCGAAGAGGCAGATCAGGTCGATGTCGGACGAATAGTTCAGCTCGCCCGCCCCCATCTTGCCCATCGCCAGCGCCACCATCCCGCAGGCCGCCGCCGCGTCCCCCGGCGCCGCGCCGGGCACCTTGCCGCGGCGGATCTCGTCCGCGGTCAGCGCGACCAGGCTTTCATGGACAGCCGCATCGGCCAGCGCGGTGAGCGCGCCCGTCACCTCCTCGAGCGTCCAGGCCCCGCCAAGGTCGCACAGGGCGGCAAGCAGCGCGACACGCCCCTTGGCCAGCCGCAATGCCGGGCCGAGCGCCTCGCTTCCCAGCCCGCGGACCCGCGCCAGTTCGCCGGCCAGCACCTCCTCGGGCGGCAGGGCGAGGGCCGCGTCGAGCCAGTCGGCCTCGCGCCCGATCAGGCCGGCAAGGAAGGGGCTGCACCCCGCCGCCCCGGCCAGAAGCCCGCGCACCTCGGGCGGCTCGGCGGCGAAGCGCGCCAGCGCCTCGGCCGCCCGGTCGGGGTCGTGGACGAGCGGCGATCGGGTCAGGCGCGCGGCAAGGGTCATGGCCCGCACAGTAGCGCCCCCCGGGCGGGGGTCAACGCCCGGGCCTTTCGCTCACCCCGCCTGCCCGCCGCCACGCGCGCGATGGCGCCGCCGATTGCGGCTTGCCGCCGGGGCGGTGGCAGGCGATGAAGGGGCATGGCGGAAAGACCCGACATCCTCAGCATCGGCGCGGTCCTGTGGGACATCATCGCCCGCACGCCCAGGGCGATGGAGCGGGGCGCGGACATGCCCGGCCGGATCGTCCGCCTGCCCGGCGGCGTGGCGCTGAACATCGCGATGACCGCGGCGCGCTTCGGCCTCAGGCCCGCGGTGCTGACCGCGATCGGGCGCGACCCCGAGGGCGACGAGCTGGTCGCCGCCTGCGAGGGCCTGGGCATCGGCTGCGCCCACGCCTGGCGCGCCGCGGGCCAGCCCACCGACCGCTATCTCGCCATCGAGGACCCGGGCGGGCTGGTCGCCGCCGTCGCCGACGCCCACACGCTCGAAGGCGCGGGCGAGGCGATCCTTCTTCCCCTGTCCGACGGGCGGCTCGGATCGCAGGACCGGCCCTGGCGCGGGCCGATCGCGCTGGACGGCAACCTGACCGCCGGGCTTCTGGCGACGATCGCCGCCTCGCCCCTCTTTCGTGCCGCCGACCTTCGGGTCGCCCCCGCCTCGCCCGGCAAGGCGCTGCGCCTTGCGCCGATCCTGCCGATGGCCAACGCGATGCTGTATGTCAACCTTGCCGAGGCGGCCCTGCTGGCCGATGCGCAGCCCGCCGACGCGCCCGAGGCCGCCGAGGCGCTTCTGGCCCGCGGCGCGCAAAGGGTGCTGGTCACGGATGGCGCGCGCGAGGCCGCCGACGGCTGCGCGGGGCGCGGCGTCATCAGCGCCCGCCCGCCGGCGGTTTCCATTGCCCGCGTGACCGGCGCGGGCGATACGCTGATGGCCGCGCACCTTGCGGCCGAGCGCGCGGGCCGGGACCGCGCCGAAGCCCTGTCGGCAGCGCTTGCCGCCGCCGCCCGCTATGTCTCAGGAGAGGACTGCACATGACGAACCTGCCGATCCACTTCTCGCGCGAGGTCGCGCAGGCCCGGGCCGAGGGCCGCGCCATCGTCGCGCTCGAATCGACGATCATCACCCACGGGATGCCCTGGCCCCAGAACCTCGAGACCGCCCGCCGGGTCGAGGACGAGGTGCGCGCGCATGGCGCGGTGCCGGCGACCATCGCCGTCCTTGATGGCCGCCTGCACGCCGGGCTCGAGGCGGGCGAGCTGGAAAAGCTGGCCCAGGCCAAGGGGGTGATGAAAGTGTCGCGCGGCGACATCGCCGCCTGCATGGCCGGCGGCCACGTCGGGGCCACGACCGTCGCCGCCACCATGATCGCCGCCAACCTGGCCGGGATCGCCGTCTTTGCCACCGGCGGCATCGGCGGGGTGCATCGCGGGGCCGAGACCAGCTTCGACATCTCGGCCGACCTGCACGAACTGGCGCAGACCCCGGTGACGGTGGTCGCCGCCGGGGCCAAGGCGATCCTCGACCTGCCCAAGACGCTCGAGGTGCTGGAAACGCTCGGCGTGCCGGTCATCGCCGTGGGCCAGGACGAGTTTCCCGCCTTCTGGTCGCGCGCCTCGGGGCTGAAGGCGCCCCTGCGGCTGGACCGCGCCGAGGCGATCGCCGGCGCCCACCGGATGCGCGCGGCCCTCGGGCTGCGGGGCGGCCAGCTGGTCGCCAACCCGATCCCGCCCGAGGCCGAGATTCCCCGCGCCGAGATCGTCCCGGTGATCGAGCAGGCGCTGGCCGAGGCCGCCGCCCGCAAGATCGCCGCCAAGGAGGTGACGCCCTTCCTTCTCCAGCGGATATTCGAGCTGACCTCGGGCCGCTCGCTTGCCGCCAACATCGCGCTGGTCCTGAACAATGCCCGCCTCGGCGCCGCGATCGCACGCGCGCTGGCCAGCCCGCCATTGTGACCGGCGCCCCGCACCCCTACATCCTGTCGGCGCGACAGGAGGGGGACGCAGATGACCGACAGACACACCAGGGGCGGGCCGCACCCGCCGGGGCGACATCTCCTTGCGGCGTTCCGCGCCAATTTCCTGACCGGCCTCGTGGTCGTCCTGCCGGTCGGGCTGACCATCTGGCTGATCTGGAACATCGTCGGCTGGATCGACGGCTGGGTGCTGCCGCTCATCCCCGGCTACTGGCATCCCGACGCGGTGATCGAGCGCTGGCTGGGCTATGCATCGCCGGTGCCGGTCAGGGGCGTCGGCGTCGTCCTGTTTCTCGTCTTCACAATCCTGATCGGCTGGATCGCCAAGGGGCTGATCGGGCGCTCGCTCATCGCCTGGGGCGAGGGGCTGGTCGACAGGATGCCCTTCGTGCGCTCGATCTACACCGGGCTGAAGCAGATCGCCGAGACGGTCTTTTCCCAGGGCGAGGCCAAGTTCGACCGCGCCTGCCTGGTCGAATATCCGCGCAAGGGCATGTGGGGGGTGGGCTTCGTCTCGACCGCCGCCAAGGGCGAGCTTGCCGAAAAGATCCCGGTCGAGGACGAGATCCTGACCGTGTTCCTCGCCACCACGCCCAACCCGACCTCGGGCTTCCTGCTCTATGTCCCGCGCCGTGACGTGATCATGCTCGAGCGCATCGGCATCGAGGACGCGGCCAAGCTCATCATCTCGGCCGGTCTCGTCTATCCGCCCGACCGCCCGGCGGCGCTGGCCGCCAACGGCCGTCAGGAATAGGTGGCCTGCAGGTCGACGCTGCACGACCGGTTGAGCTTGTCGCCGTGGTCGCGCAGGAAGGCCGCGGCCGACCGGCGCCCGGCCGCCTTCAGCTCGGCCAGCATTCCGGTGGTGGGCAGGATCTTGCTGTCCACCGCCAGCGAGGTCATCAGCCGGTCGTCGGCGATCATGTGGACCAGCACATCCTTCATCGTGTCGCCGGGCACCTTGCCCTCGGCGATCAGGCGGCGGACAAAGCCGATGGCGCGCAGCTCGCTCAGGAGCGACGAGTTGAAGCTGATCTCGTTGATCCGGTCGAGGATGTCTGGCGCGTTGCGTGGAACGCTGTCGCGCACCAGGGGATTGATGTTGACCACGACGATGTCGCGCGGCAGCGCCGGATCGAACAGCGGAAACAGCGCCGGATTGCCGGAATAGCCGCCGTCCCAATAGGCCTCGTGCCGGCCGGTCGCGGGATTGTGGATCTCGACCGTGCGGAACAGGGTCGGCAGGCAGGCCGAGGCCATCAGCGCGTCGACGGTGATCTCGGTGCCGCGGAAGACCCGGATCTTGCCGGTGCGCACATTGGTGGCCGACACGAACAGGGCCGGCCCCCTGGGCGAGCAGACATGCTCGAAGATCAGGCTTTCGGCGATCTTGCGCAGGGGATTGGTATAGAAGGGGCCGTAGTCGTAGGGGCTGACCACCAGCGACAGGCCGTCAAGCGCCGCGCGCGGCACGAAGGCGCGCATGGTGCGCAGCATCAGGTCGGGCCAGAAGGTCAGCCACTGGTTCATGTGCAGATCGTCGGCGCGGTCGACCTCGCCCCAGAACCAGTCGAGGTTCTCGCGCGCCGCCGCACGCCCGCCGCGCAGGAGGCCCGCCTTCAGCGCCGCCCCGTTCAGCGCCCCGGCCGAGGTGCCCGAGATGCCCGCGATCTCGATCTCGGGTTCCTCGAGCAGCCGGTCGAGGACGCCCCAGGTGAAGGCGCCATGCGCGCCCCCGCCCTGGAGCGCCAGGTTGATGCGGCGCTTCACTGCGCCGTCCAGCCGCCGTCCACGCTGATCGTGGTGGCCGTGACCTGATCGGCCGAGGCCGAACAGAGCCACACGACCGTGCCGCCGATCTGCTCGACGGTGGCGAACTGGCGCGAGGGCTGGCGGTCCAGCATCACCTCGCGGATCACCGTCTCGCGGTCCATGTTGTGCACCTTCATCTGGTCGGGGATCTGCGCCTCGACCAGCGGCGTCAGCACATAGCCGGGACAGATGGCGTTGCAGGTGATCCCCTGCCCCGCGGTCTCGAGCCCGGCGGTCTTGGTCAGGCCGACCAGACCGTGCTTGGCCGCGACATAGGCGGACTTGAAGGGCGAGGCCCTCAGCCCGTGCGCCGAGGCGATGTTGACCACCCGCCCCCACTTGCGCGCCCGCATCCCCGGCAGGGCGGCGGCGATCGTGTGGAAGGCCGAGGTCATGTTGATGGCGATGATCTGGTCCCACTTCTCGGGCGGGAAGGTCTCGATCGGCTCGACATGCTGGATGCCGGCGTTGTTCACGAGGATGTCGCAGGTCCCCGCCGCGGCGATCAGCGCCCGGCACTCGTCGCCGCGCGACATGTCGGCCTTGATGTAGCGCGCCTTGACGCCGTGGCGCTTGCCGAGGTCGGCGGCCAGCGCGTGATCCTCGGCCCGGTCGGTGAACGAGTTCAGCACCACGTCCGCCCCCGCCCGCGCCAGTTCCTCGGCCACGCCGAGGCCGATCCCCGAATTCGATCCGGTGATGATTGCCGTCTTGCCCGCCAGTGTCATCGCATTCACCCGTCACTTTGTTGCACTGCGGCAAATCTAGGTGCCGCCTCCGCAAAGCGCGAGGGGAAAATGCCGCGATTCGGCGCAAAGGCGCCGACCTGCCCATCACTTTCCGGTCAATAAAAAAACGCCCGCGCAAGGCGGGCGTTCAGTTGTTGAGGCAGGTTTCATACAGGCAAGAAACCTATCGAGCAGTGCTTCATTTATACGCACAACTCCGCCGCTGTCCAAGCTAAAAGTTTGAAAAGGCTGGAAAGGGCGGCTAGGGTCCGCGCCAATCCCGCGGGCCAATCACGCGGGGTCGACAAAAAGGTGGCGGATGAGGATGGCGGGGCGGCCCCTGTGGCGCTTGCGGGGCGCGGCGCTGGTGCTTGCGGCGGCGGTCGCGGCGATGGCGGGCGCCGTCCGGTGCGCGCCCCAGCAGGGCATAGCTATGTATGGCGCCCCCGCCCTCCCACCCGATTTTGTGGCGCTCCCCTATGCCAACCCCGATGCGCCCAAGGGCGGGCGGATCGTCCTTGGCGTGGCCGGCAGCTTCGACAGCCTCAACCCCTTCATCCTCAAGGGGAATGCCGCGGCCGGCGTCGGTGTGCACACGGTGGAAACACTGATGGCCCGCTCCATCGACGAACCCTTCACGCTCTACGGGCTTCTGGCCGAATCGGTCGAGACTCCGCCCGACCGCAGCTGGGTCGAATTCACCCTACGCCCCGAGGCCCGCTTTTCCGACGGCAGGCCGGTGACGGTCGAGGATGTGATCTGGAGCCTCGAGACCCTGGGGACCGAGGGCCATCCGCGCTATCAGACTGCCTGGAAGAAAGTCGCCTCGATCGCGGCCACCGGCGAGCGCAGGGTGCGCATCACATTCTCGGTATCCGACCGCGAGCTGCCCTTGCTGATGGGCCTGCGCCCGATCCTGGAAAAGGCGCAGTGGCAGGGCCGAGCCTTCGGCGAAGGCTCGCTCGTTCCGCCGACCGGTTCCGGTCCCTATGTCATCGGCAAGGTCGATCCGGGCAAGTCCATCACCTTCCGCCGCAACCCGGACTATTGGGGGCGCGATCTGCCGATCAACCGCGGCCTGAACAATTTCGACGAGATCCGCTATGACTATTACGGCGACGGGAACGTGCTCTTTCAGGCATTCACCGCCGGCGACATCTCGGTCTTCCGCGAGGACAACGCCGGGCGCTGGCTGACCGCCTACGACTTCCCGGCGCTGCGCTCGGGCGCCGTTGTCCGCGAGGAGATCCCCAACCGGCGCCCCTCGGGGATCAGCGGCCTGGTGATGAACATGCGCAACCCGATCTTCGCCGACTGGCGGGTGCGCGAGGCGATGACGCTGGCCTTCAACTTCGAATTCATCAACCGGACCCTGAACGGCGGCGGCGAGCCGCGCATCCTGTCCTATTTCTCGAACTCATCGCTCGCCGCCGGGGACGGCCCCGCCACCGGCAAGGTGGCCGACCTTCTCCGCCCCTTCGCCGCCAGCCTGCCCCCCGGCACGATCGAGGGCTATGCCCCCCCGGCCAGCAGCGCCGCCGCGCCGATCGACCGTTCCAACCTGCGCAAGGCGACAAGGCTCCTTGAGGAGGCCGGGTGGACGGTGAAGGACGGGGTGATGCAGGACGCGGCCGGCCGGCCGCTCGCCTTCGACATCCTCCTGGCAAACGGAGCGCGGGACAGCGGCACCGTGGTCGACATCTACGTCGAGGCGCTGAAGAAGCTCGGCATCCGCGCCAGCGTCACCTCTGTCGACAGCGCCCAGTACAAGGAGCGCACCAACACCTACGCCTTCGACATGACCTGGTACACCCGCGCCCTCTCGCTCAGCCCGGGCAACGAGCAGATGCTCTACTGGGGCGCGGCAGGGGTGCGCGAGCCGGGCAGCCGCAACTGGATGGGGATGGACTCGCCCGCGGCCGAGGCGATGATCGCCGCGATGGTCGGGTCCGCCGACCCCGAGACCTTCACCGCCGCGACCCGGGCGCTCGACCGGATCCTCACCGCAGGACGCTATGTGATCCCGGCCTGGTATTCGCGGGTCTCGCGCATCGCCTATTCAAGGCATCTTCACCATCCGGCCCGTATTCCCCTATATGGCGACTGGCCGGGGTTCCTGCCGGATGTCTGGTGGTATGAGGAGTGAACGGATGAGACTTGCCCTTGCGGTTGCGCTTCTGTGGGCGCTGGCGGGCTGCAACACCGTGGCCGGGGTCGGCCGCGACGTGACCGGCACCGCGCACACGGTCCAGGGCTGGATGGGCGGCTGAGCCCGTCACAAGGCTGTTACAGGGCCCGGCTATCGCACCGGCATGACCATCCTCGCCCCGTGCACCGGCAACTCCGCCCGACTGTTCCTGACCGAGGCGCCGTTGAACCGCGACGGGCAGCCGATGGATCAGGCCGTCAAATCTGACCCGATCGGAACCCTCTGACATGCAGCGCGCCCTTTTCGCCGAATTCCTCGGAACGCTGATCCTCGTCGCCTGCGGCATCGGTGCCGGGATCATGGGCACCAACCTCGCCCCCGGCCTGCCCGGCCTGACGCTTCTGGCCTGCTCGCTCACCACCGGCCTGATCCTGTGGCTGCTCATCACCCTTCTCGGGCCGCTCTCGGGGGCGCACATCAACCCGGCGGTCACGCTCTATTTCGCGCTCCGGGGCGAGATCGCGCCGCGCGCGGCCCTCGCCTACCTGCCCGCCCAGATTGCCGGCGCCGCTGTCGCCGTCCTCCTCGTCCATGCGATGTTCGCCCTGCCCCCGGTCCAGGTCGCCGCGACCGCGCGCGGCGGCGCCGCGCTGGCCCTGTCCGAGGGCGTGGCGACCTTCGGGCTGATGCTCACCATCGCCGGCAGCCAGCGCCACGCCCCCGGCCAGCTTGCGGCACTGGTCGGGGCCTGGATCACCGCCGCCTTCTGGTTCACCGGATCGGCCAGCTTCGCCAACCCGGCCGTGACCTTCGCGCGCATGTTCAGCGACACATTCACCGGCATCCGCCCCGCCGACGCGCCGCTCTACATGCTGGCCGAGGTCGCGGGCGCCGCCCTTGGCGCGCTGACGCTGGGAAAGCTCTTTCCCCGCTGAGGCTTCGGGTGCACACTTCCCCCGCGGGTCCTCCCTTCCCGGCGGGCCTGCCAGCCGCAGGGAGGATGCGCGATGAAGTGGCATCATGTCAGGGACAACTGGCCGGCCTTCTTCGACGCGATCACCGACCGCTGGCCCGACGCCGACGAGACCGACCTCGAGGCGATCGACGGCGACCAGCACGCCTTCGTCCTCTACGTCGCCGGGCTGACCGGGCAGGAACCCTCCGAGGCCCGCGACGAGATCCGCGACTGGCTGACCGGAGAATTGCCCTCGGACGTGGTGATGGACCCGCACCACGAGAACCATTCGATCAGCCTGTCGGGCAAGTTCATCTCGGACGGCGAGGACGCCTCGGACGACGACGCCCGCTTTGGCGACGACGCGGGGGCCTGAGGCGGGGCGCCCGCCCAGGTGGGGGCGAAGCCCCGGCCGCCCGATGGGCGGGCGTTGACCGTGCGCCGGGCGCCCGGCGGGGGCAGGCCGAAACCGGCCATCGGCCGCGCGAGGCAACGGCCCCGCGCGCGTGCGCCGCTGCAGTTTCCATCTGATACGGCCGCGCGTTAGAACTGTTTGCTTTATATGTGAATCACGGGCGCAACGAAGGGCCGCGTCGGCCCGCGGGGTGGCGCCATCGCGCCGCCCCGTGGGGGGCGGGCCGGCGCGGCCCGGTCGCTTTGGGCGACCGGGCGGGGGCTGGCGCTGCGTCAGATAAATTGCAAACTGATCTAACCCTCGCGGCTTGTCACCCACAGGATCAGCGCGTCCTCCTCGCTGGTCGAGACCAGGTTGTGCCCCATCGTCGCGTCGTAATAGGCGCTGTCGCCGCGCCGCAGGTCGGCGGGCTCGTAGAACTCGGTGTAGAGGCGCACCGTGCCGGTCAGCACATAGAGGAACTCCTCGCCGTCGTGGCGCACCCACTCGTCGAACTCGGACAGGCTGCGGGCGCGGATGCGGGCGCGGTAGGGCAGCATCCGCTTGCGCGTCAGCGCGGCGGCCAGCAGCTCGTGCTCGTAGGTCGCGGTCGGGCGCGGCTGGCCCTCGCCCGCCCGCGTCAGCGCCATGCGCCCGTTGACCTGGGAGCGCGACGGCGGCGTGAACAGCTGCGGCACCGACACTTTCAGCCCGTCGGCCAGCTTCTTCAGCGCCTCGTAGGTCGGCGACATCTGGCCGTTCTCGATCTTCGACAGGGTCGAGCGTGCGAGCCCCGCCTGCACCGCCGCCTGCTCGAGCGTCCAGCCGCGCTCCTTGCGCAGGCCGCGCACCCGCAACCCCAGGTCCAGCGGCTCGGAGTCGCTGTCCTGTCCTTCGGCGCGAAGGATGCGCAGGATCCCGGCACCGTCGATGTCGCTCATCTCTGTCCACCCGCTGCGGTCGGCCGTGCTTTAGCGCGGGACCGGTGCGGGTTGCAACCGGCTGGCATCAAGCGTAGCCATCGGCGATGCTGTCCGAAGTCCGATCCGCGCCGGGGCCCGCCTGCCCCGCCCCCTTCAATCTGGCCGCCCACGTCCTCGCTGAGGCGGGTGCGCAGCCGGACCGGGTGGCGCTGCGGATTCTGCACGACGGGGGCACGGAGAGCCGGACCTTCGGCGAGATCGAAGCGTCGGTCCTCGCCTTTGCCGCCGCGCTCAGGGCGATGGACCTTGCGCCGGGCGCGCGCATCCTGCTGCGGCTGGGCAATTCGGTCGCCTTCCCGCTGGCCTTCCTCGGCGCGGTCGCCGCCGGTTGCCTGCCGGTGGCCTGCCCGGCGGCGCTGACCATCCCCGAGATCACCGGCCTTGCCCGCGCCCTCGCCCCGGCGCTGATCGTGGCCGAGCCCGGCCTCAGCCTGCCCGATGCCTGCCCGGCGCCGGTCCTGACCGCCGAGGCACTCCTGGCGCTGCCGCCCGGCCCTGCGGACGGCTACGAGATGGGCGATCCCGGCCGTCCCGCCTACCTGGTCTATACCTCGGGCACGTCGGGCCGGCCGCGCGCGGTCCTGCACGCCCATCGGGCGATCTGGGCGCGGCGGATGATGCAGGCGGGCTGGAGCGGGCTTGGCCGCGACGACCGGCTCCTGCACGCCGGGGCCTTCAACTGGACCTTCACGCTCGGGACCGGGCTCTTCGATCCCTGGACGGCGGGAGCGACGGCGCTGGTTCCGGCGCCGGGCACCGCCCCGGCCGATCTGCCCGAGCTTCTGCGCCGGCACGAGGTCACGATTTTCGCGGCCGCACCAGCGGTTTACCGGCAGATGCTGAAGTCGGCGCCCTTCCCTCCGCTTCCCGCCCTGCGCCACGGGCTGACGGCGGGCGAGAAACTCTCCGAGCCGATCCGCGCCGGCTGGGCCCGCGCCACCGGCCGGCCGCTGCACGAGGCCTACGGCCTCTCGGAGTGCTCGACCTTCATCTCCTCCTCGCCCGCGCGCCCGGCGCCGCCGGGCCTCACCGGCCATGCCCAGCCCGGCCGCAGGGTCGCCGTCCTCAGCCCCGATGGCCGCCCCGTGCCGCGCGGCCAGGGCGGGGTGCTGGCAGTGGATCGCCGCGACCCCGGCCTGTTTCTCGGCTATTTCGGCGCGGAGGCAGAGACCGACTCACGGATGAGCGGCGACTGGTTCCTGACCGGCGACATGGCGGACATGGACGGGGACGGCGCCATCCGCATCCTCGGCCGCGCCGACGACATGATGAACGCCGGCGGCTTCCGCGTCTCGCCAGACGAGGTCGAGGCGGCGCTGGCCCTCTGCCCCGGCGCGGGCGAGGTCGGCGTGGTCGAGGTGGCGCTTGGGCCGGGCAAGTCGATCATCGTCGCCTGCTACACCGGCCCCGCGGCGCCCGGGGCGCTGCAAGCCCACGCGGGCACGCACCTCGCCCGCTACAAGCAGCCCCGGCGCTATGATCGGGTCGCGGCGCTGCCGCACACCGCGAACGGCAAGCTGAACCGCCGCGCATTGCGCGAACTTTGCAGGATAGATACATGATAAAGCTTGATATTATCTCGGATTTGGCTTGCCCGTGGTGCTATGTCGGCAAAGGCTATCTCGACCAGGCGCTGGCAGCCCGCCCCGACCATCCCTTCCGGATCGAATGGCACCCCTTCCAGCTCAATCCCGAATTGCCGCCCGAAGGGATGGACCGCCAGGCCTACATGGCCGCCAAGTTCGGCAGCCGCGAGAACATCGTGCGCGTGCACGAGCCGCTCCTGGCCCATGCCGAAAAGGCCGGCATCGCCTTCGACCTGCCGGCGATCAACCGCGCGCCGAACACGCTCGACGCGCATCGCCTGATCCACTGGGCCGGACTCGAGGGAAGACAGACGCAGATGGTCACGGCGCTGTTCGGCGCCTATTGGCACGACGGGCGCGACATCGGTTCGCCCGAAACCCTTGCCGCCATCGCCGGCGAATGCGGACTGGACGGCGCCCTTGTCGCGCGGCTTCTTGCCTCGGAGGCCGACCGCGCCGAGATCCGCGCCCGGATCGCCCATTCCCAGGACAGGGGCGTGCAGGCGGTGCCGACCTTCATCGTCGCCGACCGCCATGTGATCCCCGGGGCGCAGCCTGCGGACCTTTGGGTGAGCGTCATCGATGAACTGATTGAAAACACGAAAGACCATTGACATGTCCCTTCCGGACGCCACCCTTGACGCGCCACGCCGGCCCCGCCGGGCGGAATTCACCGCGATGCTGGCGATGCTGTTCGCGACGGTCGCCTTCTCGATCGACGCCATGCTGCCGTCGCTGCCGTCGATCGCCCAGGAACTGACGCCCGAGGCGCCCAACCGCGCCCAGCTGATCCTGTCGGTCTTCATCCTAGGGATGGGGATCGGGACGCTGTTCGTCGGACCGATGTCGGATGCCTGGGGCCGCAAGCCGGTGATTGCCGGGGGCCTGGTGCTTTACGTCGCCGCCGCGATCACCGCGCACTTCGCCTCGGGGCTCGGCTTCCTTCTGGCCGCCCGCTTCGTCCAAGGGATCGGCGCCGCCGCCCCGCGCGTCGTCGGGCTGGCGCTGAGCCGCGACCTGTTTCAGGGGCGCGAGATGGCGCGGGTCATGTCCTTCGTGATGATGGTGTTCATGGTGGTGCCGGCGCTGGCGCCGATGCTCGGCCAGGGCATCATCTTCCTCGCTGGCTGGCGCGCGATCTTCCTCGCCTATGTCCTCTTCGCGCTGACCGCGCTCGTCTGGGTCAGCCTGCGCCAGCCCGAGACGCTTGCCCCCGCGGCGCGCCGTCCGCTCCGGGGGCACCTGATCCTGTCGGGACTGCGCGAGGTTCTGGCCAGCGCCGAGGTCAGGCTCTACACCCTGGTCATGGCGCTCGGCTTCGGGCAGATGCTGGGGCTTCTCTCCTCGATCCAGCAGATCTTCGACCAGACCTGGGGCCGGGCCGCCGAGTTCCCCTACTGGTTCGCGCTGATCGCGGTGGTCTCGTCCACCGCCTCGATGGTCAACGGCTGGCTGGTGATGCGGATCGGGATGCGCCAGATCGCCACGCTGGCCTATGCGGTGCAGGCGGCGCTCTCGCTCGTCATGCTGGTGCTGTTCTGGTTGAGGGAACCCGGCGGAGTCCCCGGATTTGCAGCCTTTTTCGTCTGGGCCAACAGCATCTTCTTCATCGCCGGGCTGACCTTCGGCAACCTCAATGCACTGGCGATGCAGAAGATGGGGCATCTGGCAGGCATGGCCACCTCGGTCATCACCGCGCTCTCCACCGTCCTGTCGGCGCTGATCGCGGGCTTCGTCGGGCTGATGTTCAACGGCACCCCGGTGCCGTCGATGGCCGCCGCCGCCCTCTGCTCGGCCTGCGCGATGGGCCTGATGCGGCGCTCGCGGCGCTTTTGATCAGGCGCGCGCCGCCGCCTTTTCGGCAAGATCGCGCGCCGCGGCGAAGGCGCCCTTGATCCGCTCGCCCTCGCGCGTGAAATCGCCGGCGATGAGGATGCGGTTGTCCTTGACCCTGGCGCTGCCGGCCCGCGCCTGAAGGAACTCGACCAGCCCGCCCGGATTGGCGAACTTGTCGCGGTGGAACTGGAGGGTGATCCCCTTCGGCCCCGCATCGAGCCGCGCGATCCCGGCCCGCCGGCAGGTGCCCTTGATCCGCACGACGAGGAGGAGCGTGTTGACCTCGCGCGGCAAGGGGCCGAACCGGTCGATCAGCTCGGCGGCAAAACCTTCGAGCTCGGTCTTGGTGGCCAGCTGCGACAGGCGGCGGTAGAGGCCGAGGCGCACGTCGAGATCGGGCACATACTCCTCGGGGATCAGGACCGGAACGCCGAGGTTGATCTGCGGCGCCCATTCGCCCTCGTCCCCGGCCGGGCCCTGCAGCTCGCCCGACTTCAGCCGCGCGATCGTGTCCTCGAGCATCGACTGGTACAGCTCATAGCCGACCTCGCGGATATGGCCCGACTGCTCCTCGCCCAGAAGGTTGCCGGCGCCGCGCAGGTCGAGATCCTGCGAGGCCAGCGAAAACCCCGCGCCGAGACTGTCGAGCGAACCGAGAAGCCGCAGGCGCTTTTGCGCGGCCGGGGTCAGCGGCGCGCGCGGCTTGGTCGTCAGATAGGCATAGGCGCGCGCCTTGGACCGGCCGACGCGGCCGCGGATCTGGTAAAGCTGGCTCAGCCCGAACATGTCGGCTCGGTGGACGATCATCGTGTTCGCCGTCGGGATGTCGAGGCCGCTCTCGACGATGGTGGTGGCCAGGAGCACGTCATACCTGCCGTCGTAGAAGGCGTTCATCCGTTCGTCCAGGTCGCCCGCCGCCAGTTGCCCGTGCGCGACGATGCAGGTGACTTCGGGGACGTGGGACTTCAGGAACTCCTCGATTTCCGGCAGATCGGAAATGCGCGGAACGACGTAGAAGCTTTGCCCGCCGCGATAGCGTTCGCGCAGCAGCGCCTCGCGGATGGTGACGGAATCGAACTCGCTGACATAGGTGCGGATCGCCAGCCGGTCCACCGGCGGGGTGCCGATGATCGACAGGTCGCGCACCCCGGTCAGGGACAGTTGCAGGGTGCGCGGGATCGGGGTCGCGGTCAGGGTCAGGACATGGACCTCGGAGCGCATCTCCTTCAGCCGCTCCTTGTGGCTGACGCCGAAATGCTGTTCCTCGTCAATGACAAGAAGGCCGAGATTGCGGAACTTCACCGCCTTGGCCAGCACCGCGTGGGTGCCGATCACGATATCGACCGTGCCGTCGGCCAGCCCGTCGCGGGTCATCGCCGCGTCCTTCGCGCTGACGAAGCGCGACAGGGGCCGCACGGTGATCGCGGTGCCGCGGAAACGGTCGGCGAAGGTCTTGAAATGCTGGCGCGCGAGCAGCGTCGTCGGTGCGATCACCGCCACCTGCACCCCCGACTGGGCAGCGACGAAGGCGGCGCGCATGGCGACCTCGGTCTTGCCGAAGCCCACGTCGCCGACGATCAGCCGGTCCATCGGACTGCCGGCCCCGAGGTCGGCCACCACGTCGGCGATGGCGGAAAGCTGGTCGTCGGTCTCCTGATAGGGAAAGCGGGCGGCGAAGGCGTCCCAGTCGTGGTGCGCGGCCTCGAGGATCTGGGCCTGGCGCAGGGCCCGTTCCGCCGCCACCCGCATCAGCCGCTCGGCGATCTGGCGGATGCGCTCCTTCAGGCGGGCCTTGCGCGCCTGCCAGGCCCCGCCGCCCAGCCGGTCGAGCAGCCCCTCCTCGTGGCCATAGCGGCTGAGAAGCTCGATGTTCTCGACCGGCAGGTACAGCCGCGCGCCCTCGGCATATTCGAGATGCACGCATTCGTGCGGGGCACCGAGCGCGGTGATCGTCTCGAGGCCCCGATAGCGCCCGACCCCATGCTCGACATGCACCACCAGATCGCCGGGGGACAGCGACTGGGCTTCGGTCAGGAAGTTCTCGGCCCGCCTGCGTTTCCGGGCGCCGCGGATCAGGCGGTCGCCGAGAACGTCCTGTTCCGAGATCACGGTCAGGCCCGGGCATTCGAACCCGTGTTCAAGCGCCCATACCGCGAGATGCAGGGTGCCGCGCCCCTCGGGCACCTCGCGCATGTCGCGGACGAGGACGGCGCCCTTGACGCCCTCATCCTCGAGCAGCCCCTTCAGCCGCTCGCGCGCGCCGTCGGAATAGGAGGCGACGATGACCTGCCCCTCTTTCAGTCGCGCCTTCAGGTGGTCGGACAATGCCCCGAAAAGGCTGACGTTTTCCAGCTGGCGCTCGGGCGAGAAATTGCGCCCGATCCGCGCGCCTGCATCCAGGACGCCCGGCCCGGTCGGCTGGGGCAGCGCGACCAGCTGCACCACCCGGTGCGGCGCGAGCGCCTGCTGCCAGCCGGCCTCGGGCAGGTAGAGCAGTTCGGGCGGACAGGGCTTGTAGACCGAATCCAGCCGGTCCCTGCGGTTCAGCGCCTCCTTGCGGGTGTCGTACTGGTCGGCGATGCCGTCCCAACGCGACAGCCGCGCCGGGGTGGTCTGGTCGTCCAGCACGACCGTGGCGCCCGGCAGGTAGTCGAACAGGGTTTCGAGGCGCTCGTGGAAGTAGGGCAGCCAGTGCTCCATGCCCGCGTGCTTGCGCCCGGCGCTGACCGCCTCGTAGAGCGGATCGTCGGTTCCCGCCGCCCCGAACTCGATGCGGTAGTTCTGGCGGAAGCGGGTGATCGCCGCCTCGTCGAGGATGACTTCGGAGACCGGCGCCAACTCGATCCGGGCGAGCTTCTCGATGGTGCGCTGGCTGGCGGGGTCGAAGCGGCGGGCACCGTCCAGCACATCGCCGAAAAGGTCGAGCCTGACCGGCCCGGCCTGCCCCGGCGGATAGATGTCGATGATCCCGCCGCGCACCGCGTAGTCGCCGGGTTCCGAGACCGTGGCGGTCTGCGAAAAGCCCATGCGCACCAGGTAGGACTTGAGCGCGCCCTCGTCGAGGCGCTGGCCCGCCGTGGCCGAGAAGGCCGCGGCGCGGACCACCTCGCGGGCGGGCAGGCGCTGGCAGGCGCCGTTCAGCGTGGTCAGAAGGATGAAGGGCCCCGGCACGCCCTGCGCCAGCGCGGCGAGCGTCGCCATGCGCGCCGCCGACAGGTCGGGGTTGGGCGAGACCCGGTCATAGGGCAGGCAGTCCCAGGCCGGAAAGGTCAGCACCACCGCGCCGGGGGCGAGAAAGGCCAGTGCCGCGCGCATCGCCTCCATCCGCTTGTCGTCGCGGGCGATGTGGACGACGGGCGCGCCACGCTCCAGCTCGCGCGCCAGCGCGCGGGCGTCGAAGCCCTCGGGGGCGCCGGAAAGGGTGATGTGGGCGGGCGCGGTCATGGCCCCTGACCTAACCGCCCGGCCATCCGTGTCAAGCGGGCCCGCGTCAGTAACCGGCCATGAGGTTCTGGAAGGTGCCCCAGGCGCCGGTGACGAGGATCGCGGCGGCGCCGATCGCCTGGACCGCGATCCGGTGCATGGCCAGCCGGTGGCACAGGGCCTCGCCCGCCAGCCCCTCGCGCCCGATGCGCCGGGCCAGCGCGATCCGCAGCCACAGGACCAGCGGCAGGGGAAGGACAAGCAGGAACAGGGCCTGGCAGAACTCGACCCGGTAGACAAAGCCGAGAAGCGCCAGCACCGTGCCCGCGCAGGCCCCAAGCGCGGTCAGCACCAGCCCCGCGCCGCCGCCCAGCCGGGCAAGCCGGGTCCGGGCCACGCGGACGCAGTCCTCGAGGTCGCGCATGTCCTGGCCGCCCAGCCGGCGGGCGCGGGCGACCATGTCGAAGGGCGCGCCCATCACCCAATGGGCCAGCACCGTCCACAGGACCGCGAGCGCGAGCCAGTACCAGATGCTGGCGAAGGACCGCAGGTCGAGCAGGCTGAGGAACAGGTGGGCGAAGGTCAATCCGGTCTCCGGTCGCAGTCCGGGACGCAGGGGCCCGTGCCTTGGCCCATGCTATCTGGCCGCCGCCGCCGTTTCTACCCTTGAGCCTCGGGAAAAACCGTGGCAGCGCTGGCGGGCGCGCATTGCCAGCCGACAGGACCAGACCATGACCCCGCATGTCCCCGCCTTCCCCGCCCTGCGCCTTCGCCGCCTGCGCCGCACGGCGGCCCTGCGCGAGATGGTGGCCGAGACGCGCCTGTCGCCGGCCGACTTCATCTGGCCCCTGTTCGTGACCGACGTGCCCGGCGCCGACGCCGAGGTGCCCTCGATGCCGGGCGTCAGCCGCCTGACCGTCGACGGCGCGGTCAGGGCCGCCGAGACCGCGGCGCGGCTGGGGATACCGGCGGTGTGCCTCTTTCCCTACACCGACCCCGCGCTCAGGACCGAGACCTGCGAAGAGGCCTGGAATCCCGCAAACCTCTCGAACCGGACGATCCGGGCGATCAAGGCGGCGGTGCCCGAGGTCGCGGTGATGACCGACGTGGCGCTCGACCCCTACAACGCGCTCGGCCATGACGGGCTGGTGAAGGACGGGGTGATCCTGAACGACGAGACCGTCGAGGCACTGGTCAGGATGGCGCTGGCGCAGGCCGAGGCCGGCGCCGACATCCTTGGCCCCTCGGACATGATGGACGGGCGGGTGGGCGCAATGCGGCGGGCGCTCGAGGCGGCGGGGCACCGGGACGTGGCGATCCTCTCCTATGCCGCCAAGTATGCCTCGGCCTTCTACGGGCCGTTCCGCGATGCGGTGGGCGCCACGGGGGCGCTGAAGGGCGACAAGAAGACCTACCAGATGAACCCCGCCAACCGGGCCGAGGCGCTGCGGCTGGTCGCGCGCGACCTGGACGAGGGCGCCGACATGGTGATGGTCAAGCCGGGGATGCCCTATCTCGACATCTGCCGCGAGGTCAGGGACGCCTTCGGGGTGCCGACCTTCGCCTACCAGGTCAGCGGCGAGTATGCGATGCTGAAGGGCGCCATCCTGAACGGCTGGGTGAAGGAGGCGGTGATCCTCGAAAGCCTCGTGGCCTTCCGGCGGGCGGGCTGCGACGGCATCCTCACCTATTTCGCCCCCGAGGCGGCGCGGATGCTGGCCGGCTGAGGCCCCCGCGCGAAGGCTTGCCGAAAGGCGGGGCCGGGGCGCGCGGACCGATGACAGGCGCGGCCAGAGCGGCTATAGCTAGGCAAGGGCCGCCGGCAAGGGCGGCCGGAAACAACAGGCGGGGCAAGAGCATGACAGGGATTTCCAGGCGCGGACTGATCGTGGCCGGCGGCGCGAGCCTCGGGCTGGCGGCCTGCGGCAACGGCGTGGGCAGCACCGGCGGCGCCACCATCGACGCGCGGGTCGATGCGACGCGCGACTACATGAAGCGGAACTTCCCGCGCGCGGCCGAGAAGATCTCGCAGGCGGCGGGCGTCCTCTACATGCCCCTGGTGACCGAGGCCGGGGTCTTCTTCGGCGGCGCCTACGGGCGCGGCGCGCTGAGGATCAACGACGTGACCGTGGATTACTATTCGGCGACCCAGGCCAGCTGGGGCCTGCAGATCGGCGCGCAGCAATATGCGCATGTGCTCCTGTTCATGACCCCCGACGCACTGGCGAACTTCCGCGCCTCGCCGGGCTGGACCGCGGGGGCAGACGTCGAATATGCCTTCCCCGACGGCGGGAAAAGCGCGGGCGTCGACAGCGCCACGACGACGGCGCCGGTGGTGGCCTATGTCTTCGGCCAGGCGGGATTCATCGTCGGCGCCTCGCTCAAGGGCACCAAGTACACGCGGATCATTCCCTGACCGGAAGGCTCGCGCGGGAGGCGTCAGCCAAGCGCGCGCAGGCGGGCAATCAGGCTCGACGTGTCCCAGCGGCCGCCGCCGATCTTCTGGACATCCTTGTAGAACTGGTCGACCAGCGCCGTGACCGGCAGGCTGACCTTCAATTCGTCTGCCGTGTCGAGGCAGATGCCCAGATCCTTGCGCATCCAGTCGGCGGCAAAGCCGAAGTCGAAGCGGTTCTCGGCCATCGTCTTGTGGCGGTTGACCATCTGCCAGCTGCCGGCCGCGCCCTGGCTGATGACCTCGACCAGGTCGGGAATGTCGAGGCCGGCCTTCTCGGCGAAGTGCAGCCCCTCGGCCAGCCCCTGCACGAGGCCGGCGATGCAGATCTGGTTGACCATCTTGGCGAGCTGCCCCGCGCCCGACGGCCCGAGCCGCCGGCAGATGCGGGCATAGGCGGCGATCACCGGCTCGGCGGCGGCATAATGGCCTTCCTCGCCGCCGCACATGACCGACAGGACGCCGTTCTCGGCCCCGGCCTGGCCGCCCGAGACCGGCGCGTCGACGAAGCCCGCCCCCCGGTCCCTGGCGATGGCGGCCAGTTCGCGCGTCACCTTGGCCGAAACCGTGGTGTGATCGACGAAGACAGCGCCCTTGCCGAGTCCCTCGAACGCGCCGTCTCGACCGACGCAGACGGATTGCAGGTCGTCGTCGTTGCCGACGCAGGCCATCACGAATTCGGCGCCATCGGCCGCTTCGGCGGCGGTGGCGGCGGCGCGGCCCTTGTGCCGGGCGAGCCAGGCTTCGGCCCTGGCCGCCGTGCGGTTCCAGACCGTGACCTCGTGGCCCTTGGCGGCGAGATGGCCCGCCATCGGAAAGCCCATCACGCCCAAGCCGAGAAATGCCACCTTCGCCATTCGTCCTGCCCCTGCCTGCCCGAAGTGATTGCGGTCGCCCGCGTTCTGCCCTAGTGAACCGGCCTGTTCCTGCCGTCAATCCTTCTGTCTCTGCCCCGGGGTCTCATGGCAACGCTCTTCCGCTGGCTCGTGCGCCTTGTCGCGCTTGCGTTGCTGCTCATCATCGCCGGGGCGGGGCTGGCCTATTATTTCGCCGCCGGATCGCTGCCCGACTACAACGACCACCGCGCCATCGCCGGCATCTCGGCCCCGGTCGAGATCGTGCGCGACACCGCCGACGTGCCCCACATCTTCGGCAAGACCGACGCCGATGTCTATTTCGCGCTCGGCTATGCCCATGCCCAGGACCGGCTCTGGCAGATGGTCATCGCCCGGCGCACCGTGCAGGGGCGCCTGTCCGAGGTGTTCGGCGCCCGCACCCTGAAAAGCGACGAGCTGATGCGGCGGCTCGACCTCTACCGGCTGGCGGTCCAGTCGGTTGCGGCCCAGGACGACGCGACGCGCGCGGCGCTCGAGGCCTATGCCAGGGGGGTCAACGCCTGGATCGGGATCGTCAATTCCGAGGCCCGGGGCCGGGGCGCGCCCGAGTTCTTCCTCTATCCCGGCGAGATCGCCTATTGGCAGCCCGCCGATTCGATCGCGCTGATGAAGCTGATGGCCTTCCAGGACACCGGACAGGCCGAGAACGAGGTGCTGCGCGCCCGCCTTTCGCTGCTCAATCCCGACTGGCCGCGCGACCTGATGCCCGACATGCCCGGCGACGGGGTGGCCGCGCTGCCGCCCTATGCAAGCCTCGCCCCCGGCCCCCTGCCCGACCCGTCGCGCCGCTATGCCGGCGACGACGCGGCCGCCGATCCCTTGTGGCCCGCCCGTCCGCAGGCCCGCGCCGCGGCCTCGAACGCCTGGGCGGCGGCGCCAAAGCGGGCGGCGGCCAATGCCTCGCTTCTGGCCAACGACCCGCACCTGCCCTTCGCCGCGCCCGCGCCCTTCTACCTTGCGCGGCTGGAACTGCAGTCGGGCGGCGTGATCGGCGCGACGGTGCCCGGCATCCCCGCCGTCCTCGCCGGGCGCAACACGAAGATCGGCTGGGGCATTGCCGCGGCCTTCGCCGACGACCAGGATCTGTTCCTCGAGGAACTCGACCCGTCCGACCCGACCCGCTACCGCACGCCCGATGGCTGGACCTCGTTCCAGACCCGCAAGTCGATCATCGAGGTCAAGGACGCGGCCCCGGTCACCATCACCCTTTACTGGAGCGCCAACGGCCCGGTCCTGCCCGCCGACCTCTACGATGTGCAGTCGGTGACGCCCCGCGGCCATGTGATGACGCTCGGCTGGACCGGGCTCGACCCTGCCGACACGACGCTGACCTCGGCCATCCGGCTGATGCGGGCGGGCGACCTGGCCTCGGCGGTGGCGGCGGGCGAGGCGCAGATCGCGCCGGCGGTCAACGTCACGCTTGCCGACCACGACCATGTCGGCATGGTCCTTTTCGGCGCCCTGCCCGCGCGCGACCCGGCCAAGCAGGCGCAGGGCCGGCTGCCCTCGCCGGGGTGGGAGGCGAAGAACCGCTGGTCCGGCCGCCTGCCCTATGCCTCGAACCCGCGCTTCCTCGATCCCCCCGGCGGCATCGTCGGCGCGACGAACAACAAGATCATCGACCGGCCGTTCCCCAACCATGTCAGCTTCGCCTGGGGCGACAGCCAGCGGGTGCAGCGCTGGACGAAGCTCATGGAGGAGCGCGAGGTCCACAGCCGCGAAAGCTTCATCGCCGCGCAGCTGGACACCAACGCCACCGACGCGCGCACCATCCTGCCGCTGATCGGCAAGGATCTGTGGTTCACCGGCACCGCCGCCCCCGAAGGGACGCCCGAGCGTCAGCGCCAGAAGGCGCTGGAGCTGCTGGCCGCCTGGGACGGCGACATGAGCGAGCACCTGCCCGAGCCGCTGATCTATGCCGCCTGGGCGCGGGCCCTGCAGGCGCGGCTGGTGCGCGACGAGCTGGGCCCCCTGGCCGAGGCCTTTGCCCGCCCCGAGCCGCTGTTTCTCGAACGGGTCTACCGCGACACCGACGGGGCCAGCCGCTGGTGCGACATCATCCAGTCCGCCCCGGTCGAGACCTGCGCCGACATCGCGCGCATGGCGCTGGACGACGCGCTTCTCGATCTCACGCAGCGCTATGGCCCGAACATCGGCAGCTGGCGGTGGGGGGACGCGCACGAGGCCCGGCAGGACCATCCGGTCCTGGGCGCGATGCCGGTCCTGAAGTGGGTGGTCAACATCCGCCAGTCGACCAGCGGCAGCGACCATACGCTGATGCGCGGCCTGACCGGCGGCGATCCGCGCGCCCCGTGGCTGAACGTCGCGGGCCCGGTCTATCGCGGGGTCTACGACATGGCCGATCCAGACAGTTCGGTCTTCATCATCTCGACCGGCCAGTCGGGCCATCCGCTGTCGCGCCATTATGACGACCTGAGCGAGCTGTGGCGGCGGGGCGACTATATCCCCATGTCGCTTGATCCTTCACTGGCGCGCGGCGCCGCGACCGGGATCACGGTGCTGGAGCCCGCGGCGCCGTAGGGCGGATCGACATCCATCCATTGCCAACTGGCATGGGCCCGGTCGGGATCAGGACGGGATCAGGAAACGCATCGCGTTTCCCCCGACCGCGCGGAAACGCTGCCGCTGGACCGTTGGTGTCATGAACAGTCAGAGGCCGGCGCCTGCCCCGGTGGGCGCAAAGCGCCCGCCGATGGCGGGACGGGCGCCGGCCGATGGCCTTTGGGGCCATCGCCGGGACAAGGCCAACCGTCATCGCATGGCAGAGGCGATGGCCTCTGCCACCCGGACCAAAAAGGTCGGAAGCAGGCGCTGAATGTCGATCCGGTCCGGGGCAGGATGGGGACGCTGCCCCGTCGCCATTGGTGCTCGGACCAATGGCGCACCAATGGCGACCCCCGGGATATTTCCGCCAAGATGAACGGCAGCCGATCGCGACCCGGCCGAGGGTCAGAGGGCGCGCAGCCCGCCGGCAAAGCGTGCGGCGTTCCTGCGGTAGCCCTCGGCCGACTTCAGAAGCCGCTCGCGCGCGGCATCGTCGAGGCTGCGCACCACCCGGCCGGGGGCGCCCATCACCAGGCTCCCGTCGGGAATCTCCTTGCCCTCGGTCACCAGCGCGCCTGCACCGATCAGGCAGCCCCGGCCGATCCGCGCGCCGTTGAGGATGGTCGCGCCCATGCCGATCAGGCTGCCGTCGCCGATGGTGCAGCCGTGCAGCATCGCCTTGTGGCCGATGGTGCAGTCGGCGCCGATCGTCAGGGGAAAGCCCATGTCGGTGTGCAGGACGCAGTTCTCCTGCACGTTCGAGCCGGCGCCGACCTCGATCCATTCATTGTCGCCGCGCATGGTGACGCCGAACCAGACATTGACACCGGCCATCAGCCGCACCTGGCCGATGATGTTGGCATCCGGCGCCACCCAGACCCCTCCGCCGATCTCGGGGGCCACTCCGTCAAGCGTGTAGATCATCTGGCTTCGAACTCCCTGTTCAGGCCGCGCACGAACTCGGACAGGCCGGGCTGGCGGTCGCGGCGCATCCTCTCGGCCATCAGCACGGTCTTGAGCCGCGCCTCGGCCGCGTCGAGATCGTCGTTGACCAGCACATAGTCATATTCGGCCCAGTGGCTGATCTCGGCCTCGGACTTGGCCATGCGGCCCCGGATCACCGCGTCGCTGTCCTGCCCGCGCGTCCGCAGGCGGCGCTCCAGTTCGGCGATCGACGGCGGCAGGATGAAGACCGACACCACGTCCTTGCCAAGCGCGGAATTGCGGATCTGCTGGCCGCCCTGCCAGTCGATGTCGAACAGCGTGTCGCGCCCCTCGGCCATCGCCGCCTCGACCGGGGCGCGGGGCGAGCCGTAGAAATGGCCGAAGACCTCGGCATGTTCCAGCATCTCGCCCGCCGCCACCATCGCCTCGAACTGCGCGTGCGAGCGGAAATAATACTCGCGCCCGTCCACCTCGCCCTCGCGCGGGGCGCGCGTCGTGGCCGAGACCGAAAAGCGCAGGGTCGGGTCCCAGGCCATCAGCCGCCTCGCCAGCGTCGACTTCCCCGCCCCCGAGGGCGAGGACAGGATGATGAGAAGGCCGCGCCTCTGCATGGTCATTCCACGTTCTGAACCTGCTCGCGCATCTGGTCGATCACGGTCTTGAGGTCAAGCCCGATGCGGGTCAGCTCGACATTGCCCGACTTGGAACAGAGCGTGTTGGCCTCGCGCATGAACTCCTGCATCAGGAAGTCGAGCTTGCGCCCGATCGCGCCGCCCCCGGCCATCAGCGCCCGCGCCGCCTCGACATGGGCATCCAGCCGGTCAAGCTCCTCGGTCACGTCGGCCTTGAGCGTCAGAAGCGCCAGCTCCTGCGCGACGCGCGCCGGATCGGCCTCGGCCGCTCCTGCCAGCACCCGGGCGAGGTTCTCCTTCAGCGAAGCCTCCTGCAGGGGCCGGCGGGCCTCGGCCGCGGCGCGCGCGCGGTCGATCAGCGCGGAAATCTGGTCGATCTGGCCGGCGAGCACGCGCGCCAGCGCCGCGCCTTCGCGGGCGCGGGCGGCGGTGAAATCGGCAAGGAGCCGGTCGAGATCGGCGGTCAGCGCCGCGAGCAGCCCCGCCGTGTCGTCGCCATCCTCGGTCGGGTCGAGCACGCCCTTCATCTGAAGAAGGTCGCCCGCGGTCAGCGGCGCAAGGTCGAACCCGGCGGCCCGCGCGGCCTCGTCGGCGGCGCGCAGGCTGGCCAGCGCCGCCTGGAGGCCCGCCGGGTTCAGGCCCGGTCCCTTCGCCGCCCCGTCGCGGGCGAGGCGCAGCGACAGGCTGACGCTGCCGCGCGCGATCCGCGCCGAGAGCGCGCCGCGCACCGCCGCCTCGAGCCCCTCGACCCAGTCCGGCAGACGCGGGCGCAGGTCGAGCCCCTTGCCGTTCACCGAGCGCAGATCCCAGACCCAGGCATGGCCCGCTCCCCCGCCGCGCCCCGAGGCGAAGCCCGTCATCGAGTTGACCTGTCCCTTAACCATTTAAGACTTTCGCGCCCCCGGATTGCTGAAACTTGTGCATATTAACACTTGGGTAATCATTCCCGCCTCAGGGTTAACAAAGCCTGATCCCCGCGGCAACGCG